>CAISGE010000027.1 GCA_903884815.1 Candidatus Omnitrophota bacterium | reverse complement strand
TTTTTCGAGGTTTTAAGCGCTCGTTTTTAAAACGACTTAACGCAACGATTCAAAATCAGGACCGTTCTCGTGAAAATAAACCGTTTTTCAGCAGCCTGTTAGGGATCGATCGTCCGGAGAGTGTTGCGATAGAAGTATTGAGGGTCTGGTCGGTCGTTGCAGTCCGCTGGAAATCGGTCATTTTATATTCAAGCATTAGGGCGCTCTGATCCGCCACCCTCTGGGAAGAGATGCTTCCGAGGATTTCCTTGCCTATCCCTGTCCATTCGGATTTGACAAGGCCAAGGCCTCCGACATAAGTCAGTGTCCAGGCAGGAGAGGTATTGAGAAGCCGGCTCATGTTCGAGGCTAAAGCCTCGCGGGGCTCGTCCCTCGTCTCTCGTCTCTCGTTCTGGTTACTCGTCTCGTCGAGTCCCGAGGAACGAGTCCCGAGGACCGATCTCAAATATATCTCATGATCACGCTTGGAGACCTCGGTAATGCGCGGAGAGATCTGGATGTAGGAGCAGCCCTTGGATGCGGCAAGTTTCTTGAGGCCGTCGGCGTGAAAGCCGCCGGTCACGATCACGGCACGCTGATTTTTCGTCTCCCCCATTTTCCTGAGGGCGTTTTGGAACATGTGGTTTTCGCGAACGACAGCGGTTTTGTAGAAATCGAGTGCTGAGTTGTAAAGCTCTTGTACGGCGTACGGTGTACGGCGTACGGAGATGAGAGTGTCCGTCGACGGCTTTTGTGCCGTACCCCGTAGTCCGTACTCCATACCGTGTGCAAGCTCTTCATACTCTGCCCGAGTGAGCTCCAATGAAAACAGCCGGCGCAACAAGTAAAGTTCGCGGGCTTTGGCGAGGTATTCTTTCTCCTCCGGAGTTTGGGCCAAAGCTGTTTGGATCTTATCTTCCAGGCGGACCGATTCGTCCTGGAGACCCTTGGCTTCGAGCTCCTGCATCAGGATGACGTATTGAGCGTAGAGTGTCCAGGCGGGCCAGGGCTTCATGGAGAAATCGCGAGGAAGTTTCGAGAAGGCGCGGTCGAAGGCGAGCCTCAGCGGTGAGTAACCTTCCGCTCGTAGGGCGTACGGAGTACGGTGTACGGCGTCGCGGGTCTCGGCATTTTCGTTTGCCGTACGCCGTACGCCTTCCGCCTTACTCTGCTGAAAAAGCTCAACGACATCCTTCGAGACATTTTGGGCGCTCAGTTCCTTCAAAAATAATTCCTTCTCCTTGAGTGCTTTGTCCCGGTCTACCTTCGAGCCGATGGCCTGCAGACGGAAATAGCGGAGGAGGAAAGGATATTGGTCCTGATGATAGGCATCGGAGAGGTCAAGCGTGAGGTTCTTTTTGCTGGCTTCAGCTAAGACCTTGAGCCAGCCTTCGAAGGAAACGGTTCCGGAACCAAACGCCTCTTCCTGGCGGACGAGGTTCAGGAGATCCTTGTTGAGTTTCGAGGAAAAGCGTTTATCGATCGTGGACCGCAGGGAGCCCAGGAACTTCTCCGCGGTTTTTTCATTTTTCACGACTTGGATAAATGCTTCACGGTCTTTCTTGTAAGCGTCCAGGTCTTCAATGCCGAACGCCTGTACGGAGTACGGGGTACGTGCGGAGCCCGCGTCGACGGGTTTTTCGCCGTACTCCGTACTCTGCACTCCGTACCGGTTAATAACATAATTTTCGGGGCCTGTGAGGTAGCCCTCCTGCATGAGCTTGTCGGTAACTTTGCGATTGAAATCCGGGTGTTTGGGGAACATGCGGAAAAGTTCAGGCTGAAGCTTGTCCGCCGCGCCTTCGAGGAGCATGAGTTTGACCGAGGAGTTCTGTTCTATGTAGCCGAGCAGCTTTTCAATGTTCTTTTCCGCCTGATAATTTCCGTGCGCGGACTGAATATGGATGAAGGCGGGAGCCGAGGGATCGCCTGCGATCCGCTCTGTCACCTGCCCCAATTCTGCCGGTATCTCGAGAACTTTGGTCGGGAATGGAGGCACTTCGACGGGCATGGACGGATTCGCGAAAGCAACCGGGTCAACGCTCGTTGCGGCAAAAGTAATGACCACAAATATCGAGCAAATTTTTAAGAGCTGATTTTTCATCGAAAGGATGTCCTTCGAGCTGATTTTACTGATTAGAAAAAACTTATCAAATGTATAACATATCTCTCATAAAAAGCAAGCGGTCAGCTGTTTTTTTTGATGTCCTGAGCGGAGAGAAAAGATACTAGAAGATTGATGAAGATCTACATTGATATATTATACATAAAAATATTATATATCAATTCACTTCAATTTCAAACACTTTCTTGAGCAGAAGGAAAATATTCGCGTCGTACATTCCGGACCCCTCAAGTCAGCTTATATTCTTCCAATTTCCGGTAGAGAGTCCTTCGGGAAATTCCAAGTTTTCCCGCGGCGACCGATTTATTTCCTTTATTATCCACGAGCGCCTTGCGGATCATTTCCTTTTCAGCGTCCGAGATCCGTGTGACGCATTCCATCCCTGCCTGGCCGATCAGCCCGTTGGATTTTCCGGCCCTAAGATCGTCGGGAATCTGGTCCAGTGTCAGCATTTCTCCAGAACTCAGGACGATCATGCGTTCCACGATATTCTTGAGCTCACGGATATTCCCCGGCCAATCGTAAGTAACGAGAGCGTCCAAAGCATCTTTGGAAATCCCGCGGATCTTTTTTGCGTTAAGCGTCGCATATTGACGGATAAAGATGTCGACGAGCGGCGCAATGTCTTCTTTGCGTTCGCGAAGCGGCGGGACTTTCAGATAAATGACATTGATGCGGTAGTAAAGGTCTTCGCGGAATTTTTGTTGCTGAACTTCGTCGAGGAGTGTTTTATTCGTCGCGGCGATCAGGCGGACATCGACTTTGATCGTCTTTGTTCCGCCCACGCGCTCAAACTCCCCTTCCTGCAGGACACGGAGAAGTTTCACCTGAGTGTCTTTCGAGATCTCGCCGATCTCGTCGAGGAAAAGACTGCCCTGATGCGCGCGCTCAAAGCGTCCCCGTTTGCGGTCCGTGGCGCCTGTAAAAGAACCTTTTTCGTGTCCGAAGAGCTCGCTTGAAAGTAGCGTTTCGGTCAGTGCGGCACAGTGGACGGCGATAAAGGGATGCTGTCTCCTCGGGCTGAGCTCATGGATCCGTCGTGCGATGAGTTCCTTGCCGGTGCCGCTCTCCCCTTCGATCAGGACGGAGGCGTTTGACGCCGCGATCTTGTCGACGGTGATGAGAAGTTCCTTCATCTTCGAGGATTGCGCGATCAGCTGGCCGCGGTCAAAACGCTCACGGAAAAGTTCCTGCTTGAGTTCCTTGTTCTCTTCTTCGAGGTGATGACTGCCGAATGCTTTTTTGACGAGGAGCTCAAGCTCCTCAAGATTCACGGGCTTGGTTAAATAGTAGAAGGCGCCCTTTTTCATGGCGCGCACAGCGTCTTCCACGGAGCCGTAGGCAGTTAAGAGGATCACCTTCGCCGAGGGCGCATCGGCCTTGATGGATTCCAGGAGCGTAATACCGTCCATCTCCGGCATGCGGATATCGGAGATCACGAGATCCGGTTTCTCCCGTTTGAAGAGTTCGAGCGCTTCTTTGCCATTGGCGGCGGTCATGACGTCATAGTCAAGGCCCTGGAGGAACTGGGTCAGACCCTTGCGCGAATTCGCGTCGTCTTCAGCGAGAAGGATGCTTTCAAACATGGCGGTCATCTCCTTGGGCGTGCTGCAATTGGAGTTGGGGTTCCCGGATCGGCAGAAGGATCTTGAAAGTGGTTCCTTTATTCCGTTTGCTCACGACCTCGATCTTGCCGCCGTGTTCGGCGATGGCGTCATAGACCATCATGAGCCCGAGTCCCGCTCCTTCTTGCTTCGTGGTGTAATAAATGTCAAAGATCCTGGCGAGATCGCTCTCCTCAATGCCGCAGCCCGTGTCAGAGACCGTAACGAAAGCACAGTGTTGTTTGTGCGTCAGCGCGACTTTGAGTGCGCCGCCCACGGGCATGGCTTCGAGTGCGTTCTTGATCAGGTTCATGAAGGCGTAGTAAAGCCGTTCGCGGTCGAGTAAAAAAACAGGAAGGTTCTCATCTTGCTGGAACTTGATCTGGATCTTGGCCGCGTCGAGCTGGGGTTTTAGAAAAGCAAGCGCGTCTGCGACCACTGTGTTCAAGTCGTCCAGTTGGAAGCGGAGCGGGGGCTTTCGCGTGGCTTTGAGGAAATTACGGATGATCCGGTCGAGCCGGCGGGTCTCATCCTGAATGTCGCTTAAAGAATCAGCAAGTTCGCGGCGCTTGGCGTCGGGAAGGCCGGCGAGGCGTTTCTTGAGCAGTTCCAGATGGATCGTGATCGCGTTCAGAGGGTTTCCGATCTCGTGCGCGATGCCTCCAGCGAGTCGGACAAGGCTTTCCATGCGCGAAAGCATGGCGGCTTCGAATTCCTGCTCCGTGCGGGAGGTGATATCCCCGAGAAGGACCAGGAGATGTTTTTTTTCATTCTTGTCGCATGGGAGAATCGTGACGCGCAGCTGCATCTCCCGAGGTGAAAAGATCTTGAGATCGTGCACCGAACGGATACCTGCGTTCGGAAGATTTTCTTTGAAGAATGACGCGAACGAGGGGTCCTGGACTTGATTCCACAGGGGCTGCTTTACCGCAGTTCGGATGTCCCCGAGCCAGTTCGAAGCCTTCCGGTTTATGAAAAACAGATTGCCGCGCGTGTCCGTAATGACGATTCCCTCTTCAAGATTCTGGCAGGCTTCTTCGAGCAGCAAATTCTCGTGGGTGGATTCCAGAAGTTTGAGATAGAGGGATTCTTTTTCGATCTGGGGAAGGCGGCTTTTTAGCTTCTTGATGAACTCAAGTTTTTCGCTCATAGTCTCGTTTCACTCCCTGGGCCATTTTAAAAAAGGCCTGCAGCCGCTTGGGGTCTTTGATCCCGGGCGCGGACTCGACGCCGCTGGCGACATCGACGGCGAAAGGTTGGATCTTTTCAATCGCTTTCGCGACATTCTCCGGATTAAGCCCCCCCGCCAGAAACAACTTGTCATGGACGTAGGGCTTATCCTCGATGAGTCTCCAGTCGAAGGCGATTCCCGAGCCACCTTTCTCAGAATGGGTATAGGTGTCAAAAAGAAAAGCGGAGACGTTGTATTCGTCGATCCGCTTAAGGCTCATGGCGTCTTTGACGTGAAAAGTTTTGATGACTTCAAAACCCTTCTGCATGAATGCGTCACAGTAAAGAGCCGTTTCCTCGCCATGAAATTGGAGGAATTTAAGACCGAGTCGGGTAGCGATCTGCTCAACTTCTTTTTTCGGCTGATTGCAGAAGACGCCGACGATATTCGGGAAGTCAGAGAGCTTCGCCAGGATCTCTTCCGCTCTTTCAATCGTGATCACCCTCTTGCTGGAGGGTACGAAGATAAAGCCTAAATAGTCGGCGCCGAGTTCCACGGCGAGCCGGGCCTGTTCGTAGTTCGTATTCCCGCAGATCTTCACCCGTGTCATGAGGGCTCCGGAGCTATCGTTGTTTCCTTTTTTCCGAGAAGTTTCTGAAGCGTGGCAGCGATGTCGCCTGATTTCATAAGAGTGGAGCCGATCAGAAAGGCGTGAGCGCCGAGGCTTTTGTAGGTCAGGAGCTCTGCGTGGGTGCTCAGCCCGCTTTCCACTACGATGGCGATTCCCTTCGGGATATGTGGGATCACTTGCTTGGCGCGATCCAGATCGATCGTGAGGGTTTTGAGGTCCCGATTGTTGATCCCGATGATCGTGGCGCCGGCTTCGATAGCTTTCTTTAATTCCGCGTCCGAATGCACTTCCACAAGGGCGTCCATGTGGAGCTCTCGGCCGAGAGTGATAAGATCTTTGAGCTCGTGTTCGCTTAGGATCGATGCGATGAGGAGAAACGCGTCGGCTTCGAGAAGCGCGCTTTCATAAAGCTGGAAACGGTCGATAATGAAATCCTTACGCAAAAGCGGAAGTGTGGTCACCTGACGGACTGTTTTGAGATAGCTGGGACGACCCTTAAAAAAATGCGATTCTGTCAGGATCGAGATCGCGCAAGCACCAGCATATTCATAAAGGCTCGCGATGCGGAGGGGCTGGAAATTCTCGCGCAGAACACCTTCCGAGGGAGAGGCTTTTTTGATCTCTGCGATGATGTTTAGCTGGTTTGACGCGAGGAGGGCTCTTCGAAAAGACCGAGGCTTGGGGCGCTCTGTTTTTTCGATGATGCGTTGAAGTCGCTGGAGCGGCATTCGCGCCTTGAGTTCTTCCAGATCCTTGCGTTTTTGAAGGAGTATGTCATCTAGGATCATATCAGCGTGACTCGACTTTTAGCTGGTTTAAGGCTTTCCGGGCTTTTCCTGAGTCGATCGACTCTTCAGCGAAAACGATGCCCTCTTCGACAGAGGCGGCTTTCCGGCAAAGGTAGAGCCCGTAGGCGGCGTTTAAGACGATCGTGTCTCGTGCGCCTCCGCGTTCTTTTCCGGATAGAATATTTTCGGCACGGAGTTTGCTTTGCTTGATGGAATTGACGGATAGGTCTTGAGGAGACGCCTTCCGGAGACGTAAGCTTTTGGGATGGATACGTATCATCCGGATTTTTCCGGGAGTCACCCACGCGGCGGATGTTGAGGCCGAGGTGGAGATCTCGTCCATCCCATCGTCACTGTGAAAGACGAGCGCACTTTTTCGGCCGAGTTTCGCGAGAACCTTGGCGTAAAGCGGGATCAGTCGTTTCTCGGAAACGCCCACCAGCTGATGATCGAGCCGCATGGGATTCACCAGGGGGCCAAGCAGGTTCAGGATCGTGCGTCGCTTTATAGCTCTGCGTAGCGGCTGGATCCGGGCAAAGACGGGATGATGGGACGGCGCGTGAAAATAACCGATGCCCCATCGCTGGATGGAGCGGACTATTTTTCCGGGGAGGGCCTCAAGCCTGACACCGAAGGATTCCATCAGATCCGAACTTCCGGACTTTGAAGAGATGGCTCGGTTCCCATGTTTCGCGATCCTCCCTCCGGCTCCCGCAATGACCAGAGCCACAAGCGTTGAAATATTGATCGTGTGCCGGCCGTCCCCTCCCGTGCCACAGGTGTCCATAAGTCCCGGAATTTTAGGGCCTATCGTATTTTCAAGAGAGCGAAGAGCGTGAAGGCATCCGAGAAGTTCGTCCGAGGTTTCACCCTTTTTAGCGAGTAGGAGGAGCAGGCTTTTTGCCTGAGTGAAGGGCATCGAGCCTTTAAAAAGAAGTGTGAAGGCCTGCTGCGCTTCTGGCGTCGAAAGAGATTTTCCAAGAGCGAGTTGGCTCAGGATTTCATTCAGGCAAAAATGACTCTGCTCAGCGATTTTCTTGTTCACTTGGACAGGCCCAGAAAGTTTTTCAGGATCTGCATCCCGGAGGCGGTCATGATGGACTCGGGGTGGAATTGCACTCCCCAAGTTGGATGCGTTTTGTGCTTGAGTCCCATGATCTCTTTTTCCCGTGTCCAGGCGATGATCTTGAGCGTTTCGGGAAGGGACTTTTTTTCAACGAGAAGCGAGTGATATCTCGTGGCGATGAACGGATCCGGAACGCCCTTGAAAAGGGGGTTCTTGTCGTGATAAACCTTGGAGGTTTTTCCGTGCATAATATTCGCGGCGCGTATGACCTTGCCGCCGAAGACATGTCCGATCGATTGGTGGCCGAGGCAGACCCCGAGGATCGGTACCTTTCCGCTGAAAGTCCGGATCACGTCGCAGGAAATCCCGGCCTCGTTGGGTGTTTTAGGCCCCGGCGAGATGACGATGCGCTTCGGGTGGAGGCGTTTGATCTTGGCGAGTGTGATCTCGTCATTGCGCCACACGCGCGGATCTGCGCCGAGTTCGCCGAGGTATTGCACCAAATTATAAGTGAATGAATCGTAGTTATCGATGACGAGGAGCATATTAAAAGAGGAACCTTTCTTCGATGGCTTTAAGCAACGCTTTGGATTTATTAACCGTTTCCTCGTATTCACGTCCCGGATCCGAGTCCTTGACGATCCCAGCCCCGGCCTGGAGGAAAATCTTGTTTTTGTGGAGCATGAGGGTCCGGATCGTGATGCACATGTCCATATCCCCGTCAAAACCGAAATAGCCAAGGCATCCGCCGTAGGGACCCCGGGCCTCGGGCTCCAACTCATCAATGATCTGCATGGCATGGACCTTGGGGGCGCCCGAAAGTGTTCCGGCCGGGAAAGTCGCGCGTAAAAGATCCGCAGCAGTCTTCCCTGCTTTGAGCCGGCTTTGAACACGGCTTACGAGGTGCATGACATGGGAATAGCGCTCGACGAAAGCAAACCGATCCACTTTGACCGATTTGAAATCCGAGACGCGGCCGAGGTCGTTTCGGCCGAGGTCGACGAGCATCAGATGCTCCGCCATTTCCTTGACGGAGGAACGGAGTTGTTTCTCATATTGTTGATCCTGTTGTTCCGTGAGTCCGCGCGGCCGTGTTCCGGCAATGGGGCGGACTTCCGCGGTGCGGGCTGTTTTTTTGACGAGCATTTCCGGTGAGGATCCGATCAGCCGGAATGAGCCGCTCCGGAAGTAGAACATATAAGGCGACGGGTTAATGGAGCGGAGCGAACGATAGATCTGGAAATCATGTCCGTGATGAGCCAACTGGAAACGTTGGGAAAGGACGACCTGGATACAATCCCCCGCGCGGATGTATTCCTTGATCCGTTTCACTTTGGATTCATAATCCGCGCGTGACATGTTGGGCCGGACTTCCGGCAGACGAGCGACTTTTTTCATGGCGGGCAAGGTGAGCGGGCGGCGGAGAAGCTTTTTATATTTGTCCATTTGCCCGAGCGCTCTCTTATAGGCGGCGTCCGGGGATCCGGCTTTTTGGAGATCCACAAGGATCACGACGGACAGTGTCTTTCGGAAATGATCAAAGACGACAAAATCTTCGACGCGGAAAAAAATACCCAGCGGAAAGCCCGGCCCCGTTTTTTTCGAAAGCCGGATGGTTTCAAAGTCCCGGACATTCTCATAGGAAAGATAGCCGACAAATCCGCCGCGGAATCCCGGAAATGCCTCGGGATTGGCCAATCGGCGCGTGGCGAGCTCCGCCTCGAGGACATCGAGGAGTCGGGTGTCTTTATGGACTTTACGTTTTCCTTTTGTCGCGACGGTGACATGCTTTCCCGTGGTCTGAAAAATAGCGGCAGGCTCAGTTCCGAGGAAGG
The DNA here is from genome assembly GCA_903884815.1 of Candidatus Omnitrophota bacterium. Classification (GTDB taxonomy): domain Bacteria; phylum Omnitrophota; class Omnitrophia; order Omnitrophales; family Aquincolibacteriaceae; genus Aquincolibacterium; species Aquincolibacterium aerophilum. The sequence goes on along the minus strand of CAISGE010000027.1, from coordinate 91,708 downwards.
AAAAACGGCCGATCTTTTCTTCCTGCTCCGCGGACTCAAGAAGAAAGGCATTACGCGCTTTCTGACTGATCTTCAGGAAACTCGAGACTGGGGTTTCCAGGTCCGCGGGAAAAGTCTCCGCGACGGCGACAATGTTCCCCTTACGGGCCAGCTTTTTGAATATTGCGAGGTTGGGCGAGATCATTTTTTGTAGATCTTTTCCGGATCAAAAACTTTTTCCTGTGTCACCCTCGTGATATCCCCCTCTTCGTTCATTTCGTGTACAAAACAGGTTCGGTATCCTAGATGGCAGGCGCCGCCCTTATTCTGAGTGACGCGTACGAGAAGCGTATCTTTATCACAGTCCGTAAGGACTTGGATGACGCTTTGCGTGTGGCCGGATTCTTCGCCCTTGACCCAATATTTGTTTCGGGAACGGGAGTAAAAAACCGTGTGTTTTTCCTTTAACGTGCGTTCGACGGCAACCTTATCCATGTAGGCCAGCATGAGGACTTCCCCTGAATGGGAGTCCTGGATAATTACGGGCAGGAGGCCCTGATCATTAAATTTAAGGTTTTCCATTGGGATGTATTCTCCTTTGAGTGCTAGTCCCAATTCCTATCAATTTCATTTTTTTTGAAATTGGGGCAATCCTTGTCAACCATTATAGAAACTAACTTCATGACAAGGATAGAGTTACGGCATAATTTCATATGGCTTTAACGGAGAAGCAGTGACGGTAGGCTGAGTATGCCACAATGCAGTTGTGTGTCAAGTGGATACACCTTGAAGGGGCAAGCCCTGTGACTAGACGCAGCAGGGTTCGGAGGTTATGGCGTATCGCCAATGCCACGGCTCGTAGGTGATTCCGACACCGGCGTTCTTGGGATAAGAAAGGACGAAGCCGAATTGTCCGGCGTTCTTAAGAAGCCATTGATACTCCGGAAGGACCTCGAAGGTGGTAACATCCTTCTCTCCGTTGATGCCCTCGGCATTAATGAAATCAATCGCCAGACGCCTGGGGTCCCCGTGCTCGCTGTAACCAGGCAGTGCGACCCACTTGGCGGTCTCGCGGATTGAATAGCTGTGATTGCTGAGGTAGAAGATAAACAGATAGAGCTGATGGGCGCTTGAGCGATAGGCGGATTCCACGTAGAGTTTTTTTCCGATATCACGACTCATGGCAGTCATCATGGATTGATAAGCTTCGTATGCCGCGGGACTAAGGAATTGGGGTGGGAGTTCTTTTTCGAGGCCATTCACCCGGATCTTTTGTCCGTCTAAACGGATCAAGGGTGTTTTTCCCTCTGAAAAACCACGGTAAGGGATTCTCGTGCCAACCTCTCGCGCTCGGAGGTCCCGGAAGGCGTGGAGCAGTCGCGTTTCCCTGGAATTGAGAGGCGATTCCAATTCATCGAGCGTCAGGTACGGCAACTCCCCTTTCCGGTCCTTTTTCGCGATGTAAGGTTCGAGCTTCTTTAAAAGGTCACGGACCTGGGCAATGTGTTCTGCGCTCAGACCGTCCAGTTCAAGGTCGATCGGTTGTGGCGTTTTGAATGATGCACATCCCGAACAGAAAATGATGAGGGCGAACGATGCGATCAGAACCCGAAAGTTTTTCATAGGGATCTCTAAAGCCGGACGGGAATACCTTTGGCGCGAAGATAAGATTTTGTCTGAGGGATCGTGAACTCTCCGAAATGGAAGATCGAGGCTGCGAGGCATGCGTCGGCCTTCCCTTTCGTAAATCCCTGATAGATGTGGTCGAGCGTTCCCACGCCCCCGGAGGCGATGACGGGGATCTTGACGGATTCGGAAACGCGTCGTGTGAGCTCCAGATCATAGCCGTTCTTGGTGCCGTCACAATCCATGCTGGTGAGGAGGATCTCTCCTGCACCGAGTTTGGCCGCGCGTTTCGCCCACGCTAGAGCGTCAAGACCCGCCGGATGCCGGCCGCCGTGGGTGTAAACGCCCCATTGGTTTTTCCCCTCATGCTTAGCGTCAATCGCGACCACGATACACTGGCTGCCAAAGCGTTTGCTGGCTTCCAGGATGAATTTCGGATTGTTGATGGCGCTCGTGTTGATCGAAACTTTATCGCAGCCGGTCCTCAGGAGGTCGCGGATATCCTGGATCTTGTTGATGCCCCCTCCTACGGTGAACGGGATAAAGATCGTGGCGGCAACTTTTTCAGCCACTTCGATCATGGTGCGCCGCTTCTCATGGGACGCTGTGATGTCGAGAAACACCAGTTCGTCGGCATTTTGACGGTCATAGGCCTGCGCGCAGGAAACGGGGTCGCCTGCATCTTTCAAAGAGACGAATTTGACGCCTTTGACGACACGGCCTTCACTGACGTCAAGGCATGGGATAATGCGCCGGGCGAACATGGCTAGAGTGTCATCTGATTGTTCTCAAGCTGCTTGAGAACCTGGATCGCGGAAATGCCGAAAGCCATCACGCTCGACAGGATCGAGAGAAGGACGGCCAGGATGATTAGGAAAGTCATCCCGAATTCATAGAACGAGGGCTGTTGGAAGTTTCCGGTTTGCCAGAAAAGGATCATCATAAGGAAAGAAACAAGAAAGAGGATCCATCCCCCGGCGCATCTCTTCGCATAGGTTTTCTTGATCTCGTGATACCACTTGGAGTTGACCGCCTTAGCGGATTTGATGAGCTGATAAAGAAAGAAACTCCGGACGAGCAAGAAGACGATGAGATAGACGATGCCAATCGCGGCCCAGGACCATTCGCGTTGGGTGAGGATGGTGTTCCAGAGACTCGTCAGTTTTTCCATAAGATCTCGTTCTCCCTTTTAGGCCGCAACCCGCACAGCGTCGGATAGTTGGAACCGTTTGTCATAAAGCGCTTTGCCAATGATCACGCCTTCAAAGTTCGGTGCCTTGATCGCACGGCATCGTTCGATATCGGAGATCTGGCTGATTCCCCCGGAAAGAATGACCCGGGCGTGAGTGTGCGCCAGTACCATGGAAAGCTTTTCCCAGTTGGGTCCTTGTAGGACGCCGTCTTTTTCAATGTCGGTATAGATCAGGGTCGAGACGCCAAGCTGATCAAAAAGCTTCAACGCCTCAGGGAGCGTGATATCTCCATCGCGCAGCCATCCGGCAGTTTTCACACGATCCTGGCGAACATCGAGTCCTACGGCGATCTTCTCCTTGAATTTTAGCAGGACTTCCTCGAGAAATAATTTATCAAGGGCTTTGGTGCCGAGCACGACGCGTGAGACGCCAAGAGCGAGCACCTTTTCGATATCCTGAATATTTCGCACTCCCCCGCCGAATTGAATTTTCGCCCGTACGGCTTTGCAAATAGCCGCGAGAGATTCCACGCTTGTGAGTGCTCCGGTCTTGGCGCCTTCGAGGTCGACCACGTGGATCCAGCCGGCGCCTTCCTGTTCCCAGGTTTTCGCCATCGCCGCAGGGTCGTCGGAATAAACAATGCAGGCGTTATAATCGCCCTTGGTGAGGCGGACGACTTTGCCCTGATACAGATCGATCGCAGGATAAAGGTTCACATTACCACCGGGTGAAGTTTTTCAGGATGCGGAGACCTGCCGCCTGGCTTTTTTCGGGATGGAATTGGGTTGCAAACACATGGTCCTGTCCGACCACGGCGGAGAAATCTTCGCGGCCGTATCGGCATGTCGCGAGGGTCAGGCTCTTGGCTGAAGGCTTGCCGCAATAGGAGTGGACGAAGTAGAAATACTCCCCGCTGGCGATTCCCGCAAGGAGCGGATGTTTTTTTAGGATCTTGATGTCGTTCCAGCCCATGTGAGGGATCTTGACGTTCGTGGAATGGAACTTCTTAACAGAACCTTTGAAGATGCCCAAGCCCTTTACGCCGGGGTTCTCTTCGCTTTTTTCAAACAGAAGCTGAAGGCCGAGACAGACTCCCAAAAGTCTCGCCTTCCGCGAGATCAAATCGCTGAGGGGGCCGATGAAGCCTCGGGATTTAAGCTCTTTCATCGCATCACCGAATGCCCCGACGCCGGGAAGGATAACTTTATCCGCCTTGGCAAGGTCTTTGCCAGTGGTGCAGAACCTGTAGGAGGCGCCGAGATGTTCCAAGGCTTTGGAGACACTACGCAGATTCCCCATCCCGTAGTCAATGATAGAGATCATCTTATGACAGTCAGGAGTTTGGAGTTCGGAGCTCGGAGTGTCAGGCGAGGCCGAATTTTCTCCGAACTCAGGACTCCAGGCTCAGAACTCATTACAGCTTCCCCTTTGTTGAGGGGATGCCGCGGACGCGCGGGTCGATCAGCGTTGCCATATCGAGGGTTTTGGCGATCCCCTTGAACATTCCCTCGATAATATGGTGGGTGTCTTCTCCCGCGAGGATACCGATGTGCATATTGATCCCCGAGTGCTGGCAAAAAGAGCGGAGAAAATCGACGGCATCCTCAAAGGTGTATTGCGGTTGACGGGTCAGACGGACGCCCTTGCTTTTGGTCACGTAAAGCGACGGACGTCCGGAAATATCCAGCGTGACGCGGATGAGAGTTTCATCCATGGGCACCGCGAAGGATCCATAACGGCGTATTCCTTTTTTGTTCCCGAGAGCTTTTGCCAACGCCTGTCCCAACGCGATGCCGATATCTTCGTTCGTGTGGTGGATGTCGACTTCCAGATCACCGCGGGCTTTGAGTTTAAGGTCGAAAAGTCCATGCTTCGCGAAAAGAGTGAGCATGTGATCCAGGAATGGGATCCCGGTATCCACTTTGGAAGCTCCCTTCCCGTCCACAGCGAGTTCGATCTGGATGTCGGTTTCCGTGGTCTTGCGTTTGATCATGGCCTTTCGCACTTTCATGAGAGGGGCTCCTTAACGGGTTCGTCGTTCTTCTGAACAAGGCGGGCTTCAAGGGAGATCCTGTGAAGAAAGAGGCCTTCCATATCGGTCAGATTCTGGACATGTTCTTTGGCGGCTTGCAGAGCTTCTTTCGTGTATCCGATGATCTGCGAACTTTTGATAAAGGTAGAGGCGCTGAGCGGTGAAAAGTAACGCGCGGTGCCGCCGGTGGGAAGCACATGGCTGGGCCCCGCGATATAGTCCCCGATCACCGTCGGTGAATATTGTCCGAGAAAGATCGCTCCCGCGTGACGAATCGATTTCGCGACCGTGGCCGGATCTTCTGTCATGATCTCAAGATGCTCTGCGGCGATCTCGTTGGCGACTTCGCAGCCCTCGGCGATGGATTTGACCTGGATGATGATGCCGGAATCGACACGCTTGCGCATGCTCTCAACCAGTTTTTTTGAATTTGTGATCAGATAGCCCATACCTCCGTGGTGCTCCGTTTGCGCTAAAAGATCACAGGTCACAAAATCGGGATTGGCCGTCGCATCCGCGAGAATGGCGACTTCGCTGGGGCCGGCAACCATGTCAATATCGACAAAGCCATAAACCTGGCGCTTTGCTTCGGTGACATAGGCGTTCCCGGGGCCGACGATCTTGTCAACTTTGGGGATGGTTTTTGTGCCGAATGCCATGCCGCCGATGGCCTGGACTCCGCCCACGCGATAAATTTCATTCACGCCCAAAAGATTCGCGACGGCCAGAATGTGCGGATCAATGTCTCCAGTGTCGCGTCGCGGGGGTGTGCAGATCGCAATATTCTTGACGCCGGCGACTTTGGCCGGGATGACGGTCATATAAACGGTGGAGACAAGCGGCGCGGTTCCGGCCGGGATATAGATCCCCACCCGGTCAAGCGGCTCATAACGCTTTCCGAGATGCACGCCGTTCGGCCCGATGATCTCAAAGGATTTTTTCAGCTCTTTCTCGTAATACTCGCGAACATTCTCAGTGATCTGCTTGAGGAGTGGAACGAACGGGACCTGGATCTTTTCAAAGGCGCGGTTAATGTCCCCTTGCGTGACGGCGAGGCGTTTGAGAGGCAGGTCGATCCCGTCAAATTCGCGGGTGTAGCGGCGCAGCGCCGTATCTCCGGATTGGCGTACTTCCGCGAGGATCCGGTTCACTTTCTTGAAGATCGTGGGATCAAAGAACGTCGCGTAGTCGCGGCGTATTTTTTTCTGCGTGAGTTTGTCCCAGTTGAGCACTTGCATGAATTACAGGCCCTTTTCCTTGAGAAAATCGATGATTGCTTGCACGACTGCGGCTTTGGCGCCGGTGAATTGTCCCTGATCCGGTCCGCCACCCTGGACGAGATCCGGTTTGCCTCCGCCGCTTACCTGCAGCAACTGGGATAGCCTACCAAAAAGGAGCTTCATGTCCAAGCCGCTTTTAAGGAGATCCGCGCTGAGTCCCGCGATGACATGGAGTTTTCCTTCATGTGAGGTCGCGATGACATAAACAAGTTTCTGGCCCTCTTCCCGGAGTCGGTTGGAGAGATCGCGGAGGGCGGCGATCCCCGCATTTTCAAGCAGGGTCACCAGGGCCTGGCAAGAGCCGGATGGCGTGGTGCTTCCGAGCAGGGTTTTAAGATCCGCCGGAGCTCCCGCCCCTTGTTCCGCCAACTTTTTTTGCGCTTTTAGATTTTCCGTCAGCTTGGCGATCCTGGCCGGAATATCGCTTGCGCCGACCTTCAATGTTTTCGAGATCCCGGATATGACATCCTGAAGGTGACGCACATAGTTTAAGGCCTCCGCGCCGGTAACGGCCTCAATTCGCCGGACGCCGCTTGCGACCGAGGATTCGCCGGTGATGATCAGCATGCCGATCTGTCCCGTCCGGTCGCAGTGGGTTCCCCCGCAGAGTTCCTTGCTGAAATCCGGAATACTGATCATGCGGACGGTGTCGCCATATTTATCCCCGAAGAACGCCAGCGCGCCTTCTTTTTTGGCCGCCTCCAGACTTTGAGTGGTTTTCAAGACTTCAATGTCCCTAAGGATCTGATCATTTGCTGATTTTTCGATCGCGCGAAGTTCCTCCGGCGTGACGGCTCGGCCGAATGAAAAATCGAAACGCAGACGGTCGGGCGCGACAAGGGACCCCAACTGGCGGACGGAGCTGCCGAGGGTGTTCCGGAGCGCGGCATGAAGGAGATGCGTGGCCGTGTGATTGCGCATGATGTCTTCACGGAGCGATCGTTCGACGCGGGCCTCGATCGCGATACCGTTCCGGAGGGTGCCATCGAGGATCTCGGCGTGATGCAAAAAATATTTATCGAGTTTCTGAGTGTCGACGATCTTGGCCCGAAGTTCCGCTGATTGGATCATTCCCCGGTCACCGGCCTGTCCGCCGCTTTCCGCGTAGAAGGGTGTCTGATCCAGGATCAAAGTGGCCTTGTTCCCGTCGATCTTGTGCCAGAGGATCGTTCCCGTCGCTTCGAGAGCCTCGTAGCCAAGGAATTTTGTGGCGGGCACCTCTGCCGGGATTTTATCCAGACCTGAGGAGGCAAAGATCTCCGAGGACATCTTGCTGCTTTCTTTTGAGCGCGCACGCTGGCTTTCCATGAGTCTTTCAAAGCCGTCGTGATCGATCGTAAAACCTTCGGCCTCCGCGATGCCGCGCGTCAATTCTTCCGGAAATCCAAACGTGTCATAAAGTTCAAAGATTGTCGCGGCGGGAACGGTTTGAGTGCCCGCTTTTTTGTAGTCCGCGAGTTGCGTCTTGAGGATCTTGAGACCGTCTTCCAGCGTCCGGAGGAACCGCTCTTCCTCCTGACGAAGGACCATGCAGATGTTCTCCTTTGCGTCACCGAGTTCCGGGTAGCCGTCGCCCATGACTTGAATGACGGCGGGCGCGGCCTTGAAAAGAAAAGGCTGGGACAGCTTTTGTTGAGGCATCAGCTGATGGGCCTGCCAAATGGCGCGGCGGATCAGTTTTCGGATCACGTAACCGCGGCCTTCGTTGGAAGGAACGACACCGTCCGCGATCGAAAAAACAGCGGCGCGCAAATGGTCGGAGATAATGTAAATGTGACGGCTAGGGACTATTTCCGGGTCGAGCCCGAGCGCCTGAAAGACGGCCTCGTGGATCGGCAGGAAAATGTCGATCTCGAAATTGGAGTCCCGGTCCTGCAGGACGCAAGCGAGCCGTTCAAGACCCATGCCGGTATCGATATTTTTGTTGGCCAGAGGTACCAGTTTGCCGCCATCCTGTCTGTCGAAGGACGTGAAGACAAGGTTCCAGATTTCGGCGAATTTTCCGGAATCATCGACCGGTGTTCCGGGGATGGCCGGATTCTGATCAAAATAGATCTCCGAACAGGGGCCGCAAGGACCGTTCGGGCCGTCCTTCGGCGCGTTCGCGGGCCAAAAATTGGATTTGTCGCCGCAGAGGTAGATCCATTCTTTCGGGAGCCCGATTTCCTTGTGCCAGATATCAAAAGCTTCCTGGTCTTTTTCATGGACTGTGATGCGCAGGCGTTCCTTGGGGATCATGAGCGTTTTTGTCAGGAATTCCCAGGCCCATTCGATGGCTTCTTTTTTGAAGTAGTCCCCGAATGAGAAATTGCCCAGCATTTCAAAAAAAGAGTGGTGGAAGGGGGTTCGCCCCACCTCGTCAAGATCGCCGGTTCTGAGGCATTTCTGTGAGGTTGTGGCCCTCTTTAGGTCCTTTTTCACCCCGAGGAAGTACTCCTTGAACTGATTCATCCCGGCTCCGGTAAAGAGCAAGGAGGGGTCGTTCTGAGGGACCAGAGAATCGCTGGCGAGAGCCGTGTGCCCCTTGGATTTAAAGAATTCCAGATAGGCTTTGCGAAGGTCGTGGGTGTTTGTTTTCATAAATTTTCCGTCATTCTGATCCCGCTATCAGCGGGAGAAGAATCTCGATTTGAGATCCTTTGCTTCGCTCAGGATGACACGGGAAAAAATCAAATTTCTTCTTCTGTTGTTTCCCGCGTCAGTTTTTGAAGGATATCCTGTACGATCTGAAAGTCGTATCCTTTCCGTATTAAAAAATCATAGAGGCGTTTTTTACGCTTTTGCGGTTCCAACTTGGACCAGCTATCCCATTTGAAGCGGGCCTGTTCGAGCGCGCGTTCTGTTTCGTCCTCGTCTTTGATGGACTCCAGTAAGTCTTTCTGGACCTTTGGTGAGACACCGTGCCGCTTTAATTCAAACGCGACCTTATGCCTGCCTGCTGCCTTGCCCTGCGTCAACCGTGCAATCAGGTCCTGGGCATACAGCGTATCGTCCACGATGCCCTGGCTCCTTAGCCGGGATAATGTCTCGTCAATGACGCTGTCCTCGTAGCCCTTGCCAGCGAGCTTTTTCTTTATTTCCTGCCCGCTTTTGGGACTGGCCGCGAGTAGACGGAGCGAGGTGATGAAGGCCTGTTTGATCTGTTCTTCCGTTTGCGCTTTATCCATAATCCCAATGCGTATCTATTTCAGAGAATCTGAAATGCAGGCAATCCTTGCTCCGCCAACGAGAAAAAGAGATAAGGAGAAACGCATAAGGACGGACCCGGATCACTTCTCTGGCGGAACCACCCTCAAGAAATTTTTTGCCTGCGGGCTTATTCCGTAGCCGTCACAGCGAGGGCGTTTTCCCCCGCGGCGATCTTTTCAAGGATCTGGGCTTCGATTTCCAGAAGAACTTTCATGTTCTCTTTCAGGAAAATGCGCGCGGCGTCCTTGCCTTGCCCTAGTTTTACATCGTTGAAAGCGAGCCAGGTACCGGATTTCTCGATCACCTGATATTGAGTCCCAAGTTCGACAACGTTTGCCGCGCGGGAAATGCCTTCTTCGAACAGGATGTCAAATTCAGCCTGACGGAATGGGGCGGCAACCTTGTTTTTGACGACCTTGACGCGCACACGGTTCCCGACGACGGCGTCCCCCTTTTTGAGGCTCGCGATTCTCCGGATATCGAGGCGCATGGATGCGTAGAATTTGAGCGCTTTTCCGCCGGGGGTGGTTTCAGGATTCCCGAACATCACGCCAATCTTCTCGCGAAGTTGATTGATAAAAACAATGCAGGTTTTGGATTTACTGATAATGGCGGTGAGCTTGCGCATAGCTTGCGACATCAGGCGTGCTTGAAGGCCCATCTGCGCTTGTCCCATTTCCCCTTCGATCTCAGCGCGCGGGACGAGTGCGGCGACGGAATCGACCACGATCAGGTCGACAGCATTAGAGCGCACGAGCATTTCCGCGATCTGAAGCGCTTGCTCTCCGGAATCGGGCTGTGAGATCAAAAGCTCATCGACTTTGACGCCGATCTTCTGGGCATATTGCGGGTCAAGGGCGTGCTCGGCGTCGATGAAGGCCGCCACCCCGCCGGTGGACTGGATCCGAGCGATAATGTTAAGGGTAAGCGTGGTTTTCCCGCTCGACTCCGGGCCGTAGATCTCCACAATGCGTCCGCGCGGAATGCCGCCGATGCCGGTCGCGATGTCCAGGCTGAGGGCACCGGTCGGGAGCGCGGCAACATTTTCATGGTGCTGGTCCCCGAGCTTCATGATGGAACCCTTGCCGAACTGTTTTTCGATCTGGAGCAGCGTGAGCGCGAGCGCCTTCTGCTTTTCGGTTTCTTTTTTTGCTTCCGGAACGGCGGGTTTTTCGGCTTTTTTACGCTCGGTCATGATGTTTTCTCCTTTAGGATGACGACAGTTTTAAAATTCTATCGGCAGGCCCCTCATCTGTAAAGAGAATTTGAGGAAAGACGACCCATAGAATATTATCTTAACGGAAATTATATATGTAATAAATGAATTGTCAAGAGTGGCTTTAAAAAAGCTTTTTTTCGGTTCCCTGGCGGAGGCGCTGGATGTTGGCGCGGTGGGTATAGAAGATGAACAGAGCGAGTAACAGACTGATGGGGAGGAGGAATTTTAGCTCAGACGTGTTGGCGTAGTTCCAGACGATCATGGCGGGGAAAACAAGGGCGGCCACGAGAGACGAGATCGAGATGATGTGCGTGAGCGTGAAGCAGAGTATCCAGAGGCAGAAGGTGATCAAGGTCGGAAGCGTTGCGACGGCCAGAAATACCCCCAGCGAGGTTGCGACGCCCTTTCCCCCTTTGAACCTGAGCCAGACCGGAAAGCTGTGGCCCAGAATCGCGCAGACACCCAGGATCAATTGGAAAGAGAGCGTCGGGTGCGGACTAAAGAAAGCAGGCAGGATGCAAGCCACATAGCCTTTCAGGGCATCCAGTAAGAGAACCGTGATCCCCCATTTTTTTCCAACCACGCGGGAAACGTTGGTGGCGCCGATGTTCTTACTTCCATGCTCCCGGATATCGAGTCCCTTTATCTTGAATCCGGCGATGAGTCCAAAAGGGATGGAGCCGAGCAGGTAAGCCGCGATAATGAAAAAACTGGAGATGAAGATATTGTTGTTCATTGAATGAATTTTAACCCCCGGGTTAGATAGATAATGCCTGAAACGATGGTGAATGTCACGGTGAGATAGGCAAGCGGGACGGCCAGAGGCCATTCCAGAAGAATGAAGCACAGCAGAATCATTTGGGAAGCCGTGGTCAGTTTGCCCCAAAGATTGGGCGCCATTTCGATCTTGCCCGTACGAATGGCTTGCTTTTCTTGGTCCTCGGGTGAGCCGCTGTCAGCTTTGCCCATATGGATGAGGCTTGGCACTGAGGCAAAGTGCAGGGTGAAAAATCCGAAAAGAAGGATGATATCCCTGAAGACGATCGTGATCGTGATCCAAAGCGGCGGACGGTAAGGGATCGTGGGAACGAAGAGAAGTCCTATGTAAGCGCTGACCAGGAGAATTTTATCAGCGAGAGGATCAAGCATTTGTCCCAGGGCCGTGCGCTGTTTGAGAAAGCGCGCAAGGATGCCGTCCAACGCATCGGTAAAGGCGGCGAGTGCAAAGATCGCCAAGGCGACGAGACGAAAGCCCTCCTTTGCAGGAGTGTAGGAAACAAGGGTGATAAAAAAGATGGGGGTGAGAAGGATCCGGAGAAGGGTCAGGTAGTTCGGAATGCTCAAGCGCTGACGGTGTCCGTCGTTTCCGTGGAGGCTGCTTCCTGAGCGACTTCTGCGGCGACTTTAGGGTGAACGCCTTCACCCGGAAGGGATTCCTCCCCCGAGCGGACCTTGACGGAAACGATCTTGGAAATGCCCGGTTCTTCCATGGTAACGCCGTAAAGCGAGTTCCCCATGGCGATGGTTTTGCGATTATGCGTGATGATGATGAATTGCGATTGATCGATAAAAGTGTTGAGCACCGCAAGAAATCGGTCGATGTTGGCTTCGTCAAGCGGGGCGTCGATCTCGTCGAGAAGGCAGAAAGGTGATGGCTTGATTTTAAAGAGCGCAAAAAGCAGTGCCACGGCGGTCAGCGCCTTCTCGCCGCCTGAAAGGAGCGACATGTTCTGCAACTTTTTGCCCGGAGGGCGCACGACGATGTCGATCCCGGATTCAAGGGGATGCGTCTCGTCGATCAGGAAGATCCTGGCTTCCCCGCCGCGGAAGAGGATCTGATAATACTGTTTAAAGGTTTCCTGGACCTGCTTGAATGTATCCTCAAAAAGCTGTTTGGTGGTCTGATTGATCTTGCGGATCGCTTCCATGAGGGAATTGCGCGCGTCATCGAGGTCTTTTTGCTGGGCTAGAAGGAAATCGTAGCGCGTTTTCAGTTCCTGATATTCCTCAATGGCGAGCAAATTGACAGTGCCGAGGGAATCCACTTTGGTCTGAAGCGCCGCGATCGTCTCATCGGCCGTGGCGAGTTCCTCATCCGTGAAAATATATTCCCCAGGATTCAGATCTGAGAAGTTGAGGCGGTAGCGCTGCTGGAGCCGTTCCCCCACGTTCCTGAGTTTGTAGTCGAGGTCCAGTTGCTGAAGCGAGATCTGATGCTCTTCGTCTTGTAAGAGCTTCTGCGTGCGCAACATTTGATCGAGCGCGTGGCGCTGCCCCGTGAGGAGTTCTTCCTGTTCCCGGAGATCTTTGCGCAAAAGCTCGAGTTCCACATCGATGCCGTGGAGCCTCTGCTGATAATCTTCGGCCAGGCGAACACAAACGATTTCATCCTGGTCCAACTCCTGTTCTTTGGAGGCGATGCGTCCCTTCCCTTGCTCCAGAAAAGCCTGACGTTCCTGATCTTTTTGCGTGTGCTGTCCAATCATGCGGAGGGATTCTTCGAGATGGCGAATTCCCTGATGGACTTGTTCGGATTGAGCCTCGCATTGACGGAGCGCGTTCAGGACCTCTTCCCGGGCAAACACATGCTGTTCGAGGTCTCTTTCCCGTTGCCGCTGGATCTCCGTGAACTTGGATTCGTCCTGTTCCTTTTGGCCCAAGGCGCTCTGCGAATGCTCGAACGTGACGCGGTTTCGTTCAATTTCTTGAGTCAACTCCAGGGCTTCCGCGGTTGCCAGCTCAATCTCTTTTTGAAATCCCTGGATCCGGTCCTCGATGTTATTTCTCTCGCTTTCGAGTGATTCCTTTTCAATGAGGGTGGTGGTCTTTTGTTCGTCCGCCTCAATGCTCTGGGTGCGCAGCGTGGCAAGTTCGTTTTCCAGGAACCCGATCTTGGTTTCTTTTTCCTGGACCCGGGCCGTCAGGAGATCGATCTCAACACGGATCTTGGATGTCTCGGAATCATTAGAGAAAAAGAACTGAGAGCGGCTCTGGTCATTCCAGAAAAAGAGGCGTCGGTCGGAACTCAGGAAAAGACCATCCCGCGAAACCAGATTCGCCGGGACCGGTGTCTGGAGCAGCGATTCAAGTTCCTGGACCGGAAAGGTTTCCCCCACGAAAACATTGGCAAGAATTCCCTCAAAGCCTGATTCGATACCGACGAAGTCAGAGATCGGACGAAAACCCAAGGCCGCATAGCGCTGAATCTCAGCCTCGGGAAAAGAAGTCGGCTGTCTGACGAAGATGCCCGCGGCAAGAGTTTTTTTTGCGTTGAGGCGCTCCAGAAGCGTCCTAGCCGTCGTGGCGTCCCCCGCGATCAAGGAACGGGCGAATTGTCCAAGGGCGACGTCAATTGCCCACTCATAGCCTTCTCGGACCTCAACGATTTCCTGCAGTCCACACACAAGCCCCGGTACTTGCTGTGTTGCCTCACTAAGGAATTCTTGGAAGGCGGTCGCACTCGCGCCCTGAATTTCAGTAAGAGTATGAAGACGGGATTCCTTTTCGCGGAGGGCGAGACGCGTTTCGTTGGCGCGTGTGCGGAGGTCCGCGAGCTCATGCTCAAAAGCGTGGGTGGTGGCCCGGAGTCCCTGGTGGCCGCTCAGAGTGTTCTGAAGGCCGGCATTCGTGTTTTCAAGCGATTCGAGACATACGCGCAGTTTTTCATTCCAGACGGAGATCTGTTCCGCAAGACGAGTGGCGTTCGATTCCTCGCGGCGCTTCTGGGATTCCAGATTCTCCCCGAGCACTTTGGCGCGGTGAAATTCGTTGCGGGCCTGGGTGGTCGACTGAGCGGCGTCAAAAAAATCTTTTCTGGCGGCTTCAAGGTTGTTTTTGGCTTCTTGGATCAAGGACTCTTGATGCTGGAGTTTTTGCGTTACTTCCGCGAGGCGGACCTGAACCTGTCCGCTTTCGCTGTGGCGGGTCTTGAGGAGTTCTTCGTGCTCGTTTTTCTGGATGGCCGCGGCTTCTATCGATTGGCGCAGCTGATCTTGCTCCTGGAGAAGCTGGCCGCGCTGTTGGGCAAGTTCGACTCGCTTATCACGGATGAACTGGAGCTTTTGCCCGTTGGTTTCGATCTGAGCGAGAGCCTGATAACGTTCACCCTCCTTGACGTGACAACGTTGCCCGATGCCCCGGACGCGAGTCTCTTGGTCCTCGATGGTCTGGTGCTGACCCTGGAGATTCGAATCAAGTGCCGCGAGTTCGTCTTTCTTGGCCTGGAAACTCAGCGTGAGGTCGAGCTTCTTCTGTTCAATTTGACGCTGTTCGTGGAAAGCGCGTTTGATCTCAAGGGCTTTGAGGCGTTCCAGTTCGAGCTTGTAACGCTCTGCACGCTTGGCCTGTCGCTCCGCATATTGGATGTTCTTCTGGACCTCGAAGACAATGTCCTGGAGGCGCTTGAGATTTTCCTCGGTGCGCTCAAGCTTGCGGATGGACTCGTCCTTCTTCACCTTGTATTTCGCGATCCCCGCAGCTTCTTCAATGAGGAAACGGCGTTCTTCAGGGTCGGCTTTTAAAATGTAGTCGATCCTCCCCTGCTCGATCATGGAGTAGGAGGAAGAACCGATGCCGGTATCGAGGATGAGGTCCTGGATATCCTTTAGACGGCAGGAAGTTTTGTTGAGCAGGTACTCGCTCTCACCGGTGCGGTAGAGGCGGCGCGCAATAGTGACTTCATTGTATTCGATCGGCATGCCGCGGTCCGCATTATCGATCGTGAGGGCGACTTCGGCGAAGGCGAGAGGCTTGCGGACTTCGGTGCCGTTGAAGATGACGTCTTCCATGGTGGAGCCGCGCAAAAGTTTCGCGCTGCGCTCTCCCAAAACCCAACGGATAGCGTCTGAGACATTGCTCTTACCACAACCGTTAGGACCGACAATGCAGGTGACCCCGTGGTCAAATGCGATCTCGGTTTTCTCGGCGAAAGATTTGAAGCCTAAAAGCTCGAGTTTTTTAAGGCGCATACTCACACGCTCTTAGAAAAGAGCTGATCCCCTTTAGGGTTGTTGCTGGCACTCAAAGAAACGGCAGAAAAGGATGTTCTCTGAAGAGGTAAATGATAGGGACTATTCCTGAAACGCTTTGAAAGCGATACAGGCATTATGTCCCCCGAAACCTAGCGAGTTCGACAGCGTGACGCGAACACGGCAGGCTTGGGCCTCGTTCGGAACGTAATTCAGATCACAATCCGGATCCGGATGCTTGTAATTGATAGTCGGAGGCACGATCTGGTCACGGATGGCCAGGACGCACGCCACACCTTCCACGGCACCGGCCGCGCCTAGCAAATGCCCGGTCATGGATTTTGTGGAACTGATCCTCACTTTGCGCGCGATATCTTCGCCAAGGGCTTTTTTAATCGCAAGCGTCTCGACTTTATCATTCATCGCGGTGGAAGTGCCATGCGCATTGATGTAATCAATATCCTCAGGTCGGAGGCCTGCGTCTTTCATGGCGAGCACCATGCATCGGGCAGCTCCCTCACCGCTCGGATCCGGCGCCGTAATGTGACTGGCGTCCGAGGTCATGCCATAGCCGGCCATTTCGGCATAGATCCTGGCGCCGCGCTTTTTTGCATGCTCCAGCTCTTCCATGATCAAAACGGCACAGCCTTCCCCCATGACAAACCCGCTGCGCGTTTTATCAAACGGTCGTGAGGCCGTCTCGGGATTTTCATTGTGTGTGCTCAAGGCTTTCATCGCATCGAAACCACCGAATCCAAGGTTGGTAATGCAGGATTCCGTGCCGCCTGCGAACATAATGTCCGCTTCGTCACGTTGGATGATCTTGAAGGCATCGCCGATGGCGTTGGAGCCCGTCGCACAGGCAGTCGCGACGCATGTGCTGGGTCCTTTTAACCCCAAAGCGATCGAAATCGCTCCAGGAGCCATATTGACGATGAGCATCGGAATCAGAAAGGGAGAAATACGGCCCGGTCCTTTTTCCATCATCTGCTTGTGTTGCTCCTCGATCACTCGCAATCCGCCGATCCCCGACCCGACCAGAATGCCGACGCGGTGAGCGTCGACCTTCGAAATGTCGAGTTTGGCATCTTCCATCGCCATTTTGGCGGTGGCGACCCCAAACTGAACAAAGATGTCCGACTTTTTGATTTCCTTGAGGGACATGTACTTGGTGGGTTCGAAGTTCTTAACCTCGGCAGCGACCTTGGAATTAAAAGGGGTCGAGTCAAGTTGGGTCAGTGGACCCGTCCCGCTCTTGCCTTTTAAAAATCCCTGCCAGGTTTCTTCGGCAGTATTGGCCACAGGGGTAATCATGCCAATACCTGTAATAACTACACGACGCATGTGAGTTGGATTCCTTGAGTCAAACGGTTGTTGGGAGAGAAACGACGAGCCGACTACTTCTGGCTCGTCTTTTCTTCGACGTACTTGATCGCGTCACCAACGGTCTGAAGCTTTTCGGCATCTTCATCCGGGATTTCCGCCCCGAACTCTTCTTCGAACGCCATAACGAGCTCTACCGTATCGAGTGAATCCGCGCCGAGATCATCCACGAAAGAGGCTTCGGGAACGACTTCCTCGGGTTTCACGCCAAGCTGTTCAACGATGATTTCTGTGATCTTCTCTGCAACGCCCATTGATGTTTCCTCCTTTAAGGATTGAAAGCTTTACTGCTTGATAAATGCATCAGATTACGAGACCCCCGTCCACGACGATCGTCTGTCCGGTGACGTACGCTGATGCGTCCGATGCCAGAAATACGGCAACATTCGCTACATCTTGAGGTTCCCCGATACGCCTCAACCCGATCCGTTCTACCATTTTCTCAACCAGATCCGGCGGAAGCTTGTCGGTCATCTTGGATTTGATGAACCCCGGCGCGATCGCATTGGCCCTGACATTGCGCTTGGCCAACTCTTTCGCAGTGCTCTTTGTCAAAGCGATCATGCCGCCTTTGGAGGCTGCATAATTGGCTTGACCGGCATTCCCGGCAATCCCGATGATTGAAGCGATATTGATGATGTTTCCAGCTCGCTGTTTCATCATGGGCCTTGCGCACTCCTTGGTAAAGAGGAATGCGCTCTTCAGATTGATGGAAAGAACATCGTCCCAGTCCTGTTCGGACATGGTTGCGAGCAATCCATCCTTCGTAATTCCCGCAACGTTCACGAGTATATCTATGCGCTCATATGTGTCAAGGGCGATTTTGACGACTTGCGCGACATCCCCTGCATTCGCGACATTCCCTTGCGTCAAGAGTACTTTCGGTGAGCCGGCCTGCTTCGCGAGGGTCTCTGTCTCAGTCAAAAACTCGGTTTTCAGGTCAGAAAGAACCAAAGTTGCGCCCTCTTTTGCGAAAGCGAGGGCGATCGACTGCCCAATTCCCCGACCGGCGCCGGTGATAAGTGCTACTTTATCTTTAAAGATCATCGTGGTCTCCTTAAGGTTAGGATTGTGCGAGTAAACTAAGCGCTTCAAGCCCTTTGAAATCGGCTATCGCGCCAAATGAAAGAACTTCAAGTTCGGGTTGGCATTTTCGGGCCAGGCCTTTGAGGATCTTTCCCGGACCGATCTCAAGATAAGTCTTGATCCCGGATTCCTTGGCCGTTGCCATCGTCCCAACCCATTGAACCGAACTGGTGAGCTGCTTAGCGAGAAGGGCTCGTATTTCATCGGGATGGGAAACGGGCTCGGCTGTGACATTGGGAATGAAGGAACAGAGAGGCTCGCGGATGGGCGTTTTTGCGAGTGCTGCCTCGAGGCGTTCTTTGGCTTCGCCCATAAGGGAGGAGTGGAAAGCGCCACCGACTTTGAGAGGCAGCGCGCGCTTGGCGCCCTTTGCTTCCGCGATCTTACAGGCCTGTTCGATGGCCGGAAATGTTCCCGAAAGTACCGTTTGATCAGGGGTGTTGAGATTCGCGACTTCGCACCGAGCTTCCTGGGCGACGGCTTTGCACTGTTCCAGATCAAGACCCATGACTGAGGCCATGGTGCCCGGATGATTTTTGGCGGCATTTTCCATAGCTTCAGCGCGGACCTGGACCAGCTTTAGCGCGTCTTCAAAAGAGATAGCTTCAGATGCGGTCAGCGCCGTGAATTCACCAAGGCTGAGTCCCGCGACGAGTGAAGGTTGAAGGCCGGGCATCCTTTCACGGATGGCGGCAAGAGCCGCGAGGCTCGTCACGAGAATACCGGTTTGAGCATAGAGAGTTCGCATCAACTCCGTTTCGGGGCCGGCGAAACAGATCTGGCTGATCGAGTAGCCTAGGATCCGGTCGGCTTTTTCATAGACCTGACGCGCCGCGGGACTTTGCTCAAAAAGATCTTTTCCCATGCCGAGGAATTGAGCGCCCTGTCCTGGAAATAAGAA
The DNA here is from genome assembly GCA_903884815.1 of Candidatus Omnitrophota bacterium. GTDB lineage: Bacteria > Omnitrophota > Omnitrophia > Omnitrophales > Aquincolibacteriaceae > Aquincolibacterium > Aquincolibacterium aerophilum. The sequence continues at coordinate 72,853 of CAISGE010000027.1, read as the reverse complement.
ACCAATGGCTTTGGTCATTCGATCACCACTTGATGAGGCTAGCGCCCCAAGTGAGGCCGCCGCCGAAAGCGACGAGGACGACATAGTCCCCTTTCTTCACGACGCCTGTTTTGACAGCTTCATAAAGTGCAACGACCGTGGAAGCGCTCGACATATTGCCGTAACGGTCCACATTGATAAAAACTTTTTCGGCAGGGATCTCGAGCCGGTCCGCCACCGCTTGAAGAATGCGGTTATTCGCCTGATGCGGGATGAGGCAATTAATGTCACTTACTTGGAGATTTTCCTGGGCGAGAACCTTGCGGACGGCCTGATCCATGGTCTTGACGGCGATCTTAAAAAGCTCGGGACCCGCCATGCGTATATAGTGCTGTCCGCTGGCCACGCTATCAGCGCTCGGAGGGATCCGGGATCCCCCCGCGGGGATCTGGAGTATCTCGCTCTGATTTCCGTCAGCCCCAAGATAGGATGCGAGAATGCCATGTCCGTCCATTGAACGGGAAATGACCGCGGCTCCGGCGCCGTCACCGAAAAGAACGCAGGTGCCGCGGTCTTTCCAGTCGATAAAGCGTGTGATGGTTTCCGCGCCTACGACGAGCACATGCTTATAGATGCCGGATTTTATGAATCCTTCCGCGACCGAGAGGGCGTAAGCAAAACCCGAACATGCGGCAGCTAGATCGAAGGCGCCGCAGGTCGCGCCGAGTTTTGCCTGAAGATAACAAGATGCGGACGGGAAGATCATGTCCGGCGATGTGGTCGCGACGATGATCAGATCGAGGTCCTGAGGTGTTAGCCCGGCGTTCTTAATGGCTTCCTGGGCAGCCGGCAAGGCCAGATCGCTCGTGGCCTGCTCCGGGGCGGCAACACGCCGCTCACGGATCCCTGTTCGGGTACGGATCCACTCGTCCGTGGTATCCACGATCTTTTCGATCTCTGCGTTGGTCAAAATTCTCTCGGGAAGATACGCTCCGAGGCCTGTAATGGCAGCACGATAGGGTGCGGTCATAATTCCTTTATTGGGTTTGCTTTGGATTAATTAAGCATTGCTGGGTTTGCGTTCAACCGGAGGAGCGGGCGGAACACAATGATTCAGGTACGGCGTGATGGCATCCACGATCTGCGCATTGACGCGCGTGGTAACAAGTTCCCCCGCGACGCGAATCGCGTTGCGGATGGCAAGTGCGGAAGAAATTCCATGGCTGATGATGATGTTTCCGTCGACGCCGAGAAGCGGTGCCCCGCCTGCTTCTTCATAATCCGTTTCCTTGCGGATCGATGAAAGAGCCGGCTTCAAGAGCCAGGCGGCAATCGCTGTGAGCCAGTTCTTACGGAGCTCCCGGCTGATCAGCGCAACGGTCGTCTCGAGAACGCTTTCGATCATCTTGAGAACGACATTACCGACGAAGCCGTCGCAAATAATACAATCGGCTTTGCCGGAGAAAAAATCACGTCCTTCGATATTCCCGATGAAATTCAGCGTGGACTCCCTGAGCAGTTTATAGGTGTCTTTGAGGACCTCGGTTCCCTTGGACTCTTCCTCTCCGATGTTCAGAAGGCCAACCGTGGGGCGTTTTTTCTTCAGGATGCTTTTGGCAAAGACATCCGCCATGAGTGCATATTGAAAAAGTTCAAAAGCGGAAGGATTGAGGTTCGCGCCGACGTCCATTGTGACAGACATGCCATGAAGTGTGGGCGTTGCGATGGCGATGCCAGGGCGCTTGATCCCGGGCAGCAGACCGAGGAGCAGCGTGGAGGCCGCGACCATGGCGCCGGTATTGCCGGCGGAAACAGCGGCGGCACACTCTTTTTTCTTGAGAAGATCGATGCAGACGCCGATCGAAGAATCCTTTTTCTTGCGAAGCGCGGCGACGGGCGATTCCCCCATGCCGATGACTTCGCTCGCTTCGTGGATGACGATCTTGCCGCCGAGTACCTTGTGCTTATTTAATTCTCGTTTGAGGGCGGCTGTTTGTCCTACAAGGACGATCTCCAGGTGTTCAAAATCGTTAGCGGCCAATACGGCGCCTTCGACCACGACCTGGGGGGCGTAATCCCCGCCCATTCCGTCCAGAGCAATACGGATCATACGGGCTATTCCTTTGCCTTTGTTTTGACTTTGATCACCTTGACCAGCTTCCCTTTATAGAAGCCGCATTTGGTGCAAACGCGGTGCGGCAGGATAAACGCGGCACACTGGCTGCACTGCGAACGGGACTTCGGGACCAGAAAGTCGTGGGCCCGGCGCAGGTTCGTGCGCGTATTAGAATGTCTTCTCTTAGGATGTGCCATGATTTCGCTCCTTGTTGGATTTCGCTTTTTTTATGATGACTGGGGAAGCATAATAGCCATTTCCTTTACAATTGCAAGTGCCTTCATTGCGATCAATGCCGCAGTACGGGCAAAGGCCTTTGCAATCCTCCCGGCACAGATGCACCAGAGGGTGCTCTAGGATCAAAAGTTCTCGAACATTCTCCAAAGGTTCGACCGTGTCTTTGCCCGAAAGGTCAAAAATCCAGTCAAAATCACAGGAAAGCTGCTCGCTTTTTTCCTTCAGACACTTGCCGCAAAAACGTTTAACCGCCGTGGTCAATACCCCTTGGAATCGGAGGATGCCGGGTCCTTTTTCGGCCTCCCCCTTCAAAAGTATGGGCTCTGTGTAAATCATGTCGGGGTATTCGACCTCAATCGTTTTGGCGTCGTAGGTCCCCTCAACGAGAATTGCAATTCCCTCTTCGAAATCTGACAGGATCAACTTCATGTCAACGATCCCTTCGTGTAGAGAATTTTTGCCTGATCTGAGCAGCGACGGGTGCCGGGACAAAGCGGGTTACATTGCCCCCCAACTGAGCGATCTCTTTGATCAGGCGCGACGAAAGATAGAAATGGGACTCGGAGGGCATCAGGAACATGGTGTCGATCTTGGGTGCGAGCTTCCGATTCGTGAGCGCCATCTGGAACTCGTAATCAAAATCCGAGGTCGCCCGGATTCCCCGGATAAGAGTAAAGGCTTTTTCCTTTTCCGCAAGCGTGACCGTCAAACCCTCCCAGCTTTGGACTTGAACTTGGGGGCGGTTTTTTAGTGCTTTTTTTAGAAAATCCACGCGCTCGTCCGCTGAGAAAAGGGTTTTCTTGGAAGGGTTCGAGGCAACCACCACGATCAGCTCGTCGAAGAGATCCAGGGCTCGTTCGATCAGATCCAGATGACCGAACGTGACAGGATCAAAGCTCCCCGGATATATAGCTTTTCGTTTTTTCATTAGTAGATTCCAATCGGAAAAAGAAGGAGAGGCAGGCTTGCCCGATCCTTTTAGTGCGGACCCATTTGAGGTTCTTGAGTTCGGCGTTCGGCAGCTCTTCCCGCCACATATGCCCGACGACGACCTGCGCAAACGGCAGGACTATATCAGACGCGTCCAACCGCATCAATGTCTTTTTGACCAGGCCTTTCATGAAAGGCGGATCGACGAAGATCAGCGCGAATCCCCGCTTTTCCTTTTCAAGTTTGCGAATGGCCGGGAGGATATCCATCGCGAGACGTGTGCCTTGATGGCTGATTCCGAGCCCTGCCAAGTTCTTCTCGATGACCTTTTGAGCCCAAGGCGCCTGATCCACGAAAGTGGCGCTGATAGAGCCCCGGCTTAAGGCCTCCAATCCAAGACTTCCCGATCCCGCATAGAGATCCAGCACATGTTTTCCAAAGACGAAGGAGCCCACGATATTAAAAAGGGTCTCTTTCGTCCGATCCGTCATGGGACGGGTCAGCTTGTTCTTGGGAAAATCAATCTTCCGGGATTTGAATTTACCGCTGATGATGCGCATGGCCCGGTAGTCTAATCGGTTTTAGGCATTTGTTCGAGATATTTTTGGATCCAGACTGGAATTTTGGGACCGTCAACGTCCGGGACCTCAGCGATCCATTTTCGGGCTTCCTGGCGCGCCTGGAGGAGAATCGCTTCGTCCAGGATCGGATGCGCAACCCGGAAAAGGGGTTCTCCGGACTGGCGTATCCCCCAGAGATCTCCCTGCCCGCGGAGCTTCAGATCCTCGTCGGCGATGAGGAATCCGTCCGAAAGTTTTGTGAGCAGGCGAAGGCGCATTTTACCTTCTGCTGTCGTGGGTTCCCCAAAGAGGAAACACTCCGATTCGAGAGTGCCGCGACCGATGCGACCGCGAAGCTGGTGGAGCTGCGCGAGGCCAAAACGTTCGGCGTTCTCGATGATCATCATGGTGGCGTTTGGCTGGTCGACGCCGACTTCGATCACCGAAGTCGCGACAAGGATATCGATTTCGCCGCGGGTGAAGGCGCGCATGGTCGTTTCACGCTCCGAGCGCTCCATCTTTCCATGAACAAGCCCCAGGCGGTATTTCGAAAAGACGGTCTTGCGGAGACGCTCAAATTCCTTTTTTGCCGCGAGAAGATCCGTCTTTTCAGTTTCTTCGATCAACGGAAAGACGATATATGCTTGTTCCCCTTTCTGGATGCGGTCGGCCATGTGGGTGAAGATGTCCGGCTGCTTCTTGCGTGTGATCCAGTAGGTTTTGATCGGCAAGCGCCCCGTCGGCAGGTCCTTCATCGTGGAGATATCCAAATCCGCGTAAACCGTGAGGGCCAAAGTCCTCGGGATCGGCGTGGCGGTCATGACTAGCTGATGGGGTCTTGGATTTCTCTGTAAGAGCTGGTTACGCTGGTGAACGCCAAACTTGTGCTGCTCATCGACCACAAGTAGGCCCAGGTTCTTAAAGGTCACATCTTCTTGCAAAAGTGCGTGAGTCCCAACAATAACCGGTACTTTCCCCTGCTTGAGTTCCGAGATGAGCCGCGCTCGCTTGTCCGTTTCGGTGCTTTTCGTTAAGAGTTCAGGACGAATGCCTAGAGGTTCCAGGAATTTTACAAGGGTTCGGAAGTGTTGCTCGGCGAGGATCTCGGTGGGGATCAGGAACGCGGATTGATGTCCGGACCGATGGCTCGCAAGGAGCGCGAAAGCAGCGACTACGGTCTTTCCGGACCCTACGTCTCCCTGAAGCAAACGATTCATGGGGACCGTCCGCTCAAGATCTTTGACCAGGTCGAGTACCGCTTTTTCCTGGCTTCCGGTGAATTGAAATGGCAGAGAACTCCTGAACTCATCGATGAGTCCGGGACTGATGCGGAATGCCGGCGACTGATACTCGCGGCGAATGGCTTTGACCTTGAGGAATAGTTGAAGCTCGAATGAGAAGAATTCATCAAAAACAATGCGCCGCCGGGCCTTATCCAGCGTCTCAAAAGTCGTTGGCAGATGCATTTCGCGAAGGGATTGATCGAGCGGCATCAGATCCAGCCTTGTTCGTAATTCTTGTGGCAGGAAATCAATAATCGCACCGGCAAGGTGATGGTCGATCGCTTCCTTGAGGGTTGTCCGAAGCGAACGTTGGAAAAGTCCCTCGGTCAGCGGGTAGATCGGCGTGATGCGGCCGGTGTGGATCGATTCCCCGCTTGGACCGTCGACGATCTCGAACTCGGGGTTGGACATTTGGAGGCTTTTTTTATAGGCCTCGACTTTTCCGAAAAGAATGACTTGCTGCCCGCATTGAAAAATATTTTTTAAATAGGGTTGATTGAACCAGACCACGCGCAAGGTTCCCCCCGCGTCGCCGATCAGGATCTCAACAAGCGGCATGCCTCGAATCGGCTTGAACTTGACGTCGACGATCTCTCCGCGGCAAGTAATGGGTTCTTCAAAAGGGAGTTCATCTAGCGGAGCAAAGTGGGAACGGTCTTCATAACGGCGCGGAAAAAGATACAGGAGATCGCGGACAGAATGGATGCCAATCTTCTGAAATAGAAGGCATCTCTTAGGGCCTACGCCTTTGATATAGCGCAATTCCCCGCTTTCCGGTTCAGCGACTTTCATAGTGCTCGCGTCATGCGGAAAGACTCTTGGGAAACCTAGGGCTTAGTCGCCTCAGGAAGAGCGGTCTTAGCGACTTCTTTTTTTGCGGTTTCGGCAAGCTTGGTCGCATCCGATTGGGCTTTAGCGGTGGTTGTCGCGACAGTAGTCGCTTTGCCCGTCTTGATGGCCTTGGCCGAGGCTGCGGCCGTGGCAGGATCGATCTGCTTGATCTTCTCAAGAGCTTTCTTGATCTGTTCCACATCAAGCGGGGTTTGGTTTCCCGGCCCGCGGAAAAGCGAGCGGCTCTTCTGGACTTCCAGAACGTTCAGACCGATGCATGTGAAAAGAAAGAGGATCGCGCAAACACTGGTGGCTTTCGTCAGAAAGGACGACGCCTTTGTTCCGAAAAGGGATTGTACGTTCCCTCCGAAGCTTCCTCCTGTGAGGCCCTGTCCGCGGCCGGCCTGGAGAAGGATCACAATGATCAGAACGAAACAGACGATGATGTGAATGGTGACAACGAGAATGTTCATGACTGGTTCCCCGATTCGTAGGTTTGTTGCGCTTCCTGGATGATCTGGGCGAAGGACTCGGCCTTTAGAGAGGCTCCCCCGACCAAGGCTCCATCAATGTTGGGCTTTTCCATCAAAGACTTTGTGTTGTCGGGCTTGACGCTTCCGCCGTAAAGGAGCGGGATCCGGTTACCGATCTCCTGGCCGTACCGTTCGTTGAGGAGTCTGCGGATGTAGGAATGCATCTGCTCCGCCTGATCGGGGGTCGCAGTTTTTCCCGTTCCAATGGCCCAAACAGGCTCGTAGGCGATGACGACTTTTGAGATGTCCTCTTTTTCAAGCCCGCCGATCGAGTCATCAAACTGGGTCTTCACCACGTCGAAATGTTTTTTTGCTTCCCTTTCGGCGAGAGTTTCTCCGACACAGACGATCGGGATGAGGCTGTACTTGAGCGCCGTTTTGACTTTTTCGTGGATTAGGATATCGTCTTCTTTGAAATATTGCCGGCGTTCCGAATGGCCGAGGATCACATAGCGGCAGCCGGAGTCCTTCAACATGGTCGGCGAGATTTCGCCGGTGAAAGCTCCTTCAGGAGCGGAATACATATTTTGCGCGCCGAGATGGATCTCGGTATCCTTTAAAACCTTGGACACTTCACTCAGGGCCGTGAAAGGCGGGCAGATCACAATGGTGACATTCGAGACCGTATGGGCGGCCGCCTTAAGCGTCTGAACAAGCGTGACAGCTTCGGACGCGGTTTTGTACATTTTCCAATTGCCGGCGATCAAGGGTCTTTTTTTCATCGGTTCCGCTCTTTTCTTTTATAATTAAATCGTGAACATTACTTGTGCTGCTTACGGATCAAATTAAAAGGTTAGCAGTACAAGCACTGTTAACCTTTGAGTTATATCAAGAACAGTGCTTGTCAAGAAGCGCTGCCACTCCGGGCAAAACTTTGCCTTCCACGAGTTCGAGAGAGGCTCCCCCGCCCGTGGACATATGAGAGATCTTGTCCGCCACACCGGATTTATTGACCGCCGCTACAGAATCGCCTCCTCCAATCACGGTAATACAATCCGGAAGTTCCGCGATAGCTTTGGCCAGCGACATCGTGCCTGTGGCAAATTTTGGAAATTCAAATACCCCGACAGGGCCATTCCAGAAAACCGTCCGTGCGCCCTTGAGAGCTCCTTTAAACTTGTCGATCGTGAGAGGGCCGATATCCATTCCCATCTGATTCGCTTCAATATTCCCGCGGGCGACGTGTTTGGCCTCGGCGTCTGCGGAAAACTCTGTCGTGACGATGTGATCGATCGGAAGGTAAAGATAGATGTGTGATTCGTAGGCTTTTTGAAGGATCTGGCGAGCGGTATCGATCATGTCTTCTTCGACGAGCGAGGCGCCTACCGCAAGTCCCTTCGCCTTTAAGAAAGTGTAGGCCATGCCGCCGCCGACGATCAGTCGGTCGACTTTGGTTAGCAGGCTTTCGAGAACCGCGATCTTTGAGGACACTTTGGCCCCGCCGATGATCGCCACGAAGGGGCGCGCGGGATTATCGACGATCTTGTCTTGAAGGTAATCCAGCTCTTTTTCGATAAGAAAACCCGCGACAGCTGGCAGGTATCTCGCGACAGTTTCAGTCGATGCATGGGCGCGATGCGCGGAGCCGAAGGCGTCATTGACGAAGATATCGCCGTATTGAGCGAGGGCCTTGGCCATCTTCTCGCGCTCCGACAATTCTTTTGACGTCTCTTCTTTATGGAAGCGCGTGTTCTCAAGCATCAGAATGCCGCCTTGAGGAAGGGCCTTGACCATGGCATCCGTTTCAGGGCCCATGCAAGCCGGGGCGAGTTGGACAGGTTTGCCGAGCAGTTTTGCGAGTGCTACGGCCACGGGAGCCATTTTGTATTTTCCGTCGATGAATTTCTTTTCATCGAAAGGCTTCCCGGCTTTTTCTGCTTTTTCTTTGGCTTTCTGCGTATCTTTCTTGGGATCCCCCAGATGAGACATCAGGACAAGGCTTTTGGCACCCTGCTCAAGCACGTATCGGATGGTCGGCAAAGCGGCCTTGATGCGCGTGTCATCCTGAAGAACGCCGTCTTTCATCGGCACATTGAAGTCAACGCGCATGAGAACGCGTTTCCCGTGGAAATCAATATCCTTCACTGTTTTCTTTTTCATTTTTTTCCTTAAAACTGTTGGGGACAGCGCCTTTGAATCAAAAAGGCACTGTCCCCTATGAGTTATTTGGCGCAGTCTTTTTTGGCCATGAAACGAATAAGGTCGACCACGCGGTTGGAATAACCCCATTCATTGTCATACCAAGACACGAGTTTGAAGAAGCGTTTTTCACCCTTCAAGTTGTTCTGAAGCGTGGCCAGCGAGTCATAGATCGAAGAACGCTCGTCATGGATGAAATCGGTTGAAACGACTTCTTCCTCTGTGACGCCGAGGATGTTCTTGAGATACGACTGAGACGCCTTCTTAAGTAGCGCGTCGATTTCTTCGATCGAGGTGTCCTTCAAAGAGCGGAAGGTCAAGTCGACCACGGAAACGTCAGGCGTTGAAACACGAAACGCCATGCCGGTCAGCTTGCCTTTGGTGGCCGGCAACACTTCGCCGACCGCTTTGGCAGCGCCGGTGGAGGAAGGGATGATATTGATCGCGGCGGCACGTCCACCACGCCAATCCTTTTTCGAAGGACCGTCTACGGTTTTCTGTGTAGCCGTGTAGGAATGGATCGTGGTCATGAGGCCGGTTTCGATCCCGATACCCTCTTTAAGGAGTACATGCACGAGCGGCGCAAGGCAGTTCGTTGTGCATGAGGCATTGGAAACGATATTGTGTTTGGCGCTGTCGTATTCCTGTTCATTGACGCCAATTACAAGCGTTTTCACTTCCCCTTTACCGGGAGCGCTGATGATGACTTTCTTGGCGCCAGCCGCGAGATGCAATTTCGCTTTTTCGGAGTCCGTGAAAAGGCCGGTGGATTCGATGACATAATCCACGCCGAGAGCTTTCCAAGGGAGCTGGTCTGGGGTCTTTGTGGCCATGACGCACTTGGTCTTGTGGCCGTTGACGACGAGAGTGTCCGCATCCTCGAGTGCAGGTGAACTTTTTTCGGTCGTGACAGCGTGCTTGAAGCGGCCGTGTACGGAGTCATACTTGATCTGATAGGCGAAATAGTCGGCGTCAGTCGAGATATCCACTACCGCGACGACGTCGATCTCTTTCCCGAGAAGTCCCTGATCGCAAATCGCCTGAAAAACCAAACGTCCGATACGTCCAAAACCGTTAATACCGACCTTTAACGCCATGTGCTGCCTCCTGGATGTGAGTCCGCTGTGAGTTAATGAAGATGACGGGGGGATACATTCCAAATTCTCGACAATTATAAGCACGCTCTCTTGAGTGTCAAGGAATTCTGCCGAAGAAAATGAGGAAACGATTTTAGAAAGGGAGGGTGAAAAAGAAACCTGAGCCTTTACCGAGCTCGCTCTGGACCCAGATCCGTCCCCCGTGAAGTTCGACGATCGCCTTGGCGATAGAAAGACCGAGACCTGTGCCTTTCTGTTTCTCTTCATAATCCGCGCTGAACTGTTCAAACTTAGCGAAAACCTTCGGGAGATTCTCGGCTGCGATGCCCGCTCCGGTATCTTCCACGCAGCACTGAAGCTCGTGATTCTCGCGGCTGAGGAGGATTGCGATGTGACCTTTTTCCGTGAATTTGATGGCATTGCCGATAAGATTGGTCAGAACCTGAAAAATACGGTCCCGATCGCACATAACGGTCGTGTCTTCGCAAAGGATCTTTTTCTGGAATTCGATCTTCTGGGAATGCTCAAGGGTCTGGAAGGAATCGAGAACCTCCTGCGCGAGTTCATTCATATCGATCTTTTCTTTCCGGAGTTCCATCTTGCCGGCTTCGATACGGGACACGTCCAAGAGGTCCTTGATAAGGCGCACCAACCTGTTTACGGCACCTACGCCCATGTTGAGGATCCTCTTTTGGCGATCATTCACAGGGCCCAAAGCTTCGCTGAGCACGAGTTGGATCCCCTCGCGGGTGATGGTGAGGGGCGTTTTGAGCTCATGCGAGACCATGGAGACGAATTCACTCTTGATTTCGTTCAGATGATGAAGAACATCATTGCGTTCCCGAAGAGCTTCTTCGGCCTGTCGCAATAAAAACAGTTCTCTCTTATCCGTGACGTCATAGAACATGCCTTGATATCCATCCAGATCGCCATGGGCATCCTTGGTGAAAGTGGAAAAAAGCGTGACGTAGATCCGCCGCTCGCGTGCAGTCTTGAGGGCCATTTCTTTGATCTCCACACCGCCGCGTCCTTTGAGCTCCGCGAAGAATTTATTACGCTCCACGGGATCCGTCCAAAAACGGTCCGGCAGAAAGGGGTGATTCATGATGCTCCAGGGGTCATCAATCTCAAGGAGCCGAAGAAGCGCGGGGTTGGCATAAGTGACGACCCCGTCGAGGTCCATCGTGAAAATTCCATTTGTCGCGGATTCAAGCCATTGGCGGTTACGGCCCTCTTCATCCTCGAGTTTTTTGCGAACTGCACGAAAAATGTCCGTCTGAGTGACGATCCCCAGAAGCTTTCTTCCGTCCATTACGGCCAGGTGGCGGATCCTTTTTTCGTCGATAATGCGTGTTGCATTGTAAATGCTGCAGTTCGGAGCCACGCTGACAATGTCGGGGGTCATGATCTCTTCCACGTTGGTCTTGGTCGGGTCTTCCCCTTGCGCGACGACTTTTTTGAAAAAATCCCTTTCTGTGACGATCCCCACGGCCTCGGAGTTTTCTGTGATGATCATGCACGAGATATTTCGTGAGGCCATCGTGATAGCAGCTTCGGAAACTTTGGCCTTGCGATGAATGCAGGCGACATCCCGCTTCATGATCTCATCGACGCTTCTCCACATGCCGTAGGAAGCCAGGGCCTGGGTCAGATTGGTCAACGTGACAATGCCAAGTAGCCGGCCGTCCTGAAGAATGGGGAGGCGTTTGATGTTCTTGGATTCCATCATGCGGCTTGCTTCAAAAATGGAAAGACTGGGGCTGGCAGAGATGAGCGGAGAGGTCATAATCTCCGCGACCATCGGGGTGCGCGCGTGCGCTTGTGCCACGACCTTCTTGAGAATATCACGTTCACTAACGATCCCGATGATCTGTCCCGCGGGATCCGCCACCAGGATGCAGGAGACGTTCTTTTCGGTCATCCGTTCGGCGGCTTCCACGATCGTCGCGTCGGGTGAAACGGTCAGGACGGTGCGGATCATAACATCCTGCAGTTCGAGCCACGGATGTGAAGATTTTAAAGAGTGTTCCGGAAGAGCTGGGACCGTGGAGAAGTCGTTGAGACTGGCATTTTCTTTCATCTCATGATTCCTTATTAGCAGGGCAGACTATTTAAAAAGTTCAAGCATCCAATGAGTTGAGATTCTACCAGAGACCGCGATTTCGCGTTAGCACTGTTCTCTGTTTGATTCTAGGGGTAACAGTGCTATGCCGCATACCCCTCATTTAAAACATGATGCGGCATTAGAGATCTTTGAGTAACCGATTGTCCGGAAGCTGAGTGACAGCGCGCTCAAAAGCCGCGAGAGATGCGCGGAGTTTCTCAAGCTCGGAGGTCTCCGCGACCGGAATGTTTCGGGTTCCGGTCTCGTCCAGTTTTTCGATCACGAATTGTATCGTCATCTCCCCCACATCAAGAGCGGGTTGATAACGCCGATCCCTTTCGTCCTGGCCTTGAATTAACGTGAGGAGACCCGCTTCTGCAAGGCGATGCAAAAGATCACGCGCCAGGCGGATGGGCATTTCAAGATGCGCGGCGATCTCTTCAATGGAAAGCGCCGGAAGTCCCTTTGAAAAGCGGGTGACGCAAAGATGCGCCAGGCGCAGCGCCAAAAGTTTTTTTGTCGCGGGACTCGCGGAAAGGCAATCCGGTTCGAATTCGAAAGTTTGTTCGTTTTGGTGGGCGAACGCGAGTTCCGCACCGTAGAGTACGATGACCCAGCTCGTTTGTAGCCATGCCAAGAAAAGCGGAAGGGCGGCAAAGCTGCCGTAAATAGCACCGGCGCTAGAGGCTCCGATCTGAAAATGGATGTAGGCCCATTGCAATCCCTGATAAAGAGATCCGGCGACAAGTCCGCCGAGAAGTGCCGATCCGAAGCGGATCTTGCCGTTCGGCATAAAAATATAAAGGTAAGTCAAAAGCCCCGAAAATACGGCGAACGGGAGGATCTTTAGTCCGAGCAGGACGAAGGGGCCGATCATCCCAAACCTGTTCGTAACAAGGCTGATCTGACTCGTCACAAAGACCGTTGCGCTGCTGGCAACGATGTAAAGCACGGGCACGATCATCATCAGGGCAAGATAATCGGTGAATTTGCGACCTAAGCCGCGGTCTTTTTTGATCCCCCAAATGTGATTGAAAGCAGTTTCAATGCTGCCAAGCACTTTGATAACGGTCCAGAAAAGAAGCACAAGTCCGACCCCCGCAATGAGTCCCCCTTTCGTGTTTTGAAGAAGGTTCTCGGCAAAGGTAATGGCTTGTGCGAGGACATCTCGTTGTCCCGCGAGGCTTTCGACGAGTTTTTCGCGCAGGAGTTTCTCAAGCCCAAATCCTTTGGCAAGACCGAAAGACATGGCGAGCACCGGGACGATCGAGAGCAGTGAAAAAAAAGTCAGGGCCGAGGCGCGCAGGGAGCACTGATCCGTGGAGAACTCACGGAAGGACAAGGTGAGTATGCGTAGTGTTCGAAGCAGCAAACCACGCAGTCCGCCAAGCGTTTTCGTGCGAAAGCGCCATATGTCTTGCTGAATATATTTTACAATTTCTTTTATCATAAGGTCTCTTTTACAAGATGAAGCCGGGCTGCAGCCTTCGTCCGTTTGCGAAATCCGTCGCGGACATTTCCTTCTTTCCCTCTGGCTTGACGCGGAGAATTCCGAGACATCCCTTTACCGTCGCAACCACGAGGCCCTTTTCTCTACAAAGGGACACTATGGTACCCGGTTTTTCTTTTGTGTCCAGTTCGGGCAGTTGCGTCTCGAGAATCGCGAGGCGTTCCCCTTTCAGAAAACAGTAGGCTCCGGGCCAAGGCTGGAGTCCCCGGACTTTGCGATCGATAGCTTCCGCCGTCATGGTAAGAAAGGATAACTCCCCGTCTTTTTTTGAAAGCTGCGGCGCGAGCGTCGCTTCGGACTCGATCTGAGGGGTGCCGCGGAGCTGGCCGTTCAGGACCTGGACAAGAACCTTCTTGAGAACGCCGTAGGAAAACCGCGCGAGTTCTGAAGTTAGCGTTGCGGCGTTGGCGCGCAGGTCAAGAGCGATCTGTTCCTGATAATAAATGTCGCCGCTGTCGAGTTTCTCGGCGATGTCGAGGATGCTGACGCCCGTCTCCTTGTCTCCGTTCAGGATGGGCCAGTGGATGGGCGCGGAGCCGCGGTATTTCGGAAGCAGCGAAGGATGGACATTGAGACGGTATTTCGGGATATCCAGGAGGTTGGTCGGGATCAGTTTTCCATAGGAAGCCACCACAAAGAGATCCGGACGGAGCGTGATCAACTCTTGCGCGACTTTCGGATCGCGGAGCGTGGGATATTCCGTGACCGGAAGACCTTTGGTCCGGCAATAATCATATACTTCGCTGGGTTCGAGTTTGAGGCCGCGTCCCTTCTTTTTTGCCGGTGTGGTCACGACGAGTGAGAGTTCCATGCCGGAGGTGTGCAGGCAGGCCTCTAGAGCCTTAATGGAGAACGCATCGGAGCCGAAGAAGACAATTTTCATAAATGGATGAGTCTTAGAGTTTGGAAGTGTTTTTCGCGGTGTGGGCCGATTCATATTGAGCGATTAGTTTTTCGCGTCCCTTGCCCTTAAAGTGATCGATCAGAAGAATGCCGTTCTGATGATCCATTTCATGCTGGATGACACGGGCAAAGAAGTTTTCAAGCTCAGCTGTGTAACACTTGCCGTGCCGGTCCTGGAATTTCATGCGAAGCTTTGTGGCGCGTTTGATCTCTGCGGAGATTCCCGGCAGGCTCAAGCATCCTTCGGCCTTGACCTCAGCCCCGGACATTTTTTCAATGACGGCGTTCACTATGACGTATTCTTCGCCGTGCCGCATGGTGGGACAGGCGATGAAGATCTGTTGGCTGATCCCGATCTGGGGTGCTGCCAGCCCGACGCCATCGGAGACATGCATGGTTTCGATCATGTCATCAAAGAGCTTTTGCGTCACGGGGCCAAAGTCGGTCACGGGCGCCGTCTTTTTTTTGAGTACCGGATCCGGATAAATGCGAATTTTAAGCTTAGACATAGTCGGATTATAGCAAGAGAAATGATAAGTGATAAGAGGTAAGTCGTGGACCGCGAAAAAAAGGACGCTTATAAAAAATCGCGGGGAAGGGTTTCTATTTGCTCACCAGGAGAGATTCATTTATGCTAGGGGCCCTTGCCGAACATTCAACGAAAGGATTGTTATGAATAAAAGCCAAATGTTGCGTTACGTGAATATGCCCTTGGTCCTTTCTTTTCTCGTTCAGGCCGGGACGGCGCTTATTATTTTTTCAGAGATCAAGCTTCCGAATAAGGAGCTGGTATTCGCGGTGCACGAGTATAACGGGCTCGCTCTGATCTGTCTTGCCGCAACGCACATCTATCTGAACTGGGGCTGGATACGAACCACGTTCTTCCCCGCACAGAAACGCGCTGCTTAGCTCTTCTTGTCGTTTCTCCGGCAAGGGGGGGGCGGCAGTCATGCGCAGGGCAGGTTTAAACCTGCCCTGCAAGTTTGAATTCAACGTACGCTATTTAATGAATGAGCAGCAATAGTCTGTTAGCTCCGCGACCCGAAGTCGGAACTTGGATTGCGCCGGTACTTCGAAAGAAGTCCCTCCCTGTATCGCACGCCAATCGGTCGATCCCGGCAGCTGGAGGGCGAGTTTCCCCGAAAGGATCTCCATCACCTCTTTTTCGACAGTGCCGAATTCATATTCCCCCGGAAGCATGATCCCAAGGGTTTTCTTGGAGCCGTCTGGAAACACTACCGTGCGGCTCGTGACCTTGCCCTCAAAATAGACATTTGCTTTTTTAACAACGGTCACACCTTTCAACTCGGTCATAATTGTTCCTTTCATCGTTGTGCATCAAAAAAATCTGAGTTGTAGGACTGGGTTACAAAATATTTAGGGGTTCTACGTCGAGTTGAAAAGCAACTCCTGAGGGCTTCTTGAGGTCCATTAGAAGTTGATAGATCTTGGCTGTGATCGTGAGATCCCCTGACGGAATGCTAGCATGAAGCGGGGGGATCTTGAGCATGACATGCCACCTGAAATGGCCACGGAGTTTATAGAAAGGTAGCGGCGCGGGGCCGATGATTTCGAGACCTGTCACCGCAGACGGGAGATCGGCGTTGACCGCGGCAGGGGTCCCCAGTTCTTTTCGGAGCAGATCGCGCAGCTCTCGCGCGAAAAGATACGCCTTTTTCTCATCGTGGGACCGGATGATGATATTGATGAGGGAGCGGTACGGCGGGTAATGGAATTCCTCTCGGCACTGTTTTTCGTGCGCGTAAAAGCTGAGGAAATCATGCTCTTTTGCGAAACGGATGCTCGGATGTTCCGGCATCCAGGTCTGGATGATGACCCGGCCGGGTTTCGTTCCTCGCCCCGCGCGACCGGCGAACTGGGTCAGGAGTTGGAAGGTTCGTTCACTCGAACGGAAATCCGGCAGTCGGAGTCCCACATCCGCGAGCACGACGCCGACCAGCGTGACGTGAGGAAAATCGAAGCCTTTGGCGATCATCTGAGTTCCGATGAGGATGTCGATCTTTCGCTCCCGGAAATCCTCAAGGACCTTCTCATGCGAGCCACGTTTTTGGGTGGTGTCGGCGTCGAGACGGGCGATTCGGGCGCTCGGGAAAAACCGGGCCACCTCGCTTTCGATCTTTTCCGTGCCGAATCCCATGAAGCGCAGAAGCGGCGACTCGCATTCCCCGCACACGGACGTGACTTTTTTCTGATAATTGCAATAGTGGCAGAGCAGGAGATTTTGTTCCTGATGAAAGGTGAGCGCGACTTCGCAGTGTTTGCATTTCTCGATCTCGGAGCAGGTCGGACAGCGGATCGATGTGGAAAAGCCGCGACGGTTGAGGAGCAGCATCGTGCCTTCCTGATTTTTGAGATTGGTCTCGATCTCGCGCATGAGGGGCGGTGAAAAAAGAAGGCTCGGGCGTTTGTCCCCCTGATAGCGTTTGAGGTCAATCACGTCGACTTTAGGCATGGCTCTGAGATCAATGCGCTGGGTCAGATCAATTCGGTCGATCACGCCTCGTTCTGCCATCTCCATGCTTTCAAGCGATGGCGTTGCCGTGCCCATGAGGAATAAAGCGCCCTCATTTTGGGCGCGCCTGGCGGCCACTTCACGGGCGTGATACCGGGGCGTGGTCTCCTGCTTGTACGAGCCTTCGTGTTCTTCGTCCATAATGAGGAGGCCGAGGTTCGGGACAGGCGCGAACACCGCGGAACGAGGGCCGAGCACCACCTTGCAAGTCCCCATTTCGATGCGTTTCCAGGTGAGGAATCGCTCGCCGTCGGTCATCTTGCTATGGAGGATCTCAAGCGCTTCCCCGAAATGGCCGGCGAAAAATCTTTGAAGTTGTTCGGTGAGTGCGATCTCCGGGACTAGACAGATAGCGGCCCGGTCCTGTTTTAAAGTCTGCCGGATGGCACGGATATACAATTCACTTTTGCCGCTGCCCGTGACGCCATAGATCAGAATGGGTTTTTTAGTCGCGGCATTCCCGCTCAGAACCTTTTGAATGATCTCAAAGGCGCTGTGTTGTTCATCGGATAAGGCGTAGTCCTGAGGAGGCGCAGCGTGTGTGCCGATCGCCTTTTTGGCTTTTTCTATGTATTTCTCGACTTTCTTTCCGTATTTAACCCAGCGCGGGAGCGCGTTCTCGATTGCTTCTCCCCAGCTGGAGCCATAATGCTCACTCACCCACTTTGTGAGTTGCAGCATTCCGGTTGAGAGGACAGGCTGATCGTCCAAGATTCCAATCAAGGGCTTCATCTTGACGGACCTCTTACCCATTTCAACCTCGTAGCTTGAAATCGGTACGACGGCGACGATGTAGCCTGTGATCTCGGTGTTGCGGAAAGGCACGGTGGCGCGGACCCCGGGAATGGCTTTCGCTCGATGAGGCTCAGGAATCGAGTAACTGAAGACCGTGGGGATCGGAAGTGGCACAGCCACCTGGGCGATCATCCCGGAGATATTTTCGTCTGCCTGCGGATTAGTCGAGGGAGACTTTGGGGAGATGTTTTTTGAAGAGGGACTCACTCTCCCTTACCCTCAAGCATCTTCATCACTTTCTTCATGTCCTCCCAAACTTTGCGTTTCTCCCCCGGACTGCGCAGAAGATAGGCGGGATGATAGGTGCACATGACCGGGATACCTTCGTATTTCTGGAAGGTTCCGCGCAAAGAAGATATTCCCGATTCATTCTGGAGCAGAGCCTTCACCGCGTGATTGCCGAGCGCGACGATCACTTGAGGCTTGATGATCTCTAGCTGACGTTTGAGAAAAGGGCGGCAGTTCTCAACTTCTTTGGGTGCGGGCGGACGATTCTCCGGCGGCCTGCATTTCAAGACATTGCAGATGAAAACTTGGTCGCGGGTAAGGCCCATAGCCTCGATGATCTTGGTCAAGAGCTGTCCGGCGCGGCCGACGAATGGGAGCCCCTGCTCGTTTTCATCCGCGCCCGGGGCTTCTCCCACAAAAACAAGTTTTGCGGAGGTACTGCCACTCCCGAAGACGACTTTGTTGCGCGTACGGGCAAGTTCAGAGCAGCGTTTGCAGGATTCGACTTCGGTGCGGAGGGTTGAAATTCCGGGCTGATCTGAAGTGGCCGACTTGGGTGAAATATTAATATTCCTTGTCTCTGAGGAGTTCAGAGCGATGGCATGGGGAGACTTTTTCGGAAGATGCACCATCTCGATTCCGTCCTCTTTGAGCGTTTTGAGGAATAATCGGGTTTTCTGCAGTGACATGGAATTTAGCAGGATCCGAGGATCAGTTTCACCAGATCATCGGAGGCATCGGGTTTCGCCAGTCGCTTGATAGCATCGCGTTTCTTTTGCAATGAAGCAGGATCCTCCAGGATACCCTTGACGATCGCGTGGATCTCGTGCGGGTCATTGAGAAAATACGCGGCGTCGCGGAGCTTGAGGAGTTTGACATTCCGGGTCTCTTGCCCGGGGATCGGGGCCATCACGACCATCACGACGCCTTTGGTGAGCGCTTCGGAGGTTGTGGACCCGCCCGATTTTGCCACCATGAGATCGCTTGCCTCCATAAGTTCGGGCATGAAATCAATGAATCCGAAGATCTTGACGGGGAAAGGATAGGCCTTGCTTTCCAGGATCGCTTTGAGCTCTTTGTTGTTGGCACAGACCACAAAGCACTGGACCCGGTCTTTGAACGCTTTAAGTTCTTCGAGGATCGCTTCTTGGGGGCCGAGACCAAAACTGCCGCTGGTGAGGAGGATTGTATATCGGTTTTCATCAAGTCCGTGCGTTTTCAGTATCTCTTTCTTCCTTCCTGAGGGCTTGAAAGTCGGGACGACCGGAATGCCTCCGACGGTGATGATTCCGGCCGGAATGCCGCGGCGGATGAGATCTTGCTTGGTTTCATCGGCCATGACCCAGTAATGATCGGTTCCGGGGTTCACCCAAAACGTATGCGGATAAAAATCCGTAATAACCGTGATCATCTTAGATTTGATAAGGCCCTTTTGCTTGGCGCGACCCAGGATCTCGGGTGGCAGGAAATGGGTCGAGACGATGACATCCGGTTGGTTCTTTACAACATCGTCGAGTAAAGCTTTGGCATGAACATTGTTAGTCAGTGCCCGCAAAGGGCGAAGTGGCTGATACACCCAAGCCTGGTCCAGTATCTCGTAGGAGCCGCCCCAAAGATTAGGCGCGTGGCGGACCGCCCAGTAATAAATGGGCGCGTAGGTTTTCTGAAAAGTGGCATCGGTATAATCGAGGCAATTCATGAGCCGGATCTGGAGATCGGTCCGGTGGAGGCGTGTCAGCCCGTCCTGGACGGCCATCGCGATCTTGCGGTGTCCTTCCCCTGCCGTGGCATGAATAATGTCGATTTTCATAGGGCGCTTATGCGGCTGCCTTGACGATGATGGGAACGGCGTCTTTAAGATTGTCCACAATATGGTCGGGGCGGAACTTTTTGCCCAGTTTCTTCTCGGTTTCGGCGCCATATCCCGTACGGACAAGGAGAGTGCGAACACCGAAATTGATCCCCGCCTCGAGGTCGCTCAATTTGTCCCCCACGAAAAAAGTTTTCTTCCGGTCGAAGGTAATACCCGCTACAGCCTTTTCGAGCAGCAGTGTCTTCGGCTTTCGGCATTCACAGCGTTCCTTCTTTCCGTGTGTGCAGAAGCGGGCACCGCGGATCTTGATGCCTTTCTTGGCCATCACCGCTACCATTTTTTCGTGGACCTGCCACATGGCCGCTTCAGTAAAGATCCCGTCTCCGACGCCTGCTTGATTCGAGATAATGTAGATATCGAACCCTTTTTCAGTAAGGGTGAGAAGGGCATCCAGAACGCCCTTTTCAAATTTGAATTCTTTCCAGGTTTCGACATATTTCCAGAGATCGACATTGATGACACCGTCCCGGTCAATGAAAACAACTTTTTTTGAAGGCTTGGTCATGAGTTTTTTCTCTTTGTAAGATGGTTTGAGTTTTGTTTATATTGCGAGGTTGCCCCGTTGGGGCAAACGCTCCTGAAACATTAACTGTAAAATTTTCTGATCGAACCGGCCACAGCCGCAATCTCGGGCTCCGTCATGCCCGGGAAAAGTGGGAGCGTCAATACTTCCTCACGGAGAATTTCCGTGACAGGCAACTTGACCTTCCGGATCTTTTGTTTTTTCATGACGGGCTGCGCATCGACCGGCGTCGCGTAATGGACCATGGTCGGGATACCTTCCGCAGCGAGATGGGCTTTTAAAGCATCCCGTTTCTCGTCCGTGACACGGACAACGTAAAGATGATAAACATGATAGGCTTGGGTTGTTTCCCGCGGAAGGATGAGCGGTGTGGCGGACAACTTCTGGTGATAAAGCTCGGCCACCGCGCGACGTTCCCTGTTCAGTTCGTCAAGAAAGCGTAGTTTGATACTAAGGAACGCGGCCTGGAGGCTGTCGAGGCGGCTGGTCCAGCCGATCTCGTCATGGACAAAGGGATCCTCGATCCCCTTGCCGAGATTGCGGTACTGCGTGACGCGCTTCAGAAGTTTTTCATCCGAGGTTGTGACCATGCCGCCGTCTCCGATCCCCCCGAGGTTCTTGGTCGGATAAAAGCTGAAACATCCGGCGTTTCCGAAAGCTCCGGCCATGACCTTATTCCAAAGCGCGCCGTGGGCCTGGCACGCGTCCTCGACGACCTTGAGTTTTTTTTGCTTTGCCAAAGCCATGAGCGCGGTCATATCGGCGCATTGGCCGAAGAGATGAACTGGGATCAGCGCTCTGGTTTTTTTGCTAAGGGCTTTCTCTACGGACTTGGGATCCAGGTTGAAGGTCTTCTCATCAACATCGGCGAAGACCGGTATTGCCCCAAGATGCAGAACGGCGAGTGCTGTTGAGGTGAATGTAAAAGACGGGACAATGACCTCATCCCCTTTTTTTATATCGAGGGCTTTGAGGCTGAAGGTCAGGGCGTCCGTCCCCGAACCGACGCCGATTGCGAACCGGGTGCCCACATACGCAGCGAACTCAGCTTCGAGGTCCTTCAATGCGGGGCCAAGAATATAGGCGCCGCTTTTCAGGATCTTTTCGAGAGCGGCCTGGGCTTCGATCGCGAACTTTTGATGTTGCCTGGAGACGTCGAAATACGGGACTTTCATGGCACGCCTATTTGGGGGCGCCTTCTTGAGCGCGCTTCATCTCACGGTATTTCGCGAAAGTTATGATCTGATAGGCCGAATGCATGAAGGACATGAAAAACCCCGTGTACCCGGTCTTGATGCCGTCCTTTTGGAAGTAATATTTCAGAAAGCGGCTGCAGGCTTTTCGGTAGACACGCCACGGACCCATGGGGCGACCGTCTTTTACCCACTTCTCGGCCTCGAGGGTGGTTTCGCGGTTGAACTTGGCAAGCCAGTTCTCCCAGCTGGGACTCGAATAGTGAAGGATGTCGCCCTTCAGGTTCCCGCAGGTGCCTTCATAGAACATCCGGGGATGGACACGAGCGTCTTCGTATTTAAACTGGCCTTTTTTGAAAAATCGCGTCTTGGGTGCGGGATAATAGCCTCCGCCTCGGATCCAGTCCGTTCCGATGAAGGTCTTCACGGGCATGCAGTAGGCAACGTCCGAAACCTGATCGATGGGTTTAGACGCGATGGCAGTGAGTTCCGCTGCGAGCTCCGGAGTGATCCGTTCGTCGGCATCAAGGCTGAAAACCCAGGGTTGTGTCGCGAGGCTGTAGGCGTAATTCCGATGCGTTCCCTCGATATCCATGGCGCGCTGGAAGACCTTGGCTCCAAACGACTTGGCGATCTCAATCGTCCGGTCCGTTGACATGTCATCCAGGACGACGATCTCCGCCGCAAAGGCGGCGCTTTTGAGGCATTCGGCAAGGCGCTTCTCTTCGTTCTTGGCAATGACAACGACGGTTAATGCGGCCTTATTCATTTTCAAAATCTCCATTTCTTAATTCGTGGTGCTGTTTAAGCTGTAGCGATCAACCCATCAGGTATTTGAGGGGCTTACGCGGCATGATTCCTAGAAAAGCGTATAGATAAAAGGAGAAAGTGCGGAGCCTTGAGAAAAGACGATCAAAGCGCCCAAGAGGATCATTACCAAAACGATCGGCGTTAGCCACCATTTCTTCCGAACTTTCAGAAAATCCCAGAATTCTTTAAGAATGCCAAGCTTGCCCAAAGGGCCTCCTATGTAAACGAACGCGCGATATACTATCAGATGATGCCCGCGGCCGAAACGAAAAACTCAAAACTGCTTTTCGTATTCAGCGGGGGCGTGAGGGTTGGAGGGGCGGATCTTCCAATAGCTTAACTTGCGAGGCTCAAGTCGTTCGTTCAAGATATCCTTACCCGTAAGGCGCATGAAGAGTCCGATGGGTGTGATTGCGAGATAAAAAAGGACAGAGAGGAGGACCCTCGTCATGACCCAGTTCATCAGTATCGCGAGCGTCATCCACGCTTTTTGAAAGGGTTTCAGCACGCGCGGTGAGAGGGCTCCCGCGATCACGAGGGTGATACCTGGAATTAGAAAATAGCGGTAGCTTCCCCTTCCCCGCCACATAAGGAGGCACGCGAGAGCGCAGAGCACGCCTCCGATCAGGAATCCGAACTCCCTGAGTTTTTTTTCGCTCGACTCAATTTTCTTTATTTCCGCGATGACCATGTTTTTTCCATTCTGATTCTCATTCAAGAAAAGGGTGTGATCAATCGAGTTCGAACTCTTTCATCCATTCGCTGTCTTTTTCAAGGGGCTTCTGTTCTGTCTTCGTAAGCAGATAATTACCCAGGACCAGATGGTCCATTTGCGTGCGCATAAAACAGCGGAATGCATCCTCAGGCGTGCAGACGATCGGCTCTCCGCGCACATTGAAGGAGGTATTGATCATGACGGGGCATCCATGCTTCTCGTCAAAGGCTTTGAGTAGGGCGTAAAACCGGGGATTTTGCACCGGGGTGATGGTTTGGACGCGTGCGGAATAATCGACATGCGTGACGGCTGGGATCTCGGAGCGCTTTACGTTCAGTAGTTCGATCCCCTCCAGTTTCTTTTCAGTCTCCGTCATTTCACGGCGCCACTTCTTTTGCACCGGCGCTACGAGAAGCATATAGGGACTTTCGGTCTCGAGTTCAAAATAATTCGACACTCTTTCAAGCGTGACGGATGGCGCGAACGGCCTGAAGCTCTCACGGAACTTGATCTTGAGATTCATTTGCTCCTGCATTTTGGGAGAGCGGGAGTCCCCGAGAATGGAGCGACCGCCCAAGGCACGGGGGCCGAACTCCATAGGACCCTGGAACCAGCCAATAACTTTTTCCTGAGCGATAAGATCCGCGATCTTTTCCGGGAGTTCCTTGTCCGTGAGTTTCGTGAAAGGGATTCGATGTTCCGTGAGGAATGACTCGATGTCTTCGTTTGGGTATTCGGGCCCTAGATAAGAGCCTCGCATGCTGTCGGTTTTTCCATTTACGGTCCGTGGCTTGTCCAGGTATTGGTGCCATGCAAAGGAGGCCGCTCCCAAAGCGCCGCCGGCGTCCCCTGAGGCAGGCTGTATCCAGATATTTTTGAACGGACCTTCACGAAGAATTCGGCCATTGCCGACGCAGTTCAGTGCGACACCTCCGGCGAGGCAAAGATTCTTCTGCCCCGTCACTTCATGGACATGTCGCGTGACTCGAAGCATGACTTCCTCAGTGACTTCCTGGATCGAGCGAGCGAGGTCCATTTCACGTTGAGTGACCCGGGACTCGGGCTTTCGCGGAGGCGCGCCGAAAAGTTTATGAAAACGGCCATTTGTCATGCGGAGACCTGCAGCGTAATCGAAGTATTTCATATTGAGCTTGAAGGAGCCGTCCTCTTTCAGATCGATCAGTTCTTTGAGGATGAGGTCCTTGAAGATCGGCTTGCCGTAAGGCGCGAGGCCCATCACCTTGTATTCGCCGGAGTTGACTCGGAAGCCGGTGTAATAAGTGAAAGCGGAATACAGGAGTCCGAGGGAATGGGGAAACCGGATCTCGGCCTGAATCTCGATCTTGTTTCCTTTTCCGACGCCGTAGCTGGTGGTGGCCCATTCTCCGACGCCGTCCATGGTGAGGAATGCGGCCTCTTCAAATGGCGAAGGGAAGAATGCGGATGCAGCATGCGACTGATGGTGTTCGGGGAAAATGATCTTGCCATTAAAGTTGAGTTCGGTCTGGAGGTAGTCTTTCATCCAGAGTTTCTGTTTGATCCAAAGCGGCATGGCCTGAAGAAAGGATGCGATCCCGTGAGGCGCGTAGGCCAGATAAGTCTCCAGGATACGTTCGAATTTGAGGAATGGTTTGTCGTAGAATGCGACACAATCAAGATCTGAAGATCGGAGCTCGCCTTTCTTGAGGCAGAAATCGATGGCGTGCCGGGGAAAAGAGAAGTCATGTTTTTTGCGCGTAAAACGCTCTTCCTGGGCCGCGGCGACGATCGCCCCTTCCCGGATGAGGCAGGACGCGCTGTCATGATAAAAAGCTGAAATACCAAGGACGTTCAAGAATTTTCTCCCGATCGTTTGCGCTCAAACGCGCGTTCTGTCACGAATGTCGGGCATGTTAACAGAAAACCCTTCGAGCGACAATTGACATCGGCCTCTAAAAACATTAATCTTACACGTATGGATTCCCCCGTATTCATCAGTTTTATTACGCCGGTCTACAACGAGGAAGAGAATATCGCTCGGATGCTTGCGAATCTCTTTACCGTTCTCAACGCTCATCCGGAATGGAACTGGGAAGTGATACTTATCGAGGATGGCAGCAAAGACAAGACCCTCCCCGTCCTTAAATCGGAAATCCCGAAATATCCCCACACCCGACTTATTATTCATGACCAGAACAAGGGCTATACGTGTTCTCTGAAAGATGGTATGGCTGCGGCGCGCGGGAAATACCTCATGTACGTGGGGGCGGACGAGGAGTTCGATTCTTCGGAGATCCCTGATTTTGTGAATATCTTTCTGCGGGATGAAGCGGATCTGGTGCTCGGGGTGAGATGGCAGAGGAACGCTTATCAGCTTTTCCGGTTCTTTTTGTCCGTGATCTATATCTTTCTTCTCAACTATCTGTTCAGGATCCGCATCAATGACTACAACTGGTCGCAGGCCTGGAGCCGCAAAGTCCTCGACCGGATCGACCTTACCTCGAAATCTCTCTTTGTGCTTCCCGAGATCATTGTGAAGGCCCACGATCTTGGATTTCGCATCAAGGAGATCCCCTCCAATCACCGCGGCCGTCAATGGGGCAAATCTTCCGTCAATCTGAAAATCATGGGCTTCGCGTTATGGGAAGGTCTGAAGTTTTGGAGCTACCGCACATCGAAGAGGTATAAAGCTGGAGCTTTGCTAAGTGATAAGCTGTAGGCAATAAAATTTTCGCACCCTGCACCCGCAGAATTTCCCGCCCTGAATATCAAAAGTGGTATTAAAAGCGAGGGATCAATGTGCCTGGCGCATGAGGTCTGCGCCCGTGGAGAGGGCTTTTTCGTTGACGTAGATAAGATCTTTGCGGAGGCCTTTAAAGACTTTGCCCAGGACCTTGACGGCACTCGCCATCTTGACGATGCCTGTTTTCTGGATGGCGGCTCCCAGCATGATCATGTTCGTCACGCGCTCGTTCCCGATCTCGCGGGCCATCTGGGTGGCGGGAATCTGGATGATGGTGCCTGTTGTTTG
The DNA here is from genome assembly GCA_903884815.1 of Candidatus Omnitrophota bacterium. Lineage (GTDB taxonomy): Bacteria > Omnitrophota > Omnitrophia > Omnitrophales > Aquincolibacteriaceae > Aquincolibacterium > Aquincolibacterium aerophilum. The sequence continues at coordinate 46,951 of CAISGE010000027.1, read as the reverse complement.
CGCGGGATCCACATTCCCCACCTGTGTAGAATCGATGAAGAGAACCCCGTCAGGGCGCGTTTTGGTCTTGAATTTCTCATAAGCCGCCTGGCTGAGCACAAATCCGAGCGTGGCTTCATCGATGATGGGGCAATCGATTTCTTGGTCTGAGATGATGACAAAGCTGTGGGACGCGCCTCCGCGGACTTCGACCCCGTAGGAGACCATCCCGAGAATATGACGGCCCTCCTCCAGTGCGGCATGAGCGAGGATGTTCCCCGCCACGACGACTCCCTGCCCGCCGAATCCCGCGACAAAAACTTTTTCTTCGATCATCCGTCCACATCCCTGAATTTTTTGATCGGAAAATAGCCGGCCATTTCATTGCCGACGAATTGGCAGGATTCCTTGCCGCCCATGCGCCAATGGGTCGGGCACATTGAAAGCACCTCGACGAAAGAGAAACCCTTTCCTTCGATCTGATTCACAAAAGCCTTCCTGATCGCCTGCTTCGCACGCTGCATGTGCGGGGCGTCGTGTACCGCAACGCGTTCGATGAAAACAGGACTCGAGAGCGTTGCGAACATTTCACAGATCCTTAGGGGCGATCCGGTTTCTGTGGACATCCGGCCTTCCGGCGTCGTGATGGTCTTTTGACCGATGAGCGTCGTGGGCGCCATTTGCCCCCCGGTCATTCCGTAGACGGCATTATTGATGAAGATCATTGTGATATTTTCGCCGCGGTTCGCGCAGTGAATGGTTTCCGCGAGTCCGATCGAAAGAAGGTCGCCGTCTCCGCCGTAAGCAAACACGATATTGTCGGGCCGCATCCTTTTGATCCCCGTGGCGACGGCGGGAATCCTGCCGTGCGGGCACTCAATAATATCGCAGTTGAAATAATCATAGAGAAGCACGGCGCAACCCACCGGCGCGGTCCCTATCGTTCTTTCCCGGATACCGAGCTCGTCCATGACATCCCCGATGAGACGCTGAGCGATCGTATGCCCGCAAACGGGGCAATAGTGCATGCGGCCGCTCCGGATCGTGCGGTTCTCGGCGTTCATGGCTTTGCAACCTCCAGGATCTTGGCCAGCAATTCTTTCGGCTTCGGGTACCATCCCCCGCCTCGTCCCATAAATTCTATTTTGGGGTCCACGACGGTTGCGGGAATTCTCGCGAGGCGCACATCCTCGATCATTTGTCCCTGACTCATTTCCACCACAAGAATTTTCCGGCAGTGACGGGCCACTTTCCGGAGTTCGAGTACCGGAAAAGGCCACAGGGTGATAGGGCGGAAAAGACAGACTTTCACGCCCTGCTCGCGTGCTTTTTTGATGGCCCAATGCGCGATGCGTGCCGGTGTTCCGTATGCCACGACGGCGATATCGGCATCTTCCGCGAACCGGGTTTCGGAAAGCTGGAGTTCTGCGGTGATCTTGTCGTACTTTGCCTGGAGTTCCGCGTTTTTTTCTTCCAAAGCGTCTTTTTGCTGGAGGTAGAGCGTCCGTATGACATTGGGCTTGCGTCCTTCGCAGCCTGTCAGCGCCCATGGCTTTGGAACCTTTTTCTTCGCGACGGGTTCCCGGAACTCGATCGCTTCCGCCATTTGTCCGAGGATGCCATCGGCCAGAAGCATGACGGGATTCTGGTACTTGTCGCCAAGTTCAAAGGCGAGCGTCGTGAGGTCATACATTTCCTGGACCGACCACGGCGCCAGCACAATGAGGCGATAATCCCCATGTCCCCCGCCCCGTGTGGCCTGAAAATAATCCGCCTGAGAGCCTTGGATATTTCCGAGTCCTGGTCCACCGCGCATGATATTTGCGATAAAACAAGGGATCTGTGCGGCGGCAATAAAGGAAATGGCTTCCTGCATAAGACTGATGCCGGGGCTTGAGGAAGAGGTCATGGCTCTTTCGCCTGTTGAAGCGGCACCGTAGACCATATTGATTGCGGCAAGCTCAGACTCTGCCTGGACGAAAACTCCTCCAGCGGCCGGAAGCTTTGAGGCAAGATACTCGCTGACTTCATTTTGTGGCGTGATGGGATAGCCCGCGTAAAAACGGCAACCTGCTCTTATGGCAGCCTCCGACATTGCCACATTGCCCATCACCAGCATTTTTTCATGTTCCATACGATCGAGCTCTTTTGCAAAAAAGATGTTAAAAGAAATATAGGGGCTATTGTACGTAAAGCGGGAACTAAATCAACAGATACGAATGAATGAAATTAAATGATTTTACAGGAAACAATGCTTCAAATGATTCGAAAGGTTGTGACTTTTTTTGGGAAAAGGTCTGTCTGCAGCTTGTGAAAGGTGTCTAGAGCTTTGTGTGGCGATGCATCCCACGGATTTTGAGGAGATCCCAGAACATATGAATCGGGTCCGCGATCAGCCGAACGCGACTTTGTGGAGAATTCCGCCAGATCACGGGTTCTTCCCGGATGCGATAGCCTCTCTTTTGAGCGAGGAAGATGATCTCGGGATCAAAACTGAAGCCATTCAGCCTCGAGTGGCTGAAAAGATTTTTTGCCACCTCCCCCCGAAAACATTTAAAGCCGCACTGCGAATCATGGATACCCTTAAAGGAGAAAAGGCGCGCAAGACGGTTGAATGTGCGCCCCATGGTCTCCCTAATGAAATTTTGGCGGACTTCTACTTTGGAATCCGGAAGCGCTCGGGAACCGATCACGATATCAAAATCTTTCTCGAGATAGCCCAGGAAGCGGGTGACTTCTTCGATGGGGGTCGAAAAATCAGCGTCAGAGTGAAGTATGTAATGTCCATGAGCGGCCAGTACCCCCTGCCGGACCGCGTGTCCTTTGCCCCGGTTGAGGGGTGAGACCAAAACTTGGTGCGGCAGGCCTTTGAGCGTCTCCCGGGCAAGAGCCGCTGTCCCGTCGCTACTTCCGTCATCCGAAACAAGGATCTCCCACAAGTACGATTGTTGTTTTAGAAAATCAAGCACCGAGGCGAGGGAATACTGAAGGCGCTTCTCTTCGTTATAGGCGGGAATTACCACCGAAAGAAAGGGGGGCACTATTTCTTCCGTAAGGCGTGTTTGAAATATTCAATCGTGTATTTCAAACCTTCGTCCAACGGAACCTCCGGAGTCCAAGATAAATATTTTTTGGCTTTGCGAATATCGGGCTGGCGCACCTTCGGATCGTCGACAGGGAGTTTCCGGTGGACGATGCCGCTCGAGCTGCCGGTAATTCGAAGGATCCTTTTTGCAAGGTCTGTCATGGAGATCTCATTGGGATTTCCAATATTGATGGGTTCATTGAGACCGGAAAGGAGAAGTTTTTCGATGCCGCGAACGAGATCGGTGACATAACAAAGGCTTCGCGTCTGGCGACCGTCGCCGAATACCGTCAGAGGTTTTCCGGTCAAAGCCTGGGACAGAAAAGCCGGAATCGCCCGGCCGTCGCGAAGGCGCATTCTCGGCCCATAGGTGTTGAAAATTCGGATGATCTTGGCGTCTAACTTATGCGTTCGGTGATAGGCCATGGTGATGGCTTCCGCGAAACGTTTCGCCTCATCATAAACACCCCGGGGTCCGACGGGATTGACATTCCCCCAGTATTCTTCGGTTTGGGGATGGACAAGCGGATCGCCGTAGACTTCGGAAGTCGAGGCTAAAAGGAAAACGGCTTTCTTGTCTTTGGCAAGACCCAGGGCATTGTGCGTTCCGAGCGCACCGACTTTGAGTGTCTGAATGGGAAATTCCAGATAATCCAGCGGGCTTGCCGGCGAGGCGAAGTGAAGCACATAATCCACTCGGCCCGGGATATGGATCGTTTTGCTGACATCATGTCGGATCAAGTGAAAGGACTTATTTGTTTTGAGATGAGCGATATTTTTTTCGTTCCCCGTGAGGAAATTATCGATCGCGATAACGTGCCATTTTCTGGCCAAAAAACGGTCGCAAAGATGCGATCCCAGAAATCCCCCGCCTCCCGTGACAATGCATGTCTTTTTAGTAGGCATCGGTCCCAATCTCGATTTTATTTAAAATGAGGGTGATTGGGACCGTCATAATTACCCGTTTATCTTCAAAATAGAGAATCATGACGGCAGATTTTCCTTTTCAGCGGCCTTAGCCTTTTCTTTGGCTTCCAGGGCGGCCATTTCATCCTTAAGTTTTGGCAGGAATTCCAGCGTCGCTTCCTCCCAAGATCGCAGTTTTAGACCGAGGACCTTTTCGGCCTTGCCGAGAGCCAGAACCGAATTCGCCGGGCGCGGTGCCGGGCGCTCAAGATGTGAGCTTGGGATGTCTTTGACCTTGACGTCGCCCAGTCCGGAGTTTTTTAAAATAAAACGGGCGTAGTCTGCCCAGTGGACAGTGCCGGAATTCCCAAGATTATAGATCTCTGTTCCCGGGCGCAGGATGGTTTCTATCTTGTTCTTCAAAAGGTGCCGCATGGCGATGGCAACATCCCACGACCATGTGGGGCGGCCGACCTGGTCGTTGACGACATTCATTTTCTTCATCTCCGCAGCTTGGCGCAGAATAGCCTTCGGAAAGCTACGACCCCAGATCCCAAAGAGCCAGGTGATGCGGAAAATGACGGCCCGTCGGGCACCGTTCAGAAGTGCCTCTTCACCCATGCGTTTTGTTTTTCCATAGAAGCTGAGAGGGTTCGGTGTATCCGATTCGTCATACTCGCCAGACTTCATTCCGTCAAAAACATAATCGGTGCTGTAAAAGATGACCGGCGCATCGATTTCATTTGCGGCCGTCACGACATTTCCCGTGGCTGCGACATTGCTCTCCAGGGCTTCGTCCTGATGGCCTTCACAATAGTCTACGTCCGTCATCGCTGCCGTGTGAAAGATGAGATCCGGTCTTTGGCTCAGAATGGCGTCCCGCGTCTTACGGGCTTGCGTGAGGTCGCAAATATCGTAGGGGACGGTTAAATGCGTGACAGGACGGCGTTCCAGCCCCAGGATCTCATAATCTTCTTTTAGGACATTTGTCAGATCGGTCCCGAGCATGCCTCCCGCACCCGTGATTAGGATCTTCATCGGAGCCTGAACGGTCATGATTTGACCGTATACTTATCTTGTTTCAGGGGTTGCCACCACTGCGGATTTTCGCGATACCATTTCGCGGTCACGGCCAGCCCTTTCGCAAACGTCCATCGAGGCTTGAAGCCAAGTTTCTTCAATTTATTGAAATTCACGGCATAACGCAGATCATGACCGAGGCGATCTTTGACGCAGCGGATCATCTCCTTACCCTTTCCAAAATGACGGAGGATCGCGAAAGTCAGATCGATGTTATTCATCTCGTTATGCGCGCCGATATTGTAAGTCTCCCCAGCGCGACCTTTCTCAAGGACAAGCAGGATCGCCCGGCAAGCGTCTTCGACATAGATCCAGTCGCGACGGTTCTTGCCATTCCCGTAAAGCGGGACGGTCTTTCCTTCGATCAAATTGGTCACGAAGAGCGGGATAACCTTTTCGGGGAATTGATACGGTCCGTAATTATTCGTACAACGCACGATCATGGCGGGATGCTTGTAGGTTTCCTGGAATGATCGTACCAGGAGGTCCGCACCTGCTTTCGAAGCGGAATAAGGGCTGTTCGGGAGAAGCGGTGCCCGCTCATCGGCATACCCCCGTGGGATCGAACCGTAAACCTCGTCGGTGGCCATGTGGACGAATCTCTTGGTTCCGCATGCGAGCGAGGCCTCAAGAAGAGAAGCAGTCCCTAGGATATTGGTTTTAAGGAAATCATCCGCGCTTTCGATGGACCGGTCGACGTGGGTCTCCGCGGCGAAATGCACAACGCCCGAAGCATGTTTCATCAACTTAAGGACAAGTTTTTTGTCGAGAATGTCACCTTTGACGAATTTGTAACGGGAAGAGCCCCTAAGATCGCGAAGGTTCGCGGGATTGCCGGAATAGCTGAGCTTGTCGAGATTGATCACGCTCCATCCCGGTCGGCTCTTGAGAAAAAAGCGGATGAAATTAGAACCGATGAAACCGCAGCCTCCGGTGACGAGCAGGCGCTTCATACAGACTTATAACCTGCCTGGCGAGCGACGAGAGTGTTGGCGCGATGAAGAGATTCGAATTGGCCGGCATCCGTCCAGAAACCTTTGAGGAGGTCATATTCCAGAACGCCGCGCTTGAGGTACCAGTTGTTCACGTCCGTGATCTCAAGTTCTCCCCTGCGGGAGGGTTTGAGGGTCTTGATAAAACTGAACACTGTCGCATCATACATGTAAACGCCGATGACGGCGTAGGGGCTTTTCGGGTTCCTGGGTTTTTCGATGATCCCGGTGATACGGCCTTTCTTGAAAGTGGCGACACCAAAGCGTTCAGGGTCGGGGACTTTCTTGAGAAGAAGCCGGGCGCCTTCCGTTTGCTGATCGAAGTGCTGGACATGGGGCGTGATATCTTCCTGAACGATATTGTCGCCAAGCACCACCACCATTTTGTCTTTTCCTACAAAATGTTCTGCGAGCCCTAGCGCGTGTGCTATCCCGCCCTCGCCTTCCTGATAGGTGTAGTTGATATGTTTCAGGCCGAACTGTTTTCCATTCCCGAGGAGCTTGAGGAAATCCCCGGAGGAATTCCCGCCGGTCACGATAAGAATGTCGCGCACTCCGGCGCGCACCAGGGTTTCGATCGGATAATAAATCATCGGTTTATTATAAACAGGGAGAAGATGCTTATTGGTGACTTTGGTGAGCGGGAAAAGCCGGCTTCCGAGACCTCCCGCGAGAATGACGCCTTTCATGGCAGCTCCTCCTTTTTAGGCCGAAGGCCGGCCGATGCTCGAATAGCGGAACCCGAGTGTTTTCATTTCCTCAGGTTGAAACATATTACGGCCATCAAAAAAGAAGCGGTCCTTCATGGACTTTTTGAGTCTTGCCCAGTCCAGATTGAGAAATTCAGACCACTCCGTCAGAACGACGATCGCGTGCGCTCCTTGAGCGACGGCATACGGCGCTGAAACATAACTGACATCGCGAAGTGTTTCAGCCGCTTTTGCGGCGGCCTGGGGATCATAAGCCAGGATGCGGGCTCCTTCTTTCTGAAGCATCTGAATGATTGGGATCGAAGGTGCCGAGCGCATATCATCTGTGTCAGGTTTAAAAGCCAGTCCAAGAACACCGATCGTTTTTCCTCGCAGCGTCTTCATGGAGTTCTTGATTCCCTCCACAAAATATTTCGCTTGAGCGTCATTGATCTTCAAAACGTCCGCGAGAAGTTCAAAACGTGTGCCCAGTTTTTCAGAGATATGGAGGAATGCGCTCACATCTTTGGGAAAACAGGATCCGCCGAAACCCACACCCGCTTTGAGAAATTGTTTTCCGATACGCGGATCAAGGCCCATTCCGAGAGCGACCTTTTCAATGTCTGCACCGACCGCGTCGCAGATCCTTGAAACCGCGTTGGTGAAAGAGATCTTGGTCGCGAGAAACGAATTGGCGGCATGCTTGATAAGTTCGGCGCTTTTAATGTCAGTGACGATCATGGGCGCTTTGAGGGGACTGTAAAGTTTCCGGAAGAGCTTTTCCGCGCGGTCACTTGAAACACCGATCACGATGCGGTCCGGTTGAAGGAAATCACGGATCGCGGAGCCTTCGCGGAGAAACTCCGGGTTCGAGGCGACGTCGAACTGGACGCCTTTTCTCACATTCCGTTTGATCGTTTGGCGCACCCATTCCCCTGTTTCGACAGGGACGGTGCTTTTCTCCACCACCAAGCAATAACCTCGTAAATGGGTCGCGATCTGACGGGCCACCTTTTCCACGAAGGTTAAGTCCGCACCCCCGTCCGGCATAGGAGGCGTATTGACGCAGATAAAAAGAACTTCGCAACGATTGACGATCTTCGATATTTCTGTCGTAAAGGAAAGGCGTTTGGCTGCAACGCACTCGAGGACCATTTCCATGAGGCCCGGCTCATAGAACGGGATTTTGCCTTTCTTCAGCGTCCGGATCTTGGTGGGATCCTGGTCCACGCAAGTGACGGTATGCCCCAGATGTGCTAGGCAAGTTCCTGTGACAAGTCCCACATATCCAGAACCAATGATCCCAATTTTCATTTAGCTGACCTGAGACATTGAGTGTGAGTTGGTGAAAGACTGCTGCTGATCGGGGGATGTAATGAGTTGTGCATCATCGGCCATCATCGGTGTTGCGAACCTGCCAGCGCCTTCGTTCGCGCCTGCCACGGTTTCACCGATGCGTGGTTCAGAAAAGTTGGCGCGTCCGCCGCCTCCGCCAATCGAGATCCCGGGTACCCCCTTCATGCGGAAATTGACGAACACTTCATTATTGTTCTGGTTGATCAGGGAGTTACGTTGGTTATAACCGAATTCCAGGATGAAGTCGTGCAGATCGCGGGCGGCGGAGATCTGGAATTCCTGAACACCGCTCGTGGAGGTATCGTAACGAACATAGCCGCCGATCTCCCACAGCTTGTTGAGCTGATAGCGGGTGTCAAAAACAACCTCCTGGCTCTTGGGGATAAACTCGTCCGTGTAGTAGTTATAATTGGGGTGCGTATAACGAAATCCGAATACGAATTTAAAAGCGCCATGCCGGATCAGCAAATCATTGGTGGAGAATTTCAGATAGTTCCCTGAAAAATCGTACTCAAGCCGTGTTTGGAATTGCATCCACTCGTAGGGGCGCAGGGTGAGCTCATTTCCCATGGTGGTAAAGGTGCTCTCGCCGTTCGTGGAGTTTTTGGGAGAGGCCTCAAAATGCAAATAAGTGTTCAGACTGACAATGTCGACGCGCTGGGCCTTGCCGTTGATGATGCGCTTTGTCTGGAGCCGGTTTTCAAGCCCGAATTGTAGTTCCGCCGCGTCGTCAAGAACATCCGTCGTGTCAAAATGGATGAGCTCACTGTTCTTGATCGTGCTGCTTGTGCCCTTAAAAGCAACGCTCGGGACAGCGACGTGCCGAAGTTCGTTGACTTCGATGCCCATTTTGTCGAACGAGACATCAAAGGTCTTGTAGAAATGCGTTCGAAGATCGGTGCCGTACTCGAGTACGTTTCGGAGCTTTGAGGCGTCCGAATTGAGCAGGCTGCTGTATCCTGTGGCGCGATAGCCCGCAAAAGGAGTCAGGTTGATGTCCTTCCAGCGAAGAGGCATGTACCAACGATTAGAGAAATCCGTGCGCATTGCGCCCTGGTGTGTGGTGCTGTGGGGGTAAGTGATATTGAGATTGTCGAACTGAACTCGGCTTTCGTTGAAGATGAGTTCCTTGTATAAAGGCTGGTTCTTCAGATCAAGCCGAATTTCCGGCAAGCGCTCAACCATGGATTCATAACTGTTCATTTTTTTCTCGAGATGGATCATGGCCCCGTAGTGTTCGGTATTATGATTGGCAGTCACAAAGGATTGAGGCTGCATTTCCCGGGAGTACTCATCTTCAAAGAAATCCTGAAGGAGGTATTGGTCGGCAACGCGGTGATAGCGCAGGAGGATATTCGTGTTGTCATCAATATCCGTACGGTGGCGCCAGGTGATACGGCCTCGCTCTCTGTCTTGACGAACGGAATAAGGATCTAATTGTCCCGAGGATGGGTTTATATAACCCGGTGTGGGCGCTTTCTTATCCTGGGTCAGATAAAGGACAATGCTGCCCTTGGCGTATTTCCCGAAGTCGTAGTACTGGTCCCATCCCCCACCGAATCCTCGCTTGGACCGATAGTCGATGTGAGCCTTCCCCCAGAGTTGTTTGTTGAGCGCGATGACTTTTGAAAGCTCAGCGTAGTACCCGTACTGCGTGCTATGTCCCGTTTTGATTTGGAGCGGAATTTTCGGAAGATTCAGAGGGATATCCATCCACGGAAGCCAGAAGACGGGCACGCCGAGTACGTAGATCGTTACGCTACGCATGAGGAGCTTTTCGTTCGCATAGAGGGTTGCCTTTTTGCAACGGATCTCATAGTGGGGCTTTTCAAGGTTGCAGGAAGTCACGACGCCGTCCTCGATTTTGCTCACTCCTTCGCGGATCTGGCGGATCTCCTTTCCTTTCGCATAAAACGGGAAACTGATCGCTCGGGCGTTGGGGAAACTTCCGGTATGATTTCCGAAATCATAATAGATCTCCTCGCCCTGCAGTTTGGGCGCATCGTTTTTGAAGATCATCACGTGTCCCTTGGCGTATGCTTTCTTGGCGTCGGTTTCCACTTCCGCGTAATCGGCGAGGATCTTGGTGCCTTGGTAGGTGATAATGGCATTTCCTCTAGCGATAAGTTTTCCGGTGTCCTTCTGATATTCCAGACTGTCCGCAACCGCTTCGATCTTGGCATCCTGGGGGTTGTAAATGTTCTTGGTCGGTACTCGCGATGGAGGATTTTGGGAGGCTTCTGCGGACGAGTTGTCTGCCTTTGGATTTTCCGCGGAGTGCGCGACGGACATGCCGCTGGAAATAAATAAAGCAAAAGCCAGAAGCGTGAGGGCGTATTTGGCGGAGAGCCTTAATCTTAATGCTGGATTCACGGTTTCTTGGCATCCTTATGAAGACAAACGCGATTGCGGCCTTCTTCTTTAGCGCGGTACATGGATTCGTCCGCTTTCCTAATTAGTTCCGCCACAATTTCTTTTGGATCAAGGCCCGCTGTTGCAGCCGTATCTTCTCCGTCAAAGACCATGATCCCCTGGCTAACGGTCACTTTGGTCCTGACGTTATAGACCTGAAAGTCATGCCGCGCGATGCTGGAGCGAATACGTTCGGCGACTTCTGCGGCGTTAGCGATCCTCGTCTCCGGCATGGCCACGATGAACTCTTCCCCACCATAACGGCCTACAAGATCCACCCGGCGCAAGCTGTTTTTGAGGAGATTCGCGACTTCTTTAAGCGTCGCATCACCGACGAGGTGTCCGAAGTCGTCATTATATCTTTTGAAATGATCGATGTCTAACATTAATACCGTCATCGGGAGCTTGAAGCGGATACTACGGCGTAATTCTTCCTCAAGACGCACGAGAAAGTGATGGCGCACGAAAACCTGGGTCAATTCGTCCACGATCGCCAGTTCCCGGACCGTTTCGTAGAGCTTGATCTTTTTGATCAAAAGCACGAGATAAGCGCTTAAGACTTCGACGCGGGCCAAATCTTCTTCTTTGATACCATGGACCGCAAACACAGCGATGATTTCCCCCGATTCGAGGATTGGGAAATACCATTTGTCCTCATCGCGGAGCATGGCCTTCGAGAGTGCCATCGCTGTAAAATGTTTTTGCTCCGTCTCCGTAAGCGCGCGCTCTTCCTCCTGGACCCCCTCCTGTAGCATGGAGTGAATCCTTGCAAGAGCTGTCCCCTGGGAGGGACCCGATCGCGGCAAAAGATAAATCGCCATTTTGTCGAAGACGAGTTCCGAGCGAAGTTTTTTCAACAGAAACTCGGCCAGCGTTTTGAAATCCATGCATTCGCTAAAATCCCGGGCGATCTCAAAAAGATTCATCAGGCTGCTTACTTGGATCTCTAGATGGCGTAAACTGCCGAGGCGTGTCTGATACTTAGCCTGAAAAGATTCAAGGCTCTTGCGAATATGTTCTTTGGAGGCGACGGCGCGGTCATGAAAACGCTTAAGCTCCCACCAGTAATACGAGAACCCCAAAAAAAGAAAAATTTGAAAGATGCCGAGGGCAACGATCCTCAGGGAAGGATTGAACTTGAAAAAATATCCATGAAGACAAAGAACGCCAATCGTTGCGAAGGCGAGCATCGGATACGTCTTTGATTTCCAAAAATAGAAAAGAGGCATAAGCCAGAAAGCTGAAAGGAGGTAATAGGCCAGAATGACCTCCTGGGATTGCCAGACAACGAAGGCCATGAGCGCCCCGAGGCACAAAAGGATTAAGAAGTGGACGCGCATACGCGGTTCCTCCCTTCCCTTTTCGCGCGGTAAAGCGCCTGATCCGCTTTTTGGACAAGATTCTCAGCATCCAGGGTGTCATCGGGAAGGTTCGCGACTCCTATGGAGACCGTCATTTTGACCTTTTCACGTCGGATGTTGAAGTCCGATCCCTCGACCGCTTTCCGGACTTGCTCGGAAATTTTCAGGGCTTCTGCTTTCGTCGTTTCCGGCAGTAGGATCGCGAATTCCTCTCCGCCATAGCGAGCCAGAAGGGAACCTTTTAGACATTGGGTGAGAATCTCCGCGAATTGGACCAGCATCAGATCACCGCCCTGATGGCCGAACTTGTCGTTGCATTCTTTGAAATGATCTAAGTCGCACATCAGGAAAGAAAGGTCTTTCTGGTTGAGGAGCGCGCGGCGATGTTCTTCTTTGAGACGTTCGAAAAAATAACGCCTCACGAAAAGCCCCGTCAATGAATCCTTGATCGCCAATTCTTCGGTCTTCTCGTAAAGGATCGCATTGGAGATGGCCGAGGATGCCAGCGTGGCGATAGCGTCCAGTAGCCGGAGGTCATCATGGCTGAAAACATTGGGGCGCGTCGCGTGGATTGCGATCGTCCCCGCCACGCGGCCTTCATGGAAGAGCGGCGCGACGATCAAGCTGCGCACATTGTCTTTTTTTTCTGAATCGCTCAGGACGAACCGGAAGTCTTCCTGGGTGTCCATAATGATCAGGCGCTTGCGATTCTTGATGCACCAAAAGTCAAAAAGGTCCCCTTGCTTCGCATTCCAGTTTCCCACGGGACGCAACCGGCGTCTGGCCACCACAGGGAGTTTTTTTTCCTCACCGTGCGCTAGTGCGATCTTTGCGAAATCACCACGTGGGATAAAATCCATTGCGCGGTCGACCGCCTTTTGCGCGAGATCGGCCCAAGAGATGCTGACCGTCAGTTCTTCCGCGAGTTTGCGGAGATTGTAATAAGTGGAGTATTTCTCAAAGAAAGTGCTGATTCCTTCGCCTTTGGCCTTGAACGCCAGACTGAGATTATTTGTTTCATCCTCGTATTTTTCCTGTTCGATCCCGAGCATCGCGATCTGGTTTTCGAAGTGTTGATCGGTGCGGTGGAGGACAAAGAGTATGACCCCGTAAACCAAAAGGATCCAAAGGAACACAGGGATCTTCGTGACCGAGACGACAAAGAGCACTAGTGGTATAAGAATGAGGGCCGCGAGAAGATTGACTCCGACCCACTTGAAGCGCCACCACGTAGTGAAAAGAGTTATAGAAAAAGCGGTCAGGATAACCGCAATGCGTTGGAGGTGGATCTCGGGAACTTCCGTGTTTTTAAGCTGCGCGAGGGAGTAAATAACAAGAAATATAAGGAGTAAGCCGGCGCCTACGCCGAACGCGAACGCGACTTGACGACGGGTCTGTGAGCCCATGACTTAGTCCCAATTCTTATCAAATTCGGAGGGTTGAAAATGATAGTCAGGACCGTCCTTGTCAACCCTTGGAGAGGCAACATTCAGACAAGGATAGGCCTTTGTCACTTATGAGATTGCAACGCCTGTTTGAGGATCAAAGAAATGTGCCTTGCTCATATCAAAGACTACCTGAAGGTCCTGGTTCATAGCCGCGGTGTCCTGGTTTGAAACGCGAACCACGAAATTGTTTGTGCCGCAGGTCAGATAGAGATAGATTTCGGAGCCCATCGGTTCGACTACGTCGACCGTGGCCGTGATCGTGAATTCGGGACGGGCGTCTTGAGCGAAGATTTTATCGTAAATATCCTCGGGGCGTATGCCCATGGTGAGCGATTGGCCTTTGAACTGCGCGATTCTCGAATAAAAGTGCGGCAGGATGCGCAGTTTGATATTCCGATCCTGAAAATAATAGTCCCCGTCTTCCGCGAGGATCGTGCCTTTGAGGAAATTCATCGGCGGAGAGCCGATAAAACCCGCGACGAACTTGTTGTGGGGCCGTTCGTAGAGATTCACCGGATCGGCCACCTGCTGGACGAGGCCGTGGTGCATCACGACGATGCGGTCACCAAGTGTCAGAGCCTCAACCTGGTCGTGTGTCACATAGACCATGGTGGACTGGAGACGGTTGTGCAGTTTCTGAAGTTCCATGCGCATTTGCACCCGGAGTTTGGCGTCCAAGTTGCTGAGAGGTTCATCAAAGAGAAACACTTTGGGTTTGCGGACGATCGCGCGGCCTACGGCCACCCGCTGACGCTCACCACCGGAAAGTTCCTTGGGGCGTCGCTTCAGCATCTCCATGGTCAAGCCTAGGATCTCGGCAGATTCGTGAACGCGTCGCTCGATCTCTTTTCGAGGGTAACGGCGCAATTTTAGGCCGAAGGCGAGATTCTCATAAACGGTCATGTGAGGGTAAAGCGCGTAATTCTGGAACACCATCGCGATATCGCGGTTCTTGGCGGGGACATGGTTCACCAGGACGTTCTCAATGAAGATCTCTCCATCGGTGATCTCCTCGAGCCCAGCCATCATCCGCAGCGTAGTGGATTTTCCGCAACCTGAAGGCCCGACGAGTACCACGAACTCCCGGTCCGCGATCTCAAGGCTGACATTATTGACTGCCCGGACGCCGTCCTTGTAACTCTTAGAAACGTTCTTTAAAGTGACGTTCGCCACGGGAATCCTCTTGTGAGTGGATCAGGAAAGATATTCGAGTAAAAGGCCGAGCTTTTGCTTCAGGTCCTGCCGTTCCACCACCATGTCCACAAAGCCGTGTTCCATCAGGAATTCTGAAGTTTGGAAGTCCGCGGGAAGTTTTTGGCGGATCGTCTGTTCAATAACGCGCGGTCCCGCGAAGCCCAAGAGTGCTCGTGGTTCCGCAACAATGATATCGCCGAGTGACGCAAAACTCGCCATGACGCCGCCCATGGTGGGATTCGTGAGCACTGAGATGAATGACAATCCTTCCTTTTGGTAACGCGCGAGAGCGACGGAGGTTTTCGCCATTTGCATGAGACTGAGAGCGCCCTCATACATGCGCGCGCCGCCTCCGGATCCGGAAACAATGATAAGCGGAAGTTTTTGCTCAAGGGCATGCTCGATCAGACGGGTGATCTTTTCCCCAACGACGGATCCCATGGAACCCATGATGAACCGGGAGTCCGTCACGCCCAACGCACAGGCTTTGCCGTGGATCTTGGCGGTTCCGATGACGCAGGCTTCTTTTAATCCGGTCTTTTTTTGATCAGCTTTGACCTTTTCAGTATAGGCCTTGACGGCGGAGAACTTGAGCGGGTCTTCGGAGCGGAGGTCGGCATCCCTTTCGACGAACGTGTCGGGGTCCGCGAGATGGTGAATTCTTTCCATGGCACCCATGATAAAGTGATAGGCGCATTTCGTGCAGACGAGCAGATTTTCTTTGAGAGTTTTATTGAACATGACCGACTGGCAGCTGGGACATTTCGTCCACAAGCCGACGGGCATGCTATTTTTTCTAAGTCCTTTAGTCACAAGCAACGCAGGTGTGTGAGGCATTGTGCGATCTCTCTTTGGAATCAGGGGGGATTCCCCCATACAAAAAAACCACGAGAAGGACCTCGACAAAGAAGCTGTCTCGTGGCAAAGCGTTTCGAATAAGGCACAGACATTATAAAAAAATCGAGGGGGGTGTCAAATCCTTTTTCCCCCTAAGTCGAGAAATCTCGTGGCTTTACAACGATTTTATGTCGTGCTATGTTCTCAGCATGCGACACGAATTCAGTCAGTCCCAATCCCAAAAGATGGCTCTATCCCCGCAAATGCGCGTGTATTTGCGCCTGCTACATCTGCCGATCGAGGATCTCCGCCAAGCGGTCGAAGAAGCCCTGGAAGAGAATCCGATGCTTGAGGAGAGCGTGCGCCCGGCGGAGATCGAAGAGGGCGAGGCTTCGTCAACGGCCGACCACAAATTGAATGAGGACCCAGATTCGGAAGAATCACTTCCCGATGATTGGGGCGCCAAGGATCCCTTATCTTTTACAAATCTTCCTCCGGACTTGTCAAAGCGCAAGCCGGAAGACACCCGCAAGATCCTGGATTTCCAGGAAACCCTGATCACGAAAGCCGAAAGCTTGTTTGATTATCTCGAGTGGCAGGCCCCTTTTCTCGATCTCGATGACGGCCAGAAAAAGATCGCCTCCGAGCTTATCGGAAATATCGATCCCGATGGCTATCTGAAATCGACACTCGAGGATATCGCGTCTTCGACCAAGACTTCCCTTCCCGAAGTCGAGGAGGTTCTTCGGAAAGTTCAGAGCCTGGATCCTCCCGGGGTCGGTGCGCGCGATCTTCGTGAAGCTTTGTTGATCCAACTGGAACGCAAGGGTCCCGAGGCGACACTTGCCAGGGAGATCGTCCGCGAACATATGGATCTTCTTGCCAAGCACGACGGAAAGATGCTAGCCAAGATCTTTTGCGTGAGTGAGCAGGCCATTCAAAAGGCTTTGGAGTTGATTTCAAGGCTCGACCCCAAGCCGGGGCGAAGTTTTTACGTGGAAGATGCGATCGCGGTGACTCCGGATGCTTCGGTCTCGATCAAGGACGGTACGGACGAAGGACTCGAGATCGAGATCCACCGGGATTTGATCCCGGAACTAAGGATCAACGCGGAATACCGGAGCATGATGCGGGAGAAGGGTTTGGACGGGAAGACCAAGGAATTCCTTAAAACCCGTCTGGCCAGTGGCATGGATTTTCTGAAAGCTATTGAATTACGAGGTTCTACTCTCAAGTTGATCACCGAGGAGATCGTCCGGGCTCAACCGCTTTTTTTTACCCGCGGTTTTGCCGAGTTGCGCCCGTTACGGCTGAAGGACATTGCGGAGCGGCTCAACCTTCATGAATCCACGATCAGTCGCGCGATCCACGGAAAGTATCTCAAGACGCCGCAGGGCACGATTCCCTACAAAAGTTTTTTTTCTCAGAAGGTGGGGACGGAGAATAGTCAGGAAGAATCTCAAAAAAGTATTATGGAGCGAATACGCGCGGTCATCGCGAAAGAAGATCCGCGCCGCCCCCTGAGCGACCTGGCCGTGGTGAAAGCCCTTAAAGATGAAGGCGTTACTCTGGCCCGGCGTACTGTCGCGAAATACCGCGAGACCCTCAAAATCCTCCCCACCCATCTCCGCCGGCGAAAATAAAAAAAGTGACGGGCCACAATTGATTCCACGAGGTGGAAGCGGCCTGTCACTTTAAAGAAAGCTGGTGGTCGGAGTCGAACCGACGACCTACGGTTTACGAAACCGTTGCTCTACCAACTGAGCTACACCAGCATGAACCGGGATGGTCGGAATTATAGCAGAAGAAGCCACGAATCGAAGCTAAGACTTTAAAAAAGCATCCATGGCCTGGGCGGCCTGGCGTCCCTGGCTGATAGCCCAAACCACGAGCGAGGCTCCGCGAACCGTATCTCCGGCTCCAAAAACACCGGGGACGGTGCTCATGAAATTGCCATTTGTCTGAATGTTGCCCCGCGCATCGTATTGAACCCCAAGATCCGTCAAAAGCTTGGAGTGCTCGACATGGACAAAGCCCATCGCGAGGAGCACGAGGTCGGCTTGGAGAACAAATTCTGAACCCGGTATCTCTTTCATGGAATACTGCCCCGTGACCGCATCCCGGGTCCATTCCACGCGCGCACAATGAACTTCATGAACTTTGCCTTCTTTTCCCGTGATCTTCTTGGTGGTAATAGCCCAGTCGCGTTCGCAGCCTTCCTCGTGGGAAGTCGATGTGCGGAGAATGAGGGGCCAGTTGGGCCACGAGGGATTCCAGGGTTCTTTCCAGTCGCGGGGTTTGGGGAGGATCTCAAATTGACAAACTTTTTTCGCGCCCTGGCGGTTCGATGTACCGACACAATCGGAGCCCGTGTCTCCGCCGCCGATCACAAGAACAGTCTTCCCTTTCGCAGAAATAATCGCGTCCTGTTTGATCTCGCCTGAAACAGCCTTATTGGAAAGCGTCAGGAATTCCATGGCGTAGTGAACCCCGGACAGTTCGCGGCCCGGAACCTGGAGATCACGCGGAGTTCCGGCGCCCATCGTGAGGAGGACCGCGTCGAACTTCATCTTCAGTTCTTCTGCGGTGATCGTGACGCCTACTTCCACATTGGTTTCAAATCGGACTCCTTCGGCTCGCATCTGTTCCATGCGCCGGTCAAGTACTGACTTTTCAAGTTTAAAATCCGGAATCCCAAAACGGAGCAGTCCTCCGATCTTGGACGACTTTTCATAAAGGGTGACACTGTGTCCCATCCGGCGAAGCTGTTGGGCGGCGGAAAGTCCTGCAGGGCCGGAACCCACGATGGCGATCTTTTTTCCGGTCTCTTTTGCGGGGGGCTGGGGTTTGACCCAACCTTCCGCGAAGGCTTTTTCAATAATGGAAAGCTCAATTTGTTCGATGGTGACGGGGGCCTCATTGATCGCCATGGTGCAAGCCGCTTCGCAGGGCGCGGGGCAAACTCTTCCGGTTACTTCCGGCAGATTGTTCGTAAGGGAGAGTCTTTCAAAAGCGTCGTGCCACAGACCGCGGTAGACAGCGTCGTTCCATTCAGGAATGAGATTATAAATGGGGCAACCCATGGCATGGCAGAACGGGACGCCGCAGTCCATGCAGCGCGCGCCCTGCTTGTTGATCTCTTCGGTGAGGAGGGGCTTGGTGATCTCCTTATAGTCCTTGAGACGCTCTTGGACAGGGCGTTTGGGTGCGAGAGACCGTTTGTATTCTAAGAAACCGTCCGATTTTCCCATTATAAAAAAACCTCTTCAGTCATTTCTGCTGATTCCGAGTTTTTCATTTGCTGTTCTTTGAGCTTCTGGAGTGCTTTTTTATAATCCATCGGCATGACTTTCACGAATTTCGGGAGCATCTCGTCCCAGCTTTTGAGGATCTCCGAGGCGTAATCACTGCCCGTGAACTTGACGTGGCGTTCGATGTGCGTTCGAAGGAAGTTCACATCTTCTTTTTCCACGACAGGTTCGAGATCGACCATTTCCAAATTGCAGAGCGTGTCAAAAAGCTGATTCTCATCCAGAACGTAAGCAATCCCTCCGCTCATACCCGCCGCGAAATTGACACCCGTTTTGCCCAGAATGATCACGCGGCCGCCGGTCATATATTCACAGCCGTGGTCTCCGACGCCCTCAACGACGGCAATGGCGCCGCTGTTGCGCACGCAGAATCGTTCACCGGCCATACCATGGATATAAACTTCTCCTGCCGTGGCGCCAAAAAGATTCACGTTGCCGGTGATGCTGTTATCCTGAGGGCGGAAGGTGGAAGCCTTTGGGGGGTAGATGATGAGTTTCCCGCCGGAAAGCCCTTTCCCGAAGTAGTCATTCGCATCGCCTTCAAGTTCGAACGTAACGCCCGACGCGAGGAATGCCCCAAAGCTTTGACCCGCTGATCCATCGAATTTGACACGGATCGTGTCCGCGTCGAGGCCCTTGGAACCATAGCGCTTGGAGATTTCATAACTGAGTGTCGTTCCCGCCGTACGGTTGCAATTGCGGATCTTGTGGCGGAGGCTGACGGGTTTGCGGTGCTCGAGCGCCTCCTTGGCGCCTTGTATCAGTTCCGCGTCAATCGAAAGGGAAAAATCATGCTGCTGGTGCGTGACGCAGCGCAAGGATCCTCCCGCAGGCACTGCGGGCACGGCGAGGACTTTCGAGAAATCAAGTCCCTGGGTCTTGTAGTACTCGACCGCGTGTTGGACCTCGAGAAGATCCACCCGGCCAACCATATCTTCGAATTTCCGGAAGCCGAGTTCTGCCATAAGCTCGCGGATCTCCTCCGCGATGAATCGCATGAAACTGATCACGTGCTCCGCTTTTCCGGTGAAACGCTTTCGGAGTTCCCCGTTTTGGGTCGCAACACCGACGGGGCAAGTATTCAGGTGGCACTTTCTCATCATGATGCAACCCATCGTGACGAGTGCGGCGGTACCGAAGCCGAATTCTTCGGCGCCCAAGAGGGCCCCGATCACTACATCGCGGCCCGTTTTCATCTGTCCGTCCGTCTGGATCCGGATGCGATCGCGCAATTTATTCATGACGAGAACCTGCTGTGTTTCCGCCAGGCCTATCTCCCAGGGCGATCCGGCGTATTTGATGGAAGAAATCGGTGAGGCGCCCGTGCCGCCATCATGCCCGCTGATGAGGACCATGTCGGCCTTGCCTTTGGCAACGCCCGCAGCGATGGTGCCCACGCCGATCTCGGAAACCAGTTTTACGGAGATGCGGGCCCCAGGGTTCGCGTTTTTAAGGTCAAATATGAGCTGGGCCAGGTCTTCAATGGAATAGATGTCATGGTGCGGGGGTGGCGAAATCAGCATGACTCCGGGAGTCGAATTGCGCACCTTGGCAATGATCTCATTGACCTTATGCCCGGGCAATTGTCCGCCTTCTCCAGGTTTAGCGCCCTGCGCCATTTTGATCTGCAGCTCGTTGGAGTTCGCCAGGTAATTGCTGTTCACACCGAAGCGGCCGGAGGCAACTTGCTTGACCGTGCTCTTGAGCGAATCTCCGTTCGGAAGCGGAATGTAGCGGGCTTCGTCTTCGCCGCCTTCGCCGGAATTGCTCATAGCGCCGATGCGGTTCATCGCGAGGGCAAGGGTCTCGTGAGCTTCCTTGCTGATCGAGCCAAACGACATCGCCGATGAAACAAAGCGTTTTACGATCGTGTCGGCGGATTCCACTTCCCCGATCGGGACCGGCTGCCCCTTCTTAAAACCGAACAGGCCTCGGAGTGTGCAGAGATTCTTGCTGATGTCGTTGATCTCTCCGGAATAAATCTTGAAGGTTTTGTAGTCATTCTCCCGGACCGCCTTCTGGAGGTTCACAATCGCCTGAGGAGAGAATAGATGCTTTTCGGAATGGAGTCTGTAATGGTAATTACCGCCGGAGTTCAGTGTCGCAGTGTCCGGCGCCAGTTCTTTAAAGGCTTCGGAAAAACGCGACAGCGCTTCTTTTTCGACCACATCGATACCGATTCCTTTAATCCGCGTCGCGGTGCCTGGAAAATACTTATCGACGAAGCTGTCATCAAGCCCAACGGCCTCGAAGATCTGGGCGGCCCGGTAACTGCGGAGCGTGGAGATCCCCATTTTCGACATGACCTTAAGAAGGCCTTTTTTGATCGCCGTAATGTAATTATCAATGCAGGTTTCCATGGTGAGATTGGCGGACAAATAGCCGCGTTTCTTGAGGTCAGCCAGCGTTTCGAGCGCGAGATAGGGATTAATTCCGTTGGCTCCGTAGCCTACGAGGCAGGCGAAATGTTGGACCTCGCGGGCCTCGCCGGTTTCGAGAATGATGCCGGCAAGCTGTCGCTGGCCTTTCCGGATAAGATGGTGGTGCACCGCGGCCATGGCCAAAAGGGCCGGGATCGGGGCCTTGTCGGGCGAGATATCCCGATCACTCAGAATCAGGAGGGAATGTCCCTCGCTCACTTTAAGTTCGGCATCCGCACAAAGTTTTTCGATCGCTCGTTCGAGAGTTCCCGCGCCGCCTTTGGCATCAAAAAGCATCGGGAGCGTTGCCACCTTGAAATGTGGGAGGCGCACCGCGCGCAGGCGAACCATGTCATCATTGGTAAGAACGGGATGAGAGAGCTTAAGCTGGCGGCAGTGCTCGGGTTTCTCGTCGAGGAGATTCCCTTCTCTTCCGACAAAGCTCATAAGCGACATCACGAGATTTTCACGGTACGGATCGATCGGAGGGTTCGTGACCTGCGCGAAAAGCTGCTTGAAATAGTTGTAGAGAAGCTGCGGCCGTTTTGAGAGCACGGCGAGCGGCGCGTCATTTCCCATAGACCCGATGGGCTCCTGGGCGGTTTCGATCATCGGGAGGATCACCATCTTTTGATCCTCAAGCGTGTAGCCGAAAGCACGCTGGCGCATCCCCAGCGTCTTTTCGTCGACGGCCACAGGTCCCGGCACTTGGAGGAGTCCGCGGAGCTCGATGCGATTCTCTTCGAGCCAGCGTCGGTAGGGACGGCGGCGGGAAATCCCCGATTTGATCTCATTATCCTTGATCACGCGTTTTGTGTCGGTATCCACCAGGAACATCTTGCCCGGCGCGAGGCGGCCTTTTTCAAGAACATCCGAAGGATCAATATCTAAAACTCCGATCTCAGAAGCCATGACCACCCGACCGCTTTTTGTGATCACATAACGGGCAGGGCGGAGGCCGTTACGGTCGAGCGTCGCGCCGACCTTGGTCCCGTCAGTGAAGGCGATCGCTGCGGGCCCATCCCACGGCTCCATGATCGCAGCGTGGTACTCAAAGAAGGCACGCTTCGCTTCGCTGATGTGGTACTTGGCGCCGAAAGCTTCTGGCACCATCATCATCATCGAGTGTTCGATCGAGCGCCCGCTGAGCGCCAGTAATTCATAAACATTATCAAAAATCGCGGAGTCACTGAGTTCCGCATTGATAATGGGGAAAAGTTTTTTGAGATCTTCTCCAAAAAGCGTGGAGGAAATCGTTGATTCACGCGCCATCATCTTGTTGACGTTTCCGCGCAGCGTATTGATC
The DNA here is from genome assembly GCA_903884815.1 of Candidatus Omnitrophota bacterium. Classification (GTDB taxonomy): domain Bacteria; phylum Omnitrophota; class Omnitrophia; order Omnitrophales; family Aquincolibacteriaceae; genus Aquincolibacterium; species Aquincolibacterium aerophilum. The sequence goes on along the minus strand of CAISGE010000027.1, from coordinate 24,575 downwards.
TCACCGTTGTGTGCCATGAACCGGAAAGGATGAGCGAGGGGCCAGGATGGGAACGTGTTGGTGGAATAGCGCTGATGCACTACCGCGAGGGTGCTGACGACATCCGCTTCCGCGAGATCCGGAAAGAAATGATCGAATTGCGGCGCGGCGAACATCCCTTTGTAGACTATTGTGCGGCAGGAAAGCGAAGGAATATAAAAATCTTCGAGGGCCCAGCCCATTTTGAGGGCTTCGTTCTCCAGGACCTTTCTCAGGACATACAGCCGTCGTTCCAGCGCCAGCCCTTCGAGCCCCTCATAAGAAATGAATACCTGCCAAATGGAGGGCATCACTTCGCGGGCCATTTCTCCGAGACAGTCCGGATGGACCGGCACCTCGCGCCATCCCAGGATGTTTCCGCCCTCCTGGATGGTTTTTGAGGCGATCATTTTCCGCGCTTTTTCCGAATCTTTTTCCTGACGAGGAAGAAAAAGCATCCCGGCACCGTACTTCCCTTCTTCCGGCAGCGGAAACTTCAGGACCTTCCCGAAAAACCTGTGAGGTATCTGGAGGATCATCCCGGCGCCATCGCCGGTCTTCAGATCGCCCCCGACGGCTCCCCGGTGAACGAGATTCCGGAGAATTTGGACGCCATCCCGCACGATCTGGTGCGACCGGGTCCCGTCGATCTTGACGACGAAACCCACACCGCACGCGTCGTGTTCCTGATTCGGATGATACAGACCCTGAGCTTTCATGGATGGTCCTTTAAACTTTATAAAACAATGCCAGCCTAAGACAAAGACACCCAGACTTCTGAATGAATTCCGAATGAATTCGACTAAGTGCCGGGCAGGTCTGGGTATTCTACTGATTTTTCAAATTTTTCAAATAAAAAAATCCGATAAGTGTTTTGCCGTCGCAGATCTCCCCACTTTGAATCATCCGTCCGATATCGGCCAAGGAGAATTCTTTGACTTCAAAATCCTCGTCCTCATCCTTTTCCGCGATGGCGGGGCAGAGCTCGGTCGCGAGAAAAACGTGCATTTTTTCTCCGGAAACGCCCGGAGTGGGATAGAAGGCTAGAATCTTCTGAAGCTTGCCTGGTTTCATCCCGATCTCTTCCATAAGCTCACGCTTCGCGGCATGCGGGAAGGTTTCGCCGGGTTCCTTGCCGCCCGCCGGAAATTCCCAGAGATGTTTTTCAAGCGGGAACCGGTACTGCTTCACCAGGACATACTTCCCCGCGTTCATCCGCGGAATAACGACCACACAGCCCGGATGTTCCAGAATCTGCCGCGACAGGACTTTCCCTTGCGGGGTCCGGACCTTGCAATCCACAAGGCGTATGGGCCCCTTTGAAAAGATGACTTTCTTTTGAAAAACCCGATATTTTTTTTGAGCCATAGAGAAAAGACTCCCGTTTTATATACGGGTTTCTATCCGATTGTTCACATGAATGGAGCGGGATTCGGGAATCGTCAGATGAATTCGCCTACCCCCTCTGGGCGCACCGAATTATGCATAATTCGTTTATTTCCGCAACTAATTCTGCATTGTTCTTCCTTAATCACGTACCGCGCCATTACACTCGCCAATTTCGAGTCGATAGTATTGAGCGTGGATTCCCTTCGATTCTTTCTAAATTCCTTTTCGATAGTAATGGAGACAGGAGCTCCCGACTCCCAACGAATATTTTTCGTTTTAAGCGAAAGAGTCTCATTTACCCGCCATCCCAGCTTGGCAAGAAAGTGGCACACGCTCCCCAATGACTCTCTACGTTTTCCCCCTATCCAAAAACAGACGGGTGATAAGGTTTTGTACCTGCCCAGCCATATAAAATAAGTTGCCCGTTATTAAGACAAGGATCGCCAAAAGGCTCTTGAGGAACGAATTATGACTGGTCCTAATAAGATGTCCGAATATGTTCAGCCGCTCTTTCAGTCCAAGTTCTTTATAATGGTTATCTGTAGTTTTTACACTGATGTTAGCTTTACCGTAAGCGTAAAGTTTAAGCAGCCATGTCAAAGACGATGTAATCTCCAAATGAACGATCTCCACCCGAGGCAAATAAACTATTTTTGATCCCGGATACCTCGCGACGCATCGCTGGATAAATTCGGTATCGCCCTCGGTTCTACTCTCCTCCCGAAACCCCTTAAGCTCCTTTAAAGTACGCGTAAGGACCGCCATATTATTGGTAAAGCCAAAATAATACTTTGTCATGGCGTGAGTCAGCAGGTACTCCACCTTGGCATTCTCATAATCCTGGAGGATCTTTGCGAGCATGGAGCTACGGCGCGGGAAATATCGTTTCCCCAGCACGATGTCCGCACCCGTTTCTCTTATTCCCTCATGAATTTGAAAGAGCCAATCCGGCGAGACTTCGCAATCGGCATCGGTGAAGGCGATGATCTCTCCCCTCGCAATGGCAAGCGCCTTATTGCGTGCAGCGTAAACGTTGGGCAGAGGATCGCGGATGAGCGTGAGCTCAGGGTACCGGCGAACGATATCCGGAGAACTGTCGGTGGAGCCATTGTCTATAAAAATGAATTCGCGCTCGAGCTTGGCGAAGTCCTGTTCTATTAGAGATTTGATGCAGCGCTCGATATAGAGCTCTTCATTCAGGAAGGGAACGATCACCGAGAATATCATGTCGCTCCTTTCTCCTTCCCGCTTTGACCCACCATAAAAGCAAAGGACCCGCACGCAATGCCGACTGCCATGACGATAAGATGCATAAAAGTAACCCATGTAGCGGATAATCGCAAAAATAAGCCTTTTTCCTGAGTGAGGAAAGCCAAAAATCGCATGTTAAGCAGGAACCACAGCCAGGACAAGACGAGGGCCCCATAGGTCGGCGCGTGCCCGAGGACAGCCATGATGAGAAGGATCAGTACCAAGGGTGCCAAGACGACGCTTAGCAGTTGCTCTTGAGGGGCGTGACAGAAGTCGGTTCCACGTTTTCCGAGCAGAAGAGATATCGCGAGCAAGATAAATATGAATTTCTTCATGACTTTAAATCTATTCCTTCTGCTCATACTCCGTTCGCAGCTGGTAAGCGCTTAACCGTAATATATCACGGCTTGTCTTGTGAACAAATACGGGGCGGGTTAAAAAACTTCTTCAAAGATGCCTCCAGTTGTCGAAACCATCCGAAAGCATTTAGAAACCTATAAAAACCCGTTCGGCGAAAGGCATAACTCGACTGGCCAAGATGTGATCGCCACGGTCGGTCCAGGCGAATATGCGTGAACAATCCCTCCCCGTGGGCGATCCGAAATGTTTGCTTTTGCCACCAGGGCTGAATAACCTGCTCCGGCCAGGTAATGTCGGGATGGTTTTTTACGTGCATTTCCCCCAGAACTTCCAGGAACCATCGGCGACGGTACAGGCAGGGATTGTCGGTAAATTCTGAATATTGTGATGTTGTCATGTAAAAAACCGGTTTGTCCGTATTCTTTGTGACGATCCCGGGAAAGGCCCTGTCCGGATTTTCCATCCAATAAAGAGCATTAAAAAGATGGGTCGGCACAGCCCCTTCGCGACCTTTAACGTGATCTGCCGCCCAATGGGGTTTTCCCGGAAACTTTCTATGACGCAGGAGAACAACATCAACCTCATTCTCCCCAATCAGCTTTTTGGCGGCCTCCAACTGGGAGTCGTCCTTGCGGAGATCCTCCGCAAGCACAAAATCGTTCTGTAGAAAAATGAGGGCGTCCCCCGTAGCTTTTTCAGCCATCAATTTATAGGCCGCACCGATCCCGATATTTTGTTTGGAACTCCAGAACTGCAAATCATATTTTTTTGCGATCCGGACGTCAGCCTCTGATATTTCTTGAAAAAAAATAATCTTTTCCTGAGCTTTGAGAAAAAGGCCGTTCTTCTCATAGGACATAAGGGTGTTGAGCAATGTTTTGCGCGACCCCCAGCTTAGCAGGCAAAGTGACAACTTCATTTCAGCGGACTCCGTTTAGGCCACGCATAAAGTCAGTAGAATCCAGATAAGTCAGGCCTTTGAAATAAAAATTGCAGCGTGAATCAGTGTCATCTTTTACAAAATGATGGCAAACCGTTTTGTCGTTAATGGGGGGTATGCTGCCTATTTGATAGGTTTCGGGCAGTCTCATGAAGTGCTTCGCGTGCCTTGAGAATAGAAGAGCCCACGCGGTCTGCTCAATCCAGAATTTTCTTTTTATGGAGTCATCCCGGTAAAACTCGCAAAGACAGTTTTCTATAAGATCCAAATCGTAATAACGAGCCCCGGGGATAAAAGCCAAGCCGACGTTAACCCGGAGCAGGGCAGGTACCTTAAACAAGGCGTGCCACTGGTCCGGCGGGAAGGTGAATGCGTCCAGAAGATCGCTCATGAAAAAGCCGGTGTCACTTTCGATACAGGAAATTATTTGATCGGGTCTTTTGAAGAACAAAACATCCGAATCGAAAAAGAGGAATTTCTTAGAAACGGAATAGTAGGAAAAATCAAACAATTTTATCGAAGGCCATGAAAATTTTTCCAAGCGGAACTTGGAACAGAAGGGATAATTCCTCAGATGTTCCCTTAAGTCCCGGTCGGATTCCTTGCGGTCTATGACCCTTGAATGAACGAAGTGTTCCCGAAACGTCTTGATTTCGCTGGGTTCCAGAGTGCCATCATCGTGGATGAATAGCTTGGGGCATAATCCGCTGAACTTGTAGAATGATTTCAGACTCCAAAGAGAATTCAAAAAATCATTTTTGCAGACCAGGATGTGCAATTCGAATCCGGCGTCGGGCGCTTGCGCCAGCGGATCCGAGCATACGATTTTTCGGGCGATTGTTATTTTTCCCCAATCACATCGGGTTTGGTTTAGCGCTCTCTTGAATAACCGGAGCGCTCTTCGCGCAAGAGGCGGCGACCTGAGGTCAGGCGTCACTGTTTTCGATCCCTGCCATGCGCGCGAAGAAAGTGGCGGTGTCTCCGTTGGGCAACGGTTCGACATGAAACAACTCCGGAAATCTGAAAGACAGGATCGTCAGAATACTTTCCTCCGTCCCCATAAAACCATTCCTCAGCGTCTCGCGCAACATCGCATCATATAAAGCAAAAACTTTTTCAACAGAGGCCCGACTTCCGCCTAGGAGCCCGCCCCGGCAAACCCGATCGACAAAATCGGTCCGGCAGTATCGGGCGCACGCTTGTCTTTCAAAGCCGTGGATTTCCGTATTTTGGTGATAGGGATAGGTTAACACAAAAAATTTGTCCAGGAAAACGGTCAAGTGGTTGAAAACTTTTTCATTCATTGCGTTGCGTAGGGAGCGGGAGAAATGGCTCAAAATTCCTCCATCCAGCCAGACAAAATACGGCGTGCGGAACACATTGAGCTGTGATTCTTCATGAAGCCAATACAGCTTGGACAGGACGAGCGGGTTGTAGAGCGCCAACTGGCCTTGCGGGGAATTTCCGAGCCACTTCGCTTGCGATCGCCAGGCCTTCGAAGTTCTAATTCTCTGGATTTCTTCATAAAAGGGAAAATCTTCTAAATCCTCCCTGTTGATAACCACGATTCTCGTGGGCCTCCCTCCGCGCGCCTCCCGGACCAAGGATTCATTCTTTTTTTCAATGTATACCACCATCGGCAGATCGAACTCCAGGATGCATTTGAGACTTTTGGTGTAAAATTCGAAATTCCGCCGGAAGCCGCTTCCCAGGAACTTCCATGGGGATCCGCGGCCGACGTCGAAGATGCCGGTGACGAGCGTTACGGCTTCGGGATGGGGCATGGCGCACCGCGAGTGAAGGGCTTCATATTTCCGTAACGGTCAAGAACGTTTTCCAAGAAAATCATTTTCGGTCTTCCATTAAAATGCTGCTTTCATTCACTTAATGAGCGATCGTGTTTTGAATTTCTTCTTACGACCGGCATTTTACTAACGTAGGGCCCGGGTCCCAGAAAACCCCAAGTGCTTTCAAGAGCGGCCTTGCTGTAATTGGGCCAGGCATTCCATCCAGATCGGCGTGATCTTGGAGACCTCAAAATCCATCGAACGGACAGGTCCTTTTCGGAAATATTCCTGCCGGAGCCGCAGATCTCTTAAAAGTCTTACGATCGTTTCCTCCCACAGCGTCTCACGGGGCGTTAGCGGGACTTGGGCGCCCCGGAAGGATCCGTCGAGGACCGGCATCAGGACACCATAGGGAGCATATTCGGGCATTCCGGTTTCATAAAGAAAATCAGTATCAGGCGCCAGGATCTCCCGGGGCCCGAACCGGCAATCTGCGGAGATCACGGGGAGTCCGCACGCCATGGCTTCCGTCAACACACATCCGAACCCTTCAAAGAGAGACGGAAAGACAAAAACAGACGCCCGCGCGTAAAACGCATACGGGTTCTGCTGAAATCCCATAAAGAAAACGTCCTTCCCCTCCAACCCTTCTGCACAACTCGGGCCATAAACCCGCAGTCCAAGACTCTCCGCCAAAAAAATAAGCTCGTCCTTGTACTCACCTTCCCCCAAAAGCATTAGACGCGCCTCAGGAACGAGCTTCTTCAGGGACGCAAAAATCCGGATCAGGTGCCATTGTCCCTTTTGTTTACAGAAACGGCCTGCGGTCAAAATAACGGGATCCTTAAAAACGGCTTCGACATCCCCGCGGAGCGGTTCCTTTGCGTGAGTGCGGATCGATCCGCCGTCTTGCATATTATAGATCACCCGAACCTTGCTCTTGGGAACGCCGAAATGCTTTGAATAATCCCACGCAAGACCTTTGGAAACCGCAACGCAAAGATCGGCGTGCCGGTACATCAGGCGGATCAGCCGATGTAGAAAAAATTTGTGGATGACTCCGTTGTTAAAAAGGGGATGGGACCTGTTATTGTGGACGGTTAATATAACGCGTTCGGAAACACGGGAAAGAATATTGGCGACATTGGATTCATCTAGGGCACTGATGGCGAACTCGACCTTATCTCTTTTCTTGGCCTGTCTGATCTGGAGAATGCGACGAATAAAACGGAAAGCCTTTTGGAAGAAGTTGCATTCAGGGGCGTCGGCGAAACCGATCGTTCTGATCCGGCCCGAGAACTCATAGGTCCTCTCGTCTTTGCCGAGGAAGAAAAAATTGTCACATCCATTCCTGCAAAGCTCCAGTGAAAGATTTGCTGAAAATCTCTGGACGCCCCCGCCGCCGAGATCCTCTAGAATAAAAGCCACTCGCCGCGACATGGCTGTTTTGGTACTCCTGGGTGATGATAGTTTGCTTTTTGGGCGCAGTGACCACGTGATTGTTGCTGATACGGCTTGCCGAGCTTGTCTTAAGCCCCCCCGATGGTGTTACGGGTTTTATGAAAACCGGCCACTCTGGGGCAGGACAAAATCAGAAAAAACGTCAATACAGTGTTTGAGCCTGTAAGGGCGCTGACGTAATCGCTGACATCAAATTTCGCTCTACTATACAAAAGTGGAGCGGGATACGGGAATCGAACCCGTCTAGCCAGCTTGGGAAGCTGGAACATTACCACTATGCTAATCCCGCTTAATTTGATTTGCCGAATGAACTTAGATTTTACAGATTTTTTTCAAAACTTCCAGCCGTTTGTCAAACTGGTCGCGTTTGACCTCGCGAAGACGATCAAGCCCGAATTTTTCGACCGTGAAAGAAGCCACGATCGTTCCGTAGCCGATTGCTGTTTTCAGGGTTTTGAGATTGACCTTACGCGCTGCCGCGAGATAGCCCATCACGCCGCCCGCAAAACTGTCCCCCGCCCCCGTGGGGTCGTACACGCTCTCCAAAGGATAGGCGGGATAAACAAAGAGACCTTCGTGACTGTACAGCAAGGCTCCGTGTTCGCCCTTTTTGATGATCACGTATTCCGGTCCCATATTGTGGATATTTTGAGCCGCCTTGATCAGATTGACTTCGCCGGTGAGCTGGCGCGCCTCTCCGTCGTTCATGAACACCGCGTGAACACGACGAAGGACTTTCTCAACCGAATCCCGCTTGTTCTTAATCCAGAAGTTCATGGTGTCACAGGCAACGAACTTTAGCGACGAGCCGTGCACTTGATCCAGGACGCGGAGTTGAAGGTCCGGATCCACATTCGCGAGAAAAACATATTCCGGGGTGTGCGCGAATTTCAGTTCCGGCTTGAAGTCTAAAAGGACGTTGAGATCCGTCTGGAGGGTGATCGCGGAATTCATGTCCGCTTCGTACTTTCCCTTCCAGTGGAAAGTTTTGCCCGGAAGCGTCATAAGATGGCTCAGATCGATCTCCTTTTCGCTAAGAACTTTCCGGTACTCCTCCGGAAAATCCTGGCCGACCACGGCCACAACGCCAACTTTGGTGAAAAAACTGGCGGCGTAGGAGAAATAAGAAGCAGAACCTCCGAACACGGTCTGCTGGGCGCCAAAGGGCGTGGAAAGCTCGTCAATGGCGACAGTTCCGATCACGATCAAATCAGGAGATTTAGACATGTCTTATTCCCTTTAGTTTGAGTTTCAATTTCTTAGCAGAAATTTCAGCATTTTTTGTTGCGAAAATGGCTCTGACAACAGCGACCCGGCCGGCACCGGCTTGGACGACCTCCGCGATATTTTCATGATCGATTCCTCCGATCGCGACCCAGGGGATACGCACGTTCGCGGCTGCTTGTCTGACAAATCCGAGCCCCACGGAACGGGCATGCGGCTTTGTCGGCGTCGCGAACACGGGTCCCACCCCAATATAATCCGCACCTTCTTTGACGGCCGCCAAGGCTTGCCTTAAGCTATGCGTCGATTTTCCGACCCACATCTTCAAGCCTGATTTCCGGATTAGGGCGCGCGCCATAGCCAAGGGCATATCGTCCTGTCCGAGATGCACGCCATCCGCTCCAGTCGCCACGGCTAGATCCACGCGGTCATTCATAAAAAAGAGCTTACGTTGCTTTTGCGCAATCTTTCGGATCGCAAGTCCTAACCGGATCAACGCTGCATCGGACAACAGCTTTGAACGGAGTTGGACGATGTCGACTCCGCCCCTATAAGCCCCCGCAACAGATTGGAGAATTTCCGTTCCTTCTTGCTGAATATCGGTTACCGCATAAAGGCTGAAATCGCGAAAAACAGCGTCCTTCCAGGACATAAGCTATCCGAGCTTCATGATCTTGATCACCCGCGTCGAAGAGCGGCCTTTCACAAGCGGAATGCGGCGGACTTTTCCGCCCCAGGAAAGGACCTCTTGCGCGCCCACGATGTCTTTAATCGCCCAGTCCGCTCCTTTTACAAGTACGTCGGGCCGGATCTTCTCAATAAGCTGGAGAGGCGTGGGATCATTAAAAAGAATGGCATAGTCCACGCAGGCAAGGGCCGTCAAGACCTTGATGCGGTCCTGCTCCGGATTGATCGGGCGACTGGGATCTTTATACGTTTTGACCGATCGGTCTGTGTTGACCCCCACGATCAACACGTCCGCGGTGGAACGGGCTTTCTGGAGATAAGTCACATGCCCCAGATGCAGGATGTCGAACGTTCCGTTCGTAAAAGCGACACGCTTTCCCTGTGCCTTGAGACGACGAACGGTGGCGGACAGCTTTTTTTGTGAAAGGATTTTCGTGGGCATGGGATGGAGTCCCGATTATCCGAAAAGGATCGTTTCCACGACTTCGCAGATCGCGTGGAGCGCCGTCATATGGGCTTCCTGGATATGCGTGGTCTTATGCGATTTGGCGATGAAACAAAGGTCCACGGCGTCTTTCAGAATACCGCCGTCTTTTCCCGTGAACCCCAGCGTGAGGATGCCCTTTTCTTTTGCCTGAGTGATCGCTTCAAGGATGTTGGGAGAGCGGCCGCTTGTAGAAAGCACCACAAGAATGTCCCCTTTTTGTCCAAGACCCTCGATTTGACGGGAAAAGATCTTGTCGAAACCAAAATCATTTCCGATCGCTGTGAGGGCGGCAATGTCAGAGGTCAGGGCGACCGAAGGGAGGCTCTGCCGGGTCTTCTCGAAGCGGCCCACAAATTCAGCCGAGATATGCTGACAATCCGAAGCGGAACCGCCGTTCCCGCAAAGCAGGAGCTTATGTCCGGCCTTGAGCGCAAGAATGATCGCGTGCGCCATTTTTTCGAGCACCTCAAACTGAGCCGGAACAAAAGTTTTCACGAATGTTTCCTGATGCTCCAGAACGATCGTCTCAAAGGTGTTTTTCATGGTCCCGATACCTTTCAATTTTTACGAAGTAGAAATTGTGGCCATCCCAACTGCTCTTTAGATAATTAAAGTCAAAGTTGGGATGGTCCCAATACTATTCAATTACCGCAAAGCGGTAATTGGGACAACCCTTGTTGCCCATTTATCAAAAAAATATAAGACAAGGGTAGGTTAGCCGAAGAATATCTTGGCCAGCTCATACATTCCCGCTGGAACAGTTTTGAGTTCGCCGACCGCTTCCTGCAAGGAAACCGAGACGATATCACGGCCGCAAAGGCTGACCATCTGCCCGAACTTTCCCTGCTGAACGAGCTGAACAGCCTTGACGCCCATCCGGGTTCCAAGCACGCGGTCGAATCCTGTCGGGGTCCCCCCGCGCTGAATATGGCCCAGGACGGTGCAGCGGGTCTCGAGACCGGTTTTCTTTTCGATGAGTTTCGCAAGCCTGTCCCCCACGCCGCCGAGGATCACGTGCCCAAAAGCGTCGATGTCTTTTTTTGCCGTGACGAGTTCCTCTCCCTTGATGGAAAATCCTTCCGAAACCGCGACAATGTTGAAATCCTTGCCGCGCGCCCGCCGCTGCTTGATGTAGCCACAGATCTCGTTGACAGACATCGGGACTTCGGGAATAAGGACCACATCCGCCCCACCCGCAATACCGGCCTCAAGCGCGATCCATCCGGCGTGCCGTCCCATGATCTCGACCACCATGACGCGATTATGAGACTCCGCCGTGGTGCGGATCCGGTCAAGACACTCGGTTGCGACGTTCAGCGCTGTATCATAACCAAACGTGTAATCCGTCGCGTTGAGATCGTTGTCGATAGTTTTCGGAACACCGATCACCGGTATTCCATCCTTGAAAAGCTTGTTCCCGGCGCCGAGCGTATCTTCTCCGCCGATCGCAATCAAGGCATCGAGCTTGTTTTTCTTCATCGTTTTGCGAACCTTTGCGACATCTCCCGTTTTTTTGTAGGGGTTTGTGCGGGAGGTTTTAAGGATCGTGCCGCCGCGCCACAGGATCTCCGAGACCGAGTTCTCATCGAGTTCTATGAAATCATTTTGTATGATGCCCTTCCACCCGTTCTTGAATCCGAGCACTTGCCATCCGGCCGCCTTCGCCGTGAGCACCACCCCGCGGATCACCGCGTTAAGTCCCGGACAATCCCCGCCACCTGTCAACATTCCAATGCGCTTCATGATCAACTCCTTTTAATGTTTGGATTTAAGCGCCCGACCGCCGGGCGCGCTAATATTTCAAAAACTGCTTATTTCCCGACCATCCCCGAGCCCTGCAGTTCCTTACTGCTTTCATCAATGCCCTTCACATCACAGATCACCAAGAGCTGATTTTCCGCCCCCAAAAGTCGCTTGACGCGCTGCTGGACCTCTTGCTGCAATTCGGCCAGGATCGCCGGCACGTGTCCCCCCGCCCAAAGAACGAGTCGGAGCTTGATCTCAATATTGCGGCCGATGATGTTGACTTTCACCTTCACGTTCTTGACGAGCGGGAAACGCTTGGCCGCTTTGACGGCGGCGTTCCCTAAGGTGGTGGATGAAACAACCATCGGGCCGATTTCGCTTTGAAAGATTACCACCTCGTTCGGTCGCCCGGCTTTCACGAGTATCTTGGCGAATGCGAGTCCCAAAACGATGAAGGTGATTCCCACCAGCCCGACTTGTACAGATCGCCACGAACTTTGATAGATCTCCTGGACCTTCAAGATGGCGTCATCAAAGGCCAGAAGATGCAGCGAGACAATGATCATCAAACTGCCGAGTGTCAAGAACGCGAGAATCGCGAAGAGCTGGGCAAAGGCGTTGGTGACCTTCATTTCATTTTTTTTCTTTGGAGGCTACCGACTCTTCCGCCTTGCCTGCGCCGTAGATCGTCGACTCGATGAACTTCGTGTTCACGCTGCCTTGCCGGAACCGCGGATGGCTGAGAATACGCGTGTGAAGCGAAGCTGTCGTTTTGATTGGCTTGACCTCGATCTCCCGAAGCGCCCGCAGCATCACCGTGATCGCGTCCTGGCGGTTCTTGCCGTAAGCGATCAGTTTGGCGATCATCGAATCATAAAAGGGCGGGATCGAATAGCCTGTATAAACATGGCTGTCGATGCGAACGTTGGGTCCCCCGGGCATACGCCAGACATCGATCTTTCCGGGAGACGGCATAAAATTATTTTCAGGATCTTCGGCATTGATGCGGCACTCAATGGCATGCCCCGTGATTGTCACCTGTTCCTGCGTGAAACTCAGCTTTTCTCCCGCCGCTACCCGCAGCTGCTCCTTCACAAGATCCAGGCCTGTCACCATTTCGGTCACCGGATGCTCGACCTGAAGACGCGTGTTCATCTCCATGAAGTAGAAGTCCTCGTTCTTATCGAGGAGGAACTCGATGGTCCCGGCATTCTCGTACTTGAATGCTTTGGCCGCGCGGATGGCTGTGTCGCCGATCTTTTTGCGGAGCTTGGCGCTCATGCCCGGAGCGGGAGACTCTTCGATCAGTTTTTGATGGCGTCGCTGCACCGAACAATCACGCTCGCCGAGATGCACGACGTTCCCAAAGCTGTCCGCGATGATCTGGACCTCGATATGACGCGGTTCCTCAATGTATTTTTCGATATAGACTTCGCCGTTGCCGAAAGCGGCCGCGGCTTCCGTCTGCGCCGTCAGATACGCGCTGATGAGTTTGCCGTCATTGTGGGCGATCTTGATGCCTTTGCCCCCGCCGCCCGCCGACGCCTTGACGATCACGGGATACCCAAGCCTTTTTGCGAGATGCAGGGCCTCTTCCTGATCGGTGACCGCGCCTTTGCTCCCCGGAATGATCGGGATGCCGGCCTTCTTCATCTCAATGCGCGCATTCGATTTGTCGCCGGCCATGCGGATGCTTTCAGGCTTTGGGCCGATGAATTTGATCTGGCAGGATTCACAGATCTCGGCGAAATGCGCGTTTTCCGCCAGGAATCCGTAGCCGGGATGGATCGCTTCGACATCGGCGATCTCCGCCGCGGAAATAAGCGACGGGATGTTGAGATAACTTTCGGAGCTCGGGGACTCCCCGATGCAGATGGCGTCGTCGGCCAACTTCACGTGAAGGGATTCCCGGTCGGCCTTGGAAAAGACCGCGACTGTTTGAATGCCCATCTCACGACAAGCCCGGATGATTCGTACCGCGATCTCGCCGCGATTTGCTATGAGGATCTTTGAGAACATGATATTTCCCCGCCTGAATAGTTGAACGTTGAAGGAAGCTTAAAGATCAGCTATTTTTTGATCTTCAGGATCGGCTGGTCGTATTCCACGGTCTGGCCATTCTGTACCAGGATCTCTACCACGGTTCCGGCCAATTCCGACTTGATCTCGTTCATGAGCTTCATGGCCTCGACAATGCAGAGCACATCGCCATCCTTGACCACTTTGCCGACCGTGACATAGGCCGGCTGGTCGGGCGCGGGCGAAGCGTAAAATGTTCCGACCATCGGAGAGCGAACGATCGTGACGCCTTCCTCGAGAGCCGGTGTCGCTGCGGGCGCCGCGGCCTGAGACGGGGCTTGCATTGGGGTCTGCATCGGCGCCATCATTTGGGGCGCGCTCTGCATCACGACCTGCCCTGTCGGCAGCTTGCGGAGCTTGATCTTCGCGTTATCTTTCTCGATCTCGATCTCTCCGACATTGTGCTCGGCCATCAACTCTAAAAGTTCTTTGATCTCTTTAACATTCATTTTCATTTCCTCGCAACTGTTGCCTTTTTGGCAGTTTTAGTTTTGGTAGTATGGACCACAAGGCCCCGGAGGCCCAGAAGATAGCTGTCTTTCCCGAACCCCGTTACCTGGGCAATGCATGCCGGAGCGGTCATGGAATGCTGGCGAAAATCTTCACGTTTGTAGATATGGCTGAGATGAACCTCCACGGCCGGGAGGCCGCTGGCGGCAAGGGCATCGCGGATCGCGACACTGGTGTGGGTGTAAGCGGCTGGATTGATCAAGATACCGGCGAATTCTTTGGCGGCGTTCCCGATCCGGTCGACTAAGGCGCCTTCGTGATTGCTTTGAAGGATCTCCAGCGTGACGCCGAGAGCCGCAGCTTCCTTCTCAAGGGCCTCATTGATCTGCTTGAGCGTCACCTTCCCATAGACGGACACTTCCCGGTCTCCCAGGAGCTGCAGATTCGGACCATGAATGACCAAGAACTTCTTCATAAATGCAAAAACTCCGGATTCAACCGTTCATTATTTCTTTAAGGTTTGCAGCATTTCCATTTCTTCGGGATTTCCGGCCTTGAGGCCGCCCCGGAAGGCATACCAGATCCCGGATCCGATGCCGAACAAGTAGATCATGACATCCACCAAAACTGTAAAAGCCAGCGCTCTTTCGGACGGTAAATAGCGGCTGAATAAATAGATCAGCGTCGCTTCCCTTACACCCAGCCCGCCGATGGAAGGTGCCATACTAACGATGTAACTTACGGGTATCAAGATAAAAAATGTTCCGTAGTGAATGTCGGCGCCGATCGAAAGAGCGGTCCAGTAATTCACAGAAATAAAAAATGCCTGGCCGACAAAAGAAAGCAGGACCGCCATCAAAACGGGTCCGCGGTGATGCCGGTAACCATAGATCGCATGATAGACTTCGGCGAGTTGCAGCTTCCATTTCTCGCTGGGGATAAGCCGGGCGAGTCCTTTAAAGAGACGGGCGAACCGGCGGCTCGCAAAGAACAGGATCGTGAACACCAGCACGCCGCAGGCACCATAAACCGCGTAATCCACATAGGCGCTTTCGGCGTCCTTACTGAAGCTGAGGAGTCCCATACATGCCATGACGATGATCGCGACAAAGCCCAGGAGCCGGTCCAGAAGGATCGACGTGGCCGATTCGATCTTCTTGCCGGAATGCTTGTAGGCATAAAAGGCCTTGACGACGTCCCCCCCGACGGCGGACGGCAGCATGAGATTGTAAAAGAGGCCCACAAAACCCAGGTGATAGGTTTCGCGGAAATTCAGGTGAATATTCTGGACCCTGAAAACCCATTGAAGGCGCACGGCAAGGATGGCGAGGGCCACAAAATAACCTGCGATCGCGAGGAGAAACCAGCCCCAAAGGAACTCATGACGCAGAATCGCCGCGGCCTCGTGAAGCTTGTCGCGCATAAAGTAGACCGTGAGCCCGATGGCGACAAAGCTGATTACAAACCGTAGGATTTTGCCTTTAGCGCCTTTCATCATCTTACACGCTTTGGGAGAACTTGATCTGAAGTTGCGTGAGAAGGGTTTCGAGCATCTTCATTTCGTCCTCGCTCAAATTGCCCTGGGTCTTGTCGTGGAGTGTGATAAGAAGATCAATGGCTTCTTTGGCCGCGTCGGTGTTGACCTCGCGTTGTTGGGTCGCCGGGTCCGGAATCTCACCTAAATGCATGAGGGCCTGATAGCCGAGCGTCTGGATGAGGCCGAGAAAAACCTTTGAGGATTCGGCGGGCTTCGACTTCGTCGTCGAACTGGCCGGAGGTGGAGTTGCCGCGGCCTTTGCCTTAACGGTTTCCGCCTGTTCCTTCCAGCTCTCGTCGACCTTCTTCTCCGTAAATCTTACATCTTTATACGGTTCCATAAACCCTCCGTGAACCCTTTCAACCTACGCCTGATTGTCGTTGGATTTTATAATAGGGAATCAGTACAGTCTAAGTCAACCCTTTAGAAATTAGACAATGACTTGGACACGATTGAAAATGGTTCAATTCGCATCAGTCGGTTCGCAAAAAACTAATTCCCTGCCCTGCCTGAATCCGCCACAATGCTTGGCCGATTACTCCAGCCCGAAACTGCACGGGCGGGTAAAAAAAAGAGGTTCGTGACCGAGTGGGGATCTGGTGGCCACGAACCTCTACAGGTGAGTCGAGACCCGTAAGTCTCGCATGGGCGTATAATACTCCCGTTCCCAACCCTCTGTCAATCTTGCGGCCATCTTTTTTCACCCTGGTCACACCGGGTGTGTCCAGGGGTTAATCTATCAGATGGGCCTTAAGGACCTGCAAGGTCCGCTGATGATCTGCGTGGTCCTCGGCGAACTTTCGATAGCGGTCCGCTGACAAAGGAATTATTTTGATGAATTCACAGAGTTGAGGTTCGCGACATAGCCCCAGATACTCACGGTATGAAGAAAATTCCCAATCCTCGGGGCGTGTCACCAACCCCGCGGAGGTCGGGTTCAAATGGATGTATCGAGAAAGGTGAAGTGCATACTCGTCTGTTTCGATAAGGCGATTTTGAAAGCGTGACTCCCAGAGAGGTCCTTTCCTGCCGGATTTCTCATTAAAATATCGCGCATAGCTATTGAGAGTCAGTCTCATGCATTCCGAAATTCCGGCCTCAGCTAGCTGTTCCAGAATGAAATGAACGTGGGTTGGCATGATGCAGTATGCAATAAGCCGGACATAGTCTGGTCCCGATGATAGACGTTCGCGAAGAAAGTCTTTTTTCGAAAAGCGAAGTATGGGGCGTTCGCATTGATAAAACCTGAATGTTTCCAAGAATCTCAGGTATTCTTCGCGATAACGGAATACTTCAAATCCTGCAATGCTTCTCGTGAAAATGTGGTAGTAACAACCCGTCTTCAGCGCAACTTTTCTGTAGCCCACAAGCTCTCCTCCTCTCGTCCCCGGACACACCGGGTGTGTTCATTGGGTTGACCGAGAGCAGCTTACAAGGATATGAATAATTGTCAACATTAATCTGCTGAATACTAATATACACACCCGGTGTGTCAGAGGGTAGGAGGGAAAAGAAAAGCCCGGCCGGAGGACTCTCCTCCAACCGGCCTGACTTTGACTTTATTTTATGAAGGGTCGTTAGGCCGGCCCCAATTTCAACAAGTTGAAATTGATTGGTATTGGGACCGGGCTTTGTGAAGCTCACCTGTAGATCTTTGAAATCTCCCAGCCCAGGCCAACGATCCGAAGACCGTAAAACCCGCGCCAGTGCGAAAATTCAAACTTACGCGGCCACCGACGTCGAGCGGCTCGCCGTAAGGAGTTCGGTTAAGGTCTTGATCATGCCCGCTAACGGACCATTGTTGACCTGAATATATCGTTGCACTTTACCGACCAGAGTAAAAACGTCCGGCCAAGCCTTCGTGAGCTCTGCGGAAATTTCCATACCCGCCGTGATCGCCGAAGGATTCTTCTGCGAGGCGGCCATAGCGGCCTTCCGCTGCATCGCGCTAAGTCCCGCATTTCTGGAAGCCTTTGAGAACAAGATGTTCGCGAAGCATTTGTCTTTCATTCCGAGAACCTCTTTCAACGCTTCTTCCGACGTAATCCGCATTGTCGGGGTAATGCCCTCGGCCTTGTTTGCCTCGGCGACCAATCCTCGGGCGACATCCTTGACCTTTTTGAGCCCCATGCGAGTACCAATGAGTTTTCCCTCCACGTCGGTCATTTTCTTGATCGCATTGAACTTCTCCGTGATGGCAGCCTGTTCCTTTGTGGGCGCCTTCTTGTCCATGACGGCCGCCAATTCCTGCCCGGAATTCATCATCATGTCCAGCCCCAGCTGGGCCCATTCATCGTCAGAAAGATCCTTCGAGAAATCCTCGATGAGTTTCCCGGGAGTCGCCGATACCGCGAAGATCGGATGCTCCGCAAGGATTGGCTGAACGGCTTCGAGGAAGCGGGAAAGATTGAACTCTTTGGCCGTCTTCGCCTCATAGAACTTTGTCATAACATCCGCGACGGCCTGTGCCTCTTTCGGGGATATCCCCTCGGCGCGAACGATGATGCCCCAAAATACATCCGCCAGCACACCGGTACGGAAAGTGAAATGCGTATTGCCGTACCAAGCCAGGACTTCCGGCGACAAGAGTTTCCCAACTTCATCCTGAAGCGCTTGCCTTGTACGGACCGAGGCCCATGTCTTATCCGTCTCTAAAGTCCCCGTTTCTTTTGCTTTGACGAGCGCCTGGACTTCCGCCAGAGAAAGCGGTACGGTGACGTCCACATCAAGCGTTAAAGGCACCTCATCCTCGACAACTTCGCCGCCCAGCGCCGAACTGCCGCTACTTAAGATAAGCACACCCCTTGTTGCATCAAACCTGATCCCGGCCGCATAATCCACATCGACCCTGACGGTTTTCCCGGTCTTGGTCGCTAAATAGAAGCGAAGACCCGGGGTCCCCTGCTTCTGAGTGGGGAAAATTTGCGGGTTCAAGCTCTTGGGTACATTCGCATCCGCTTTTAGCGCATCGACATCCGCCTGAAGTGCTCGGACATCCGCCGTAAACTCCCTCTTCTCGGAGCGGAATTCCACGCCGACGGTGTTCGTGTTCGCATCTATGGCAACGACCGTGCCCAGACTGATCTGCTGGTCTTCTCGTGCAGCAAAAATTTCATCGTCCTCGGCAACGGTCACGTAGCTGGTCCTCTCCTGCGCGCCCATTTTATAAGAGATTTGAAGATGCGCTGATCGCGGATTGACCTCCATCACTGTGATCTCGTGTTCCAAGCTGCTTCCAAAATATACCGGATCCCTGAGTTTCAAATCCGTCCTCACCTCGTTGCGGCCGATTCTTTGAATAAACTTTTCAGCAGTTTCTCCGATGAGACGAAGTTGCTGGCCAACTTGTTCGTTCGGTAGGTATACGATGAT
Organism: Candidatus Omnitrophota bacterium; assembly: GCA_903884815.1. Taxonomy (GTDB): domain Bacteria; phylum Omnitrophota; class Omnitrophia; order Omnitrophales; family Aquincolibacteriaceae; genus Aquincolibacterium; species Aquincolibacterium aerophilum. The sequence goes on along the minus strand of CAISGE010000027.1, from coordinate 5,787 downwards.
CCCTTGCGCGATGAGATCGGCAACGGCGTTCTTGGTTTTCACAATACCGGCTGAAGAACCAGTGGTGGTCGCAATGCGCCATTGTCTATCGGCTGGGACTCCTGCATAAGTTTGACCAAATTGATCGATCTGGGCTTTCCGCCACGCGAAGACCTGCCGGACAACGGCCGTTTCCTGACCTTTGGCGGGGAAAATACGATTTTCTACGTAATCCGGAACCGAATAAAAAGAGCCCGCCGGAACATTCATAGTGGATTTACGGCCCGTTTGAGGATCTGTACGAGTTACTTCTAGCGTCCTGCCGAGGCGATCGTTGTTAATCGCTAATTGATCAACATTAACCTGCCGGACTTCCACAGGAGAGATTCCCAGACTTTGAGCCTTTTGCAGCCATTGCGCCTCAGCCGTATTGACTGACAAGACGCGCACGTGATCGAAACCTTGGGAGGCTGCGAGGAGCGCCTCTATTACAGCTCTCTCTTGGGGATCTTCGAAATTATAATAGGTATAGAGCGGATGATCGTTTTTCAGACCGGTTACAGGCAGCAACAACGAACCATCCCTATTCTCGGCGCGGGCTATTGCTTGGGTTCGCTCAACAAACGCTTTGCCTTCAGTCGTGGAAATGAAACCTGTAATATCAGCCGAGAAATTGTAATCGTGATTGAGAAAACTGCTTACCCATTTCAAAGCAGTCACAAAGGGATTGATCTTATGGGCCATTTTCAGGCTGGCCTCGGGATTGAAATCTTTATCTCCAGTGAGCCAGTAGGCAAGATCTTTGACGGAAAATCCTTCAGCTTCGAGGACGCTCGCATCGATCAGGGCGAGCATTTGCGTCAAGGTCCAGTCTCTCCTCCCGATGGTTTTTGGGTCTGCCAATGCATCGCGAAGTGTTGTGCTCGCGGCATCCAAAAATTGAGCCGTGAACGTTCTCTTCTCGTTGCGTGTGGTGACCGTGCCCTTATTCAAGTCCACCGCATAAGTCGCGGTCTTTCCATCGAGGGTCGTGGTCGCCGTAGCCACCTTACCGTTGAGCAGGATGGGACCCGTTATCTCTCCCGGAATATTCACGGGCCACTGCTTGCCAGTCACGGGAAGCCCGTACACCGTGGGCACAGCTTGGGGCACCGCGGCTCCTGTTGCCGTCGTCTTCGCGGGAGCAGCAGCCGTTTTCGCTTTCGTCGGCTCCTCCACCACCACCCGGAAGAATCCCCTGGCTCCAGTCGTCGGTACATCGTCAAAAGGAATAAAAGTGGCAGTCTGGCTCGGAAGCTCCACTCCTATGATGGAAAAAACGGGTGTCCAGCTGCCCGCTTGCATCGTCAGAGATTTTTCAAGCCTGCAAGTTACGGAAGTAGTAGTCGCGCCATCATTCAAGACAAAAAACCCGACGCTGGCCTTACCGGGAACCGTCGGAGTGATGGTTGAATTGGAAACAGTAACACCAGCCGCTGCAGTAGAGATTGTGGCTGCTGCTGCGATTGCCGCAGCGGTCGTGATCGTCCTCTTCTCGGAGCGTTCGGCGATGGCGGCTGCCCGGAGGACTTCTACCAGGCGTCGTGCTTCCGTCACACTCTGGGTCGTGAGCAGCTTCGTATGATTTTCGTCTTCTAAACGAAGGAAGTTTTCAATTCCCCGGCCCTCGAACTTATATCCGGCAAGCTGCAAAAGATAAGTATCGACAGCGGCGGTGACCTGTTCCAGAGTTGCAGTGTCCATATTCTTGTTATCCCCCGCGATCCCATTACATATCCGGGTACCGTCCGGTCCATCTGAAACCACACCCAGCTGGACCAACGCGGCCTTTCTCAGCGCCAGTTGCATCGCATTATTCAGACTCGGGTCAGTCTTGGCAGCCCGGGCTACCTGAGCCACTGCTGCCTCTATAGTTTTGGGGTTTCCTCGTTTTAGAACATCAGCCAGACCCGGAGATCCCACTCTCTCCGCTTCCTGCAGGACGGGCAAATGATCCAGATAGTTTTTCCATTCAATCGTGCTGCGTGCGGCCCTGATGGCCGTCTGCAATGACTCGAGGGCTTGATCAAGCTCTTGAGCGGTTAGCTTGGTGCCCGACTTGAGACCTTGCCGGTCCGCCGGTGTCGCTTGGAGGAGATCGCGCAGTGATTCAGCATGATGGGCCGCCTCCACTAACCAGGCGGACTCTTCGGCGGGCCCGTTGGGTTGAAAATTTATGAGGGAGATGCCAAGCATGCCGCTTGCGGCCAAGCGCAGCCTGTCGGAAATCGCCCTAAGCCATTGGACCGGCATCGCCTCGGAATCGGGATCAAAGCTTTTCTCCAACTGCTCTACTTGCTTTATCGCGTCCGCAAGGATTTCTTCCCGTCCTTCGTCCTTGAGCCGTCTCGCACGGTCCGTAGAACGTAAGGTCCCAAGGCCGTTTAAGAAACCCAGAACTGACGAAAGAATGATGGAAGGAAGTAGAGATGGAGAAATATAGAACCAAGGCTTTGCCTGCATCAAATCGGGTGACATCATGAAGGTCGGGCTTCCGTCGGGCGACATCATCATAACGGGAAAATTGCTGGCGGATTGCATGGATCCTACAATCTCCGTTCCCAATATGGAAGAAGCCATGACCACCATCATGGTGATGAGCGAAATTCCCAAAACAACAGGCAAGGTGTGTTTTCGGGAAACTTTAAGAAACCCCGACGTATGAAGCCGGAGCGTGATCAGGGTCAGGAGCACGGGGAAGGCCACAAGCAAAATGGGCGGTACGACAAAAAACAAGGCGATCGTTAAAAGGGCGTTCACCCCTATTGCGATGTCGAATCTTTTCACCGCGGCCTGCACCCGTGGATCGGAAGGGGGTAAATACTCTTGGCCGAGCAAGACCTTTTGAGGGGCTGAAGCTTTTCCAGGAGCTAAAAACTTGCTGGCCGATTCGAGGATTGTCGACAGCGAGTCAAGCTTTGACGTGATCATCGCGGCGTCGCTCCCGTCCGCGCTGAGAGTTCTCAATTGCTCCACGTGACCGGCTGCGAGTCGAATATAGGTTCGAGTGTCGGCCTTCGTCAGAAGTCCGTCATCGTTGAGCATGCGAAGCTGTGCTGCAAGCAATTCAAGATGATCCCTAGCTTCTTCCTTGTCGCTCAGAGAACTGGCCTTAAGCGCTGGAATTTCACGGTCCATCCATTTCTCGATATCCACCCTGACGCCAGCGCGCTGCCCGGTCCTGGGGACTAAAAGAGTGGCGAGCAGCACGGAAATAATACCGCCGATGGCGCTCACGATGATGTAGGTGACGGGACCCGCTGCCAGAGAAGTAGCCACCACAAACATTAACATGAAGCCCCCCCAAAAAAGCGGGATAGAGAGAGGCTGGATAAACGTCAATTTTCCGGACGCCTGAAGCAGGCTCAGGAGCGAGAAGATTAATACAGGAACGGCAAAAACAGCTACGATCGCCGGTAGGACAGCGATGCCGGGAATACCAAGCGTCAACGCAAGGGCGCTCAATACTATCCCGATAGCGGACACAACCGTCGCCGGAGTCAACCTCGTCTCGGCGCGCTCGGCGATGGCCGGAGCCTGCAGCTGACGAAATTTAGCCACGACATGGAAGACTTTGTCGAAGCCGGCATCGCTAAGGTTTTGGGGAACGCCTTTGGCAAGCAGTCTCGTGTTTTCCGGGTCCATTTCCATCATCTGGAATGTCCTGCCACCTTGGTCGTTAATGAGAACGAGGAGGAACTGAGTCGTACTAGGTGAATTGATAAACTGAACCCTCAGCACATCCCCCTCCACGAAATTGACGTCATGAACCTGGGGAAGACCGTTGGATGTGAATTGATTGCGTAGCAGCGTTTCAATATTCTCCTGCCCACTGCCTTTCGCGGCCGTTTGCTCGAGGCTCCGTCTTACGGCGGCCCAGATCTCAAAGCGTTTCTGCATTTTCAGGAGCGTCGGAACCGCGACATCCCTGATTAATTTAACCCGAACGGTAAAGTCCATGCCCGCCATATCTTTATTAAGCTTTCTGATCATATGAGACACGATCGCAGCTTTTCTCTTTTCGGAGGTCACGCCGGCTAAGGCTAGCTCGACGATGCGCTGAATCTCAGTTGCAGTAAAAACTTCTCTTGAAATCTTCGATAGCGCGATTAAATGAACGCGTACGTTTTCGATCCTTTGACTATCTCTGATCCCTATCACGAGATCATACAGCCACGCGCCGAATCCCCGAGACTCGGAGCGGGTGGCGGGAGTGAAAACGCGGATAAAATTAAAGCCCGTGAGGTCGCCGATATGATTGACAGGCGCTTCGAAAGGAAGTGCCGCGTACCGATCACTGCCGATTTTCCTCTGCGCGTATACCGGTTGGTCTGCAGATTGTTCGTCGTGTGACGGTCCTTGATAGACCATCACGAAGTATTCCCCACCCTTTTCCGCCATGACAACATCCCCGATCTGGACCCTGCTCTGGGTCGAGGGTTCAAATCCGAACTGCCGGTATATGCTCGTTTGAACGTCGTCAATACGGTTCGAGAAAGGCTCGGCCTTTTCCGTTTGTTCCGAGGCCAGAACCAGCCGGCTCCAGGTATTGATGTGATCGATCGCGTCCGTGAAGAAGGCGGAACTGGACAGGGCCTTCCTTGATCTCTCAAGCGATCTCACAACGCCGGACAGGATGTCGATTTTTTCTTGTGACTCGGATACGGATGCCAGCAAATTACTGATCAGGAAGTCTGTCTTCGCCGCATCAAATGGCGCGCCTTGGTCTTTGATTCCGCGGACCAGCTGCGAAATCATTCGAACTCTATTGATTCTCCGAATGGCGACAGAGACAAGCGCCACGAGCGCGGCGATCGCAGCAGCAATTCCGCTCAGGATCGGGAATAGCTTGGTCGAAGGCTTTGCCGGTTCGGCGGCAGCCGTTGCTGTCGAAGGCTTTGCCGGTTGGACACCCGTTGCTGGGGTTTGATATACGGTCACTCGGGTGAGGCCCGGTTTTTCTATTTCTACGGGAGTTGTTTTGGGGGTTTGGGTGATAAATGTTGTTTCAGTCTTATTTCCCAGGTCGGCAGCGGTGAAGGCGGAATCCCCCGCCGCAGACAGAGCCGAGAACGCCATTAAACCCGCGGTGATGAGGAGGGGTATGGCCCTCTTCTCGGAGCGGGGTTCGAGGACTCTGGGCGTCATGATACCGTCCTTGGCGGAGATCTGGATCTGTGAATCTACCGCCCGCGGTATGACCTCGGTTGTGCCGGAGAATTTGCCGGCGTATTTTTCATTGAAAAATTGCTTCAAAGCGGCATTCAGTGTTTCTGTGGCCTTCCCCGGCTTCATTTTTTCGCCTAGAACAGGATACGCGAGAACTCTTGTGACCTTCGGCAGACTGCCATCAAACTTCCATCCCCTTTTCGCGGCATCCAATTGGACGAATAAGGGTGGCAATTGTCTGAACAAGATATCTTTGGCGTGGGGTATTCCCTGGAGGAGGTCCAAATTGAACTCTACGAAAACCAACCCCTGTGTGGTTTCAAAGAATAGAGTGACCTGATTGGCCTTACCCGGGGTTAAAGTGAGCGGGCCTTCAGAGATCTTGAAACCTTTAGGGAGCTTGAGCCCTTTGGCTCCTGGATTGGGAATGATCCTGCGGTTACCGAAAAGCTTAAGCTCTCCGTCGAGAACTGTTTCCTGCCCTAGGTCGGGCGTCGAAATAGTCGCGAGATTAATGGTCGGAATCAGCACGGGCTTAAAAGGAAGGCCTGAAGTCTCAATAGTTGTATGCCCCTCCGAAACGAGCGGTGCTGTGGGTTT
>CAISGE010000026.1 GCA_903884815.1 Candidatus Omnitrophota bacterium | reverse complement strand
GGTTATGTCTTAAAATCCCTGTAAATTCAGGGTTATAAAAACGAGTGGCATGAGGTATTCTTTGGTCGCTACAAACAACCGGGCTTTGACGAGCCCTAAACCAAAGGAGATAGCCCCATGCCGAGCAAAAGACTACCACCAACCAAAAGAATCGACAATGAAATCAATGAACTGCGTTACAACCTCGGCGAAAACGTGGCTTCCAAAGACGTTTTCGGGAAACTGGTAAAGCTGGCCATGAGGCGCATCGTGCAAGAGATCCTCGAAAACGAAGTCAGCGATTTTACCGGCCGCGAATATTACAAACACACCGACCAAGGTCAGGGGCATCGCAACGGTTATGAACATTCAACGCTCAGAACCGGCGAAGGGCATCTGGATGTCCAGCGCCCCCAGGTTCGTAACACGGCCGTTCCCTTTGAATCCCAGACCTGGCCGCACTTAAAAAAGAACACCCAACAGCTGGAACATATGGCCGTCGAGATGTACGTCAACGGCTGCTCCACCCGAGACATCGAAGACCTGCTTAAAGACGAGCAAGGCCGGATACTTCTGTCCAGAAGCGGCGTCAGCCGGCTCAATGAAACGCTCTGGACCGAATATCAGAAATTCTGTCGCCAAGACCTGAGCCACTACGACGTGGCTTATATCTTCAGCGATGCTGTTTACGAACCCTTGCGCATGTTTAAGAGCCGTTCTGAAGCCATTGTGGTTGTATGGGGCATTCTTACCAATGGCGCCAAGGTTCTTTTGTCGATCCGGCACGGCAACAAAGAATCTTTTGAGAATTGCTGCGAAATCTTCCGGGATCTCAAAAAGCGCGGCATGAAAGACCCGGTTCTTGGAACGACGGATGGAGCGCCCGGGATGACCAAAGCCTTTGATCAGGTATTCCCCAAAACTCTGCGCCAGCGCTGCCTCTTTCACAAAAAAGGCAACATCTTGAGCAAGGTCCCTTCCGCGATCATCAGCGACATGAAGGTTGACCTCAATGCCGTCTATTACGCTCCGGACCAGAAAACGGCAAGACGTAACGCGAAGGAATTCAGCTGGAAGTACCGGGCGCAATATCTTTCCGCCGTGGAATGCTTCGAAGATGACTTTGAGGCCTGCATCCAGCATCTGCGATGTCCGGCCAAGCACCGCCGTCATATCACGACCACGAACCTTGTCGAGCGTTCTTTCGGCGAAGAAAACAGGCGAAGCAAGGTGATCCCGCGATTCTTTGCCGAGAAAAGCGGGCTCAAACTTATTTACGCGGTATTGATACGAGTCGCCAAACGCTGGAACGCGCTGAAGTTCACGTTCGACGAGCAGGCGCAGATCCTTACGCTTCGTCACGAACTCAAACACGATGCTGTCAAAGAACGAACCATCACCAAAGCCAACAGAAGACCTTATGCCCTCAACTAACCGAATTTACAGGGAAATTGGGACTTGACCTCCTTCTAGCCAAATAACTCACACTACCTCTTCGACATACTAACTACCACCCACTACATACTGTTTTTAAAATGACATCAATTCACTGTTTATTGCTTCGTCCTGCTCCTGCTAAAACTATAGCACCCATCGCCACGTATGGCGGATTTGTATGAATTAAATTATATTTCTGAGACAACATGAAGAAGCCCGCGGACCTCCCCGCCAAGCGTACAAAACGCAGGGCACCGGGTAAGGCCTGCAGGCTCCGCAAAAATCCTTTTCTCTGTTGGTCAGTTGAGTTTGGTAATGTCGAAACGAAATTCTGGATCCAGCTGACTGAGCTCCCGGGTTAACTGCAAAATACATGTCTTAAGTTCCGGGGCCTTCGTCGTCAGCCACCGCTGATAGACCTCCAAGAATTTTTCCATCTTGATGTCCTTGAGATGCTCCTTTTCATAGCCGCTCAGCTTCACGAGGAAATGCTGGAAGGCCTGCTCGCGGAAGCATTCGATGAACTTGAAATAGTCGTCTTTCACGCCGGAAAGGACATTCCGGTAGACGTCAAACTGGCTCGCGATCTTGCCGAGCACTTCCCCGACGCCGGTCTTTTTGTCATAGACGCCACTGTGGCAGCGTGACGCCTGATTGTAATAAAGGATCGCGGCCAAACGTTCCTCGCTTTTTGCCTCCTTGGGTTCATGTTTGAGCGAAAACCGCTTGGCCAATGTACTGTCCGGATTAAAGATCGTGGATTGAACGAGCAGATGGTCGGCATTCACCTTGAAGATAAAATAGCGAAGCATCGGATCCTCGGTCTCCCGCACCCATTCGAAGACCTCCTGGGAATTGCTCGAAAGAAAGGGATCCGCCATATCGTGGTATTCCGGGATCGAAATCGCAAAAAGCAGATGGGCCAAGTAAATATTCACATCCTCGTCAAAGCCAAGCGTCCGGGTCAGGCCGCGGGATTGATCTTTCGCTTTCAGAATGGATTCCAAGAGAAAATAGATGGCCGATTCGCGGTCCTCATTTGAGAGTCCGAAGTAGAGGTATGGGGTTCCGATTCCATTCTCTTTCTTTCCGTTCATCTTAATTTTCCCCTTTCTTTCACTTATAGCAATTTATAACATTTATATGTTTCTTATTACTTCTTATCTCTATCGGAAACATAGCACTCCATTAAAGATAAGTCAAATATACCTACTAACTATTTTTATTATCATAAGTTGTTTGAAACAATGGGGTTAGGATGATCCTTGCGGAATATTAAGAAAAATAATTCTAAGGAGATTGGGTCGCGGGCGACCCAATTGGGGAGGTTCAGTCAGGCCTCAAATCAAGGCGGCTTAATCACCCCTCCAGAGCCTGGCTCGCGAGCCTGGCACTAGCAGGGTCCGGAGAGAATCAGGGCCCCTTCAGCACCGCGCGGATAGAATCGAGGAATTGACGTGTTTTGAGGAGTTTGCCGAGGCGGTAATTGAGAAAAGTCGTGATAAGGGTCTTCACCTGATCCTCGATCAGAGCACTGTGGGAAGTGCGGAGGCAGTCCTCCATGGCCTCTTTGCTATAAGCGCGAAGAACCGCTAAAGCCGCTGAGGACACCGGCAAAGCCGCGGTATCTTTCGGACGACACCGTTCGCAGATAAGCGCTCCATGGCGGATCGAAAAAAAGCCCTTTTCAATGGGTTTTGCCCCGCATTCCAGACAGCTTTCTAGGAACGGAAGCCAGCCCATTTCCCGGAGAAGCTGGGTCACGAAAACGGTTTCGATCCTTGGAGGCGGTATCACGGGCAGGAAATGGAAGCTTTCTTTAAGGAGATCAAAGATTTTGGGATGCGGGTCCTGCACCTCGGTGAGCTCATCCACCAGCTCGCAAAAATAACTGGCATAGGCGATCCCGTCCAACCTGTCACGAAGCGCGTGGTGGCTTTCAAGGATCGAGGCATCCGAGATCAAATGGAGGTCGGAGCGCTTTTTTTCATAGAAGATATACTCCGCGTGGGTGAAAAGCTCGAATCCCGCCTGACGGATCTCCCCTTCCCGGTGAACGCCCTTCACGACCCCGCGTACCTTACCAAGCTGTGGCGTGAAAAAGGTCACGATCAGGGAACTGGAGCGGAACGGCATAGTCTTCAGGACCAGGGCTTCGGTCTTGTGAATGCTCATGAAGTGTTAAACGCTTTTCTTTTTGACGCGGGTGAGAATCTGGGCCTGTTTGCGGTGCATCTTCTTGAAAGCGGTGCGGTTCTTGTCCTCATAGCCCATGAGATGCAGGATCCCGTGGCAGAGGCAGTAGTGCAGCTCTTCTTCAAAGGTGTGTCCGTACTCCGCGGCCTGGGTGCGTATCGTCGGAAGGCCAAGCGCGATATCCCCGAGAAAATCAATATCTTTGCGGGCAAGCACGGCGGCAGGGACGGTCTCCTTAAGATGACCGGGGGCTTTTTTCTCACTGAACGCGAGGACGTCGGTGGACCAGGCGTGCTTCAGATAACGGCGATTGAGCTTTCGCATCTCAGGCGCGTCCAAAAGCACGATGTTCAGCACAGCCTTTTTGAAGCCCAGATCCGTCAGGATCTTTGTCGCGATCTTCCGAAGCGTCACCTCCGAGACCTTGATCCTCGGACAATCCTGCTTGAGATAGATCTCATACGCCATAAAGGGACCTCCCTGAAAACAAGATACCGTTCACCTTAGCCTTCGGCCTTGGCGGTTTTCCGCTCGTGCTTGTCATAAGCTTTGATGATCTCCTGCACAAGCGGATGGCGCACCACATCGGTCTCGTTCAGATAGATAAACTGGATATCCGGGATATCGGCAAGGATGTTGCGGATCTCGACAAGCCCCGATTTTTTCGCCACGGGAAGATCGATCTGGGTGATATCCCCCGTGATCACAACCTTGGAGGTTTGTCCGAGACGCGTGAGGAACATCTTCATCTGGCTGTGCGTGCAGTTCTGAGCTTCATCCAGGATCACGAAGGAATCATTGAGCGTCCGGCCACGCATATAGGCGATCGGCGCGATCTCGATCGCTCCCCGCTCGGTATAACGTGCCACTTCATCGAATTCCAGCATGTCATAGAGCGCGTCATAAAGCGGCCGCAGATACGGATTCACCTTCGCCGCGAGATCGCCCGGCAGGAACCCGAGATTTTCGCCGGCTTCGACCGCGGGACGCGTCAGGATAATGCGCGCCACATATTTTTTCTTGAGGGCTTCGATCGCCGCCGCCATGGCCAAATACGTCTTTCCGGTACCCGCGGGACCGATCGAGATCACGATATCGTGCGTCGCGATGGCCTTCAGATACGCCAGTTGGTTCTCGCTTCGTGCCTGGATCACCTTCCCGCGATGGAAAAAGTGGATCCCGCCCCCCTGCGGCGGCGTGACTTTGGCCTCCACGACAACCTCACCCTTCTTTTCAGGCAGACGCCCGCCCTTGCGGTGCATTTCAAGAAGCTTCACAAAAAAACGGTGCGCCTCTTCCACGTTCTTTTTGTCGCCCATGATCTTCATCCGGTCATTGCGCGCTACGATCTTGACCCGGTGATCCTTCTCCGCTTGCCGGACATTCTGGTCGAGATTGCCGTAAAGAGCTTTCGCTTCGTCGTTGGAATTCAGCTTGATCAGTTTTTGCAAGATAGGTCCCCTTTTTCTAGGCTTTAGGACGCTCGATCCACATGCGTTTCGCGTCGATGTTGAGTTCCTTGAGCTGTCGTTCGGTTGCCACTGACGGTGCATCCGTCATGAGGCAGGTGCCCTTTTGCGTTTTCGGAAATGCGATAACTTCCCGAATTGATTCCAGTCCTAAAAGCAGCGTCACGAAACGGTCGAGTCCGATCGCGAGACCCCCGTGCGGCGGCGCGCCGAAAGAAAGCGCCTTCAGTAGAAACCCAAACTGCAGTTCCGCCTGTTCGGTACTCAGGTTCAAAAGATCGAAGATCTTGGACTGCACCGCCCGGTCATGGATACGGATACTGCCGCCGCCCATCTCGGTCCCGTTACAGACAAGGTCGTAAGCGCGCGCCCGAACCTTGAGAGGTTCCGTCGATAGGAACGGCACATCCTCAGGCTTGGGCGAGGTGAAAGGATGATGACAAGCGTCGCAGCGCTTTTCTTCCTCATTCCACTCAAAGAGCGGGAAATCCACGACCCACAGAAGCTCGAACTTCCCTTCCGGGATCATCTTGTATTTGTCGGCAAGGAAACAACGGAGAGCGCCAAGTGACACGGCCGCGATCTTGAACTTGTCGGCCACCGCGAAAATAATATCGCCGGGTTTCGCGCCGAGCGTCTGTATGATCTTTCCGGTACGCGCCGCGTCAAAGAATTTCTGGATCGGCGATTCCGTCTGATCCGGCCCCGTCACCTTGAACCAGGCCAAGCCCTTCGGCCCGTAAGTCTTGATCCACTGGGTCAGATCGTCGAAATCCTTGCGAGAGAAATCCACGCCTGCCGGCGGCGTAAACGCGAGGCCACGGATCTGGCCGCCGTTGGCGATCGTTTCATCAAAGATCTTGAAACCGCTTTTTTCAAAGACCGGTGTCAGGTCCCGGATTTCCATCCCGTAGCGGAGGTCCGGCTTGTCGGAGCCATATTTCTCCATCGCATCTTTGTAGCTCATACGACGCAGCGGTAACTTAATCTCATGCTGCTTGGCGTGCTTGAACACATGGGCCACCATGCCTTCCACGACGCCCATAATGTCCTCTTCATCGATGAAGGACATCTCAAGATCAATCTGGGTGTGCTCGGGCTGACGGTCCTTGCGGAGGTCTTCATCACGAAAACAGCGCGCGAGCTGATAATAGCGGTCGTAATTGGAAACCATGAGCAGCTGTTTGAAAAGCTGCGGCGATTGCGGCAGGGCGTAAAAAGTTCCGGGCGTAAGCCTCGAGGGCACGAGAAAATCGCGCGCGCCTTCCGGCGTGCTTTTGGTCAGATAAGGCGTCTCGACTTCAAGAAAACCCAGCTTGTCGAGATACTCGTGCACGAGCTTGGTCACACGGTGGCGAAGCGTCAAGTTGTTGATCATTTCCCGGCGCCTGAGGTCGAGGAAACGGTACTGGAGCCGGAGCTCTTCCCCCACATTCTTCTCCCCGAGTTCGAAGGGCATCGGAAGACAGGTATTCAAGATCTCGAGTTCTTCGGCCTGAAGCTCGATCTCTCCGGTCGGGATCTTGGAATTCACGGTGCCGGCCGGCCGGGCGCTGACTTTGCCCTTCACGCGGATCACAAATTCCGAGCGGAGAGACTCCGCCATCTTATGCATTTCCGGGTTTGCCTGGGGATTCAGAACGATCTGGGTGATGCCCCAGCGATCGCGGAGATCCACAAAGATCAGGTTCCCGTGATCGCGACGGGTATCCACCCACCCGGTCAGGGCTTCCGTTTTTCCGACAAAGTTCTTGTTCAATTCTCCGCACGTCACCGTTCTTAGCATAAATTCATCACCTTTTCTAAATGGCTATGGATCTGTTCAATGTCAACTTCGGCTTGTTCCCTCTTCTCGAGGTCTTTGACCACCACGACTTTTTTCTTGAGTTCGTCCGGCCCCACGATCACCATAAAACGAAGGCCCAACTGATTCGCCTTCTTGAGATGCTGGCTGAGAGAAAAAACACCCTGCGCTGTCTCGGGGCGCATTCCCGCTTCGCGGAGCGCGAGCGCCTTATCCCGGCACAAATTCAAGATCCCGGCTTCCTCCGCAAGCGGCGCGAAATAAACTTTCCTGGAGCGTATTACATCAAAAGCCTTGGGGTCCTGACTTTCAACCGCAGTCAGGAGACGCTCCATGCCGATGCTGAACCCGGTGCACGGCGTGGCTGTTCCGCCAAGTTCCTGATAAAGATTGTTGTAACGCCCGCCGCCCGCCACGGCATTCTGCGCGCCCAGGCCTTCCGCCGTGATCTCGAAAACCACGCCGTTATAATAGTCGAGTCCCCGCACAAGTCGCCGATTCACGTGGTAAGGAATCCCATGCTCCTCAAGTTTCGTGCCGAGGGCCTTGAAACGTTCACTCAGCGGGAAGAAATTCTCCCACGGCGCCGCATTGATCACCGGCTGACAACCCGGCACCTTGCAATCAAAAACACGCAGGACGTTCTTCTCAAGCCGCCACTGGCAGTCCTTGCAAAGCCGGGGCTTTTCTTTGGAGAAATAATCCGTGAGCGAGACGCGCACCTTGGCGCGCTCATCCTCTTCGCCAAGATCGTTTAGGTTCAGCCGAATTCCTTTGAGACCGGCATACTGCAGGAACTTGTAGAGGAGAGCGATGATCTCGAAATCGACGGACGCGTCTTCATTGACGATCTCGGCGCCGATCTGATGGAACTGGCGCTTCCGGCCGGCCTGGGGACGCTCAGCGCGGAACATGGGGCCCATGTAATAAAGCCGGAGGGACTTTGATGTTTTGAGAAGACCTTTTTCGACCACGGAACGGGCTACCGAGGCGGTCATCTCGGGCCGGAGCGTCATGTCCCGCTCGCCGCGATCCTTAAAGGAGAACATCTCCTTATGGACGATGTCACTGGTCTGGCCGATAGAACGGACAAAAAGGTCGGTGGGTTCGAGGAGAGGCGTACGTATCTCTTTAAATCCGGCGGCATCAAAAAAGACGCGGGCTTTTTCTTCGATCCATTGCCATTTCTCGATCTCCCCCGGGAGAATGTCCTCCATGCCGGGAAAGCCCTGGTATTTGGCTGCCATAGATTGGGGAGTTGCTATTACCCTTTCGCTCTTGTTGACTCGATCGGAACTCTTCCTCTTCAGGAATGCATCATACCAAAAGCAGAAGCGCATTTCCACTTCACAGAAATAGAAACGCGCGAAAAGTAATTCCTTTTACTTTCGGGAAACAAAAAAAGGGCAGCCCCTCTGCTAACAGAGAGACTGCCCCTTTGATGTAAACTGGAAAGCTTCCGAACAGAATCTGCTAGAAGCTAAACTTACGGGACTTGGACATGCGGGACTTACGACGCCTCTTCTCGCTGGGCTTTTCGTAATTCTTCCGCGCCTTCAGGATCTTCATGATCCCTTCGCGTTCCAATTTCTTCTTCAGGCGCTTCAGGGCCCGTTCAAGCGGCTCGTGATTTCCAACGTCGACTTTTAACACTCGTGTTCACCCTCTCTCATGTGTGGATTGAATGAGGCGGTATTATACGGAAAACCCGCCCTGAGGCAAACGAATAATAAATTCCCACAGCGTACATCGTACGGTGTTATACGTTTTTCTTCGCCGTGCTCCGTACGCCTCCCCTGTTAAATGATTTTAAAGCATTGATATTATGATAAAATTACACCTCATGCTACACCACTATTTAGAAGCCATGATCCGCCATTTCTATCCCGCCGCATGCGAAGTGTGTCGCGCGACTCTCAAGCTGGAAGAGAAAATACTCTGTCGACCTTGCACCGAGACCCTGGAAACCCGCGCCTGGCCAATGGAATCAGCGTTGGTGGGCGAGCGTTTTGAATACCTCGATCATGTCTGGACCGCTTACGCCTATGAATCCCCGGTCAGAGAACTGCTGCACGGCGTCAAATATGCGCGAAAAGATTATCTCCTCAAAGCCTTCGGTGAGCGCGCCGTGCAGCTTGCCCAGGCCGTAGCATCCGACACTGGGTACGACGCCATTCTCCCCATCCCGCTCGACCGGATGAAACTTATCCAGCGGCATTTCAACCAGGCGGAGATTTTTGCGGAGATACTCAAACCCAGACTCACGCCGCCCGTCAAAAAGAAATTTCTCCTGAAACGCCACGCCATTCCAAGTCAAACCTCCCTCAGTCGGGAAGAACGCGCGGTCAATGTGTACGGCGCTTTCAAGCTGAGGCGTCCGGCGCAAGCATTTGGAAAATTCTTTCTCCTTTTGGATGATGTCCTGACCACGGGCGCCACAGCGAATGAGGCGGCCAGGCTTCTCAAGAAAAACGGCGCCCGGCGCGTCGATTTCCTGGCACTTGCAAAGACCACCTCGCCTGCCGAAAAAATAAGGACCTCGGTGTCGCGCGTTTAAAAACAGTTTGAGATTCCCCCCAAGCGCGGATAAGATACCGCCCCAGCGCCGGAGAACTCGAACCAAATGACTTCCATAAATCGCACAGATTCATTCGTCAAATCAAACGAATACACTTTAGAAGTAGAAAGAACCGTTTCCCACGTTGAGGGCTGGCTGAGCCACAGAGAAGGAAGATTGCTTTATGCGCTCGCTAAAAAATGTCCGGCAGAAACGTCGATTGTTGAAATAGGTTCTTTTGAGGGGAAGTCAGCTATCTGGCTGGCGAGTGGGTCAAAAAGAGGTAATCAGATTAAGGTTTATTCTATAGACCCGCATCGAGGAGGGACGGAAGGAACGTTTATAAGAAACATCATGAGATTCGGATTGGATGATGTAATTAGGCGGGATGCTAAAGTTAGTTGAAACTTTGTGAAAAAAGAGGCAGGGTTCTCTCTTCAGAACAAACAACCGAGCTGCTGAAACAGCTCAAAGGAGAAGAACCCATGCCCTCGGATAATGTAG
>CAISGE010000025.1 GCA_903884815.1 Candidatus Omnitrophota bacterium | reverse complement strand
GATCACGCGGTTCGTGTCCACATACACGTCCCGGACACTGTTCCAGCGCGTTGAGAGGCTGAGTTGCGGGAATCTTTCCGCCTGGAGAGAGCGTTTCTCCTGCTGCTTCGCCAGGATCATGAGAGACCCTTCCTTGTAAACCGGATCGGTTTCACGCGACGCGCCAAGAAACGACTCGAGCCCGCTTTCAACCTCCTGAATGCTGCCGTACGTCTGAAGCTCGAGGACTTCTCCTTCCCCGATCCCCACCGTTTCCCGCAGGACCGTAAGCAGGTAGTCGTAGGTCTCCTTGTGCTGAACGAGCGAATGCTTCACGCTTTCAAGATGCGATTCGACCTTGAATGATTCAAGACGCGGAAGCACCTCTTTACCGGAGAGTTTCTTGATCCTCTCGCACTCGGCTGTAAGCTCCTTCACTTCTCCCTGGGCGATCCTCGTGAGCTCTTTTTCCTCCAGGACCTGCGCGTAAAGGACTCGCACCGCAAGTTCCAGATCGAGTTTTACTTCTTCGAGCCGGAGTTTCTCAACCTCACAAACGGCGTTCTGTCTCCGCTTTTCAGCGACCGCTTTCCCGCCCTGAAAGATCGGCTGCTCGATCCCCGTATCCAGATAGGACAGGAATGTCCTATCTCCCGTGGCAGCGCCAGCTTGGACGTCCGCCTTGATCTTTGGGTAGAACTCGGAAAGTGCCCCCTTATACAGGGCTTCCTCCTTTCCAAGACGCGCGAGTGCGCGTTTTATCTCACTGGAGTCCTTAAGCGCGTTTGAGACCGCTTCGTCAATGCTAAGAAGCGACCCAGACGGCCGCAGCACCACCGAATCCGCTGCGTAAGCGCTGAAGGATGCGGCCAGAACCGTTACCGCGAGTCCAAAGCAAGCAATTCTCCTCCAAATGCTTTTTCCCTCTTTGAAACACTTCGTCATGACTCTTCCTCCTTTACCTTACCTTTGAGAAAATCCCGCGCTTCTGATTTATTCCGGTTTCTTCTCGTTTTCCAATTTTGCTCCGAGTTCCGCGACCCCTTCCTGGAATGCCTTGAAATGCCTCGGAAGGATGCTGATCCCGCGCTTGGCGGCAAACACCTCGTCGTTCTCCTCGTTCTTCACGAAGAAACGGATGTCTCCGCGCAGTTTTCCGTTCACTTCCACCACCGTGAAATGCAGCTCCTCGCCGCTTCGGGTCGGGACGACGCGCACTCTCTCTTTTTCAACAAAACCCTTGTTCTTTTTTTCTTTGTCCATTTTTTTCTCCTTTTTGTTTTGATTTACACGGCCTCAAGCATATAAACGAAGATCGGCTTTGAAGCCTCCGCTGTGACGGACTTTTCGACGTTCACACTCCTTAAATTCTTGCGCGCCTCATCCGAAAGGCCTTGCGCGACGTTTAGCTCCAGCTGGTCCTGCATGCTGAAAGGATCCTGCGACCGGCCTCCCAGAAATAGCGCACCCATGGAAAGGACAGACTCCCCGATCGCTTTCACCATTTTCATGTCCGTTTGTTTTTGCACCTTTCCCTTGATCCCCGCAGCTCCGTCTTCAGAAAGCGCGAGCGCGTTCACCCGGATCTCGCGGCCGTCCGGGAGCACCAGGAGGTGAAATCGCACATTGATCCGGTCAAGAGACTTCAGAACGTTCGCGTCCCCCAGGAATTTTGAGCCTTTGGGGATCACGACCTTGTCCCCGGACGTGAAGTCTTTGGAAATGACCGCCACCACGGGCGCGTTCACGTTAAAACTGAACACCCGCTCTCCCAGGAGTGCCGGGATCTTGGTTCCGGACGCGAGACCGAGCTTCACTTTCTCTGTTCTTTCGGTCTTCGTCTGCGACTCCCGCTCCGTCTCTTTCTTGAAAAGAAAGACACCCATGACGCTGTCGAGTTTTCGCTTGGTTCCCGGCAACACTTTCAGGGGTTTTATGGATTCAACCGTTTTTTTCGATCTTGAAGACGCGCCTATCGCGCGCTCCATGAAAGTCGTGGTCATCGCCACCCGGGTCTCTTCCGGAGCCTCAAGACTTTTGACTTTTTGTTTAGGGTTCTTATGGCTCAGAAAAAAACCCGCGATAAGAAGGATCACTAACGCGGCGCCCAAGATCACCCATCCGTTCTCAGAAAGGTTCCTGATCTTGAACCAGCGCTTTTCAAGACCCTTCAGCGGAGCTGAGAACCCCGGTTCCGGAGGAACGGTCGAAGTGCTTTTGTTTTTGAAGCGCTCGAAGAACTTGATCATTCGAACCACCGGAACCCTTTCAGCTCGATATCCCGGCCGGTGCCCTGCTCCAAAGTGTCCTCAAAAAGGCGGAAGACCGGTTTTTGTCCTTTCCCGAGGACCCGGAGATCGAACACGATCACGCCGTAGACGTAGCTGTCGGGCTGGATGACTTTGGAAAGTTGCAGTTCGGAAGGAAATTCGATATTCCCGGATTCCTGGTTCTTGATGAGAAGCTTTCGTTCGTATTCAATGGCTCCCACCGTGGCCTTAAGAGGCTTATACGGGGTCTTCGAGTAATTCAGGACCGAGAACCTCAGGTAACCTTTATCCGCCATCCGGGAAAGCGAGAGGAGATTTACCTGCACCTCGCCTTTCGTGGACGATCCTTTCAAGGCGAAGGACTGGACGCCGGAGGCCACTTTTTCCTTAAGCTTGTCTTCGGAGAGTTTCTCCGCTTTTTCTTCCAGCTTCGCTTCCTTCTGGTGGTAGTCCTCTTTAATGACCGCAGCCTTTTCTTCCACCTTCTTTTCAAAAGCGTTCTGGACAAGGGATTCGTCATCCTGAGGCAGCCTGTAGTCGAGAACGAAGTCCGCGGTCTCAGGCGCTCCCGT
>CAISGE010000024.1 GCA_903884815.1 Candidatus Omnitrophota bacterium | reverse complement strand
CAAATTCAACATCTTTGCCGTGCGAGTTAGCTGCCCCAATCCGGCATAGCACCCCCAGCATTTATAATTACAGCGGGCTACTGGCTCGATAACTAATGACGTAGGGAAAGGAAATTCCCGGCGATGAAAAATGGAAACATCCTCTATATCATGCGAAATATTACCGCCAAAAGGCTTCATAACACCTAAACGGAAACATGTATTGCACAAAGATGACTCCCATTCACACCCACGCATGTTTTCTTGAATATTTTTCTGATGCCACGGCAGCAATGCGTCAGACCAAATAGCTTGTAAGGACTTCTCATGGCAATTGCCGAGGGTATTTTCCCCTTTTGCGTCTAGACGACATGTCGTTACATCGCCATTCGATAAAACCACCAATTCGTGAAGGTATCCGAAGCATACTTTCACCCCATTTTGATTTTTTTGAAATAGCGACTCCATTGTCACGGGTGCTCCTTCGTTTCAGCGATGCCAATCGGTTCGATTGCAGAGGTTCATTCCAGGGAAGTAACTTGTCACAAGGGTTGGAAAAAGTCTTCCAATTCTGGATAAGGGAAATAATGATGTGCCAGTTTTCCTCGAATCGCTTCCGCCCTTACAAAACCACGCCCTATTTTTAACTTTTCATCGTTGACACGTCAGTCGGGTATATTTTTTTAGAGTCCAGCTGAATGATGCTGGCGTTGTTATCTAGAATGACCGCTGTTTCGAGGAGAAGGGTCCCCTTATCTTTAAGAACCTTCCGCATTTTTGCCATCCCCAACAAGGGATATCGAAGATGGTAGATAATCCCGAAGCACTGCACAATGTCGAAAGATTGCACCCCGAAAACGACATCACAGTTATAGATTGAAGCGGCACGAAATTTCACACTCGAGTTGAGGATTTTTTTTGCAATGTCAAAAGTCTCAGAACCCTCACCTGAAACCGGGCGAAGACTCAGAATGTCCGATGCCCACACTTCTTTGGCCCCTCGCTTCTCGGCTTCAAATGCCCACATACCATCCCAACTTCCGAGATCCAACACTATCTTGCCGTTGTAATCGATCTAATCCATTTCTCGGCGAATTGGATCCCATAAAGCTTCATAATTATAGCCTGGCGTTACGAAGCCACCCCCCAAGATCTATCTTATGATACCAGTGAAGTTTTTTAGCCTGGCTGAGCAAATCCTGTGAATTCATGGTCCATGTCCTCTAAGTTGTGAATGTTGAAGCACTATCTATCATAAAGACACCCGCTCGAGAATTGAAAACCTCCCGGCAAAAGAAAGCGGCAAGCTTAAAGAAAACCTTTTGTTTTGTACTCTAATAAAATCATCCACCGCTTTTTGCACGCCAGCAGAAAAAAATCCGTAATCATCGACCACAATCCGCCCTCCGACAGGCATCACGCGGGCCAGATACGCGAGAGTCGTTTTGATCGGATCATGAAAATCAAAATCGACATAGGCAAAAGCCACTCTCGAAGGAGCATCGCGCCGTGCCAAGGTATCCTGCACCCAACCCTTCATAACATGAGTCCGGTTGACTGGGAAATGAATCGCCTCAAGCTTTTCCATAACCTCACTTTCCGGCGACATCATGGTCCCCTTGTACTTATCCATCGATCCAAGATTAAAAATATCGTCGATCAAAACGTCTTCCGGGGAAGGCGCCGGAAGGCCCTCGAAAGAGTCGAATAAATAAAAGTTTCTTTCAGTACCCATGATCTCGGAAGCGATTAATTTAGAGGTAGCCCCCTGCGCCACCCCGAATTCACAAACATCACCTTCGACCCGAAGCCCCGCATGAAGAGATTCGACTATGTAGATAGCTTCACTGACGGAGGTCCCGATCAAATCCGAAAGCAGCGCTTCACGCCCGGGCTTTCGCGGAAGATCGGGAAAAACAAAAGTCCGAAAAAGTTCTTCTATCTCCACGGAATCTTTTAGGTGGATTTGCCGCAGTGTTTTGCACCAGTTTAACTCATTTTGAATATTATTCACGCCCGCCATTCTCATCAGAACCTCCTTGAAATAATTTGTCCCCATCGAGTCACGCAAGCATCAGGCGTATGCCAAGTATGAAAACTCAGGCCTATCGAGACGGACGAAAAACAGATCGATCTGCCAAAAGGATCGATCATGAGTGCGCCATAGCGGCTCGGAAATATCGATTACTCCAAACCCGTGCTTTTCCATAAATCCACACATTTCATGAAAAAGCAGCGAGCCAGGCGCGATACGGAAGTTATAGGTTTCGATAACAACCAAATTCGTCATTTTCAATGTCTCAACCGCTCCTTTAAGGATCGGAACTTCAAAGCCGTGCGTATCAAGCTTGACCAGATAAGCGCCCTTAAGGCCCCGCCGCTTCACCTCGGCATCGAGCGTAATCATCGGAACACGGATCTTCGCCGCAACCGTTTGTTCCTTACTTGCCACGCCCCCAAAAAGATTGCCGTCGTCAAAAAAAACCGTGCTCTCTTCATCACCGGCTGCTGCAAGCACATATTCCGCATTAGAATGTTGTTTTACAAAATGCTGGAGCGCGTCCAAGTGTCCTTTTTGAGCTTCAACCAATAAATAGCGGGCACCCGGAAACACCGGCATCGTTGCGGCCGTCCACATCCCATTCGAGGCACCCACATCGATTACGCACTCGATCTCAATGCCTCGAGAAGCGATACGCTCTAACGCCCGGACCGTGGATGCCGCACGAAAGGCCAAGGTCTCCGGCGGCTCACTTACGGCGGCCGCTCCCCCATGAGACAAAGTTTCCGCCTTGCTGGCAAAAAGTTTCCGGGCCAGCGGCCCAATCCGACTTGAAACAAAAAAATGTTTTATGGCTGATAGCATATTCTTCAAACCTTTCAGGTTCTCATGTATTGCGAGCTCACGAGCAAAACCTTTATCACGATGCCACGCAGGCCGCATCGCAACGAGGCGAAACAAACATCACAACTTTATGTCCAGCGATTCTCGGCTCAACATAACTGATATCACGCCGAAGATAATCGCGAAAATCCACACAACTCTTAATCGATCCGTACTGTCCGAACCGGAAAGCGGCCGTGCGATATCGATTGGCATCTCCAGGAAGACAAAAAAACAGTTTTTGCCCGATAAAGACACAGGGCACGAGCTTAATCTTTTTTTCGAACAGGTACGCGTAAACGCCCTCGGTCACCCCCACAGCAAAATGATTCAAAAAGTCATCGACAACCACCAACCCGCCCTCTCGCAACACGTCCTCCGCCAGGGTGAGATCCCGAGTGACCGCGGTGGCGCCATGATCTCCATCGATGCTAATTACTGCCGGCCGTCCCTTCGCCCAATCACAAAGCTCTTCAGGGCGAATCGAGGCGCTATTGCGCTTCTGGAAAACCAAGGCGGATGCCTCCGGGCCCAGCACGGTCCTTAAGGCGCCCCTGACTTCTTTTTCCGATATGAATTGAAACGTATCGATCCCGATCGTCGCATCGGAACGTTCTGTCAAAAGTCGATGGATGAGCGCTAAATAACGGCCTTCATAAATTCCTATTTCAACACCCGCCCCTCGTATACCCCAAGCAGTTTGTTGCCGCAAAAGATGACATGTCATGTAGGCAGCCTCCGGGAAAAGCCACCCGCGCAGGCGAGGCAGGCTTCGCTCGACAAAATCAAAATCGGGCTTACATAGAAATAGTTCCGGAGACACTTGCCGATGTCCCGCATGTTCAGCAGCCTGTTCTCGGGAAAATCCGCGAAACACCCTTTGCAACGACTCCTTAATCCCTGGTTTCATCACACAGCTCCAAAAGGTTTTTTTTCCAATGGCCATACTGCGCCGGGAGCGAGTGTTCCCGTTCGGCCAGTTTCCGCCCCTCCGTTCCAAATCGGACGCGCAATGCGGAGTTTTCTAATAGGCTCCGGACGGCTTCGAAATAGGCCCGTGGATCGTTGGGCGGCACATTCATTCCATTTTTTCCATGCCGTGCTATATCCACCATACCTCCGGCGGCCATGGAAATAACTGGAATACCACAAGCCGAGGCCTCCATGAGCGTCTGTCCAAAAGACTCCTCATGGGCAGTATGGATCATAAGATCCGCCGCGCTATAGACCAGCGGCATCATTCGTTCATCTTCGATCACACCCAAGCTGAGAACGTCTTGAAATTGCTCGGAACGCGCGCCAAATGTTAGCACCCGTGCCGAAGTTTGACTATGGATGTCTTTGATTACCGTCTCTAATAACTCACCGCCTTTTCTCGGCTCACGAAGATCAATTGCCCCGGCCAAAACCAACACCCCATCCACCGGCAGTTTAAGCAACCTTCTCGCAAGAGAACGGTCGATCGGCAAAAACAAGGATGTGTCCAGCCCTAACGGCGAGAATTTCGCGATCGCCCGATGTTGAAATGCCGACGAAGCGATATCGCACATCCATCGGCTGTTTGCAAAAAGAGGAATCGCGTTATCTCCGAGAAATACTTCACGCCGAGCAGTCCAAGCACTTTCAATGAGATCGGGTGCCTCCGGAGGGTATTCGGTCGGCGTCGGACAGGCCGCATCGCATCCATTCAAGTATTTTGTGCATGTTCCCGTATAAGCGCATCGCCCGGTCAGCCAGTAGCAGTCATGCAGATAGGCAATTGTGGGAATCCGTTCACCTCTCAGTCGTTCCAGGATTTGAATGGGCCAGCCAGCCCAATGAAGATTTCCAACCACGACTAAATCGGGTGACATGGAAACGATCCGTTCAACCATAGTGGAAATGATCTTGGAATCCGAGAAGCCGTGATCACGATGAACATGAGGCAAGCTGTGCATCCCCAACCAGCGCCCTGTCCGTGATCGCCCGAGAGGGGGCAAAGGATCAGGAAACGGGTTTTTAAGCCAGCAGATTGCAGCAACGGAGTGCCCCGCCTCGATAAATGACTGGATCTGACGTCGATGGCCTATACCGGCTCCCCCAATGAAACCCGTATCATTAAAAAAAACTAGTCTCAGAGATTGCCCTTCCAAAAGTTTCTTTTGTATTTTTCTATACATGAGAACTAAAGCGCCTCCCTTCTCGAAAGATCCGCATTCAGATGCGTACCAAAGATCAGAAGCGAGCCAAAGCTGCGATGAGGCAAATTCAATATTCTCGTAGGGATCTTCGCGTTATTTACAGCAAGGACGGTCCGGTATCTGATTTCCTTTTGAAGATCAACTGTGTTCATATGATCAACATCAAGCAGAAGCACGTCGGCAGAACTCGAAGTCGGTACTTGGCGGGAACCGCCTCCTTGCAACAAGATCTTTGCGGCGGACACCTCGGGGCCCCACGCAGCCTTAATGAAATACGTTCGGGATTGTAAAGCAATGCCATACAACCACTCCAGGCCAAGCGGAGATATGCTCGAACACACTTGGCGCGCATTTAAAAAGACGTCGAGCAGGGATTCTATCCGGCGCTCCGGATGATTATTTTTATTGTGACTTGTAAGTGCGTTGATGGCCTTGCGTATGACCTTCCATAAAGTATGTCCCGGATTATTTCTGAACTCTTTAATGATAGAAACAAACTGGCTGTTTCCGTTGGGGAAAATGACGCGAGGAAGCGTCAGCCGCACAGCACGGCCTAGGGGCAGACCATGCTGCCAAATAATAAGCCCGGATTCTAACATTGTCCGACGCTGGCGTGTTGTTGAAATGCCGCCAGCCTGCATGTGAGCGCGGATCGAAGGGCTGTGTGCGCCAATATAGCCCTGCTGGGCCAGGCGCAAAAACCATTCGAAGTCCCCAGCAACAAGATAACGAGTGGAAAATAATCCGCAGCGCTTGAAAACGTCCGCTTGACACAATACTGTCACCTGGAAAATTGCGGGCATCCCCTGCGCGATTCGAGACGCATAGTCCGGATCTCCCAATAAAGGGACATCCAATCCTTTCCATCCATGCATGACGATATCTCCGTGGACAAAGGGTGCCTCCGTCTTCAGGAGTACCGCTACTGCACTTTCTATCTGATCGGGTTCATAATAGTCATCAGCATTTAATATTCCGATGTATTGGCCTGTGGTGAGGACCACGCCTTTGTTGAAAGCATCATAAATGCCGTTATCTCGCTCAGAACGCCAGTACGCGATGGCATCTTCGTTGGCCTGAATGAGCTCAAGGGTTCCATCAGTGGATCCGCCATCGATGATAATATGTTCAATGTTCTGGTAGGTTTGCGCACGTACACTGTCCAGCGTTCGCAGCAATGTTTTTTCAGTGTTGTGGGTGACGGTGATGATGCTTACCAGTGGAATATCCTTACGAACGGAAGCAAGGCCCTTGGAGCGATAGCCACCGATCAAACGCGGGCAATCGGCCACTTTCTTGGCATATTCGTCGAAAGTCGGGAATGTTATTTTTTTCTTTCCCATTTAATTCTCTTTCGCCCAACAGGATCGGCCCCAGTCATAGGTAATGTTTCGTATCCCCTTGAGCAGTCCTATCTGACTGGCGTGCCGGCGACAAGTAGCGGATGTGTCACAAGCTCTGATGAGACGCATTCGAAGTGTTTGTATTGGCTGCGGCAGAACCCTTCCCCCAGCATTGAGAAAAACACTTTTCGCCTCATCGAGATACTTTTGAAAAAAATTGCTTGTTTTCTGCATGTCATGACGGCGAAAACAACCCAGCGGAACATCGACGCCATAGAGCTGCGCATGCTCGAAAAAACGACTCCAAAGCTCAAAATCCCCAGCGTAATGAAGTGTCCCGTGGAAGGCGCTGCCGGCCTTTTCCCAAAGACTCCTTCGCCAGAACGTGGATTCTTGCTGAATAAATCCCATGGCCTTCCATCCGCATGCCGGCAAGTAATCACCTCGCAGGAAATTACTTTTTGAAAACCCGGAAAAGTATGCCATTTTGATGAGCGTTCCGCGGTTATCAATTCCCAAAGGGAATCGCGTCGTGATCCATTCGACATCCGGAAAATCGCGGAAGATCTCTCCGATGACGCGCAACGCTCCCGGTAAATAGATGTCATCGGAATTAAGCCACGCCATGACTTCTCCTGTTGTTTTGGCGAAACCCTTTGCAATGGCGTGATATTGCCCACCATCCGGTTCGCTGACCCAAACCAAACGATCGGCATAACGTTTGATGATTTCCAGACTGCCATCGGTGGACCCCCCATCCATGACGATATGTTCAAGGTACGGGTAGCTTTGATCATGAATGCTTTGGATCGTCTTTTCGACATAGGCCGCCTGATTGAGACATGGGGTGACTATGGATAGGGTTGGCAGATCAGACATTTCGGTTTCCTGATACTGAATTATTTTCGCACAGAGGAACATCTGTCTCCTGCGTCAAAGAAGGTAATGATATTCTAAATAGGTGCAGTATCATCTGGATCGGACGGCGAGCAAGCACTGCCAGTAAGTTCTTATTATGTGTCGTCAGCTTTTCTATTGCGTGGAGATGAGCATTACGTTCCTCGCCAGCCGTTTTGAGAGCAACGGTCAGATCAGCCAGCGCTTGCACATGGGCTTTGCGTTCTTCACCCGCCGTTTTGAGCCCAGCAGTCAGATCATCCAGAGCTTGTACGTGGGCTTTGCGTTCTTCACCCGCCGTTTTGAGAGCAACGGTCAGATCAGCCAGCGCTTGCACGTGGGCTTTGCGTTCTTCATCCGCCGTTTTGAGCGCAACGGTCAGATCATCCAGCGCTTGCACGTGGGCTTTGCGTTCTTCATCCGCCGTTTTGAGCGCAACGGTCAGATCATCCAGCGCTTGCACATGGGCTTGACGTTCTTCACCCGCCGTTTTGAGCACAACGGTCAGATCATCCAGCGCTTGCACATGGGCTTTTCGTTCTTCGCTATTCCTATATTCATTCTGCTGCATCTGAAGCGCGTACTCTTTTAATGATCGATATAATACTTGATCATAGATTTGTTGCATGTGAACACCTAAGCCGTTCTCTGATGCCTGGCTATTGTGCGCTGGGCCAACGCAGTGATCCGCAGTGCTTGTCGGGGTCTTGATCACATCTTGATAGAGAGCTGCATAATCCCGCGCTTGATTTGCCAGAGCAAATTGTTCGGCCATGAGTGCCCGGGCATTCTGCCCCAGTGATTCTCGTTGCTTCTGGTTTATGCAAAGAGCCGCGATCGCCTCACCGAAAGCACGATGATTGCCAAGGGGTAGCGTGAATCCCGTCCGGCCATCGATAACGATATCACGAATGCCCCCGGTATCGAATGCGATCACCGGTGTTCCACAGCTCAGAGATTCCAGTATTGTATTGGGCAGATTATCCTCAAGAGAGGGTAGGAGGAAAATATCCGCCGCGCAGTAGACAAAACGAAGTTGTTCTTCATCGCGGAGAAATCCCAGGGGAATGATCGGTATCCCTGACGATTGCAACTCAGGCGGTGGATTCCCATAACAGAGCACGCGGATCTTCCCTTTTGAGGACACGCCTCCCCACTGTGCGGAGGCCATGCAAAAATGTAGTGATTGCAGCAATTCACTCAACCCCTTCCTTCTCTCGGCCATATTCTCACTTCCAAAAAGTAGAACGATACCCTCGGGATCCATGCCTAGATTCTTTCTCGCGAGATCCTTGGGCATCGGGCTGTACTTCCCAGTGTCGATCGAATTCGGGATTGTTTCGATCCGAGCCTTCCGGAAAATAAGGCTCTCCCTCGCGCAATGGGCCATCCAACGGCTGGGAGACACCAAGGTCAACGGCGTATCTTGGAAGACGTTTTTCCTATCCTTCAGGATCGCGGCCGAAAGGCCGAAGGGATCTTCCGAGAGTTGTGGGCACGAAGAGCACTCGTTCACGTACTTCAGGCAGCCTGCCGAATAATGGCAACCGCCTGTGAATGGCCATTGATCATGCAAGGTCCAGACAACAGGTTTACCAAGAGACAATATTTTTCTCAGCGATTCCGGTGATTGATAATAAGCAATCCAGTGGAGGTTGATAATGTCGGCCGCCTGTATGGCGGGATGCCTTTCGAGATCCATTCCGGGATAAGGGAGGGAAAAGAACGTATTGCTAATATCCGTTCTGTGCGAGTTGATATAGTTTTTCTGGATCACCGTGCCGCAATAAAAATCCATCGCGGCCGTCTCTCGCGAAAAATGCTCCGCCATTTGAAGAATCGTGGTGTCAGAGGAAGATTTGTGCTTTACCAGCATGAGGCTGTTTTCGCCCATCTCTCGTAAGCCGCGATGGAGCCGGTACGCAGCCTTGGCAGCGCCTCCGGTCGAATCATAAGTACTTATCTGGACGATATTCATGAGGGGAGTGGTTTCACAGCCTCGATAAAAAGAGAATCGGGTTTTCGGACTGAACCGTCATTTTCAATATCCAGGAGATAACTGTTGAATTCTGAAATAGCTGACTCATCGGCCCTGCACTGTTTGATCGCTGAGAAGCCTGCCGTTTCGAGCAGCCCCTTCAGAGAGTACCGATCGTACATCCATTGGTGAACTTCACCGGAGATTCTAAACGAGCCTATCTTCCCGGGGTCAGCGGATCCTTCCGGCACTGAAGCCGCGCCATGACTTACAGGGGAAATACGGAGGCGATGGATCGCATTCAAGGCTTCTGATCCGACGCGTTCAATAACGAATTTTTCGGCTGGCATGGGATTTTGTTGCCAATATTTCAGCATTTCTCCGCCGGATTGATCGCGGACCATCTGGTCGAACATTTCGATGACGATCCATTCGTATTTTTTTTGCGCTTCAACATCCCCCCGAAGAGAGCCGTCGAGCACTTCAAGATAGATCCGCGCTATTTGTTCAAAGTCTGGCGTGACTACGCGGATAACCCCCCCCCGGAATCAGCACCCGATAGCATTCCTGGAGAAACATCGGGATGCAACTTCTGGGTAGATGCTCAATGATATGGGAACTGTAGACCCCATGAAAGGATTCCTTTTCAAACGGTAATTCCCGAGTAAGATCATGCGCCATGATCTCCGGGACACTCGAGCGAATATCAACATTGGTCCACGCTGTATGATATCTGTTCCCGCAACCGAGGTTGAGCAAACTTGCTGCCGCTTTTAATTGACGAATTGGCGTTTCCATTTCTTTATGGCCTCAAGGGGAAGTTTGATACGGTCAAACAAATGCTTTCCATCGAGCCAATCCTGCAAGCGGTAAAGCTCTTTTCTGCTTATAACCGGAAGATTAACGTCCTTTTCGATCTCCGCCGCACGATTATCAACCGCGATGATGATGGCCGCTATGCCGTTTTGCAAGCATTTAATTCCGCAATGAAGGCGCGTACCAATATAATTAATATCCCCATCCCGAATCACTTCGTTCAAAGCATCAACGTTGTGATCGAGAAGCGTGATCTGTTCTCTGTGCGAGCCGTATATCTCTAGAGAATGCAGGTAAGCGACATCTTCGGTCCCCTGCGGAAAATAATAAATGCGCCCTGGATAGTTCCGTAAAATAATTTCGAGCATCTCCGTATCGGCCACTGGATCACGATAATAGTCGGTGAATGTAAAAAGACAGTGCTGGCGTTCTCTCCCCCCGCGATTGGTGTCTAGGTCATGCAGTTTCCACAGTGTGGGGCATGACGTATTAAGAGCATTATGGATTCCCATGGAACTCAGTCTGTGTTTCGTGTAGGAGTCTCTGACGGAATGCAGCGACGAACGACTGAGGATCTTCTCATAATAAGATTTTGTATCGGGCGTCGGCAAGCCTTGGTATTGCCACCAACCGACCCCGAAGAGTATGACATCGCTGATCCGCGGGGATCGATGATCGTCTTCGTCGCGGTTGAGTTTCCATTGATTATAAGTCCGAACGTCTGACGACAGGAGGTTCGTTCCCCCGACAAAGACAAGATCGCTTGCGTCTATTTGTCTGTAATGGTGCTCTTCCGGAAACTGATGCGTGGACAGTCTGTTGAATTCAGCGCCCGGGAAAATGGACTGCAGGGTTTCGCGAACCGCTTCATAGATCAGGACGTCACCCAGATTTATCGAGAGCTGTCCCTGATGGTTTCTGAGAGAGGGATCAAAAATGGTGATTTTCATGTTTGGGCTCGGCGCTTATTTTTTTTATATGGAGCCGGCTCTTCCGTTCGAACGAAAAGTGCTTTTTTTTATCAGAAAAATACTCGTCTACCGCTGTGCGGCAGCCGGACCATGTATCATAATCATCGATCACAAGGATCCCGTTCGTGGCAAGCCAAGGCTCGATTCTTTGCAAGCAGGTCGTGACCGATTCATACCAGTCGCAGTCAATGTGCGCAAAGGCCACGCTTGAATGGACGTGCAGAGAATGTTCATACAATCCCTTTGTGAAATGTATGTTCTGTTGAGCCGGGTCAAATCCGAAATCTTTAAAGTTCTTCCGGACTTTTTCATAAAGATCGTTCTCATACCCATAATACATTTCTCCGTTTATTCCCGAAGATTTCCCGGACTTTATTAACGCGTACCGTTCGAATACATCGGCACCATCATGTCGCGATGGCGGAGGGATCATTCCAAAAACATCATAGATGTAAAAATCTCGGCTTAACGCTTTGGAAGCCGCAATAACGATGCCGGAGCCCCCCAGCGCGCAACCCGCCTCCAGAACGATCCCGGGGATTTGTTGTTCCTCTATCGCGATAACGGTCTCTCCAAGTTCGGCTAACGCTGCCTTATCGAGATAGGATAGGCCCTGTTTACTTACGCGAGATATGAGCGCTGAAATTAATTCGGACGACATGGGGAGCAAGCTTGCGCGTTTTTAAAATTACGACCATATCGCCCGAGGCTTGTATTGCCCACCGCATCCTTCGGACTGCAAATAAATATGTAATTGACCCCATAGCGTTTTCCTATCAGCGGGATATTGAGATTGAAATTCAGCTGAAGCTTTCTCATTAATTCGCTTTCCAAGTCCCCTTCTTTTGCGCTGTAATACGATGGAAAAAAATCCAGAACATGATAGTGTTGGCTTAACCCCTCCTTGAATTCGTCGATCGTCACGATGTTATTCCATGAGGGAAATGAAGGCTTTGTACAGTGATCCATATTCATATAGGTCACTATGAATTTGCCGTTGGGTTTTAATAGCGTTAGTATCTCTGCGTATTTTTCATGGGAACAATTCCCCATGTATTCGAAAAGTCCGGCGGCGACCACAAAATCAAAGGTATTCCCGTGGAAGTGTATCGGGTTACGCGTAATATCCATTTCCATGAGATGCTTTTGGGCGCGATGGAGCGCGATATCTATCCCAAAGTAACTAACATTTTGATTCAGAAGCGATGACAAGGTTTCCGGTCCGCATCCGAGATCCAAAAGATCGCATGGTTTGCCTCTCGACATTACATTAACGATCTTCGCTAGTTTAAGAGTTCTGAAATATCTATGTGTATAGCGTAAATTCTCCTTGATCCAGTATTCCCGTCCGCAATATTCTTTTGAAGTCATATTAAATCGCTCACCGTAAAAGCAGGCCTTGCCAACTCAGAATGCAATTCTGCCGTTCTTCGCAGGCTCTGAGTCATACAATAAGTTCGCAGGCCGCGTTACCTTCCAGATCAATAAATCCATGAAAAGGAAGACGGAGGCCATCCTTTTTCTCTTGAATGCGAATAATCCCTATTTGATTGATTCTGAAGACCGGATTGATCTTGGAGATAAGTGAGGAAGCGCTCATTTCACACGCATGTTCGTAGTGCTCGGCTTTCATGGTCGCAAAAGCCACAACGAACGAATAGTCACCCGGGGCTAACGATAGTTTCAGGGTCTGCTTGAATCTGACGATCTGCCCTTTTTTAAGAACAGGAGGCGCTTTAAGCAAATGATGCATAGTCCCTTTTGAATGCAAAACGAGATTCAAGCTATTGATAATATCAACACCGCTTATGGGGACATCAATATTTTCTAAGGCTTCGAATTCGGTAAAAAAGGACACTGTTTCACCTATCTGAAAACTATCGCAGGATTGTCCAGCTTGGTTGCACACAGCTATTTTCCTGCATTTCACCATCTTCATGTTTCCAATAAAAATTGCTCTTGAAAAATCGAGAAAGGCGTCTGACGAAGGCCAGTCATGAATCACACCATAACTCTCTGATGAAATATTTTCACAAACACAATTTGCGTCACTGGAGGGTAAGTCCCTCACAGTATTTAGAGGTTTGTCAAAAAAAAGTGCGTAGTATCGATTCACCGCTTCATTGGGTTGGCCCCAAAAAAGCATCTGCCCTTGATCGATCAGCAAGACATTGTCACTATATTTTTCAATAGAGGGCATATCGTGCGAGACGATAATGACAGTTGTGCCATTACTTATCAGTTCCTCAATTCGAGCATGACATTTTTGTTGAAAAAATACATCTCCAACACTCAAAGCCTCGTCAATTATAAGTATATTGGGATCAACGTTGATCGCGGCAGCAAAGGCCAGTCTCACCATCATGCCGCTCGAATAGATCTTTACAGGTTGTTCGATGAATTCGCCGATGTCGGCAAAAGCAGCTATTTCGTCAAATTTTTGTTCTATTTCCGTCCTCGACAACCCCATAATCGCGCCGTTCATATAAACATTTTCTCGGCCCGTGAATTCAGGGTTAAAACCGCTGCCGAGCTCCAGTAGTGCCGCGACTTTGCCCGTCACACTCACGCTTCCGGTGGTCGAGGCCAGGGTACCGGCGATAATCTGAAGGAGGGTGCTCTTCCCGCAACCGTTCCGGCCGATGATGCCCAAGCATTCCCCCTTTTTGACCTCGAAGGAGAGATCCTTGAGGGCCCAGAACTCCTTGTAGAACTGCTTCTTCCCACGCAGAAGCGTCTGGAGTAGCCTGTGATGAGGCGCCTCGTAGATCTCGTACCGTTTGCCCACATTCTCAACCTTCAAAATGACCTCAGAGGACATCGGCGAAGCCTCGCTTGGTCTTCATGAACCAGAAATAGCCGATCTGGAACAAGGCCATAGAGATCAAGGTCACGAACCCGAGAACCGGCCAAGACGGCCACACGCCCAGCATCAAGACCTGTCGGGTAGCTTGGACGATCGATGTCAGGGGATTTAAAAGCATCAGAGGCTTGCATGCCGCAGGAACAGCCTCCACGCTGTAAAAGATGGGCGTCATAAAATAGAGCACCATCAGGAGGATCCCGATTACATGCGCCAGGTCGCGCAAAAAAACACCGAGCGAAGCGACAAGCCACGAAAACCCGCAGGAGAAAAGAATGAGCGGGATAAAGATCAGTGGAAGGCAAACTGCGGCGAGACAGAATTTATGGAGAAGGATCCCGATCCCCAAAAGCAATATCCCGATCCAGATCAGCCCAAAAAAGCAGGCGGTAAAAACCGCCGAGACAGGCAAAAGTTCAAGAGGAAATACCACTTTTTTGACATAATTCGGATTCCCGGTGACGATTCCGACCGAGCCATTCACACTTTCAGAAAAGATATTGAAAACCGTCATCCCACAGAAGAGAAAAAGAGCGAACGCGCCCATGGAATCACCGAAAGATGTCGCTCGAGCTTTTAAAACCGTACCGAAAACGAACGTGTAGACGGCAAGCATGACAAGCGGTGTCACGAGCATCCAGATGAGACCCATCATGGTCCCCTTGTAACGAATCTCAATGTTTCGCCGGATAAGCTGTTTGAGCAAATCCCGTCCTTTCCAGATTCCGAAAAGGGCGCTCAACGGGTTCAGGTATTGCCAACTAGGCTGCTGTTTTGTAATCTCTCTCATAGGCCCTCATTAAAATCATGAAACAACTGCCGAAGAAACGCCTGAACCAGCACACGGCTTTGCGAATTTAAACATAGGTATGAATCATACACGACAGTAGCGTTTATCTAGAGAAAAAATCTGGCTAACGCTATAAAACCTATAGTCTTGCTCCGTTTCAGATCGCACTTGATTCTACCAGCGAAGCAACTCTTCTCCGGATCAATTTGTAGCAACCGTGACGTCATATTCCCCCGAAAGACAACGGGCGTGCGACTGCAAAAACGACCTCAGTGCAAGCGCCACCATTGCCAGAAAAAATTTTTCCCGGGACGGATCATTCACAAGCCAGCTCTTTATCAGCGTGCGTGCATTGGACCATTCATTTTAGTCCGGCCTCCGCGCTAACACCGAAATTAAAACCAAGCTCGCGCATAACATCAGGCACCTTGCGGGATATTTTGAAATCCAATTCTCTTTCAATCTTAGCCGTCGAATATGTCGTCCTGCGCACAAGCCCGTTAATCCGCTCTTGCGTCAAGGGTAACGGAACAATACAAGAGACTGCCTTAACGAGTCCCCTCACTAGATTCTCTGGGAAACGGATGCGCGACGAGTTTACACCAAGCGCATCTGAAATACCGTGAATCATTCCCTCCAGTGGACAATCACTTGAAAGGTTATAAATCTGCCCTTTTGCCCGAGCGTCGGTTCCACACTTAATCAGCGCGGCGACAACGTCATCAACATGCACGTAGGTTGCAATCGCACCGGGTTGCCCAACGTAAAAGAACATTCCTTTCCGAATAAGTTTTATCAGCATCTGAAGCGACGGATCCCGGGTCTCGGCCCCTAAAATCTTCGATGGCCTGAGAATCGAAAACGTCAAAGCTCCGGACTTCGCCGCAGCCTCCACCAACCGATCTGATTCTGTCCTGGTGACTTCGTACGCACTAACAGGAACTCCGGATGTGGTCTCTGTTACAACACGATCGATAGTTCTGAGTTCCTTCGGAAGCCCGTAGACACACACGCTGCTGAGTTGCACCCAATGAATGGGTCGCTCACGTTTTTCCGCGACCCTAACAGCTAGGTTAAGAAGCCCCCTGGTACCATCAACATTGAGCCTACGCATCATGGAAGTATCTCTGCTTTCCCCGGCACAATGATAAAGAACATCTACCCCTTTTAAGAACTCTTGAATAGGCCTATCATCCGCGCCACAAAGATCCCCCTGAAAATAACGGACCCCTGCCCCATCGGCCATAGGCTGCCGACTAAGAACATGAACTGCGTCGCCAGCAACCGCATGCGATGCCACCAATCGCCGCCCCACAAACCCCGTCCCGCCCGTGATCGCGATTTTCATGAACGCTCTCCTTTTTTGCTGGAAGAAGAGGCCAGGGGCTCATTGAGCAGCGTGAGAAGGCTTTCATTCTGTAACAGGACTAGTCCTCCGCGAATTAGCGCGAAGATTTGCCCCGCCGCGTACTGGAGCGGTTCTCCTTTCAAAAAAAAGACGCCGTTGATCAGCCTGGCCAGGATCTGGCAAAGGATCATCCAAAAAAAAGCGATCCTTGATAGCTCCGGATGTAATTCCTCAAAATAAAACCGCCACAAGGTCGTCGTATAGCCGTAGTAGAAGTGCTTCATTTTTTTCGCGTGATCATACACATGTTCATGGCGAACTTTGGCCGCGGCGCAGACATAAAGGGGGTGATTTTTTCCTATAGGATAACTGAAGATGAGATCCTCACATATCGCCCAGCGTGAGTTGACCGGAGAATGGGTATTTTGTTTCAAAACAGACTGTTTCCACACCGTAGCGCCGCCGCAGAGCCATTGCGTACGGATATTTTCCTCGACAGGTGAACAAGCGGTGTTATAACCCGAGCGAAGAACGGTCCCCTGCCTCGGAGAACTCATTTGAGCCAGGCGCAGGAGTCCGGAATTTCTGTAGGAAGGCACATTCGTAATATTGAAAGACACTCCTGCGGTATCAGCGGACACCGTATTCCAAAAGGCGATCATCGACTCGATTGCCCCGGGGTCGAGGACAACATCGTCATCCATGCTGGCGACCAGCTCCGTCCTGTCATCGAGCATGGCGATGCCAAGATTCCGCTGATGGATCTGCCCGCCAGTCTCCGTGAACACATACTCCACGGGAAGAGAGCCCGTAAACTCCCTCACGACGGCCCCTATATTGTCGCCACTGGCCACTATAAGGATCCTGCCCGGAAGCTGCCCCTGCGCCACAAGGCTCTTCAGGAGAGTCCTGACTTTCTCCGGCCTATTGCGCGTCGGAATTATGACAGCAAGCTGCTCGCATTTATACATTTGTATCCTTTGGGATTACCCCGTCCGCAAAGCCCCTTTTTAATTCTCCGGAGCATTTTTTAAAAATGGCCCGATTAGTCAATAAAAACTTCCAGAGCTTCTTCCGTTGTCTCTGCAAAGTAACTTTTCAGAAAATCCTGCGCCAAAAATCGCTGCGCCCGTACTTCTTCAGGCTTCAGGCCCTCGATCTCTTTGATAGCAGCCTTCAACTCCGCCTCCGAATTGACCGACCATTTGAAGCTGTGAAGCTCTTTGAGCGGATCGCCGCAAAGAGGGGAATCGATATTGAGATGTATCGCGGGTATCCCGCACAAAATAGCCTGGATGCCCACAGAGGAATGCCTGTAAAGGACACACATACTCTTGTCTAAATCACTTTGCATATTTCCGTTAGAGAGGGAAACATTTTCCGGCATATTCTGAATGCATTGTGATATCGTCCGATCGGGAGAAATATTTGGATGACATCTCACCACGAACCGGTACCCCTTGAGATTCCCCGCTACAGAGCACACCCAGTCGAGCACCGAGAAAGTATTATGAACACCGTCCAGCGCGACGAGGATACAGTCTCCGCCATGAATCCCTTCCGCCGCGGAGGATGATACATTCTTTATCATGCAACCTTCTTTGACTGACTCATTGCTGTATTCGCGTCCGATCCTCATAAGGAGCTCTTTTGAGTAAGCGCCTGTGCAGATATAACGGTCCGGGCCCGGTTTCACGCCTCGCTCTTCGGCAGTCATCCTTATTTTGAGATTCTGGGGATATAAAACAGGATGAGCATAACCTATGACAGGATGAATACTGGCCTCAGAAGCTGCCTGGACGCAGGCCCTTTCGAAAACATTCCCCTCGAAGCCAAGAATAAGTCTTTCGAACTTATATTTTTTTGAGAGATTCTTCACGGCTACATAAAAAAGCTTCGCGTGGACATCGAACGAAGTGCCAAACGACCGGGCTTTCCATGAGAGTAATCCGGACATATCACAGCCTTCAAAACGGCAAGCTGAGAAAACAATCTTCCTGGACAGCTGTTGAAATAAGGAAGAGAGAATATCCCTCCATCCAAGCTGTGAATACAAGGTCAGAACTTCTGTTTCCGTACACCGAGATGCCCTTTTATAAACTTCCCTGTCACTCGTGTTAAGAACATCACACAGATAGGTCGTTTTGAATCCCTGCCGCTTCATCCACATATGGAGATCGCCGAAAAAAGGATCCCGATACTTGCCGTCTTTTAAAGACGCCGGATACATCAAGGACACAATAAGAGCTCTTGGGCCGTCCTCCGGCAGGACAGCCTCATACCGGATACTGGCCGCCATGAACTTCTTATAAAGGCACTGGCCCGACCGGAGAAGGAAGCAGAACAAGTTTCCAAGCTCCTCTTTCAATGGATCCATAAAAGGGACCTCGGGACAGATCGTCGGGTGCATTTTCCACCCTTTGATACGCGCCCATTCAAGCAGCGCGCTCCTGGTCGCGAGATCATCAACCAGGATCAATAATTTTCCGGGAATTTCTATCCGAGAAAGCGTAAAAAGAACAAGGCAGAAATATCCGACGGACCTGTCCCACGGCTGCATCTTGGACGATACGGCAGTCCTCCAAAAGGGATCGTGCCTCCCCTTTCCACGGATCGCTTCATCCCAGAAAGCATCGAACGATCCAAAAAACTCTTCGGACTGATCTTGGGAGAGAGCGGGCAGCAGCAATCGCTGAATTCCGTGTTTTTTTATGAGAAAAATATCTTTCCTGCCGAGATCCCTGAACGGGAGAAACCACCCCTGAAGCGCTTCCGCGGCCACGCGTTCGGAAAGATTCTGAGCTAGGATAATTTCCATTGAGGATATTTCTCGTGATTTTCTAATTAACTTTTCAGAGCGCGCAACAGAACCCGGGCCGGCGCCGCATCGCCCTCATGGATCTTTAACGGAAAACAGAGGATGTCGTAACGTCCAGGGCGGGCCCGGGTGAGATCCAACCCCTCCACGATCCATATCCCACTGCTCAACATAGCCTTATGAACGGCCTTGCCCTCTGGCTGGCCGTACCCACCCACAGAAAGGCTGTCGATTCCCACCATACTCACCCTTCGGGATACTAGATACTCTGCAGCCGCAAGCGTTAGAAAAACAAAATCCTCAGCAAAGCCATTCTGCCACCATGATGCTTTTGAATTGCGCGTTCGAAAAAAAACCTTCTGCCCGGAACGTATTTTTTTCGCCTTCAACTCCTGGACATCGATCGCAACGGGATCTTTAATTTCTATCACGCGAACCTTACCCATCATGAGTTCGGCAGGCATGTCATCCACGGAAGCCGCTCCATCAAGAAAATGCCGCGGAGCATCAACATGCGTGCCTGTATGGCTTCCCAAGGTCAAAAGCGACACATTGGAACTGCCGCCATTTTTTATACTTTTAAATACCGAAACGCTAACGATGGGATTGTTCGGCCAGGAGATCATCCCGGACTTAATGGGAACTGTGGCGTCCATCCATTGTTTTCTTTTCATAGCGAATCGTTACCCTTTCGAAAATCTGCTTGAGAAAGTTTCGTCCTTCTTTAGAGAAACGAACCAAAACCCCTCAAAACTGATCTTACGCCAGGCAAAAGACATCAACCAGTTCAAGGGACCGCTCTTTGGGAATTGGCGAACTTTCCATTCCGTCTCAACAGTCCAACCCGCATGTTTAAACAACTTATTCCAATCACGCGGCGAGAACTCAAAAAAATGGTTGTTTGAATAACCCGGTTTCCATTCAGGATTCCACTTATGAGTCAGATAATTCAAACCCACACGGCTCGACCGGATGAGCGGGACCGAGATCAGCAAGCGAAGGCCAACAACTTGGTGGATTCTCTCCAAAAAGCCCACGGGATCTGGCATATGCTCTAATGTCTCAAAAAGGGAAACGATATCGAACGATAGTCCCTTCTTGTGAAGATCCATGGCATTCATGCACTCAGCTTCAAGGCCCTTCGATCGGATCAGCTCAACGGCCTCCGGCTCAAAATTCACCCCGAACGTCCTAAATCCTTTCAAATGAGATGCGTTTTTCAAAAACAATAAACGGGCTGCGCCGTCCGAATCACCCACATCAACCCAACCGTTGACTTCACAGTTCTTCTTCGTGAGCGCGTCGATAACGCGATGCACAAAAACAGCCTGGGCACATAGAAGTAACCGCAAGCGCACCTGGTCCTCAGCGCTCACTTGGCATGTAGCAAAATGATCTTTTAGGTCAGGCAGTACGCTCGCGGACAGGTTCCACATGAGCTGTAACTGTCGATCTTGTTTTACTGCGGCGCGCACCGCCCTCACAGAAAAAAAATCAAATATTTTTCGCTTCAGGCTCACGGGGTATCCTCACTTTTGCGAATCAGGTAAACGACTCAGGAAAAAGAAACTTTTGGTATTCTGCAAATATCTTTTCTTGCGGCCAATCCCACCAGCGAGACTGGAGTATCCGGTTTGCAGTTTCTCCGTCAAAACGGTATTTAATGATTTTCGCCGGAACGCCCCCGACGACTGCAAAGGGAGGGACGTCATGCGTGACAACCGCGCCTGCCGCCAACACAGCGCCATGTCCGATATGCTTGACCGAAGGCAATATGGTGACACGATATCCAATCCACACATCATTACCTATGGTTAAAGCTGATGCTGGGCGGGGATCTTTCTCAACAACGCCAAAAGCGGGTTTAAACAAAAAAGGGTGAGTTGAAACCAACGCCACCAGATGATCCGATGGAATAATCATCAATTCCGAAGCGATGGAACAAAAACGGCCGATCGTCGTTCCTGACGGTACCCTTTGCGGGTCAAAGCATCCACCATATGTGCACTCCCCGATAGTCACATTGTGATATTTCTTAAATATTCTCCTTAAAGCCGCATTGTCCATCTCGTTCCTCTGCATTTTGTGCAGCAGCCTTACGATCAGGCGCCTGGACATAGGCAAGGCATAAAATATTTCCAAAAGAGTGGTAAGGAGTCTTCTCATTGCCGTAACCTTTTTATCGATGAACGACCGCGACAATGGTGTCGCAAAGCCACTGTTCTTTTAGACGTTCTTTATATTGACGGTCCAGCGTCTCTCCAAAGACATCGCTCCAGCGCCCAAGTCCCCCCGGCTTGCCATTAAGCATCCAGGTCATATGGTTGGAGAGATCGTAGCGCTGATCCGGAAAAAGTTCGAAGGAAAATCCTGTCTTTTCCAGAACTCTCGCCATACTTTCCCGTGTGAAATACCAATGATGCGCGACCGACCAGTAAAAGTCCTCAAAAGCGGGGATCTGATAAAGTTCAACCAGAGGATCTGTCGCGCAGGGAACTTCGAAGATCATTTTTCCGTCCGGGTGGGTCAGTTCCAAATAATCCCGAACGAAGGCCTCCGGATAACGGATATGCTCCAGCACATAATAGTGGATCACGGCGTCGAATTTGGCGCATCCGGACCGCTTGAGCTCCTCTAAAGTTTGAAAAACGGAGATCCCTTTGCCCCGGACATAATCGATAAAGCCTCCCGAAGGGTCCAAGCCGGTCACGTCCATGCCCTTTTCCTTCAGGGCGCTCAGCATGAAACCCGAAGAACAGCCGACCTCAAGGACACGCTGGCCGGGCTTGAGATGTTTCAGAAGAAGAGGCATCCGTCGAAGGACTTCGCGTTGATTCGATTGGACATGTTTGTCGGCTCCGGTCCAGTCCATATCGCCGCCTGCCCGCTTTGCCATGAACTTCTCGAATTCCTTATTATAAAACTCCCCCTCTTCTTTCTCCCCAAGGGGCGGATCGAGATAGATCATGCCGCAAACGGTGCAAAGCCAGAAATGCTGCTCGGGCCTGCCACCGTAGACGTTCCGGCCTTTAATGGTTTGCTCCAAGGCAGCCGCATTGCAGAATCTGCATGAAGGTGTCGTCACGATATCCTCACCACGTTGTGGACTTGGCCCAACGGATCATCTCCGCCAGTCCCCGTTCCAGCGTCCATTTCGCCTCAAATCCAAAAACCTTCCGCGCAAGGGACACATCGGCCTGGATCCCGCGCTGATCCCCCGGAGTTCCCGGAGCGATCACGATCTCTTTGTCGATCCCGGACTGTTTTTTCATCAGACTCAGAAGCTCCCCGACCGTGGTTTTCTTGCCGGACGCGATATTGAAAACGCCCCCGAATGTTTCCGGCTTATCGATGATCGAAACCACGCTTTCCACAACGTCGTCGATATAAATAAAATCGCGAAACCGGTCAAGCGCCCCTTTGACCGCGACCTTGTCGTGCTTGATCAGCTGGGCAAGAAAAATACTCACCATCCCCTGGCGCAGGTTCTTCATGTTCTGAAAAGGTCCGTAGACATTGAAGAAACGCAGGGCCGTCGGCCGCAGACCCTTGGACTGGTAGATCCGAAGGTAATGTTCACTGGCCAGTTTCCCGACGCCGTAGAAAGACAGCGGCCGGGGTTCCCAGGTTTCCGGAATAGGCGTCTCAGGCACATCGCCGTAGACAGACATCGTGCTGGCATAAATAAACCGGGAGCACCCATGTTCCAGACCGAACTTGATCAGACGCAAAGTGGCTTCTGTGTTCGTCCGGAGATCGTACGACGGATCATCAAAACTGATCTCCCCCGAGGATTGTCCGGCGATATGGAGGATCGCGTCAAAGCGTTTATCCCCAAGCCGCGCGATCACTTCGGCGTCCTGGCAGTTGCCTTGAATGAACTTCACCCCGGCGGGGATGCTCTCGGCGAACCCCGTGGACAGATTATCGATCGTCCAAACCTCCGATCGCTCTTGAAGCAGGCAACGGGCGATCGCCGCGCCGATGAACCCGGCCGCCCCGGTAACGAGATAGCTTTTGGCAGCCATGCTCACCGGCCCTTCGTGTTGTATTTAGCGTTCAAGGGATCCTTGCGCATCAGTAGTTCGACACGAGCGAGATCTTCCGGCGTATCCACGCTGTAGGTCATAAGATCGAAAGGAACCATCCGGACCTTGTAACCATGCTCCAGGACGCGGAGCATATCAATAGATTCCGCCTTTTCGAGTGGCGTCGGTTCCAAAGCTGAATACTTGTAAAGGAAATCCCTCTGGAACGGAATGATGCAGACCTGTTTGTAAAGATCGACCTGCGCCGAGCGGTCCTTGAAAGACGGGATGGCCTTGCGCGAAAAATAGAGGGCGTTGAATTGGCGGTCGACCACCACTTTGATGCAGTTAAAATCCTCGTGCTCCTCGCTGGAGGTGATCTTCGCGGCCAGGTTCGTGACAAAGATATCCTTTTCGCGGACGATCGGAGCCACCGCCATATCCAGCATCTCCGGGAACACCATCGGCTCATCCCCCTGGATCATCACCACGATATCGATCCGCTTTCCCGTCGAGGCTTCGATCTTCTCGACCGCTTCCGCCACGCGATCCGAGGCGCGTTGATGCGTATCCTTGGTCATGACCGCTTTGCCGCCGAAAGCCTCCGTCACCCTGACAACCTCTTCATCACAAGTCGCGATGTAGAGACTCGATAAGGCCGGCGACATCGCGCAACGCTTGTACACATGCTCGATCATCGGCAGCCCGCAGATCTTGGCCAAAGGCTTATTGGGGAACCGGGTCGCGCTCATACGGGCAGGGATCACACCGACAATATTCACGATCTATCCTCCTTGTTCAGACGGCTGACCAAAGCAGGCAAGCCGGTAAGGTCGTTCATTTTAAAATCCACCAGAAGATCCCGGAACACATCCTGATTACCCGCCCAAGAACGCAGAACAAAGCGTATCCCGTGGGGTTGGGCCGCGCGATGGTCGCTTGCCGCGTCCCCGATCCATAGGACTTCGCGCGGGGTCAGGGTATTCTCAGCCAAAATGCGCCTGGTCCACTCGGTTTTACTCTCCGGGGAGCCATAGATCCCCCGGAAATACTTGCGAAGCCCTTTCGCGTCGACGATACGATTCATTTCCTCGTGAGGCGTCCCGGACACGACGAACATCGCGAGCTTACCCGCAAAAGCTTCCAGGGCCTCAAACGCGCCGGGGACAAAAGGCGAATCCACCACTCTCTGAAAAACAAGCCCGCTGAACCGGTCGCAATAAGCCTCCACGACCGCATCATCGGCGGGAAGTCCGAGGAATTCCTTGAGAATATGCCGTATCTTATTCGAACGCGGAAGTCCGCCGTTCTCATGATGGAACGCAAGAATACGGGCCTGCACAGCCGGATAATTTTCAAATAGCTTCTGAAAAGCCCATCCTTTGACATCCACGGACTCGAGGATGACCCCGTCAAAATCGAAAATAACCGCCTTGATCATGCCTGGCCTTTACTCCCCGTCCCGGGCTTGGTGCGTCCCGCACCGTCCGCTTCGCGCGCCATGCCATGGATCATATCGAGAATTCCCTGTCCCAGATCAAGATAGGTGGTCTGGACCAGCCGTTTGGCGACTCTGGGCGCAAAAACGTAAGGCGTGATCTCATAATGATAGCTCTCGGTCGCCGGAGCGTATTCGATATGGATCTTTCCGTCGAACATCTCCCGGATCATCGTCAGGAGATCCCGGATCCGCATTTGCTGCTGACCGGCCAGCATCACATTCTGGTTCGCGAATTCTTCGGACAGGATCGCCACGCTGCCTTTGGCCGCGTCAAGCACATGGATATACTCCCGCAGTTCATCGCCGTCGCCATGCCGTACGATCTTGCCGTCTTTGAGAGCCTGGGCAATGAAACGGTTGATCGCGTTCGTTGAACCCGAGCGCGGGCCGTAAAGAGAGCCGTAGCGGAGGATCGTAAAAGGCAGGCCGTAAACTTCATTGTAGTTCTCGATCAAAAGTTCACTGGCCAGTTTGGTGCTGCGGTAAAATGACCCGCTCTTTCCGTAGACGTAAAGGGAGCTCGCGAATATAAAACGTTTCACCCGGGCCGCCCGGCACGCCTCCAGGATCAACGCATTCCCCAAGATGTTGCTCTTGACCGCTTCGAGAGGATGTGCCGCGGCTTCGTCAATATCCGCGATCCCGGCAAAGTTATAAACAATATCCTGGCCTTTCACGCAGGCCGAGACAGCATGCTCGTCAAGGATATCCCCCACGATCATCTTCTGTTGGGGGAGAATGAAGGGCGAACGCTCCTTATCAAAAACCGTGACGTCATGGCCCGCTTGAACAAGTGCATCCGCCACGTGGCTCCCGAGAAAACCCGCTCCGCCGAACACCAGTGCTTTCATAGACCCAGCCCTTTCAATAGGTTTTCCGCAGACTCGATCTCCATCAGCACCCGTGCCTCCGCGGCGTAGGAACCGATATGCGGCGTCAAAATAACATTCTCAAGATCCTTCAAAGGCCCTGCATACGGTTCCTGGCGAAAAACATCAAGCGCCGCGCCGCTTAAACGACCCGCTTTCAAAGCAAGGCACAAGGCATTCTCATCCAGAGCTTCACCCCGGGAAAGATTCATGAGCCAGGCCCCCTTTTTCATCTTGGAGATCTCGGCCTCGCCCAGAATCGCTTTTCCATCGTCTACTGCCGCGTGCAAAGTGACAATATCGGCCTTTTCCAGTAACCCGGCCAAAGGAACTTTTACGGCATTCCACTCTT
The DNA here is from genome assembly GCA_903884815.1 of Candidatus Omnitrophota bacterium. GTDB lineage: Bacteria > Omnitrophota > Omnitrophia > Omnitrophales > Aquincolibacteriaceae > Aquincolibacterium > Aquincolibacterium aerophilum. The sequence continues at coordinate 9,317 of CAISGE010000024.1, read as the reverse complement.
TTCCGGCCTCTAGCGGATCCGTATAGAGGATCTGCACGCCAAAAGGAAGCAGTAATTCCGCGACTTTCCGCCCGATACGTCCGAATCCAAGGATCCCGACAGTCTTCCCCGACAGAAGATTCCCCATTTTCTTTTCCCATGTCCCCGCGCGAAGTTTCCGGTCCATATCGTTGGTCCTTCGTAACAGGGAGAGCATCAGCCCGACGACCAGCTCCGCCACTGCCGCTGTCGGTCCACCCGGAGTGTTGAACACCTTGATGCCACGCGCCGCAGCGGTTTTCTGGTCCACATTGTTCATCCCCGTCCCGCAACGGGAAATAACCTTGAGCCGGGGCAATTTCGAAAGCACTCCCGCATCGAGCGTTTCCGTCCCCGCAATAATGCCGTCCGCATCCGCGCAGAAGGAAACCGTTTCCTCAGGAGTCATGGCCCGTTTGTGCGGGTTCATAACGGGTTCCAATCCTTTGGCTCGGAGAAGTTCGAGTGGCCTCTTGTCCTGTTGACCGAAGGAGGAGGTATTGGTGGTCACCTTCATTTTTTCAGGCCCCTCTTCAGTTCCGCGACGGCATTCACGGCGGCAGTGCCGAGAAAGATGGAATCCAGGCTGAATCCTAGAAAGCGAAAACCCTGTTTGATCCTTTGGCGAGCCACGCGCGGGTCCGCTGCGACGGAATGGTACCCGGCCGGGATCTTGTATTTCCTGGCCGCGGCCATCACGCGGGCGACCGCTTTTTCCACTTTCGGATGCGTCAACGCCCCCGGCATCCCCATGGAGCCGGAAAGATCATAGGGGCCGATCAAAAAGCCATCAATGCCCGGGACAGAGAATATCTCCTCAACACAGTTCACGGCATTGATATGCTCGATCTGGACAATGACCACGCTGTCCTTGGCGAGCCATTTTTTATAATCTTCAAACTTACGTCCAAAGCCCTGCGCGCGATAGAGCCCCACTCCGCGAGTGCCCGCCGGCGGATACTTCACCGCACTCACCGCGGCCTTTGCTTCCTCAGGCGTATTGACATTCGGAACAATAACACCGTACGCACCGGCATCCATCACGCGTTTGATCACGTTCGGATTGTTCTCCCCTACGCGAACCAGGGGGACCATGCCGTTCGCTTCAATGGAGATAATCAAAGGGAGAAGATCTCCGAGGTCGATCGAACTGTGCTCCATATCCACACACAGCCAATCGAATCCCGCCGGAGCCAGGATCTCCGGGATCAGAGGATGGGCCAGCGTGACCCAGCAGCCCAGGGTTTGTTCATTACGTTTCAGTTTCAATTTCAACGGATTCTTATCCATAAAACCCTCCAAATTTGGGGCAATAATAGCACGAAATCGCGCAAACAAAGCTCAGCAAAAAACAGATAAAAACTTGGGCTCGCGGCATTTTGTGTTTTTATAAGTTGTTATATCCGGGCTCATAGGGACTCACGCGCTCCGAGATAAGCCCCTGTCCCGGGAAATCCCGTTAAACCTGCCAGCCAATCCCGCAGTTCATTTTTTCCGCTTAAAACTCTTACCCCATGCGCAAACCTGTCATCCTTTTGTACGATACCGCAAGGGTCGTAAAAAACAGAGGGCTTCCCAAGATCTCTACCCAATAATGCCGTGGATGTAAGCGGCATCGAAATCACCGCACAGCAGCCTTCAATAACCCGGATGGGAGATATGTCGGGATCAACGGATATCACGTCGGGAACCACATCAAAACTCTTCACTAGAGCCGCGTACTTCGGGTGAAGTTTCTTTCCAATGTTGCGTTTACGTTTATGGACCATCACACCGCCACGTTCCCGAATGCACGCATGTATGTCTGATAAAAACTGATTTGCCACTTCGGGAACATAATATTCTTCGGGCGCACCCAGTATCTGATACCGAGAACTACGATGCGGCTGGACATCAAATACAGCAACAGATCCTTCCGGCAAATCGGCAATCTCCGCAGAGCTCGACTGAAACCAAATGGATCCCACAATTTTAACGTTCGCGACACCATGAACGACCTGTCGTAAAAAATTCGCCTGACACTCATCCCAAACTAAATACAAGGGCCAATTCATAATTTTCCAACTTCCTACATGCGAAGGAAAACCTTCGAAGCGCTTAAAAGTTCCCATATTTGTCGAGTAAAAATAGAAAATGATACGCGACCCTTTTCTTTCAGCTTCATAAGTCCAAAGAGGCCTATAAATACGGCCGGAATTATGAAATAAATAGTCTCGCGCGAGCTTGTCGGATAGTTGGAAGCGAACCATGGCTGCTTTTGCTGATTCAGCCAACAGGACAGCCGACCACCATCGATCCGAAAACAGACCCCAACCGGAACGTCCGACAGCCAACAATGCCCACTTAATAAATAATACAAAACAGTTAAAATCGCACAGGGGTAAGACGGGATGGGGAACGAACAAAGGCTTGAAATCATGACGATTGTGAGCGCCAGCACCAGCGACGCTATGGCAGAATGCGTCGACATGGTCGGCTTTTTCTTTCCATCGAAAATACCAAGTAACAACATCATGGCTACGCCCATCTCGACATGGTTGCGGCAAATTACCCGCGGTCAATCCTGAAAAATAAACGTATCGCCCCATTGGAGCGACATGCGGCCAGATTAGTTCACGCAGGGAAATAACCGCATATTTCGCAACAGATAGCACGCCATAGCCCCAAAGAATCGCAACATAGCCCAGCCACGCCAAAGAGCAACGCATGCCCGCGATTCGAAATCCAAAGTTTCGCACAACTTCCTGCCACTCTCGCGGCATAGGATAAACGACAGAGCTATTCTTCGTGCCGAGTGAATAAAGCAGAGCCTCATTAAGACCAAGCCCACCGATCCTTGTAAAAAGATATTGGCGGATAATTAACTCCGCTTTTTGGCAACCAGCCCCAAACAAAAGTTTTGCCGAAGAAATATCCACTTTCGCGAAATGCAAATTGATCAGCTCTTCATGGACAGAAGAAAGCAATCCAACCTGGTTGGTTCTCCTGAGCGACCGATAGCCACGCATAATCCGTCTGAGCCGGCGACGAAACAACGATTTCACAAAAGCACTGATAAAAGGTATGGTCATTTTTCGCATTCGTTGCTGGTACCGTTGGTTTCTGCCGAGAGATTTCTCACTGAGACGCTCCCCTATTTACGCTTTCTGGAAGTTCTTTCTAAAAAGCTGATCACGTACAAGCAAAATGTGTTCTTTAGTGAGAATACCGATGCGATGTCCCAAAAAGCCATAGAGAACCAAGCCCGTACACTTTATAAAAATTCGCATCGGGTATGTGGCCGCCGGAATAAACAGAGCTAAAACGCCAAGTCCTAAAATAAGATACATTGCTGTAATTCGCCGATATTGCCAGCCTATGTGGTAATACTTCTGAGACACGATAAATATCAAAGCGCCAGAGAATAAACCAGAAAGGAGTGTTGCCCAGGCAGCTCCAATGGCCCCAAAAGCACGTATCAACGGAATGTTCAGACCCACATTTAGCACGACGCTGGCAATACCTAAAAGTGAAGAAATGTGGGTTTTTTTGGCATAGATAAGCTGCGGCTGCTTCGAAAAAAACAGCAAGGCATAGTAGCAAGCCATGATCATGACAATGTTAGCGGCGGAGTGGTATGAGGGTGGCATTAAGATCATAATCACCTCTTCCGCGAAAAAAGCGACCAGCAGAGCCACCCCCACGGAGATATAAATAAAGGGCGTCAGATAGCGTCCGATCTCTCCCGAGCCCTCCGCGCCAAGCTCGAACATGCGCCGGTAGACCTGAGGGGCAAAAACATTCTGAATGGCGGTCATAAAAAGAAAGACTCCGTTCGCGAGCATCTGTCCGATGCTGTAAATTCCGACCCCCCCGATCGTGTTCATGAGGCCGATCATATATTTGTCAAACTGGCTATTGATCACCCCGAGAAAAATGCGCGGGGTAAGAGGAAAACCGATCCGGAGTGAATGAAAAAGAACGTCCCGATCGAAGATAGGATTGCGGAAAAGCCTCGCACCAAGAAGAAAAAACAATAATCCAGCACCTGCAAGCTGTCCCAACACAAGCCCCTGAACGCCTATTCGAAATCCGGCCACAAGGAGCAGCGAGACAGCGATGGCAGTAACTTTTTCAGCAACACCCAAGTGCAAATAGCTCTTGGCCTGCTCTGTGTTTTTAAGCCACATAAGGCCGTACTGATTCAGGCTGATAATACATGTCGAGCAAAAAGTTGTCAGAAGCAGCGTCCCATGCCCCGGCTCCCGGATAATCCACTGAGAAAGTGTGCCCGAAAAGATAAAGGTAACGCCGGCCCCAAGAACCATACAGCCCGCGACAAAAAGCCAGATGGTACAAAATAGCTTCTGTCGCCCCTCAGGCGTTTTATCTTCAAAGAAATTGCGCTCAAATGCGGTCAGCAGGCCCACATTGCAAAAACCAGTCACAAAAACTGCGTAAACCTGCGCAAGCGCCCAAAGACCATAATCCCCGCTTGTCAGGATTCTTGTAAAAACACGCAGGACAAGAACCGGCAAAAGCGTCGTAATGGCCAGTTCTACAACATACAAAACACCGTTGTTGATCTGCGTATTTTTGGAATTCATTGCAGCATCAATCCTGAGCTCATGCATTATCCTCAAAAGCTTGAACCGTTCGGATGATGCGAATGATATCCATTAAGAAATACATGCTGCTACTTTTCGAGACGGCTTGCCACTTCATTGGCCTTAAACACGTTATGGGCGCAGATACGGCACATAGGGCTCAGAAAATACTTGCCCGAGCGATGTTGTTCCCTTAATTGGTTGATCTTTGGCCCCAGCCAAAGCTCCTTCAGACTTGAATCGTTAATATTCCCCACAGAAAGACTCCCCATTACATCTGTGGCGCACACGCAAACCGTCCCATCGGTCATAACCGCGAGACGCTGAAAGGGTTGTTTGCAGCAGAATTCATGCACGGGAGTATCCAGCGCACTATTCTTTTCAGGAGAACCGAAATCCTGACAGTACGAAATTGTGATCTCATCAACTCGATCCTTCCAATAACTATAGAAATCCTGTGTTTCATGCCGATTTATAGGGGATTCTGTGTATTGCAACCGAATAAACGGCTTAAAAGCTTTTCCCCGGATCTTGAGCAAGGTCATTATATTATTCATGACCACATTATAATCAGCTCCCACGCGGATCTTCTCATAAGTCTCTTTAGTAAAGCCATCGACAGAGATCACAAGCTGATCGAGTCTGGCTGCGACGATCTCACGGCATATCGTTTCGTTCATCAAAGTCGCATTTGTCAGCGACGTCACCTCCAAGATCCCTTTAAGTTTCGCGTAACGGAGCATTTCCGTGAAATTCCTATTAAGCATCGGCTCCCCACGCCAACTCAGCTTCAACGCAGGCAAACCATTCTTCGCACACTCATCCACGATTTTCTTAAATGTATCCATGGACATGAACGGTACCTTGGTAGTCTTTGGCACCGGCAAATCCTTATCCACCTGAAAACACATACCACAACGCAAATTACAGATATTGGCAGCCTCTACAATCACATCAAGGGGAAATAGCCCGATCTTAAATCGCCCCGGATAAGCATTGAAGCGGTAGCGATAGATATAGAACCTCAGGTCAAGGCCGCCCTTTTTGTAAAGATTTTTCATCTTGCCCCAAAAACCAGTTTTGATCTCCCAATTTCTCTTCAATTTCATTTGAGACTCCTCTTGGAATCATACGAATCCGGACAATCCCTGCAGAAATCCAATTCGCGAAATTTCCCTGACCGGTGCACATCTCTAATTCGTTGCATCTTCTCTCCTGTCCAGATATCAGTGACCGATTGTTCCTGGACATTACCGAGCACATGTCTCTTTTTCATATCTCTGGGGCAAAGAACAGCTGTGCCATCGCTCAATATGACCAACCGACGCCAAAGCTCCGGGCAACAAAAAGAGCGGTCCTGCTGATAATTATTCCGGTGATACAAACGTTCTTCGCCCTGACAGTCGAGATAGCGCAGAACTGCAATACGGTTGACTTTATCAGACCAGTGCGCAATGAAGCGATCTTTTTCCGTCGGGTCTTTCTCATCCATTTCGATAAAATTAGCCTTAATGTGCGGCTTCTTAGAAACCCGTTCATTGCGTTGTCTGATTAAATCTTCGACCCCGGCATAAACCCTTTCGAAACTAGCGCCTACTCGAATTTTTTCATAAACCTCCTTATTCGCGCTATCAAGGGAAATAATTAGCCTGTCTAACCCCGATTCGATCAACTGGCGGTTGAACTCAGGGCCCAAACGTGTGCCATTGGTGTGCATATTGACATCCACGACGCCCTTCTCTTTGGCGTAGCGAATTACTTTAAGAACGTCCGGACAAAGCGTCGGTTCTCCCAATCCTGCAAAGTTGAAGGCACACAATCCATGCTCGGTAGCTTCATCGATCACCTTTTTGACCAAGCTGAACGACATGTAGCCCTTTCCGGGGATGAATTCCTGCCGCGGGCACATAGGACATTTCAGATTGCAAACATCCACCGCGAAAAGGTCGATCTGCAGAGGAACTTTTCCGACAATTCCCTCTTGGGGATACGCGTCCCATTTCCGGCGATATTCAAGCCACTCTTCATCATGAAAAACAGGCCCAAGCTTTTTATCTGTCCCGAGCACTTCTGGAGAAATACTTCCCGTTTTAACGTTGAGCATTCATACCCCCGCTTTCTTTTCCAAACATAAACCTTCCACCATATCCGCACTTAAAGGAGTTCCTCTCCTGATCTCCCTGAGAGCTTTTCTCCCCAAAGTCTGGTCCCAGTATCTCGTATGCAAACCATGCCCTGGTCTAATGGCGCGCACATTATCCTTTGAAAGGAGTTCACCCTCGTGAATATCTTTCACGGCAAAAAGAGACCTTCGAAAAACTCGGTTCTCTTTCTGCTTCTCAGTAATCTCGTAGGTCACCCTGCCAAGTGCCTTTTCAACAGTGCGAATATCTTCCACCATAGATTTAAACTCCGCAGGCTCAGTTGAGAAGACGCTGTCGGGACCAGGATCCTTACGCGATAAAGTCAGGTGCTTCTCCACAATACGTCCGCCCAAGGCAACCGACGCCACAGAAACGGCATTACCCAGGGTATGATCTGAAAGCCCTGAGGGAACGCCATAAACAGCGGAAAGATCAGCGATTGTCCGCAGATTCATTTCTTCGGGAAGCGCGGGATAAGCACTCGTACATTTGAGCAGGGCTATCTGATCGTTCCCCTGGCTCTTTATAGTTGCAACAGCTTCATCGATCTCTTCACGCGTTGCCATGCCCGTTGACATGATAATCGGCTTCCCTGTAACCGCGACCCGCCTCAAAAGTGGAATATCAACAAGCTCAAACGAGGCGATCTTATAGGCCGGGACATCCATTTTCTCAAGAAAGTCGACCGACGTCAGGTCAAAGGGCGTTGAGAATAGATCCAGCCCCAGCTTTTCACAAACCTTCTTCAGCTTCGGATGCCACTCCCAGGGTGTCAAAGCCTGCTGATAAAGCTCGTAGAGATTTTTTCCCTCCCAGATCGTACCCTTGATCCGGAAATACTCATTATCACAATCGAGCGTCATCGTGTCCGCCGTGTACGTCTGAAGCTTGACCGCATCCGCGCCACAAGCCTTGGCCGCCTCGACAATCCTGACGGCCTTGTCAAAATCCTGACCATGATTGGCGGACATCTCGGCAATGATATAAACCGGATGTCCGGAACCGATTTTTCTTTTACTTATCATGAAACTCATTCGCTCACCCCTGAAGGTTGTGAAAAACCATGATACTTGCCCCGCCCGGAACGAATGATCTCCAGACTTGCCGGCCCCTCATTAAATAGAAGATCGATCGCAGACATATGGGACATAAACTCTCCATACAACTGTTTATAATCAGGATGGAGGTACTCTTGATATTTCAAAGAGATCCCTTCAGCGGCAAAAATATTATTCGCTTCAATATACTCTGCCGAGCCGACGGGGGAAAGGTATGCGTTCGCATTGAGATAATGACAAATATTCACCAATAGCCCGACCCTATCACCCGATACGGGAATTTCAGAAGCGCGCACAAACTTTGTCTTGAGACCAAACTGTTCTTTTAAGAATGTAAGGATCGCCACATTCCAATCGAAAAGAAATTCCCAACTTTTCGAATAGAGCGCCGACAGACCCTCTCGATACTGTTCCCAATACGGAGCGCGCCTGTAATACTGCTCGATTGTTCCCCAATGTTTCCGCCTCCAGGGATTCGCTGTTTCGATCTTGGTATCTCGAATCTTCTGCTCAAGCCCTTGGACGACCGGCACCGTTAGCCACTTGGATTCGGCCTCTCCCGTCTTGATCTTGTTGCGCTGTTGCCAGGACTGCTTTTCAAACTGCACGGTATCCAACAGCACAAAAATATCCGCACTGTCCATTAGATCAAAATAGCCAATCCACGGCAAATAGGTTGGCTGCATAATAACAGCGATCATGTGTTAGATTTCACTTTCTGGCGCACCAGCAATCTTGAAGCGATTCGCCTTGCGCCATTTGGCGCAACAATCCTGGGGCCTTTGCTCGCCATCTTTATACGCAACGAATAATTTCTGACTATCCTCTCAAGTCCTGCGCTTATAGCTTCATCAGCCACAGTCGTGCATATACCAAGATTTAGAACGGCTCCCGCCGCGCGGCATACCCGCGCCTCCGCATCCTGCGCAGCGTTCTGGGAAAGCACCAACGAAGGCACGCCGAGAGCACAGGCCTCGTAAAGCAGGGTTCCGCCACTGATTAATGCCACATCCGCAGCCCTAAGGGTTTTGCCCATATTCGAGACATTGACGCTCAGCAAAAACCGGGAATCGCGGCCTATCATAGATACAACATCCTTCTTCCGCGAGAATGCTGAGCCTATAACAACATGCACTTTCATCCCGTTCGCAACTTTTTTGAGCAACGGGATCACCCGCAATGTCAGTCCGCAGGGATCGCTGCCACCGAAACAGACCAGCAGCTTGCTAGATTCCTTTTCCACCGTTCTTTTTCGCAGCGCCTGAAGCTCAACGTCAGGGTGCAGGATGATGCACTCCCAGCCAGACCAATAATTATTCTTAGCAATCTTTGAGGGACGCGGAAGATCGAGAAGATTGGGACGAATGAGAATGTCCTGCTCCGGCAGCCCAGGCCCCTCGTCATCAATAGCGGCAATAAGCCCCGACGCCTCCAGGAACTTTTCTTTTTTCCTTGTGGCGAGATCGGAAGAGCACACGTCTGAACTCCAGTCACTCCGGAGAATCTCGTAT
>CAISGE010000023.1 GCA_903884815.1 Candidatus Omnitrophota bacterium | reverse complement strand
TGTCGCGTGCCGGCATGAATTGGATGGGGGTTGATGCCTTGTCGAAGGCGGGAGTAAACTGGAACGGTATTGAGGCGTTGTCACGTGGGGGCGTTAATTGGGATGGTATTGAAGCCTTGTCTCGCGGGGGCGTGAATTGGGCCGATCTTGAATCAATGTCAAAATCCGGTGTGAATTGGGGAGATCTCTCCAATATGACAAGAAGTGGGATAAATTGGACGGATATCTCCGGTCAGTCTAGGGCTGGCATCAATTGGTCCGATGTGGCGACGCTCGGAATGCGAATCGGAGCTGCCACGGATACAGCGGGCGCCGCGACGGTCTTTGGGCAGATTGGCGCTCTCGCTGGGGCGTTCGGGGGGTTAGATGGGAATGCCATGCAGGCACTTGTGACTTCACTTCAAACTCTGGATCTTGGGACTATGAAGGCCCAGATCCAGGAAATCGCGAATGGACATGTTAACTGGGATGACATCGCAGTGTTGTCGAAGTCGGGCGTTCTTTGGGCTGATATAAATGCTATGTCTCGCCAACATATTAATTGGAGTGGTATTGATGCGCTGTCCAAGTCCGGTGTTAATTGGGCAGATATTGAGGGGCTTTCCAAAGCCGGCGTTAACTGGTCCAAAGTTGCAGCGCTGGCGGCTGCGGGTGTGAATTGGGATGATCTGACATTGTTGACAAATGCAGGGGTTAACTGGGCGGATCTGAGCGCTTTGTCGGAAGCAGGCGTGAACTGGGAAGATCTCGCAGCGATGAGCACAAGCGGAACGAATTGGAATGACTTGAAATCCCTGACGAGGGCTGGGATGAATTGGGGAGGGATGGTGGCCTTAAGTTCCGCACAAATGGACTGGGCCGCGATCAAGACGTTGGGAGGGAAGGCAAATACAATCTCAGATATCGAGTCTACCACGGCGGCCATTTTGAATACCGTAACGAGTATTGCGCAAACCGTAGGCAAATCCAATGGCAAGGCGCTTACTGAAAGAATGAAATCCATCGAAGATCTTGTTACCAAAGTTCAGGAGCTCTCGACTTCTATCGCCAAAGAGGGACAAGATACGAATCAAAAAGCGGAAGTCCTGGTCAACAAACTTGTGGCACTGGCGAACGATCAGGCAAAAGATCTTGGATTTATCGGCGAGCAGCTCAAAAAGATGGGAACGGGCGATGCCTCGAACTTAGGCCTTGTCCAGGGCAAGCTTGACGAGATCAAGTCGTATCTCTTAGCTATCAAAGAAGCTACGGATGCCAGTACTAAAGAGAAACTTGGTGAGGGAAAAGAAATGCCTGTGGCGATCGTCAAATCCTGGCTTGAGCTTGGGGAAGAAAAAAAATAGACGAAAAAAACCAGTGTTCTGAATAGTGTGTCTTAGGGTCGCTGCATGAGTTGCCGTTAAATAACCCATGACTTCTGTTATTTGTGGAACCCAACATCAAGGATCGCGAGCGCGCATGCGACGAATTATCAACTTTGTTTTAATTCTTGGGGCCTTGGGGCTTTCCCTGCCTTGTCCGCTGCATGCCGCCTCGGATGTGAAGTTCAAAATTCTCGCCGTCAATCCCTCTGAAAGTCAGTCTCTCAAGACGGTGATTTCTCAGCCTTTACCCGGAGAAGTGGATCCTGCCAAAGATATCATCGATAAGGCTGGGCTCGAAGTCCGTTTTGATCCGGATAACAAGGCCTTTATGCTTACGGGAGAAGTGGAACTCAAACCACGCGAAACTCGCACCTTTGAGGTCCGTGTGCGGGATGTCTGGCAGGTCATGCCCGAGCAGGTCGATGCCATCAAAAAGGACCTTGAAGCGCAGATCAACGGGCTGAAAGGTACGAAATACTTGGACACGGCGCAGCTGCTTTACGAAAAAGCTCAGGGGGGGATTGACCGCATTCTTGAAGAGCAAAGTAAACCGGTTGGCATTAAGCAGCATATTGAGCTCTATCGTGCCCACGTGCTTCAGCTTCAGGAAATCCAGTCAAACGCTCTGTCGCTCGCGGCAATGCGCAAGCTCGAAGATGAAAAGAAAGCAGGTATCCCCCAGGCCCGGTTTCTGATCACCGCTGAGAATCCCTCTTCTGAGCCGAAAGCGATGACGGTGCGCTCACTGTTGCCCAAGGAGATTGCGGCTGACGATGTGATCGACAAACTCGATTTTGAGCTGCTCTATGACGCGGCGCAGAAAACCTACGCGCTTGAAAAACAGGACCAGTTTGCCGCGAAGGAATCCAAAAAATATATGATTACGGTCAAGGATGTCTGGCGCGTCTCGGACCAGGAGATCAAGTTTATGAAGGAACAGACCGAAAGGTTAATGGATCTTCTCAAGGATTCTTCGTTCGGGAAATATTGCGAAGCTCAGGGGAGCCAGATCCTTGAGATTTTGTCGGGAATCACAAAGTTGCAGGCCGAGCTTGAGTCTTCACTGGCTTTGGAAGATAGGATGCGAGCTTTTGTGCTGAACAGCCAGCAAATGAATGTGGCTAAGGCGAAACTTCACAATCTCCAGCAAATGGTTGGGGAAGCCGGTCTCAAAAAAGATGATGCGGCGATCGCGGAAAAGATTAAAGATTTCATCAAAAAACTTGCAGACATGAAAGATATTGTGCTGATGGCCATGGGGCTCAAGCCCAATACCGCGGCAACCTGGTGGATCATCTTCGGGATCATTATTTTCCTGGCTGTCGTTTCGACGGCTTTTTACCTGATCATGCTAAAACAACTACAGAAAAATAAGTTTGCTCCTAAAAAGGGAGTTACAGAAGTGAAAGGGAGCGATTCTCAGGCTCCGCCTCCTCCGGCGGAACCTCCGGCAGAGAAAAAGTAATCATAAAGGGAATTATCGATTATGGAAGAATTACGGTTTAAGGAAACTGGAATCATCAAATCTGTGAGCGGTTGCATCGTCCAGGTTACGGGGCTCCAGAACTGTTTCCTAGGGCAATTGGTTCAGTTTGGGTATGGGACTCAGGGTGTGCTCATGGGGTGTGACTTGAATGCGGCCCAAATATTGATCATCAAAGAGAATGAGCCCTTGTCGCCGGGTAATCCGGCGATCGCGACACTGGAGCCCTTCAGCATGCCGGTAGGGCCAGCCTCCGTGGGCAGGATCATGAACCCTCTCGGGGAGTCGATGGATGGGTTGGGGACCCTCAAACTGGAAGAATACATCCCTTATTTTAATGATGCCCCGGCAATTATGGATCGCGCTACATTAAGTCGCTCCTTTGAAACCGGCGTGAAGCTGATCGATTCGATGCTCCCTCTCGGCAAGGGGCAGCGGTCTTTGATCCTGGGTGATAAAATGACCGGAAAAACCACTGTCGGTACGGATATTATTCTCAACCAAAAAGGAAAAGATGTTTTCTGTATTTATTGTGCGATTGGAAAGACGGCCTCCTCGATGGGAAAAGTCGTTTCTCTTTTTAAAGAGCACGGATGTTTCGAGTATACCACTATCCTCTGCGCGCCGGCCTCAAGCTCGCCGGGTCAGCAATATCTGGCGCCTTATGCGGCATGCTCGATCGGGGAATATTTCAGGGACCGCGGTAAAGATGTCTTTGTTTTCTTCGATGATTTCACGAAACATGCCTGGGCCTATCGCGAACTCTCCCTTCTGATGGGCGTGCCGCCGGGACGCGATTCTTACCCCGGGGATATTTTTTATCTGCACTCGCGCATGATCGAGCGGGCCGCACAGCTTGATGCAAAGCACGGTAGCGGTTCCATGACCTTTATTCCCGTGGTGGAACTTCAAGAGGGGGATCTCACAGCTTTCGTCCCCACCAATCTTGTTTCCATGACCGACGGGCAGCTTTTTTTGAACGGTTCTCTCTTTAATGAAGGCTTCCGTCCTGCCGTCGATATCGGTCTTTCGGTTTCACGCGTCGGAAGCAAAGTGCAATGGAAAGCGACGAAGGAGATTTCTAAAACATTACGTATGGAATTTATTCAATTTAAGGAGCTTTTGCGTGCGAGTAAGTTGCAGGCCTCGGGCGCGTCGGAGGAGACGCGTGAAAGTCTCCGCTCGGGCAAAATCCTTCAGGCGCTGCTCACTCAGCCGGCGAATAAACCCGTAACGATCGAGATACAGATCATGCTCTTTTATGCCAAGGCTGAAAATTTGTTTAAAGACTTGGAAGTTCCCCACGTGCAGGAGTTCATCGCGGGCTTTGAGGCTTTCGCACGGAAGGCAGATACACCGCTCTTTGCCCTTATTCGCGATAAGAAAGCTCTCACGGATGAGATCAAGAGCAGGATGAAACGCGTTTTGGAGGATTACGTGGCAGTCATCAAGAAGAAATTCTTGACTGCAGAGGCGGAATCGGCTGTTGAAGTGGCCTAAAGGGGGATTATGAAGCCAAGATTCAATCTGCAAGTGTTGAGCCTGAAGGGACTTGCCTTTGATGATCTTGTTGAATCGGTCTATTTGACAGGCGATGATGGGGAGTTCGAGCTCTTGGCCTTTCATCATCCCCTTGTGTCTTCTATCCCGGAAGGGGAGCTGAAGATTGCGGATCATGAAAGTATTCCGATCAAAGTCGGGGTTTTGAGTTTTAGGAATAATCAATGTCGCATTATCGCTGAGGTTGATCCGAGTTATAAAAACTACAAGCAGCTCTGGGATATTTAGTGCCTCATTGACTTTGAAATTAGAGGAATGTGACACGGTATTGTTACCCGTGGAATTGAAAAGGGAACAGCGTTCGAAGAAAGGATTATAGTCTATGCAAAATTTTATCGTGATCGCCGTGATGTTCATCGCCGTTATCGGACCTTCCATTGTAATCGCCGTTGTGGGCGCCGCAACGATCCAGGCCCTGGGGAGGAATCCTTCCGCGGCTCCGAAGATCTACCTGGGCGTTATTTTGATGCTGCTTTTCGCGGAGGCGGCATCGATCATTTCACTTCTGGTGGTCTTTCAGATCTTTTCGCCAAAAGCTCTTTAAAGAGAGGAACTTTGTATGCTGACGCTTCAATTTATTGTCCTTCAGGTCATTGTTTTTTCTGCGGTGGTGTATTTTCTGAAAAAAATCCTCTCAGGTGATACCGAGAGCGCGGTCAAAAGGCTGGGGATTGTTTATGAGGATCTGGTGAAGAAGCAAAAGGATCTTACCGAGAAACTCGAAACGGCGGAAAAGGAGTACCAGGCCAAGAAGGAAGAGTCATCTGCGATCGCGGAAAAGCTCGCCAGCCAGGCCATGGAAGAAGTTCACAAGAAAGAGGATGAGATCCTTAAAAAAGCACGCGCGGAGGCCGAAGATATTCTGGCCAAGGCCCATGGATCTCGCGCGCAATTCGCCAAAGAGATGGAAATTGCGGCCAGCAAAAAGATCGTGGATTTTACAGCGGATGTTTTAAAGGATGTTTATGATGAAAAACTCAAGAGGATGATCCACGAGCAGTTTATCCTGAATTTTGTGGAGCAGGCGAAGCAATCCGACCTGGGCTCCATGGATCTCAAGGGGCAACATCCCACGATCCGGACCGCACTGGTTCTTAAGAAGGAAGAAAAAGAAATGTTGCGCCAAGTGCTTGCCGATAGAATTGGTGCGCCGGACCTTCAGGTGGAAGAGGTTGTGGATGAAAAATTGGTGGCGGGAGTGGCCGTGCAGGTCGGGACGCTGGTGCTGAATGGAAGCTTCGCGAATGCCATCGTGGAAGCCACAAGCCTGGTTAAAGAGAAGTTGTCGAACAGCTGAAGTTTAAAAAGAAGAGGCTCTATGGGGAAAGTCACAAGGATCAAGGGAGATATGGATGACGTGGATGCGCTCCTGGAAATCCTCTCGGTCATTAAGGACGTGGCGACCAACAAGTTCTTTGCGTTCGCTCAGAGAAAGGCGAACTTTCAGAAATTTTTCGAATCTTTTTTAGAGTTATTTGCTGTGATGCAGCATGTGGATTCTAATTGTCCACTTCTTAAGAATGATCGCCCGGAAGTTACGATCTTAACCGTCGCGTCAGACCAGGCGTTCATGTCCCAAGCCAATAGTCGCATCGCGAGTCTTGCTTTTCAGCAGTACACTAAAAATCCGGGCGCGACGGTTTCATGCTTGGGAGCGCGCTGCGCGGAACGTATCAAGATGCTGGGCGTAAAGGAATTCGACCGTGTATTTGTTCCGGCCGAATATCCGGATCGCTATCTTCTGGCGCTCGAGCTTCGGTCCTATCTGGTGGATCGTGTCATGACGGGTAAGGCGGGGAGGGTCATGATCATTCATTTGTGGGCCAAGACCTTTAGCATCATCAAACCTCGTCTTTTAACTCTGCTTCCCGCATCGGAGCTTGTAAGGACGGGGGGCGGCGAGATGTCAGAAGATGGGGAGTCTGTGGAAGACACCAAGGGGCCGGAAGATAAGATCAAGCTGATTATGGAATCCAGCCCCGATAAAATGATGAAAGCGCTTGCCGACATCTGGATCCATTCGCGTCTTTTCGAGATGTTGGCGGACATTCTTCTTGTGGAGTCCGCCACTCAAGCGCAGCAGCTTGAATCGGCCCTTGAATCGCTAGGGTCCGAAAAAAAAGGGCTTGTGACGAGCTTCCGCAAAGCCGGCCGCGACGAGTTGAATAAGGCCATGCGCGAGGTGTTTACGTCATCATCTGTTAGCAAAGGGAAGCGTTGATGAAAATACAAAAGATAGAAACAAAAGAGACCGCGGAGTCTCCCAAAAGCACAGGGTTCGAATTACCAGCAGAAGGGATCTTCGGCAAAGTGTCCGCTGTCCGGGGACCGGTCGTGGACGTCAACTTCGCGCAGGTCAAAGATCTCCCATCTCTTTATGACGTTCTGATCGGGCAATCCTTCAATAAAAGGAAAGTCGTTCTGGAGGTCGCGGAGCATTTAAGCAAAAACGAAGTTCGGTGTATCGCTCTCTCTGAGACCCTGAATCTTCAGCTTAATTCCAGGGTTCTGAATACCCGAAAGCCCGTGTCGATCAGGACAGGGGATGAGCTTTATGGTCGTATCATCAACGTGTTCGGGGACCCGGTGGACAATATGGAGGGTTTTAAAGGCACCGAGTTTAAAGTGATCCGGCGCCCGCCACGTCCTGAGCTGTATGATCTGAAAAGCAAATTCACCACCAAGCCCCAATTCCTGGAAACGGGGATCAAATATCTGGACATTCTTTTCCCTCTTTGCAAGGGAAGTAAAATGGGGATTCTCGGGGGGGCCGGTTGCGGCAAGAGCGTCGTCATCCTCGAGCTCATCAATAATATTGTTAAAAAACATGACGGTGTTTGTGTCTTTACGGGGATCGGTGAGCGCATTCGTGAAGGGAACGATCTTTTTCACGAATTGAAGGACAACAACCTCCTTCGCAAGGTAAAGCTGGTGTTCGGTCAGATGAACGAACCTCCGGGCGCCCGGTATGAGTGCGTGAATACGGGGATCACGCTAGCTGAAGATCTTGCGGAGCAGAATAAAGATGTCATTCTCTTTATGGATAATGTGTTTCGTTTTATTCAAGGCGGGCAGGAGATCTCCACGCTGCTTGGCCGCGTTCCTGGAGAATCAGGCTATCAACCCACCTTGCAGTCCGAGGTCAATACTGTCCAGGAGCGGATCCGCTCCATTCCGGGGTATGGATCGATCACGTCCCTGCAGGCCGTTTACGTTCCGGCTGACGATATGACCGATCCTTCGGTGGTCGCGATCTTCAGCTGTCTTGACGGAGCGCTAACACTTTCTCGAGATCTGGCCCAGCGCGGTTATTATCCGGCCATTGACCCCTTGCGTAGCAGCTGCTCGAATCTGGATCCGCGTATTGTGGGACAAAGACCTTATAATATCAGCCAAAAGCTACTGGCACTTTTCGCAAAGCACAGCTCTCTCAAACGCATCGTCCAGGTTGTCGGTGTTGAAGAATTGCCGAAAGAGGACCAGGTCGATTACAAACGCGCTGAAAAACTTCTTAACTTTATGACGCAACCTTTCTGTGTGGGTGAAGCGTTCACCGGCAAAAAAGGGGAATTCGTCTCGGTGACTGATGGGGTGGACGATTGCGAAGCGATCATCAGCGGTGTTTATGACAAGCTGCCCGCAAGTGATTTTTATCTTATCGGGCGGGCGCCCAAAAAGAAGGATTAACAGATTCCCATGAAAATCGCTCCGGACAGGGCTTCCTACAAGATCCTCTTAAACTCGGGGGTCTTGCCCAAGGGGAAGATTGAGGAGATCTTTAAAAAAGCGGAGCACTCCGGGCAACCCTTTTTGCATCTTGTTCTTGAGGCCGGGCTTCTCAAGGAGGATGCTCTTTTGGAGATCTTCTCTAAAGAGACCGGTTGTCCGGTTATAAGTTTAAAAAAGACGACGCCCGATATCTCTATTTTTAAACGGGTGCCGGTAAAGTTCGCCTCGTATTACAAGTTTTTCCCCGTCCGCCTGGAGGGCGGGAAGCTCCTTATCGCAAGCTCCCGGGTTCTGGATATCCATACGCTTGACGAGGTTCGTTTTGCATTGGGTTTTGACATTGAAGTGTGCTTTGCTTCAGAGCACGAGATCGCGGAAATGCTGCAGCGCTATTACGGACTGGCGGCCGATACCGTCGAGAGAATCCTTTCCGAAACCCCGGCGCAAGACCGCCATGTGGCAGTCTCCACAGCTCAAGAGGTTGAGGATATCGAAAAGCTCGCTGCGGCTCCCTCCGTGGCTCATGTGGTTAACCAGATCATTCTGGATGCCTATAAACGGAGGGCTAGCGATATCCATCTGGAGCCTTTGCCTTCGGGCATCCGGCTGCGCTATAGAGTGGATGGTCTTTTGCAGGAGGCTCCCGTCCCTCGGGAGTTGAAAGATTTTTTCGCGCCGATGCTCTCCCGCATCAAGATCATGGCGAATCTGAATGTTGCCGAAAAACGATTGCCGCAGGATGGGAAGCTCAGGGTCAAAACCTTGGACGAGACCTTGGATCTCCGGGTGTCTTTTATTCCTACCGCAAGCGGCGAGAGCGTCGTCATTCGCATTCTGCCCGGAAAGAATATCTTCAAGCTGGAAGAGCTGGGCTTTGAGCCAAGACATCAGAAGCTTCTTGAAGAGCTACTGGGGCGGAATAACGGGATCATTTTTGCGACGGGGCCGACGGGAAGCGGGAAGAGCACCACCCTTTATGCGGCGCTCAACAGGTTGAATATCCCGGGGCGGAAGATCATCACGATCGAGGATCCCGTGGAATATGAGTTGGAAGGCATCAGCCAGATTCATGTCGCGCCCGAGATCGGATTGACCTTTGCCAACGGTCTCCGCAGTATGCTCCGCCAGGATCCCGATGTGATGATGGTGGGCGAGGTCCGGGACCTGGAAACGGCGGATATCGCTATTCGTGCCGCGCTGACGGGTCATCTGATCCTCTCCACGTTGCATACGAACGATGCCGCGAGCGGTGTCACGCGCCTTCTCGATATCGGGGTGGAGCCCTATCTGATCGCGTCGAGTGTTGTGGCATTTATCGCGCAGCGTTTGATACGCGTTATTTGTCCTCACTGTAAAGCGGAGGATATGCAAGTTTCTCCGGAGATCAAGAAGTTGATCGAGAGTGAATACGGGATCCCTCAAGGAGACATCCGTGTTTTTCGAGGGGTTGGTTGTGAGGAATGCAATCAGACCGGATTTCGCGGGAGGATCGCGATCCATGAATTTCTGCCTCTGACCGAGGAGATCCGGAAACTCATCATGGAAAGAATGACGGCTGAGACGATCAAACTTGCGGCCACCCGACAGGGGATGACCTCGCTTCGTTTTAGCGGCTGGGAGAAGGTTCTTGCGGGTGTGACGACCCCCGAAGAAGTTCTGGAGACGACGGAGGAAGACAGGCTTGAGTTACTAGAGGAAAACCCGGGAGGCGAGCTCTCCGAAGGTTCCGTTCGTGACGCGGGGACACAGGGTGTGTCAAGGATTCCCCCGGCCCTTGCCGCCGGGACGCCGCCCTCCCAGAAAACGCAGGGTTTCCAATTTACGAATTTAAGAAAGTTTCAGCGGGTGGCTTGCGATGTCCCCGTGACCTTCAGGATCATTGAGTATAAAGGGATCATGCCGCTGAGTTCTCCGGCAAAGGCAAAGCTCGCCGCCTTTGAGTTCCAAGGTCATGCCCGGGATCTTAGCGCCGGAGGGATTTATTTTTCAGTTGATGATCCGAAGATTGCTGAAAAACAGACGGGGGGTGATGCCGGGGCCTACGCGTTTGGGAAAACCTTTGAATCCGGGACCATTCTGGATCTCAAGATCCTGATTCGAGATGGAGGAAAGCCCGTGGAATGTATGGCGATGGTCAAAATACTTAGAGTGACCCATCCCCCCGTAGCCCCGGGAAGCGCAGAACCTCGGCGCGTCGGTGCTTCCTTTCTCGCCATTCATAGTGAAGACAGACACCGTTTAGTGAAATTCTGTGAAGCGAATAAGGAGCCAACCCCATGAAACAATTCAGATACCAGGCCAAGAAGGGATCGGATCTTATTAAAGGGATACTTTTTTCCGAGACGGAGGAGGATGCCGCTGAAAGTATCAGTGGTATGGGTTTTTCCATGACCGAAATGACCGAAGTAATGATGAATCAACGTCAAAAAGAAAACCTGGGTGAAATGTTGCTCGTCCGTTTTAAAAAGGGACGGCAGTGTCGCCGTATTGCTTCCAATTCTCCCTTGGCGTTCCATGTCGTTGAATATGGGGGGAGCTCGCGTCTCCTTCTTCCCTTAATAGGTCCTTTGTTAAAACTCGAGTTTCAGGGACACGAGAAAGATTTCAGCCCGGGGGGGGTCTGTTTTTCGGTTGCTGATCCGCAGAGGTCTTTTGAGGATTTCAAAAAAGAGTGGGGCGATTTTTCACTGGCGGATGTTCTTGAGCCGGGGAGCATCCTTGAGATCAAAACGGTTTTGACGGGTGGCAAAGGTCCGGAAGACTTTATCGCCAAGGTCCAGATCATTCGTGTGGTCTATTCTGCGGAGGCAGCTGTGCAGGGAGGGGAGCGGTCGGTTCTCGTCGGAGCGATCTTTCTTCCGATGAATGCGGAGAACAGAAAATTGCTGACCGCCTTTTTTGAAACGAGCTTTGGAAAACCATGAGGCAGTTTAGATATCAGGCCAAAAAGGGGTTGGAACTTGTCAAGGGGCTCCTCTCTGCGGAAACGAAGGATGAAGCGATCGAAAAGATCAACGAGATGGGACTTATCCCGGTCGAGTTGATCGAGGAGGATTCTGAGGGGAAACAAAATCATGTCTTTGGGGAGATGGCGGTCTCCTCCTTTAAGGGGGAGGGACATGCCGTTGCCGTTTTTTACAGACAATTTGGACGCCTTCTGAGATCCGGCGTTCCACTCCTTCCCGCCTTGGTGCTTGTGGCAGAACAATCCCATAATCCGCGGCTTCAGCCCGTCCTCGAGGCCTTAAAGGAACAGGTCCGTCAGGGAAATCCTCTCTCCATGGCGATGGCCGGATATCCAAAAACTTTCGGATCCTTTGCGGTCGCAATGATCGAATTGGGGGAGCATACGGGACATCTCGATGATGCGTTCCAGCGTCTTGCCGAGTGTTCCGAAAAGCAGTCGGCGACCATCCGGAAGGTTCGAAATGCGCTGACCTATCCCGCATTTATTGTTCTGCTCGGCAGCGCCGCACTTTTTTTTCTTCTGACCTATGTGGTCCCGAAATTTGCAAAACTTTTTTCTGATCTCGGACAAATGCTTCCTCTTTTAACCCGGTTGCTTATCGGCGTGAGCGGATTTTTTCAGCACTATGGTCTAATGATTTTGGGAGTGGCGGCGGTACTCGCGATATGGCTTCGTAAGCGCCTTGAAGCCCCGGAGAACCGTCTTCATTGGGATCGTATGAAAATGAAGCTGCCAGGCATCGGGAAAATTCTTTTTATGGCGCAGTTCGCGCTGTTTGCCCGGTCCATGGAAATTCTCATCAAAGGGGGCGTTCCCCTTTTGAAAGCGCTCCGCACCGGGATTCCCGCGGTTTCCAACGAGGCCATGAAAGAGGATCTCACACAGGCGGAGCAGCGGGTGGAGCAGGGGGCGAGCCTCAGCGAGTCGCTGAAGAGTTTCGGGACTTTTCCGATTTTCGCGATCCATCTCCTTTTGATCGGGGAGCAAACCGGGCGCCTGGAGCAGTCTTTCGGCGATATCGCAGATTGGTATGAACAGGAGGTGGAGGATCATACCCAGTCCATGACCCATCTCATCGAGCCTCTCACGATCCTGGTGATCGGAGTGGCCTTGGGTCTTGTGGCGATCGCGATCCTTTTGCCAGTCTTCAGTATGGATGCCATTGTTTCCTAACCAGAGAGGGTAAGATATGAGAATGGACTCATCTAAAAGGGCTATGCGTGGATTTTCACTGATCGAGATCATTTTAGTGGTGATCATCATTGCGACGCTTTCAGCCATGGTGGTGCCGCGGCTCGCCGGCCGTTCGGATCAAGCGCGTCAGGTTGCCACGAAAACCGATATTGAAGTCAATATTCCCACGGCGCTGAAACTTTATGAGTTGGACAATGGTTTCTTGCCCTCGACCGAGCAGGGACTTCTCGCCCTTCTCCAAAAACCGACGACCACGCCCATTCCGGAGAATTGGAATGGCCCCTACCTTGAAAAAATGCCGGTGGATGCCTGGGGAAGGCCCTATCAATACCAGTCTCCCGGAACGAACCGGCCGCATGATTATGACCTTTCTTCACTTGGAAAGGATCCTAAGCCGGACGCTACGAAGGATGATATCGTGAACTGGGTCGTCGCGGCCGAAGCTAAAAAGTAGGAGGCGTTCTTGTCGCCGATGATAAGGCCCTGCGGTCGCAACGGCTTCACCCTTGTCGAATTGATCCTCAGTATGGTCATACTTGCGGTGGGGATCGTTTCGGTGCAGCGTGTTTTTTTAAATTCCTTTTCAGCTTTGAGTGTCATCGAACGCTCAAGTCAGGCGGAACGACTTCTTGAGGGGAAAATTTGGGAGCTTGGACGGGAGGTTCTTGAGAAGGGGAAGGAATTTCAGAAGCGGCAGGACAGCGGGACGCTTCTTGGAGATGACCGGACCTATCAGTACGACATGACTCTTCACGAAATAGGTCCCGACGCCTATTTGATGGAAGGGGTTGCGTCGATTTCCTGGGGAAGCTCTGGTTCGAGTCGTTTTCTAAAACGGACTTTTTATCTGAGGGTTCCTTATGCGGATTGGAAGGGCTAAGGGGTTTACGTTCGTTGAAATGATCGTGGTGATCGTGATTACGGCCTCGCTGGGCACTGCGATCTATGCCACGTTTGCTCAAGGTCTCCGCCTTTGGACGCGCGCCTCTAAGGATCGCGGTGAATGGAAGTTGGATCTTTGGGGGGAGCGGCTCACCGGAGACCTTCGTAATGCTTTTCATGACCCCCAGTGGGCCATGAAGGGGAACCAGACCGAGTTTTTTTTTGCGACCCTAGGCAGTGACGGAACTCGGTTGTCGGTACCACCGGTGCCCGTCTATTTCCAATACGTGTTTGATTCCAAAGCGGGTACTGTGATATCCCGAAAATATGCCTTCGAAGAGGTCCTTACGGCAGCGAAAAAACTGCCGAGGACATCCGATTCCATCCTCGATCGTGTGATCTCTTTTGCACTGGAGTATTATACCTATGATTCCAGGGCTAAAGATTATCGATGGGTGTCTCAGTGGAATAAAGATTGTTTTCCCGAGACCGTTAAGATTACAATTGAGACGAAAGAAATGAATCATCGTAAATGGGTTCGGATGATCCCGATGCCCACGGGAGGCGCGTGTTCGGGATGAAACAGAGTGCAGGGGCTAGGAGAACAAGCATGCCGGGTGAGCCGAGCAAGAGTTTTTTGAAGTTCATGAAATTTTCCGCACCCTCCGTGACCTTAGTGGTGTCTCTGGGTTCCGAGATCCTCAAGATCGGGCATGGCCAAATGGGCCCGGGCGGTTTTCTCATTGAAGGCGTGGCGGCCGAGGATGTTTCTAAAAAGACGGACGCCGAGATCTCCCACATCCTGCTGCTCTATTGCCAGGCCCGCAAGGTGGTTCCGACGCAGGCGCTTTGCCTTATTCCCTCCAAGCAATTCATCTTCAAGAACGTGGATATTCCTTCGACAGAAAAAGAAGAAGTCTCGAAGATCATCGATCTTCAGGCCGGCCGTTTTACTCCGTACGGGCGCGATGAGATCGTAATCGATTTCGTGTGCCTCGAGTCCCTGGTTCAGCATTTTACGAGCGTTCTTCTTTTTATCGTCAACCGGAAGATCGCGGATCGCCTGGCCGCCATTTTTCAAGGCGCTCGGCTCCAGACTGAAAAAGTAGTTATCGCATCTGATTGCATGGCAACAACTTACATCGAGGCTGCGAAAGGAGCTCCATTAAAAGGCGCTTTGGGCGGCCTTCATGTGGGGGAGGAATATTCGGAGCTGACGGTGATCGACGGGAGCCAGGTTGTTTTTGTGCGCAATATCCCCGTGGGAGCGACCGCCTTGAAGAAGAATCCCGAGCAGGCGCGGAATGACTTTACCCAGGAGTTGAATCGTTCCATCAGCGCCTATCATGATCAAGGGGTGGGGCAGCAAGTCGAGCGGTTGTGGGTTACCGGTTTTACCGAAAGTAGCGTTGCTCTTGAGGAAGAGTTTAGGAAACCAGATTCTCCGTATTTCGGAAAGATCGAGGTTTCAAGTTTTGATTACAGGAAGTATTTTAATGTTAGCCAGTCTGTGATGGGGATCGTCCAGCAGGCGCCTCAGTTTTCATTTTTTGAGATCTTTTCGGTGCTGGCACATTCGGATCAGGCAAAGGTCAATCTGCTTCTGCCGGAATTGAAGCTGAGGCGACGGGTCCGGGAATCGAGTCGCGACATCCTCGGGCTCGGGATCCTGATCATGGCGGTCTTTCTTTTGGCGAGTCTGATCATGGGCAGTAAGATCTATTTCAGAAAAATTGTCAACCAGAAGCTGGACCAGGTCAGCGAGAAATTCGGCGAAGAGGCCAAGCGCCTGGAGGTCGTATCCACCAAGAACCGCATCGTGAAGAAGCTGATCGAAAGTCGCGGGAAAGAGCTTACGGTGCTCAATGTGATCAACGGGTTTATCGGAGATGATCTTTATCTTTCCCAGGTGAATTACAGCAGCGAGGGGAATGTCTCCATCGCGGGGACGGCTGCTTCCATGTCGCGTGTTTTTGCTTTTGTGACACAGCTCATGCAGTCCAATTATTTCAGCAAGGTCGAGACCAAAGAAACAAAGTCTCGTAAGGAAGGCAAGGACGATGTTGCGGATTTTGTGATCGATTGCGTTCTGGCGAAGGGATTTTGAAGGTATGGCTAAAGGAAAAAAAGAGATTAACTTCAACATCGAAGAGATCTTCTCAAAACTGAGCGGCAAAAGCAGGGTTCTTTTTATTGTGGCAGCGACCTTTCTGGCTTTCGCCCTGATGGACCGGCTCATGATCGGTCCATTTACGTCGCAAATGGAAAACCTTGAGGCAGAGGGCAAAGCCCAGAAGGAGAGTCTCCGGCGCAGCAAACGGGTCGTTTCTTTCCGTGAGGGGATTTTGCAGGAGTATTCGAAATACAGCACTTATCTCGATACCGGAGAAATGACGCAGGAGCAGATCGTCGCGGCGCTTCTCAAGAAGATCGAGACCCTTGCGGGGCAGCAATCGGTGACGGTGACCAACACGCGGCCAGGGGCCGTGGAGGAGAAGTCCAATTTTCGGGTCTATAAGACCAGCATTGACTGCGAAGGGAAGCTGGGGAACGTCCTCTCCTTTATTAACCTTCTGGAACAATCCGATTACCTTTTTCAGGTCGAAGGCTATACCATGGGCCCCAAGTCCAAGGGTTCTGAAATCACCAAGTGCACCTTTGATATTTCACGTATTTTGATCGCTTCGGAGAATATCAGTGATATCCAAGGGACTAAGAGTTTGTGATATGAAAGTGTTTGCCCTGGCAGTGGGGCTTTGCCTCTTGTGCGGCCATGTTTCATGGGCGGCGATTTCCCGTGAGGATTACCAGCGTGCGATGGATTCCTTTACCGCGGGGAATTACGACGAGTCGATCGCCGTTTTGAAGTCTTCTCTTGATGAGGATCCTAACCAGGCGATGATCTACAACCTGATTGGAACGATTTATTTGGAGCAGAATCAATCGATTCAAAGTGCCATAGGGTCCTTTCAGCAGGCCCTTCGGATCGATCCCAATCTGGCCGATGCTCTTTTCAACCTCGCCTCTACTTATGCGGGGCCGGCGAACAATCCCGGTCTGGCCGGAAAGTATTTCAAAAAAACACTCGAAGTCGACCCTCAGTATGTTAAGGCCTATTTCGGACTTGGTTGGTTTACGCTGACGACTCAGGAGAGGCCGGAAGAAGCGGCAGAATATTTTCAAAAAACGATCGACCATTTCCCCGATTTCCCGGAGGCTTATTACGCCCTCGGGCTTTCCTATATTCAGATGGGGAAATCACCGTTGACTTTGCAGTCCATCTCGAAGCTAAGGAGCATGGGCCGGGAAGATCTGGCATCTTATCTTGAGTTGGTGCTTCGAGGAGGGGAGATCTCCAAGATCAAACAGGAGGAAGGTCCCGCCGAACCTTATGTTGAAAACACCGTCAAGGAATCCCAGGATTCCAGTTTTTTCTCTGAAGAGACAGCTACTCCCGTATCCTCCGAAAACACAAATCCTACAACTACCAGCAATCCCTTCCAGTTAAAATAAAACCGCTAGTACCGCCTAACAATTTAAAACATGAGTTGGCGTTACAGTCCCAATTCTTATCAGTTTCCGTGAGACGGAAATTGGGGCAGCCCAATTCGCCATGAACGAAAAGAAAAAATCACTTGGGCAGTACTCTTAACCCCAAGATTAAATGGAGAACAGTACTAGTGGCCTCTGCAGGATCCTTCCTTTTCGAGTTTCTTAAGACGATGATCCAGCTTCGCAAGCGCCTGAGCGAGGGATTCTGTCCTGCTGTTCTGCTCGTTGATGTGGATGGTCAGCAGGAGACTGAAAAAAATCACGAAGATAAGCAGCAGGAAGAAGATAAAATTGCTTGTCAGGGCAAAACCGGCCCATTCCGCGAGGCTTCCGATCCACGAATCCTGGATCGTCAAAATGATCACGAGGGTGCAGGATGTGAGCCAGGCAAGGGCGTATTTGAAAGTCATTTTTTGACGTCGGATAAGATTAATAACAGAGATCAGAATAAATGCTGTCATGATGAGCGCGAACGTTTTGGGCTGCATTTGAAACCTCCTAGGGGTTTTTCTTGAGCATGTCGATCAGAATGGCCAGTGTGACTTTGGCCATATAATAAAGAGTCGTGAAATAACGTATGGAAGACCGGCCGCCTTGTCGCTCTCGCATGCGTACAGGGATTTCTCCGACCAGAGCACTGTGGCGTTGAGCGATCTTAATGGTTTCAGGTTCCGGGAAATCCACCGGATAATAATGCGCAAAATGTTTGATGAGCGCTTTGCTGGCTGCCCGGAATCCCGAGGTCGGGTCCGTCAGTTGGAGCCCCGTCAATACTCCCAGGAGACGGCAAAAGAACCTGATCCCGAAGCGTCTGAGGGGGGTGGACCTGAAATTTTCTGAGGAGGGGCCGTCCATGAATCGGCTGCCGATGCATAAGTCCAAGCGGCCCTCTAGCACGGGTTGGATCAACTCTGCGGCATAAGCGGGGTCATGCTGACCGTCGCCGTCGATCTGGACCGCGACATCATAATTTTGTTCAAATGCAATCTGATAACCCGTCTGGACACTCCCTCCGATCCCGAGATTGAAGGGCAATGTCGCGACCAAAGCACCGGCTTTCGTGGCCTCTTCTTCTGTGAGGTCACGGGAGCCATCGTTGATGATGACAAGGTCGGCTTGAGGTAGGGAGGTGCGGATCTCTTTGATAAGCCTTGCGATGGATCCCGACTCATTGAAGGCCGGAACGATGATTAGAATTTTAGGTTCCATAGGGGGCTAATTTTAGTCTATTATGCTATAGATCATGAGGAACACAAAGATTTTTAAAGAGGGGAAGTCTGTTGCGACCATGCCACATTCGAAGTCTGCATCATTTCCGATGAAAAAAATTCTGATCCTACTCGTGCTCGCCTTTTTGGCCATCTATTTTCGTACTTATTCCCTTCACGGCGGTCCATCCGTGTCACTTCGCTCTCAGGATTCTATCGCCCGCCAGATCGTGGATCGAGGCCTAAGGGCGCAGGTCCGTTCTGCCGTCGAAAAGCAATTTTCAAAGCTTCCAATCTCCGAAAGAGAGAGGCTGACAGATCTGCAAGTTCAAAATCTTAAATCTGGCGATCATGAGAATTATGAAAGGACCGTGAAGAGCACCCTTTTGAACATCACCAACGTTCGGACGGGGGGGGGATATCACTATCTGCTTGAAGCGGATCCCTACTATTTTTTTGGCCAAACAGAAAAGCTGCTTCAGACGGGACGGATCGCCGAGTTGCAACGTGGCGGGAAATATCTTGAGCCGCTCCGTGAAGCGCCGCACGGCCATTTGACGGAGATCCTTTTTCATCCTTACCTGGGACTCTATTGGTATAAGCTTGTCCGGTTCTTCAAGCCCCAGGCAGATCTTATGAAAACCCTTGGGTTTTTTCCTCTGCTGTTGACTTTATTAATAATACCGATTTACGCCTGGTTTGGGAAGGTCCTCAGGCTCCCATTTGTCGCGAGTGTGATCGGCCTTTCGGTGATCCTCTTTTCTCCAATCTTTATACAGAGGAGTGCATTGGGATGGTATGACACGGATCCCTATAATTATATCTTTCCGATCTTGATCCTCATCTTTGTTTTCCATGGGCTTCATGACAAAAAATGGTTTTGGCCGGGGATCCTGGGAGCTTCGCTTATGACAGGGCTTTATTCTATGTTTTGGCCGGGTTGGGCCTTCATTGGAGTTCTTATCCCAGCAAGTCTTCTCGGAGGGGCGCTTGGATTGTGGGCCCTTCAAAGAACCGCAAAGTCCGATCTTTTAAAGAGAATGCTCCTCTTCGGAGGGATCTATGTTTTGGGATGGCTGGCCGCGGCGTCCATCTTTTTAACCCCGGAGGTTTTGATCGATTCGTTGAACCGGGATTGGTTTGCCATTAATAAATTTTCGCTCGCGGATTTTGATCTCTGGCCCAATATTTTCCTGACCGTCGGTGAAGCCGGGAGTATCACACTTCGAAAACTTATCTTTTTGACCGGCAACTACGTGACGTTCGCGATCGCCGTGGTGGGCTTTTTGTGGGAAGGGTTTTATGTCTTCAAACGTCAGGATCCCGCGGAGCGTTTCCGGTTCCTCTTTTTCTTGTGTTTCTCGGCTCCAATTTTGATGTTGTCCATTAAAACGGAACGATTCTCGGTGCTCTTTGTGTTGCCCCTCGCGATCTTTTCCGGTTTTGCTGCAATGCGTTTTGTAGCTTGGGCTCAAGGCATGCTTCCCAGGATCCTGCCGGGTCTGGCCGGGAAAGTGAGGATATCCCGTGTGGTCGCGGTTATCCCAGTCGTTCTTATTTTTGCGCCTTTACTTCTCATAACCGCACATATTGTAGCGATGGCGATACGGCCGATCATGGATGACGTCTGGTATGAAGCGTTAACGGATGTAAGGGCGAAAACCCCCGAGAATGCGATCGTGGACAGCTGGTGGCCGCCTGGTTATTTTATCACTGGGATCGCGCATCGGCGCGTCATCGTCGATGGCGGAACCCAGCATTTGCATATTTCCTATTGGATTTCCAAGGTCCTGATGGCGGAGGACGAGAGGGAGGCCGCCGGGATCCTTCGGATGATTAACACCAGCGGCGATGATGCCCCCGAACTTCTCGAGCGGTGGGGGATGGATGTCCCCGAGGCCGTAGATCTGATCCTGAAGGTCACGCCTCTTAGCCGTCCTGAAGCACTTCGGAATCTGCCGCCGGCTTGGACCCAGGAGCAGAAGGAAGAGTTTCTGAACAAAACACACGGCCGCGGAGATGTGCCCCCCTCATACTTGCTGATCTATAACGATCTGGTGGAGCAAAACCTTGCCGTCACCGTTGTCGCGAACTGGGATTTCAGAAAAGCCAAAAGTCTTCAGGCTCAGAAGAAAAAGAATGGAACTGGCAACGAGGGGATGTTGGAAAGGGATTCTGTAACGCGATACGTTCGAGATCTCATCCAGACTTCCGGGGAATGGCTTAAGTACACGCCTGTTGCCGCGTTGTCCCGGAAAGAAGGGGACGTTGTTTCATTCGGGAACGGTCTGCGTGTGAATCTGGCGACAAAAGAGGCTGTAGTTTTTGTTCCGGATAAGGGGATTCAGGGTGCGCCCACCCGTTTGTTCTATGTTGAAAACGGGCAACTCCAGGAGAAGGCGTTTCAGAAGGACGCCGTGAACATTTCTGCGCTTATTTTTGAGGACCAAGGTTCTTTATATTCCGTGCTCGCCGACGCGAGGCTTATCCGTTCCCTCTTGTTCAGACTGTATTATCTTCAAGGTCAGGGACTTTCACTCTTCAAACCGAAGGTCAGCCGGGGGACGCTTCAGGGCGGGACGGTCATCCGGGTTTTCGAACTTGATCGTCAAAGACTTCGAGAACAAGACCTCGGGCGGTAAATTGAAATTTTGGAATGCATTTAGGTTTTAAGAACTCAAGGGGGTGAATGATGTTGCTTCGAAACTTTGCGGCTTTTTTTTTAATGCTTCTTGTGTCAGGAGGTGTGATCTCTGTCGCGTTGGCAGGATCTGAAGCTTCCGATAAGGACGTTTCGGTCCGGAAGTTGGGCGTTGCTTGGAATATTGCGGAGGACCGGAAAATGGAGAATACGGCGGGGATCTACGGCCCCGAGGGTCTGGACAAATACATGAAACGTTATTTCGATCAGCTCTCTTTAAAACTCGATCAGCTTTCCGCAAAGGTCGACAAGCTTTCGACGCAGATCGCGGCTATGAAAGCGCCTGCCGCAAAGAAAGAAACGGCGAACGAGTCTTCCCAGGCGCGGATCGTCTGACCTTCCGGTGCCGGGCGGAGCTTCTATCAATCAGGAAAAGGGGAGTCACTTGTTTACACGCTTTTTTTTAAGAGATTCTGAAAACCAAAGAGGAAGTATTCTGATTGTTTGTTTTTTTGTGCTTATTCTGATCACGATGTTTACTCTGACCGTGGGATATACCGTGCGACAGAAGTTTCAGGTCTTGTCGCGGTTGGAGGTCCGTCAGAAGTTACGCCTCGTCGGAGAGGCCGGGGTTCAAAAGGCGATCTATGTGCTGTTGAAATTCCGTGAGAAACCCCTTCCGTTTGACGCTCTCAATCAGAGTTGGAGCCGGAATGAACCCGCGTTTAAAGAAATTCAAGTCGGGGATGGTACCTTTTCTGTAATTCTTGAGCCGGCGACTTCGGCGGGGAAGCCCCATGCGTCGGGAGAGGCTCTTCAATATGGCGTCATGGATGAGGAGCGTAAGATCAATATCAACCTTATTAAATCGCCGGATGTTCTGCGAAACCTCTTCATGTTAGCCGCATCCATAACGAAGGATGACGCTCAGGGGCTGGTGGATTCGATAAGGGACTGGGAGGATGCTGATGATGACACGTTTCCCCTCGGGGCTGAAAGCACCTACTATCAGAGTTTGAGTCCGGGTTATATCCCCCGGAATGGAAAAGTAGTGACCTTGGCGGAGCTCCAATGGATTAAGGGCATGAAGCCCGGGATCTATCAGCAGATCCTGTCCTATATCACCCTGGACAGTGCAGGCCAGGTAAATTTGAACACGGCCTCCAGGACTGTCCTAGCGGCGCTCGGTTTTCTCCCATCCCTTTGCGATAAAATCCTTGCCTACCGGGCCGGGCATGACAAAGTGGAGGGGACTGCGGACGATCAGGCGTTTGACGAGCTTTCGACGGTCCCTCAAGTGCTTGCTAATGAAAGCTATTTAAATGATAATGACCGCTCCAATTTTGAGGCAGTCGCCCAAACGGGGACTCTGACGCTTAAGTCGCACTTTTTTAGCTCGCGGGTGATCGCCCGGGTGAGCCACAAAATACAATCGCTGCGGGTCACCGCAGTTTTCGACGAAAAAGGAGTAATCAAACGGTGGGAAGAATCCTTCGGCGTTTCCTGATCCCGGGTCTTCTGTTGCTTTTCGTGCTTCCTCTCACGGTGGCATTTGCGGAAGGGGATGGCTGGATCATTGAGGAATTGAAACTTTTTTCAAAAGGCGTAGGCGTCATCACCGAGGCCTATGTCGGTGATGTCACTCCCCGCCAGCTTCTTTACAAGGCCATGAAAGGCATGTTGGGGTCCCTGGACCGATTTTCGGATTTCATTGAGCCCGAACGATTCAAGTTGCTCCAGATCCAGATCAAAGGCGAATATGCGGGCATCGGCGCCATTCTGGAGATGATCAACCAACAGGTGGTGATCAAGGCCGTCGAACCCGGGAAGCCCGCCGAAAAAGCCGGACTTCTCGCGGGCGATATTCTTTTGAAAATTGACGGAGTTTCTATCGAAAAGAAAGCCGTTGGGGATGTATCGGCTCTCTTACGGGGGGATGTGGACACCCCGGTACTTGTAACCCTTTCCCGCCCGCCTTCCATGCAGATCCTGGATATCAAAATCCTGCGCCAAAAGATCGAGATCCAGTCTGTCCATGATGCCCGCATGGTGGGGAAATCGCTCGCTTACTTTCGCCTTTCGGGATGGCAGGACAACACGAGCGTTCAAGTCGATAAAGCCCTCGCGGACCTGAAGAAACAGGGAATGAAAGCGCTGATCATCGATCTTAGGAATAATGACGGCGGTCTCCTGACCCAGGCGGTGGCGCTCGCGGAACGTTTTCTCACGAAAGGAAAGAAGATCGTATCTGTCCAAAGCAAGATCGCCGAGCAACGTAAAGAATATTTCGTGCCTCAAAATGGAAGTTACGTTAATATTGAACTGGTGATTCTTGTGAACGGGTATAGCGCAAGCGCTTCCGAGGTTTTTTCCGGCGCGATGCAGGACCATAAGCGCGCGATACTGATCGGGGTTAAAACCTTCGGCAAGGGTTCGGTGCAGTCTGTCGTTCCTTTCGATGACGCGAGCGCTATGAAATTGACCACCGCGAGATATGCCACCCCTTCAGGGAGGGTCATAGATCTGATTGGCCTGACGCCGGACCGTGATATTTCGAACAGTCCGGACGGGACCCCCGGGGTGGACCGACAAGTTTTGGAGGCCATTACCGTTTTAAAACAATATATGTGATCTTAACAGAGGCAAGGGCCTCAAAAAAGGAGGAACATGGATAAGCGTATTGGATGGGCCGCACTGGCTGTGGCGGGTGTTTTGGTCGTCGGGTTATGCTATGGTTTTTTGAGTAACAGGGCGGGAAAGAGTGTTGTTGAGGACAAGCCGGGAGTGGGTTTAGCCTTCCCCGAGTTGATGAACCAATTGAGCCGGAACATGTCATTGTGGGAACGAATGAACCAGACCGAGAAAAGAGCTGCGGCAGAGGGAGTGATCCTGCTCATCAAGAACAGGGATAATAGCGCGATCCTGAACAACGCAGACTTTTATGTAGGCAAGATCGATGAAACGCTTCGGACCAATCCCATGGTCGTCAATCTGGACGTTACGACGATGCTTAGGATCCTGGCGATAATGGAGTATGATTTCTACAACGGAGAGAACAAGGATGATCTGGCGTTAAAGACCCTGGGCCGGACGGGATTTAACGAGAATCGCACGAGACGCGAATTGGCCGCGCGCGGCGGGGTTTAGCCAGAGGACGGAAGAGAAATAGACATTTAAAGGCGGGCAGGTCGCTTTGAAGGCGGCCTGCCCGTTTTTTATTTCTGGATTGCAGTCTTTCTGAACGTCAGTATCTCAAAGCTGAAAACAAGGGCCAGGGGGGCGGTATGGATGAGAAGCCGCTCCAAGGCAGTCCCGAGATGCCAATTCAGATCGGCTGGAGATATGAGGAAAGCGGTAACGTAACCGAAGTTGATCAAAGCTACCAAGGTGGGAAGTATCCCGGTATAGCGGCGCCTGTTTTTTTTGAAAAAAAACACAAGGCAGGCCGTGAAGAAGAAAATCCAAAGTCCCTTCCAGCTCGCAAAATCCACACAATGCCTCACGAAAGAGAGAAGGATCAACCCGGTCTCTGATCCTGCCGAGAAGATCCGCGCGAAGATGTCTCCGAGCGAGTGTTCTGGGCCTAGGTATTCGCCGCTTTTTCCAAAAAATATTTTAAAGATCAAAACCGTGACGAGCGGTAAACAGCTTCCCCATAAAAACGGAGAAAGATGGAAAGTGGGTTCGTGGGGCGCGCTTCTTTTGCTGAGAATTTTCATGCTCGCGAGCAGTAGAATGGTAATTCCCCAGAATTGGAGCCCTTCGTTCTTGGTCCATGCTGCCAACCCTGCCATCAACCCCGATATCAGAAAAAGTCGGGAGTGTCCTGATCGAAGCGCGACGAGCAGTAGCAGGGTCGCAGCCGTTATAAAAAAAGCAAGCGGCAGATCGGTGTAGAGATGAATGCTCCAGAAAAGAGGAGGGATCAGAAGAAGGAAAAAAGTTCCTCCCCATCCTCCAGCAAGAGGAGAGACTTCGGTCCCTAAATACCAGACCAAGATCATGGCGCAAGAGAGGTAGAAGCCTAGAGACGCCCAGGGGGGCCAAAGCAGGGATTCCTGGCCCATCCAGTTCCAACCCCAGGCAAGAGTTCCCGGCCAAAGAAGCGGGTAGTCCGTGTGGGACCATGAAAGGAGGGGGGAGAACATGTCCTGCCACGCTTCGGGGGAACGGAACATGAACTTGGCTTTGAGTAGCCACATATAACGGGCGTCCCAGCCTCCCGTGATGTTGGTGGATACGGAAAGGAGAAAGAACTGGATCACGCTCCACAGAGTGACGAGAAAAATCAAAAGACTAATAACCCATAGGACAAACTTTAAAATGGCTCCTCTGTCCTTAGGCATACTCGCGATGAATTTCTGGCGGATCAGTTCGACCGCGGAGGGAGCCGGGGATGTTCTTTTGGAATATTGCCGCAAGAGAAAGCCTCCGAGCAACAGGGTGATAGCGAGACCTGAAGACACAGAGAGGGCCATAGACTTAGAAGGAACGGCCCACAAGGAAAAAAAGAGCATCAGGGAGCAGATCCCGAATCCCGTGGGGATCGCGGCAGCCAGGAGAAACAGGGGTTTCCAGCGGAGAGGTATGCGGCGTAGCAAGAGTGCCAGAGTAAAATAGCCTAACAAGGCGGGAATTAAGAGCGGCGCAAGAGCGTTCACGTTATTTTCTCCGCGATCATTTTTCCGTCTGCCAGGATCACGACAGGCCGATAACCGGTTCCTTGCATCCGGGCCTGCGCAATCACCTCCCGGGAGCAGAAGATGAACGCCTTGTTCTCGGTCGGAAGAGGATTTAAGAGAAGTGGCGCCAAACTTCCTTGGGCGGCCTGAAGCTGCTCGACGGCCGGGTCCTTGGGATCGTAAGGCCTATCGGTGAGAAAGGTTGCGGTTCCTCCAGTACGGGCGAGACCGGTTTTGAATATTGCGTAGGGGAGACCCGGGTCTTGAAAACGAAAAAAAGATTCAGCTCCTGCCAGGAAATTTTTTTTAAAGACTAGAATAGGGCCGGTGGCGGAAGGGAGCTTTGAAACAAAGAGGATCCCCAAAAGACTCGCATAGAAGAAAAAGTGGAGGATCCTGGCGAGTAGGGATTGCGGCTGTTTTGGGATGACGGAAGTTGTGTTTTGCATAAGCGGTGGGTAGTATATACCAGAAAGTGAAACAGGAAAATACGCATCCGAGGCATGGTCCCACAGAACGGTCTTTGTGGGTTTAGTGCCTCTGAAAAAGGACGATATAGCATAGCAATGGAAAAGCTATCGATCATTATCCCAGCCTACAATGAAGCGCCGACCTTGCAGCAATTGGTCGAGAAGATCCTGAAGGTTTCTTTTCCGGTGCCGTATGAAATCATTCTGGTGGATGATCACAGCCGCGACAGGACCTATGAAATCGCGCGGCTTTTAAATCAGCAGGATACGATGGGCCGGATCCATGTGCTGCGGAACGAAGTCAACCGTGGAAAAGGTTATAGCATTTTGCGCGGTTTGGAGCAGGCCCAGGGGGATGTAATCGTCGTTCAGGATGCGGATTTTGAATATGACCCCGCGGAGCTTCCACGTCTTTTGGCTCCTCTTCTCAAAGGTTCGGCGGAGGTAGTCTACGGGAGCCGCTTTCTCGGCAATCGCCGTCCTCTAGGGATGGCTCTCGCGAACTATATGGCCAATCTCTTTCTGACTTGGCTCACCAATCTTCTTTTTAGGACCCGCCTAACCGATATGGAAACCTGCTACAAGATTATTCCGGCAGGTCTCATGAAATCCCTTCAATTAAGTGCCAGTCGGTTTGATTTTGAACCCGAGATCACGGCAAAACTCGCCAAAAAGAATATACGGATCACGGAGCTGCCGATCCTTTACAACGGCCGGACGGCCAGCGAAGGGAAGAAGATCAAGGCCCGTGATTTTTTTATGGCGCTTCAGGTGCTTTTCACGAACCGTGTGCGGTCATGAAAAAGACGCTGACTATTCTTCTGGTTTTTGTCGTGGCCTGCGGATCCTGGAGTCGTCCCGCTCAGGCAGCTATTGCGCTCCGGAAGGTCCGGGTGGAGATCGCCGTGTCGGCGGGATTCAAGACACAGCCGAATTGGAAGTCCGAGTTCCAGCAGCGTTTGACCTATGCCTCGAAAATCTTTGAAAGTGAATTCAAGATCCAGCTGGTTCCGGTGAGGTATAAACTATGGTCGGGCGTCCAAGAGAGTGATGAGCCTCGTGTCCTTCTGGAAGATCTTCGTTCCAAATTTCCCCAGGACGATGTTGATATTGTGATCGGTCTGACGAGCGTTAAAGGTTCGGCACGGGCTGCGGTCCGTGATCCCGATACTATTGGGCAAGCCCGGATACTTTCCGGCTATCTCGTCCTGCGCTATCCCATGGACCGGCTTTACCGTATTCAGGAACAGACCGTGCTGACGCATGAGCTGGGCCATTTGTTCGGGGCCGTTCACACGAAAGACCCTTACAGCATCATGTTCCCTGTGATCGGAAAACAGATCCCGTCGCGGTTCGATGAGGAAAACAATGACATTATCATGGGGACACGGTCAATCGATTTCCGTCGCGGTGTCGAAGCGTTGCCCAAAATCTCGATCCAGCGTCTTCTGGGGTCTTACCTGAAATTGGCGGTGAAGGACCAACCTTTTGATTTTTATTATATGGTCGGCGTTCTTTATCTGAATCTCAAACAGTATCAGGATACGCTCAATGTATGGAAAAAGGCCGAGGCGATCTTGCCGGGATACCCGCGCATCCATTACGATCTCGGGATGGTCTATTATCAGTTGGGGGATCAGGCGAACGCCGTCAAGCAATTGACACAGGCCGTTCAAGGATACCGTTTCCCGAGCCAAAAACCGGAGCAGCTCAACGCCTTGATGGCGCTGGGCGAGGTTTTTGAATCCCAGAATAATCTGAGCTCGGCGCAGAATGCCTATTCGCGGGCGCAGGTGCTGGATCCCAAAAATAAAAATATCAAACGGGAACTTGCCTCGATCCAGCTAAAGATGGGGCAGGTGAACGAGGCGATCCGGGGTTTTGAAACGCTTCTCTATCAGGATCCTGACAATGTAAGTTTGCTCGTGGAATTGGGGGTCGCCTATTATGAGGCCAAGCGTTTTGGGGAAAGCCAGCGCTATCTGGAGCACGTTCTTCAAAAAGCGCCCAACGGCACTGAGGAAAATGTCCGGGCGCATAATTATCTGGCCAAGATCTATTATCAGACTAAACGGACCGATAAAGCTCTGGAGCACTTCAATGCCGCCTGCGCGGCCCGTCCCAGCGTGGATTGTCTCAGGGGATTGGGACAAATGTATTTTGAACTTGGCCAGTGGGACAACTGCATCGCGGAGTTGGCCACGATCCTCCGGACGCAGAAAGATGATGCCGATGTTTATGGGACCATGGCCGTGGCTTTTACGCAGAAGGGGGATTATAACCAGGCGCTTCCGCTGCTTCGAGAGGGATTGCGGTATGCGAAAGATAACAAGACCGCGGCTC
Source organism: Candidatus Omnitrophota bacterium (assembly GCA_903884815.1). GTDB lineage: Bacteria > Omnitrophota > Omnitrophia > Omnitrophales > Aquincolibacteriaceae > Aquincolibacterium > Aquincolibacterium aerophilum. Next base: position 36,186 of record CAISGE010000023.1, on the reverse strand, counting down.
GATTCTATCAAAATACCGGGCATATTCTGCTTCAGTTGAAGAGCTATTCTTCCGCAGAGCAGGAGTTCCAGATGGGAATTGCGAAGGACTGGAACAATATGGAATGTCACACCGGACTGGCGATGGCTTATATTGGAATGCAGAACCCCGAGGGAGCGAAAAAAGCGCTTGAAGACGTGCTTCGCCTCGATCCCAATAATAAAACAGCTCGGGAGCTTCTCCAACAGATCGAAAAGCTCATGCAGCAAACCCTTGAGACAAAATTCGAGCTCCAAAAGGCATGAAAAATCCCCTTCTTAAAGAGATCATGGTAACGAAAGTGTTCTCGGCCGGTATGGAGGAGCCTCTCAGCGCGGTCGAGGCAAAGTTCCGGCATCATGGGATCCGGCATCTTCCCGTCGTGGATAGCCAGAAGCGCGTGGTGGGGATGTTCACCCTTCGGGATCTTTTCCGCTGTGTGTTGCCTCGGAAAACCGAAGAGGGGGATGTCTTTGACAGAGAGCAAATGGACCGGTTCATCCTGAAGCATGTGATGTCGAAGGACCCCGTTGTCCTGAGTCCCGAAGACACCCTGGGTCATGTGGTCGATATCATGGTCCGGGACAAGTTCGGCTGCGTTCCGATCGTCGGCCGTGATGGGGTGCTTGTGGGGATCGTCACGCAGATCGATGTTTTGAAATGTCTTGCCCGATCACTTCTGGGGAAATAGCGATGTCTCCTGCGGGCAGGCGTAGTTTTTTCTTTTTAACCAGTTCGAGGGATATTGTGTGAAGCAAAGTAAAAAGCAAGTTGCGATCCGCCCGATTCAGGTCCGCGAAACTGGCTTTACCCTGGTTGAGATCATGGTGGTGGTCGCGATCCTCGGGATCCTGGTCGCGGTCGGGGTGCCGAATTTTATGCGGGTCAGACTGGATGCAAATGAAGGGGCGGTGCGTGGAGATCTCCGGGCTTTTAGCACCGCGAATGAATCGTATCGCGCGTTTCAGAATCCCCCGAACTATTCACCCGATATTGCCACGCTCATCAACCAGAGCTATATCGATAGTACGTGGACGAATCCCGTCAACAAACACGGCTATGGTTTTACTTATACCGTCGATGCAAGCGGAACGACTTACTCGATCGAAGCGAATCCTTCGACGCCGGGGGCTACAGGGAACAATTCTTACTGCATCGACCAGACGGGGATTTTGGTGAGGGCTCTGGTGACCGGGTTAGGTGCTGCGGCAGGATGTGCCGGGGGAACTCCTCTCGGGGGTTAAGTTTGGAAGTACGAGGTTTGTTTTGCTGTGGGTAGTTTCAGATCAGGGAAACGTTTTTCGAGGTTTGCGTGGAAGAGATAGTCCAGGTGATCGCTCTTCTCGGGTGAAAACCCCATCACTTCTTCCCACACCGTCCTGTTCTCCATGCAGAAATAAATAAAAACATCCTTCCATTTTTTCCGGATCTCCGCGTAGACATGACGGTAGAGTCTGACCCTCTCAGGCCGGAAATAGCGCATCTTGCCATCGAGGCCCTTCACGAATTCCGCCGCCGTGATTGCGGAACTGGGGAAACGTTCCGTGATCATTTTTTTGAGAGCCGGAGGAAAGCGGAGACTTCCGAGGCTGATCCACATCACCTCACTTTCCGGGATTTTGGAGGTCAACTGTTCAAGGAGTTCGCTGTATTTTTTCTCCCATCCCGGGAGGAGGAGAAGGGGATCGAAATGAAAGCCAAGACGATAGCCTTTTTGGACCGCGCGTGACGCCGCTTTCAGGCGTGCCTCAAGCGGCGCACTTTTAAACTCCTGGGTTTTGATGAAGTCTTGGGGGTTTAGGGACCACGAAATAAGGATGTTGCTTTTGCGGATGTCCGGGAGATGATCCACGAGGCCGGTCTTGGTTTTGATCTCGAGGATCATTTTTTTCTTCAGGGCGTGGCGGATCAGGCGTTCATTGAAATGGGTGACAGGATCGAAGGCCAGACTGTCCGTCAATTCGCCGGTGCCCATTCGAAATAGTCGTTTGGGCTGGTCCTCGATCAGTGTGTCGATCTCACGGGAAATATTTCCGGTATTCACATAGACCGTGATCAGTGGAACATTCAGATAGTTTTGAAGAATGCAGTAGGTGCAGTCGAGGGGACAATGGGTTTGAGCGTTCAGGACCCAGTAGCCGCAGCAAAGGTAATCGGTCCCTGTGGCGGGGCAGGGTTTGAGAAAATTGCCTTTAAAGCGGGTGATCCAAAGGCTCTTCTTGCCGGCGCTGAGCGATGTCTTTCCGATGTCTCGGAGGAATGCTTTTTTGTCCGCGACAATCGTGACCGGGACGCGCGGGAGATCTTTCAAGATGCGTCGGGTAAGGGGACTTGTCTTAGCGGTGCGATCCAGAAAGATGCGTTCGATTGTCACGGTTTTTGGGGAGGCCATGGCGTCATCGTACCCGCTCCCTCCTTTCTTGTCTTCCGCTTTTTTTAATAACGGTGACAAGAATGGTTCCGATTTCAGCTTCATCGAAATTGATAAGGATTGGGATTGGGCTTGAGAAGAGAAAAATATTCAAAGTGCCTGTCCGGAGTTATAATCAAAATCATGAAGATACGATTCTCGTTTGGCTGGACCAAAGAGCCGAAGGCGTCCCGGAAATCGTTTAAATCTCCGGAGGCTTATGCGCTTGCAAGTGATTATGCCGTAAGGATCGGACATTTTATGCCGTGTGAGATGGGGTCTTATTTGGCAAAGGAACGCTCCTGTCTCTGGGTCTGTGAGCGCGAGAAGGGGAGCCGGACGCTTAGCTCGGAGGCCCTAGCACGGGAACTCCAAAAGGTGATGAACTCCGGGGTGCAGGAACTCCAGGTTGTGATCGGCGGGCCGGACGGGTTTACCGCTCAGGACCTGGCGAGGATGGCGCCCGTGCTGTCCTGGAGTTTCGGTCCTATGACCCTTCCTCACGAACTCGCAGCGGTCGTTGCCACTGAGCAGGTCTATCGCACCTTGACTATTCTCCATGGTCAGCCCTATCACTCCGGCCATTGAAGGATAAAGTAAAATCTTTGACATTAGCCCAAGCTGCTTTATAATCCCACCCGCGTTGATAAACAGCTCGACAAAGTTTTTTCTCCAGCCTAACATATCCCCATTCTTGGGCAGGTAGCTCAGTCGGTAGAGCAAGGGACTGAAAATCCCTGTGTCGGGGGTTCAATTCCCTCCCTGCCCATCTTTTTTTCATCGAAAGGATGGGAGCCTTCCTTGATCAAGTACGCCATTGGTATTGATATCGGTGGGACCAAGATTTCCGTTACCTTGGGCACCTCCAGCGGCAAGATTTTGGTCCGGAAAAAGATTTTGACGCGGACCTGTCGGGAGAGCAAAGCTTGCCTCCGAGAGATCGGGGCGAGTGTTGCAGCCATCCTCGGGGAATTCAATATCCCTAAAAATCAAATGCTCGGTATCGGTATCGGTGTTCCCGGTCCCGTGAACTCTACAAAGGGGGTTCTTCCTCGCTCCCCCAATCTTCCCGGTTGGGAGGGTGTCCCCGTCTGCAGGCTTCTCAAACAAAAATTGAAACTGCCTGTTTTTATTGCCAATGACGCCAACGCCGCGGCTCTCGGGGAAGCCGTTTTCGGCGCCGGAAAAAAGATGAAGGATTTTATTTATATCACGGTCAGTACCGGCGTCGGTGGCGGTCTTGTGATGAATGGACAGATCTATGAAGGGGCCGGATTCGTGGCGGGGGAGATCGGTCATATCGGTGTGGTACCCGAAGGCAAATCTTGTAAGTGCGGTGGCCGCGGCTGTCTTGAGGCGTACGCCTCGGGCACAGCGATCGCTTCTTTTTACCGTGAAATGTCCGGAAAAAAAGTTACCGGAGCTAAAGAAGTCGGATTGGCGGCGAGGTCGGGTGACCGGCGCGCGCTCCAAAGCTATCTGAAAGGGGCTTACTATCTCGGGATCGGTCTTGCCAATCTCATGAATATTCTGAATCCTGAAGCGATCGTGCTCGGCGGCGGCGTTTTTATGTCCTCTCCCGCTACTTATTGGAAGGCCCTGACGCGGAGCGCGAAGGATCACGCATGGCCCGAAGCCTTTCGCACGACGAAGATCCTTCTGTCGCCCCTTCTCGGCCACTCCGGAGACTTCGGCGCCCTGGCCCTGGTATTTAAAAATACGCGCCCATAGCTCAACTGGGCGCGCGAAGCGGAGATTGGGGCCGTCCAAACTTCCATTTTGGAAAAGAAATAATAAGTTTTGGCGGAAAGTGTAGAGCATCAACAGGTCTCAGGCGCCCGTCCTGGCTTTATTTTGAAATTGAAAGAAGCCAGGATTGGCGCAAACAAGCTTTTATTAAAAGAAAAATCAAGGTGGTTTGCGCCCATAGCTCAACTGGATAGAGCATCAGCCTTCGGAGCTGAGGGTTGCAGGTTCGACCCCTGCTGGGCGCACTTCTTTTAATGGATAGGGTTTTTATGATTCGAAGAACGATGGCCCTCGCGAGTTGTTATCTGATTCTTTTGAGCGGCTGCGCGACAACTGCTGAATATGACCGCTCCTCGGTCTCGCCCAAGGTTTCGCACCTCACGGAAGAACAAAAAACGGGGGAGGCCATTCACAGCGAGATTCTTAAATCCTTTCACACCTACACCGATCCCAAAGTGGTCAAATATGTCGAAGACTTGGGACATTCCTTGGCGGCCCAGGCCAAGCGCCATGACCTCGACTACCGTTTTACGATCCTTTATAGCGAGAAGATCTATGCGACCTCCGCGCCGGGCGGCTACATTTATGTTACCACCGGGATGCTGAATTTTCTGGTGAACGAAGCGGAACTCGCCGCGGTGCTGGCGCATGAGATCGGAGAACTGCAGACCGTGGATCGCCGTTTCACCAAACGGGATGACATAGTCAACGCCGCGGCTCAGGCTGGATCAGCGATCGGCCCGATGTTCGGGCCTCTGGGATCCTTGGCGAGTTTGGGGCTTGTTTTGCTCCAGGCTTATGATGAGAGCACTTTCAAAACTCCTGAAGAGCGACTCCTGGCTGGAGATGCCTTAGCCCTGAAGTATCTCATGAATGCCGGGTATGACCCGGAGGCTTTGATGGATGTTCAGGAGCGTTTTTTGAAGTCGGGGGAGAAGATGACGCCTTACTTTTATGATTACTACCAGTCCCGTCCCATCACTGAGGCGCGTATTCGGGCCCTCAAAAAAGCCTTTGAGAAATTACCGCTCGGGGGGAAGTCCTTGATCACGGATGCCATGGAATATCAGGAAACGACCCGGGGCGTACGCGAGATCTACAAGACCGCTCCTTAGGTTCTTCGGCTATTTCTTTTCCCAATCCCCTGAAGGAGTTTGGACCATATCCCCGGCACCGGCCTTGTCGCGCTGGACCTCCGCGAAGGCCCTTTGAACTTCCAGCAACCCCGTGCTCCCGAGCTTGTTTTGGATGGCGAGATTTTCATAGATGATCCTGCGGTCCCGGTTCTCTGCGGCCGTCAACGTGGTAGAAGTGGTGTCTTTCTTCAAGTCGGAGACATATCCCTTGTTGTTTTCTCCGATCACGCCTTCGCGTTTGAGAGCCTGGATCTGGGCGTAGCGGGTCTGCCGATTGCTTAATGCCTTTTTGATCTCGGGCGTGAGTTCCTTGAAGTCATAATCCGCCGCTTTGCAGACCGGTAGGGCGCTTCCCAGAACCAGACACAGGACAAACAACGTGGTGTAGATCTTTTTCATGGTAAAAGCCTCCCTTAGATTTGGAATGGAAGAATGTCTCATTTGGCGCCTCCCTGGGCGACCATGTCTTCAATGTTGTTGGCGGTCTGCTTAAGGCCCCGGATATCCACGACGACGTTGGCGTTGATCGTGATCGGCCGATTGGGATCTCCGACGGCTTTGACCGTACATCCGGCGAGCGCGATCAGGGCAAGAAATAAAACGACGATTTTAGGCATGGCTTTCATATTATTTTACCTCGATGAGCCCCATGATCCGGGCGATCTGTGAAAAAGCATTTTTTGCGTCTGTTCGTACATTGGCATTGAGCATCAATTTCAAATTATAATCCGGAATGAAGATTTGGAGGTGGATTTTTATGAGGTCGCTTTGCGCCATCTCGACAGTAAGCGCGGCCTGGTCATAACGAATCAGTTTTTGACTCTTAACAACTTTTTGGACTCTTTCCTTTTGGATCGAGAACGGGAGGTAGGGGAGGAAGAGATCGAAGAACTTGGCCTGGATATTGCCGCCGGGTTGAGGGGCTTCAAGGTTCATACTGAACGCGGGTTCTTGACCTGCAGTCTGGCGGAATGTGAGATTGCCCTTCATTGCGCCTGTCGCGCCGCCGAGGTTTTGCGGGTCCAGCCACTGCAGATCCTGCAGGTCGGTCTTTCCAAAGTCCGCGGCAAGCTCCACGTGGAGAACAGGGCGTGTTTGGACCCAGAAGGTCCCTGAAATTCCCGGGCGTGAAGATCCTCGGGGATGAATGCCCACAGCGGTGAAATGGACGGGTTTCCCGGTGATCAAGAAAAGGAGCGTTTCCTGGGAGGCCAGAGACCTTATCTCCAGGGGGACGGGGCCTTGCCGGGTTTGGAGGCTGCCTGAGAGCCCTTCGATCCGGATCTTCCCGTGCCGGTCCAGGGCGACTTTCCCTATACAGATCGATCCTGCGAAATATTCCTGAGAAGAACGATTGGCCGCCTGTTCCAAGAGTTTACGTTCGATCTCTGGGAGGCAGGGGATGACCCAAAGGGCAAGTCCCAGGAGTATCAAGAGAACGACTGCAACGAATAGAGCGGGGAGAGTCCTTTTAGGCATATGATTTCCTCCCGCGTATTATGAGGTTTTGAAGTCAAAAAGCAACCAACGAATCGGTTGGAGGTGTTAAAAAAAACCACAAATCCCTTTCTTGTAAAATCGGGGCTTCTTGAGTACAATACCCGCTCTTTGGCGCTCAAACCCACGGTGCGGAATGAGCTGTCGGGAATATTTTTTGGTGTCTTTATAAGTTTTGCGCCCTTAGCTCAGTTGGTAGAGCAAGTGACTCTTAATCACTGGGTCGAAGGTTCGACTCCTTCAGGGCGCACTTTTTCTTGCTGAATAAGTACGTCCTGGCTTTCAATATAGTTTTTATGAGAAGCCAGGACAGAACTGATCTCTATTGGAAAATTAATGAAGATCAGGCGGTGCCGTGAGGGCTTAGAGAAAGCCCTCTGCGACCACTGCACTTCGTGCTGAAGGATTCGAAGGGAGCGCTGATTATAAACATGACGGGGGTCATGTTTATGGCGCGGGTGGCCGACCGGAGCGAAGCGGAGGCGCCGACTTCTTCAGTGCGCACTTTTTTCTTTGCTAAGTTTTTGCGGCCGTGGCGAAACTGGCAGACGCGCAAGACTTAGGATCTTGTCCCGTAAGGGATGGGGGTTCAAGTCCCTCCGGCCGCACTTGTTCTCCATGAACAAGTACGACGCCGTGGCAGTAGAAGGACCACTGCCTACGGCGATGCAAAGGAAGAGGGACTTGAAGGGAGTCCCGCTGGCACTTATGACTTATGTCATAAGTGCGGGACGGGTGGCCGACCGTAGCGAAGCGGAGGCGCCAAGTCCCTCCGGCCGCATTTCGAATCGATGTCGGCAGTTTATTTGACAAAGGTAGGACGCACTTCTATCCCTGTTCATTGTTGTTTTTCAAATGGTGACAAGGATAGCCCCAATTTCAACAAAGTTGAAATTGATAAGTATTGGGACTAGAATACGGCCTCCCGAGAATCGCAGGTCTCATCTGACAAGCGAGTGTAGCATAGTGGTAATGCTCTGCCTTGCCAAGGCAGCTACGAGGGTTCGATTCCCTCCACTCGCTCCAATTTAAATAGATAAGTTCAATAGATAAGGTGGTTTCTGTGTCACTCAAAAAGGAAAATGAATGCCTCGAGGAAGATCACTCCCATTCCGACGCCGTTGAAGCGCAGGCTTCTACACTTAAGATCAAATTGCAGGACGGCAAGTCTTGTGAAAAGATCCTAACGATTGAGGTCGCGCCGGAGCGTATTAGTGAAGAGTTTGAATCTTTTTACAAGGCGATCGCTCCCCGTGCCAAGGTGCCGGGTTTCCGCCCCGGCAAAGTGCCTCGGGATGTGCTGGTGATGCATTATGAGAAGAACGCCAACGATTCGGTGCTTGAGACGCTCCTTTCCGAGTCTCTGCCCAGGGCGCTTCGCGAAAAGGACCTGAGCCCGCTCACCACGCCTGAGATCAAGGATATTCAGTTCACTAAAGACAAGCTCTCTTATAAAGCTCATGTCGAGGTTCGTCCGAAGATCAAGCTTTCTCGCGTGACCGGCCTGAGTGCCAAGAAGGAAAAGGTCGTCATCAAGCCCGAGGAAATTGAGAAGTCCCTCAAACAAACCCAGGAGATGCACGCTCAATACAAGGCGATTGAAGGACGTGCGGCGAAGATGGGGGATTTTGTGATCACGGACTACGTTTGCTCGGTCGACGGCAAAGAAGTGGAAAAGCGCAATGACGACTGGATCGAGCTCAAAGAAGAAGAATATTTGAAGGGTTTTTCAACACAACTCGTGGGCGTGAATGTCGGCGATGAGAAGGATGTCCAGATCTCCTTTCCTCAGGATATGGCGGACAAGCGGGCGGCCGGGAAGACGGCGGTTTTCAAAATGAAGGTCAAGGAGATCAAGGAAAAGACGCTTCCGTCGCTGGATGATGAATTGGCCAAGTTGGCGGGGGACTATAAGGATCTGAACGATCTGAAACAGAAATTGACCGCGGATCTCGAGAAGCGCGCTTTCGAGGAAAAAGAGGCTGCATTCGAGCGCGAGCTTCTCAATGAACTGGTCAAGCATAACAAGATCGATTTGCCGGCAGGCCTTTTGCAGCGCCGGGCAGAGTATCTTACCGATCAGGCGCGCCAACGTTTTGTTCAGCAGGGCGGGACCGACGAACTTTTTGACAAGGAAAAGGAAAAGATGGTCAAGGAATTCGACGCTGAGGCGCGTCGCCAGATCCACATCGCTTTTCTTCTGGACGAGATCGCGGACACGCAGGCGATCAAGGCGGACGAGACGGACCTCGTCAAGAAATACGAGCTTTTGAGCCAGCAGTACCGCCAGCCGAAGGAAACGATCGAGAAATATTACGAAGGAAAAAAAGAAGCCCGCGAGACCTTGCTGGACCAGATCCGGAACGAAAAGGTCATTGATTTTTTAAAGCTGAACGCCAAAACTAAATAACTGATCCCAGGCGGTGGTTGCTTGTCTGGGTCTCTAGTCTGAGGGGGGTTCTATGAGCTACTTGGTCCCGATGGTCGTCGAGCAGACAAGCAAAGGGGAGCGCTCCTACGATATTTACTCCCGGCTACTAAAAGAGCGCATTGTTTTTATCGGAACGCCGATCGATGATGTGATCGCGAATCTGATCATTGCCCAGATCCTTTTCCTTAATATGGAAGAACCGGGCAAGGATATCAATGTCTACGTGAATTCTCCCGGCGGCTCCGTGACTGCGGGTCTTGCCATCTATGACACCATGCGTTTCGTGAAATGCGACGTCGCGACCTATTGCCTCGGCCAAGCGGCCAGCATGGGATCGCTTCTTCTCGCGGCCGGCACCAAAGGGAAGCGTTACGCCCTGCCGAATGCTCGCGTCATGATCCATCAGCCGTGGGGCGGCACGCAGGGGACCGCCGCGGACATCCATATTCAGGCCAAAGAGATCCTGAAACTCAGAGATCAGTTGAACGGGATCCTTGCGCATCATACTGGAAAGTCGATCGAACAGATTGAGAAAGATACGGATCGCGATTATTTTATGTCCGCCGAAGAAGCCAAAAATTATGGTATCGTCGATCATGTCGTCACAAACCGCATGGAGGTTCCAAAAACATGAGCCAGCCCACGATTCTCTTAACGCCCGGTCCCACCCCTGTTCCTGAAGTTACCCGTAAGGTCATGGCGGAGCCTATTTTCCACCATCGCACGCCGAAGTATCGCAAGATCTTCGGGGATGCCTCCGAGCGTTTGAAAAAGGTGTTTCTGACCAAGAATCCCGTTTACACATTTGCCGGCTCGGGGAGCCTGGCGATGGAAGCGGCCCTGGTCAATTTTCACTCCGCGGGAGACAAAGTCCTTGTGGTGGAGAACGGGAAGTTCGCCGAGCGTTTTACGTTGATCGCCAAGGCGTTCGGATTGAACGCGATCAGTCTGAAGGTTCCGTACGGGGAAGCGCCCCAGCCGAAGTTGATCGAGGAAGCGTTGCAGAAAGACCCGGACATTAAGGCCGTTTGCGTCCAGCTTTGCGAAACATCGACAGCGGTGCTGAGTGATATCAAAGCGATCGGGGAGATCGTTGCCAAGACGAACGCCCTTTTGATCGTGGACGCTATTTCGGGACTCGGTGCCGATCGTCTTGAGACCGACAACTGGCACGTGGACCTTGTGGTCAGCGGTTCGCAGAAAGCCCTGATGCTTCCTCCGGGACTTGCGTTCCTGAGCGTGAGCGAAAAGGCCAGAAGCCGTATGGCGGCGGCCAAATTGCCGAAGTTCTACTATGATCTCAAGTATTATGAGAAATCCCTGAAGGACAGCGACACGCCCTGGACTCCGGCGCTCACGCTTGTGATCGGGTTGCAAAAGTCGCTTGATCTCATAGAACAGGAAGGGATCGAGAATGTTTTCAAACGTTGCGCCGCGAACGCGACTTTTACGCGGGAATCCCTCCAGAAAATGGGCCTGAAGCTTTTCTCCAAAGCCGCTTCTTCGACGGTGACCGCAGCGTGGTTGCCCGAAGGGATCGATGGAGAGAAGCTTTGTGAGGTCATGCGTGACGAAAAAGGGATCGCCATGGCCGGTGGTCAAGGCGATCAGATGAAGGGCAAGGTCGTCCGCATTTGCCACATGGGCGCGATCACGAAACAGGATATCGAAAAGGGCCTCAAAGTGTTGGGCGAGACACTCAAAGAGATGAAGTCCTCCTCCGGTTCCTCGTGCTGCTGTTCCTGTAAATAGTTGTAAGGGGGCAGGCATCATTCAAACAATGATGTCTGTTCCCGTTTTTTTGCCAAAGCCATTATTCATTTAAGGGAGACTGAAAAATGAAGATACTTGTTTCGGACGCTCTGGGTCAGGGGGGGATGGACATTCTTCACAAAGAGAAGAATCTTCAGGTCGATGAGAAAGTCGGATTGAAGCCTGAAGAACTCAAGAAGATCATCGGCGAGTATGACGCGATCCTCATCCGCAGTGCCACCAAGCTGACGGCCGACATCATTGAAGCCGGCAAGAAGCTTCGCGTGATCGGTCGCGCCGGTGTCGGTGTTGACAATGTCGATCTTAATGCTGCCACGAAGCGCGGGATCATTGTCATGAATACCCCGGAAGGAAATACGATCTCGACGGCCGAGCTCAGCTTCTCGATGATGATGGCCGTGGCGCGCAATATCCCGCAAGCCGACGCCCACGTGAAAAAAGGGGAGTGGAAGCGCAACAAGTTCCAGGGGACGGAGCTTAACGGCAAGACCCTCGGGATCGTTGGATTCGGCCGCATCGGCCGTGAAGTCGCGAAGAGGGCAAGCGCTTTTAATATGAAGGTGATGGTGTTTGATCCTTTTATCTCCAAGGAAAGCGTAAAGCAATATCCCGTGGAATTCGTGGACGTTCCAACGCTGCTTAAGAATTCGGATTTTCTCACGTTCCACACGCCTCTCACGAAAGAGACCGCGAATCTTCTCAATCGCGAAACTTTCAAGCTTTGCAAAAAGGGCATCCGTATCGTCAACTGCGCCCGCGGCGGTATTGTGGACGAGACAGCGCTCGTCGAAGCGATCCAGAACGGGCAAGTCGCCGGCGCCGCGTTCGACGTGTTTGTGACGGAACCTCCCGCGGCCGATCATCCGCTACTCAAGCTTCCACAATTTATCTGCACGCCGCATCTCGGTGCCGTGACGCAGGAAGCCCAGGAGAATGTGGCGGTGGAAGTCGCCAAACAAGTGATCGATGCTTTGAATGATCGCTGTATCCGGAATGCCGTGAACCTTCCCAATCTTGATCCGGATACGCTCAAGGGCCTAAAGCCCTGGCTCGTGCTCGCGGAGAAGATCGGTATGCTTTACGCACAGCTTTTTACCGGCAGTTTCAAGAAAGTCGAGATTCGCTACGGTGGGGACCCGACGAAGTTTAACGTGGCGCCGCTTACCATGGCGGTGGTCAAAGGTCTTCTGAAGCCCATTTGCGGGGATTCCGTCAATTTCATCAATGCTTTGGCCGTGGCCAAGGAGCGGGGGATCTCGATTACCGAGAGCCGCAGCGATGAGAACGAGGGTTTCACGAGTTTCATTGATGTCGAAGTGGTTCAGGGTAAGGAAACCTACCGGATCATGGGAACGCTTTTCTCTAATGAGCCGCGCATCGTGCGTCTCAATGAGTTCATGATCGATGTCGTGCCGGAAGGCTGGGTGCTTTTCGTGAAGAATGATGACCTTCCCGGCGTGGTCGGCACCATCGGGACCGTGCTCGGAAAGAACGGCGTTAACATCGCGGAAATGTCGCTTGGGCGCGTTGGCAAAGGCAAGAAGGCTTATGCCATGACCGCGATCAATACCGACAGCGAAGTCCCCGCCAAAGTCGTGGCGCTGATTAAAAAGAACAAGCTCGTGCTCGACGTCAAAGTCGTCAAACTATAGAAGAGAGGGATCGAATGAACCGTATTCTGATCGGAGCCCAATGGGGCGATGAAGGTAAAGGGAAGGTCATTGACCTTCTTGCCCGGAAAAGTGATGTCATTGTCCGTTACCAAGGCGGCAATAACGCGGGTCATACCATCAAGTTTAACGATCAGAAATTCGTGCTTCATCTGATCCCTTCAGGCATTCTCCAACCGGGGAAGATCTGTGTAATCGGGAACGGCGTTGTCATTGATCCAGAGGCCCTCTTTGAAGAGGTCGCGATCCTTGAAAATGCCGGCATCAAGGTGAAGGGGCGGCTTCTTGTTTCCGACCAGGCGCATCTGATCCTGCCTTATCACAAGCTGATGGACAAGTTGAAGGAAGAATCCTGTAAGAAAGGTAAGGCGATCGGGACAACCAAAAAGGGGATCGGGCCCTGCTATGCCGACAAAATGGCGCGTGTCGGGATACGCGTCGGGGATCTCAAATCGCTTTCTTACTTCAAGGAACGGCTCGCGTACGTTCTCAGGGAACGCAATGATTTTCTCGGCAAGATGCACGGGGCGTATCCGTTCTCGTACCGGAAGATCCTTGCTCATTTCATGAAGTATCGCGCCCGGCTTCTGGGTTTTTCACGCGACACGCCAAAATTCCTTTATGACGCGACCAAGGCCGGGAAAGATATTCTTTTTGAAGGTGCTCAGGGAACGCTTCTGGACGTGGATCATGGCACCTATCCTTTCGTGACTTCTTCAAACGCTACCGTGGGTGGCGCGATCACAGGATCCGGTATTAGCCCGACCTTTATTGACCGCGTTATCGGTGTCACCAAGGCCTATACCACTCGCGTCGGGGAAGGCCCTTTTCCGACACAATTCCCGGCGCCGCTGATGAGATTGATCCAGACCAAAGGCGAGGAGTTCGGAGCGACGACAGGCCGCCCGCGCCGCTGTGGCTGGTTCGATGCTGTGATTGCGCGCCACGCCGTTCGTATCAATGGACTCGACGAGCTTGCGATCATGAAGCTCGACATATTGTCCGGACTTCCGGAACTCAAGATCGCGACGGCCTACCGGGTGGGAGGCAAGATCACCAAAGACTATCCACACGCCATATTTGAATTTTCAAAAGCCAAACCGGTCTATGAGACCTGGAAGGGTTGGGAGGAAGATATCACGCATGTGCAAAAGTGGAGCCAGTTGCCCGTGAACGCCCGCCGTTACCTGAAACGAATCGAGGCTCTTATGGAAACTCCGATCAAGATCGTTTCGGTTGGAAGCAAGCGCAATCAGACCATTTTCCTCTAGGATCCCTTCATGCCCAATCCTCCATTATCAGAAGATTTAAAGGTCGATGGGACTAGTTCCGGCACCCTTTTTTCAAAAAACTATTGAGGCCAGGACATGCCCCATCCTCCATCATCGGAAAATTTAAAGGTTGATGGGACTAGTCCTGGAAGCCTTTTTTTAAAAGACTATTGAGGCCAGGACATGCCAAACCCGATCCCCCAGCACGTTGCGATCATCATGGATGGCAACGGACGCTGGGCGAAAAAACAGGGGCTTCTCCGAGTTCAAGGACATGAGGTCGGCGTTCAGCGCATCGAAGAGATCATTCAGGCCGCCCAAGACAAAGGCATTCGCTATCTGACCCTGTACGCCTTCTCCAAGGAGAATTGGCGCCGCCCCAAAGACGAAGTCGCGTTTCTCATGGGCCTTTTGTCCGCTTATCTCGACAAAAAGATCGAAACCTTGATCAAGAACAACTGTGTTTTTAATGTGATCGGGGAAATCGGGGATCTCGCCGAGTTTTTACAAAAAAAACTTACCCAGGCCATGGAAAACTCCAGGAAGAACACGGGACTTGTCGTGACCTTTGCTTTAAGCTATTCGAGTCGCCGGGAGATCCTGCGGGCATGCCAGAAGATCGCGGAGCAGGCGGTCCGCGGGGAGATTGAGCCTTCCGGGATTAACGAGGAAACGTTTTCCGCGAATCTGTATACGGCCGGGATGCCGGATCCGGAGCTTTTGATCCGCACAAGCGGGGAGTTTCGGATCAGTAACTTTCTTTTGTGGCAGATCTCTTACGCCGAGCTTTATATCACTCAGAAATGCTGGCCGGAATTCACCCGCGATGAATTCGAGAAGGCCCTGGAAGATTACAAAGGGCGGGAACGGCGCTTCGGCGACACTTGCGCGGTCACGGGAGGAAAAACATGAGCCAGCTTGTGAAGCGGATCTTGATCTCGGCTATCTTGATCCCGGTTTCCGTGGCTTCGATCTTTTATTTACCGCATTGGTTTTTCTTTTTATTGGTGGAAGCGTTCATCCTCATGGGGCTGAACGAGTTCTTCTCGCTCGCGGAGCAGAAGGGTTTGCTGGTCAACCGGGGCTTCGGGCTTTTCTTCGGCGCGCTCCTTCCTTTTTCCGCGTATTTTTCGCTGCAGCCCACGAATCTTCTGATGGTCATTGTGGCGCTTTTTATTTTCCTGTTTAACCGTCGTTCGCCGGACAAGACCATCACCAGCGTCTCCGTCAGCGTGTTCGGGATCATCTATGTGGCATGGTTTTTTTCCTATCTGATCAAGATCAAGCTTTTACCGGAGGGGTCGGCTTGGGTGGCTTATACGATCCTGACCGTCAAGGGCGGGGACATGGCCGCCTATTTCATCGGTAAAAAATTCGGGAAGACGAAACTGCTCGAGCATGTGAGTCCCAAGAAATCCATTGAAGGCGCGATCGCCCAAATGGTTGCGACGATCGGTCTGTCGGTCGGGTCCGTTTTTTATCTCCATGTTGCGCCGGTCCATTTGCTGATCCTCGGGGCCGCGGTCGGGGCTTTGGCGCTCTTGGGGGATCTCGCGGAAAGTCTGATCAAGCGGGACGCGGGTGTCAAAGATTCTGGGAATATTCCGGGGCTTGGAGGAATGCTGGATGTGATGGACAGTCTTCTCTTTACGGTGCCTGTCGTCTATTTCTATCTGAGTGTGGTACTGGGCCTTGAGCGGTTATGAAGCATCTTTCGATCCTGGGCTCCACGGGCTCCGTGGGAGAAAATACCCTTCGCGTCATTCGTATCCATCCCGAACGGTTCTCGGTCAAGGCGCTTGCTGTAAAAAAAAATACGGCGAAACTTTACGATCAGGCCGTCGAATTCCGTCCCAAAGTCGTTTGTATCTATGACGCGCAAGCCGCTCAAAAGGCGGCCCCCAAATTCAAACGCCTGAAAATCCGCGTGGTGACGGGGGATGAGGGGCTCGCGGAAGTCGCGACGCTTCCAGGAGTCCAGGAAGTGATTTGCGCGATGGTCGGGGCGGCAGGGCTGAAGCCCATTTTTGCCGCCGTGCAGGCGAAAAAGACCGTAGCGATCGCCAATAAAGAGCCGCTTGTGATGGCGGGGAAGCTGCTCCTGGATGCGGCCGAGAAAGCGGGAGTGGCGGTACTTCCGATCGATAGCGAACATTCCGCGTTGTGGCAGTGTCTTGAAAAACACGATCCTGCTTTTGTAAAAAGACTTATCATTACGTCCTCCGGAGGACCTTTCCGTAATATGAAAGGGTCTTTGGCAAGGATCACTCCCGCTCAGGCGCTCAATCATCCGAAGTGGAAGATGGGCCCCAAGATCACGATCGACTCGGCCACGATGATGAATAAGGGGCTTGAGGTGATCGAGGCGGCCAACCTTTTCCGCGTTCCTGCCGGGAAGATCGAGGTGCTGGTGCATCCTGAGGCGATCGTTCATGCGCTTGTCGAGTTCGTGGATGGATCCCATCTTGCGCATCTCGGCGTGACGGATATGCGCCTTCCGATCCAGTACGCGCTGAGCTATCCGGGACGTCTGGAAGATCATCTGCCGCGGCTTGATCTGACGCAACTGGCTTCGCTGCGTTTTGAGAAGCCGGACCGGGAACGTTTTCCGTGTCTCGACCTGGGTTACACCGCAAGCAAGATCGGCGGAACGATGCCCGCGGTGCTGAATGCCGCCAACGAAGTGGCGGTCGAGGCCTTTCTGAGCGGGCGTATCGGATTTCTCGAGATCCCGAAGACCCTTGAAAAGACCATGCGTTCGCATCGGCTTATTTATAAACCGGTCCTGGCCGATATCTTTGCGGCGGATGCCTGGGCTCGAGAAACTGCCGAGGAGCTTCTATGAATTCCATGATTTCGATCTTACCGGCGCTTATCGTTTTTGGCATTCTCATTATTGTTCACGAGTTCGGTCATTTCATTGCCTGCCGTTTTTCCAAGGTCCGCGTGGAGAAATTCTCGATCGGATTCGGGCCGGAACTCATTCACTGGAAGTCCGGTGAGACGCGTTTTTCGATCTCGCTTTTCCCCCTGGGCGGTTTCGTAAGTCCGGCTGGGGAGGAGGCTTCCAAAGTGGGAGCCGAAGGACCGAAACCGGGCGATTTTCTTGCGGCTCCCGTTCTTTCGCGGATCTTGATCGTGGTATCCGGCGTGGCGATGAATTACGCGCTGGCGTTCGTGGTGTTCTGGGCAGTGTTCGTGATCGGCCGGCCGATGCCAGGGACGGTCGTCGGCGGCTTTGTGAAGGGGTATCCCGCCGAAGCCAGTTTGCTCAAGCCGAGTGACAAGATCCTGAGAGTGAATGATCAGGTGGTCGCGAACTGGAAGGATATTCTGGACCGGTTCGATGAGTCGTCTGGGGCGATGATCAAATTGAATATCGAGCGACCGGTTCCAAACGCTCAGCCCGAGTTCTTGACGATCCAGATCAAACCTAAAGTTGAAGACGCGAAAGATATGTTTGGCAAGACGGCGCACATGAAGCGCGTTGGGATCACCCCGGACCCTGCGGTGTACGTTTCCGAGCGTTACGGTCCCGTTGCCGCCATTGCAAAAGCCTGGGAGCTTGAAACTTTTCACACCGTGCTGACGCACAAGGCCCTCTTTTATCTCGTGACCGGACAAGTGTCACCCAAGCATCTGATGGGGCCTCTCGGCATCATTCAGATCAGCGGACAGGCTGCCAAGGCGGGGATCGCGGCGCTCCTGCAGCTTTTGGCCATCTTGAGTGTCTCTCTTGCTGTGATCAATCTACTGCCTTTTCCGGCGCTTGACGGCGGGCATCTGGTGTTCCTGCTCTTTGAGCTCATTACGCGGAAACGTATCAGCCCGGTGTGGCAGGAGAGGATCACGACTGGAGGTTTTTTCCTCCTTATGGCGCTCATGGTGTTCGTCCTTTATAATGACGCCGTGAATCTCTCAATTCTGGATAAGGTCAAACATTTACTTCATTTAAAATAAACAAATGGGGATAGGCGTTCAGTGACTGTCTGTCCTCTTTAACGACTCGCGAGGTACTAAATATGCGTTGGACACAAACCCTGATCCCGAGTCTCCGCAATATTCCCAAGGATGCCGAAGCCATCAGCCATCAACTCGCACTGCGCGCCGGTCTTATCCGCCAGCTTTCTTCCGGGGTTTACAGCTACCTGCCGCTGGGTTTCCGGACGCTTCTGAAGATCATTGGGATCATCCGTGAAGAGATGAACCGGGCCGGTGCCTCCGAGGTGCTTTTGCCGGCGCTTCATCCCGCCGAGATCTGGAAGAAATCCGGACGCTATGAGACTCTCGGGGACGACAAGATCGCCTTCAAGAACCGCGCAGGCCATGAGTTCGTTCTCGGGCCCACGCATGAGGAAATCATCACCGATCTCGTGGGAAACAGTATCAAATCCTTCCGCGATCTGCCGCTCAATCTTTTTCAGATCCAGAATAAGTTCCGTGACGAGGCCCGCCCGCGCTTCGGCGTGATCCGCACCAAGGAATTCATCATGAAAGACGCCTACAGCTTCGATGTCGATGAAAAGGGGCTTGATGCGAATTATCAGAAAATGTACGACGCCTACCAGAGGATTTTTACCCGCTGCGGCCTCAAGTTCCAGGTCGTGAACGCGGATACCGGTATGATGGGCGGCAAGATGAGCCAGGAATTCATGGTGATCTGTCCGTACGGGGAAGACCGCGTCGCGAGTTCCGAAGACGGTTACCTCGCGAGCCAGGATATTGCCACCCGCGGCAATCCGGATCTGAAAACGCCTGCGCCCCAGGCTCCGGCCCCGGAACTATTCGATACCCCGAATCTTCGCACCATCGAAGAGATCTCGCACCGTTACAAGGTCAAGCCTTCGCACATGATCAAGACGCTTATTTTTATGGCCGATGGAAAAGCCGTCGCTGCGCTTGTGACGGGGGATAGCGAAGTCAATGAAGGGAAGCTCAAGAAGCTGGTCGGGGCCAAGGAACTGCGCCAGGCGGACGGACACGAGATCCTGGAAGCCACGGGAGCACCGGTAGGATTTGCTGGGCCGGTGGGACTCAAGATCCCGTTTTACGCGGACTGGGATATTCTCGGGATCGCGGACGCTGTGACGGGCGGGAATCAGAAGGACAAGCACATGAAGGGCGTTACGATTGGGCGCGATTTTACGCCGACGGCCACAGGCGACATTCGCTTCGTCAAAGACGGCGACCTGGCTCCCGACGGCAAGAGCAAACTCGCGCTTACGACCAGTATGGAGATCGGTCATATCTTCAAACTCGGCACCCGCTACTCGGAGTCTATTGGCGCTCATTTCCTGGATGAAAAAGGGGGACGTAAGCCCGCGATCATGGGCTGCTACGGGATCGGCGTGAACCGAATTCTGGCCGCCACGATCGAACAGCATCACGACTTAAAGGGCATCAAGTGGCCCGAGGCTATTGCTCCGTTCGCGATCGAGGTCATCACAGTGAACCACGCGGACGAGAAAGTCCGGGCGGCCGCGGAGAAGATCTATGAAGAGCTGACGAAAGCCGGCAAGGACGTTCTTTTTGATGATCGCGATGAACGGGCCGGCGTAAAGTTCAATGACGCGGACCTGGTTGGCATTCCCACCCAGATCATCGTCGGCGAACGCAGCCTCAAAGAAGGGAAGGTCGAGGTTAAGCATCGCCAGACGGGCGAAACAAAGCTCGTCGAGTTACATTCACTTATCTCCTCTCTTTAACTGTTCCGCTATCGGGGGCAACGTGCAACGGCCAACGGTCAACGTAAAAGGCATAAGAGCATTTTCGTTGTGCGTTGACCGTTGACCGTCGTTATGCGTTGGCCCCGTAAATTCATCCATCTCGACATGGACGCGTTCTTTGCGGCTGTGGAGCAACGTGATGATTCCTCTCTTAAGGGCAAGCCCGTGATCATCGGCGGGGACCCGAATAGTCGCAGTGTCGTGAGTACCTGCTCCTATGAAGCCCGCAAATTCGGCGTCCATTCTGCCATGCCGACCGCGCAGGCCAAGCGCCTCTGCCCCCAGGGTGTTTTCCTCTATCCTGACTTTGAAAAATACAACGCCGCTTCACAATCCATCATGGCCATCTTGCATACCTATACGCCTCTCGTCGAGCAGCTTTCACTCGACGAGGCCTATCTCGATGTCGTTGAGAACAAACTCAAGCTCGAAGATCCCGTCAAGCTCGCAGCGCTCATCAAGCAACATATCTTCGCCGTGACAAAACTCACCGCTTCCGCGGGGGTGGCTCCCGCGATGTTTCTTGCCAAGATCGCTTCCGATATGCAAAAACCGGACGGCCTCACCGTGGTGTATCCGGACATGGTTCTGGAGTTCCTCAAGGATCTTCCGGTCCGGAAGATCCCAGGCGTAGGACCGCGTACGGAGGAGATCTTGCACGGCATGACGCTGGAAACTTGCGGGGACATTTGGGACATGAAGCCGCAAGATCTTACGGCGAAGCTCGGGAAGTGGGGACTTGAGCTTTTCCATCGGGCGCGGGGAGAAGAGGACCGGGACGTGAATCCTTTTTGGGAACGGACACAGCTGAGTGCGGAGGAAACATTCCCCAAAGACATGACGGATATCCCGTGGCTTAGGCGGAAGCTCGCCCAACTCGCCGAGCATGTTTTCTATGATCTGAAACAGGAAGGCCGGACGGGACGGACGGTCGTGCTCAAAGTGAAATACCATGACTTTGAACAAATCACGCGATCCAGGACCCTTACCGCGCCTCCGGGGGATTGGCATGTGCTTGATGAGATCGCCTGCGATCTATTAAAGAGGAAAACGCTCGCCGGCCGGAAACCGATCCGGCTTCTCGGCCTCGGGATCAGCGGGCTGAAAAGCAAAGATGAAATTCCACCGTCTGCACAAGGGGAACTGTTTTAGTAACTCAGGGGAAGGTCACAGGAGATTGTCTGTGGAGGGCGGGCGTTCGACGGGGAATGCCGAACGGAAAACCGTTTTCCAGGATGGCCGGAACTTTCAGCCGCCAAACAAAGGCTTGTGCCTCTTTTGACACTTCACATAGTCGACCATGACGGCCAAGGCTTTTTGATCCTCTCCCTTGGCCTTATAAAAAAGGGCCAGGGCGTCATACCCCGCCTTGTCTAGCGGCGATACCTCAATGGCTTTTTTGAAAGAGAAAATGGCCTCCTGCTCGCGCTGCATTTTTAGATAAGTTTCTCCCAGACGGATGTGGGCCATAGGATAACTCGGATCAACCCGGATGGCTTTTTTAAATGCTTCGATGGCTTCTGTGTCTTTCCCCTCGCTTATCATCGCTAATGCATGATCATAATTAGAAGCAAAATCTTTGACCGGACCCGCGAATCCTCGGAACAATTTATCATAATGAGAGCTCTTTTTCTGATCGCCAAGCCGGCCGTAACAGGCGTATAAGTTGTAGTAACCGAACGGATTGACATATCCCAATGCCAACGCCTTTTCATAATAGATCACCGCGGTCCTGTCATCTTTCGCTTCCCGGCTGTAGGCATCGCCTAACCCCGCATAGGAGACGCCTTTGTTCGGGCATTTTTTTGCGATGTCCCAGCTAAGCGCAAGCTTGGTTTTCCAGACTTCATTTCGAAAATAGGTCATGCCTGAAAGTATTACCACAAGAGATAGTAGAACGGCCGCGAAGATTTTGGGAGACCGGGTCACCCGCCATAAAAGGGATGTGAGGGCGAGAGCGAAGCCGAACATCGGGAGATAAAGTCGGTGTTCAAAGATCACATCGTCGAGAGGGACGATCGTTGATTCGACGCTGAGGGTTAGAAAGAACCATAAGATACCGAACGAGAGGAGCCGATTTTTCTTAGAAAGAGCGATGGCTAGACTGAAAAGGCTGAGGAGCAACGTAAAAGCCACCCAAGTGTCGGGATCGCCGCGTCCTGTTGAAAGCCGATAATCATAGAAAAGGCATTGGCCGATCGGCAAGACAAGAAGGCGCAAATAAGTTCTTAGGACCCGGAATTCAGTCAGAAGATAGTCCCAACGGGATAGGGTTGTCTGGCTGCTGGGGAGAATGCCCTTCAGTTCCCCCGTATGGATGAGGTTTTTGTAGGTGGTGATCCAGTAAGGTGCTAAAAGGATCAAAAGAAAAGCGGCGTAGGGCAGCCAACGAAGAATTTTTACGCGAACCGTTTCTTTTTCAGAGAGAGGGAAAAAATAAAAGTCCATAAGCAGGATCGCGAAAGGGAGTGTGAAGCTGATCTGCTTGCACAGCATGGCCGCCAGCATGAAAAGAAACACCAGCCGGTAGTTGCGGGCCTCCTCAAGCCTGGCCTTGAGATACATCAAAAGGGTTGCTAAGTAAAAAAGAGTCGCCAGCGATGCCATGCGCTGGACAATGTAGGTGACAGCCTGCGTCTGAAGAGGATGGGTCAGGAACAAGAGTGCCGGCGCGAGGGCAAAAAGATTTTGCTGGGAAGGGAGTACGAGATCTTTTATGGAAGGGGTGGCGAGGATCAAGAGCGTGAGCCTGAAGACGACCCACGCCGAAAGGATGTGGATCAGAAGATTCAGGATGTGAAAGCTCCATGTCTCGAAACCCGAAATGTAAATGTTGAGGGCCAAGCTGAGATACGAGATAAAACGGGGCGGCATGTAATTCCAAAGCTGCCCAAGATTCAGAGGATGAAGACGGCGATGTTCCAGGATGCTGGGGATGTCATCAAAATGGAACGGACTGTTGAAGGTGTTGGAATAGGCCGCGATTCCGAAGAAAAGGATCAGGAGAAAACACATTCGGATGGAGAGCGGTTTTGAGTCCATACAGTCTCAGGGTTGAAGTATTAAGGTGGATTATGTCTGATTCTAGGAAAGGACACAAGGGGTTTGAATTAATCGCGAAGCTGGGGAATAAACCACGGGGAGCGTAAAATGAAACTTGGAATTCACCAGCGATTTCGATTTCCCGGTTTTTTGAATTTAATTGCCAAATAGCTGTTTGTGTTTTTGCTTGAATCTCAGATATTCTATGATGACCGCCAAGGCTTTTTGATTTTCTCCTTTTTCCTTATAAAGAAGCGCCAGGGCGTCATAACCCTCCTTGGATGCGGGGGCTGCTTCGATGGCCTGGCGAAAAGCAGCGATAGCGGCGTCCTCTTGTCCCGATTCTCGATAAAATTCTCCTAACAGAATTAGAATGGGGGCGCGCTGGTATTGAGAGTTAATCGCGAGGGCTTTCTTGAGAGAGGTGATGGCTTCGGGTATCTTCTTTTCGTTTCTCAAAGTAACTGCTTCGTTCCCGTAAAGGACAACTTGAGCCGCTTGGTCTCGCGGATCCATGATGGAATTTGCCCAATCGTGGTAAAAGGTGCCCGCGGTAGGGTTTTTAAGGCGAAAATAGGCTGTAGACATATTAGCGAGCATCCCTGCTGAGGAACCTCCCGTCTCTAGGGCTTTGTGGAAATAAAAAAGCGCGGTTTTATCATCATTCAATTCTGACATGTAGGCCTCGCCTAGTTTGCTGTAGGGACGCCACTTGTGGGGGGATCTTTTTACTGTATCCCGCCATAAGGTGAAAGGACTCTGCCACACTTCGTTGCGCGCATAGGTCATTCCGGATAAGACCACGGCGAGGGCTAGGACGATGGCTAGGAAACGGGCAGGGGACCGAGCGGCCTGCCATAAAAGGGATGAGAAAAAAAGAGAAAATCCAAACATCGGAAGATATAGGCGATGCTCGACGATGAGGTCTTTAAGTGGGATGACGGTTGATTCGACGCTCAAGGTCAGGAAGAACCATAAAACACCGAACGCCAAAAGGCGATATTTTTTTAAAAAGGCAATGGCTAAGAGGAAAACATTGAAGAGCAAGTAAAATGCTGCCCACGTATCAAGATCGCCCCTGCCTGACGAAAGCCGATAATCGTAATCGACGCATTGATTGACCGGGAAAACAAGAAGGCGCAAGTAGGTTCTTAGGACGCGGAACTGGGTCAAAAGATAGCACCACCGGGATGTTGTCGTGTTGACGGCGGCATGAGAGCTCTCGAATCTACCTGCCGATGTGAGATAGAACAAAAGCAGTATGCCCAAAAGGAAAGCGGCGAATGGCAGCCAACGAAGAAGTTTCGCGAGCACCGTTTCCTTTTCAGAAAGCGGAAAAAAGCAAAAATCCACGAGGAGGATCGCGAAAGGGATTGTGAAGCTGATTTCTTTGCTCATCATGGCCGCAAGCATGAAGAGGAAAACAACCCGATAGTGGCGGGCGTCTTCGAGACGCGCTTTAAGATACATCCACAGAGTAGCCAAGTAGAAAAGAGAGGCCAGAGAGGTCAAACGCTGCACAATATAAGTGACGGATTCCGTTTGAAGGGGGTGGGTCAGGAACAGAAGGGCGGATGCCAAAGAGAACACATCGTGTTGCTCCGGAGGAATTGTTCCTCGGAGCGCCGGTGTCCGAAGAAGCAAACGGGTGGTTCCAAAGACAGCAAGCGTCGTCAGCAAATGGATGAGTAAATTGACGACATGAAAACCCCACGGTGCTGAACCGGTGATGGCGAATTGAAGGGCGAAGCTTGTATGCGCGACAAAACGGGAAGGAAGGACGTTCCAGATCTTTCCGGAATTGAAAGGGGGCTGAAAGGTTTGTTCTGTTAGAAGAGAGGCCGCGTCATACTGAAAAGGGACGTTGAAGGTATTGGCATAGGCCGCGATCCCAAAGAAAAGAATCAGGAGAAAACACATCCGGATGGAAATCGGTTTTGAGTTCATAGAGTCTCAAGGTTGAAGTTCGACGCGGATTATGTCCGATTCGGGGATAGGACGCAAGTTCTTTGCATCAAGGATGAATCTCGGGAAACGGGGAACGGGCAACGAAAACGCAAGTATTGGATTTTCGCTTTGTTCCCCATCACCTGATCTTTTTTCGAATTCCTTGCGAATTTAGCGTAAATTCATATAATCATCTTTCTTATGGCAAAAACACTTTTTGAAAAAATCTGGGATGCTCATGTCGTTACGACCTTTCAGGACGGAACGACGCTCCTTTACATCGATCGCCAACTGGTCCATGAAGTGACGAGCGCTCAGGCATTCGAGGGACTTCGTCTTTCGGGTCGAAGGGTGCGCCGTCCCGAGTTGACCTTCGCGACCATGGATCACAATGTTCCCACTCAGGATCGTTTTAATATCAAGGACGTTATCGCGAAAGCCCAGATCGAAGCGCTTTCCAAGAACTGCAAAGAGTTCGGCGTGACACTTTTTGATCTTCACAGTGACAAACAGGGGGTGGTGCACATTGTCGGGCCGGAGCTCGGGATCACCCTTCCGGGGACCACGATCGTTTGCGGGGATTCTCACACCGCTACGCACGGCGCCTTTGGGGCTCTCGCGTTCGGGATCGGAACCTCCGAAGTCGAGCACGTGTTCGCGACCCAGTGCCTCCTTCAGAAAAAACCCAAGACCTTTAAAGTGGAGTTCACGGGCCAGGTAAAATATCCGGTTACGGCCAAAGACTTGATCTTGAAGCTGATTGGCATGATTGGGACCGCGGGAGGTACCGGTTGTGCGATCGAGTTCTGCGGCGAGGCCATTCGTGCGCTTTCGATGGAGGCGCGTATGACCCTTTGCAATATGGCGATCGAGGCCGGCGCGCGAAGCGGTATGATCGCCCCGGACGAAACAACTTTTAAATATTTCACAGAGACCGAACGTCCCTATGCCCCCAAAGGCAAGGATCTTGAAAAGGCGATCACGTACTGGAAAACGCTTCCCAGCGATGCCGGGGCAAAATTCGATAAAGAGCTCACAATAGACGCCTCCGAGATCTCCCCCCAGGTGACTTGGGGGACAAGCCCGGGTATGGTTACGGGTGTCGAGGGGGTCGTGCCGCAGTTGGATCAGGTGCCAGGGTATCATAAAGAGGATGTGGAAAAAGCGCTGAGCTATATGGGGCTTAAGTCCGGCATGAAGATCACGGATATCAAGATCGATACCGTTTTTATCGGAAGTTGCACGAATGGGCGTATCGAGGATTTCCGGGCGGCGGCGAAATATTTAAAAGGTCATAAAGTCGCCCCGGGGGTTCGCGTACTCGCGGTACCGGGTTCGCAACAAGTTAAGGCCCAGGCGGAAGCCGAGGGGCTCGATAAGATCTTTAAGGCGGCCGGTTGCGAATGGCGCGAATCAGGCTGCAGTATGTGTCTTGCCATGAACCCGGACCAGCTGAAGCCGGGGGAGCGGTGCGCGTCGACTTCGAACCGCAATTTCGAGGGACGCCAGGGCAAAGGAGGCCGTTCCCATCTTGTGGGGGCTGAAATGGCGGCTGCCGCGGCCGTGGCCGGGCATTTTGTGGACGTCCGGACCCTAAAGGTGAATCCATGAAAGCGTTTGAGAATTTCAGAGGAGTGATCCTGCCACTTGATCGGGCGAATGTCGATACGGATGCCATTATCCCGAAGCAATATCTGAAGTCGATCAAGCGGACCGGTTTTGAGGATGCGCTTTTTTCGGATTGGCGGTACCTGCCTGATGGAAAACCCGATCCGACATTTGCTCTCAACAGGGAAGAGTACCAGAATGCCACGGTTCTTCTCACCCGGAATAATTTTGGCTGTGGCTCCAGCCGTGAGCACGCGGTCTGGGCCATTGTCCAGTACGGGTTTCGTGTCGTCATTGCTCCGTGGGCGGGGGAGGGTGCCCATAGGACTCCCGCGTTTGCCGATATTTTCCGGAATAATTCGGTGAAGAACGGTCTTCTGACCATCGAACTCTCGCCGAAGGACGTAGATCGGATCTTTTCTTTTGTTGGGAAAGATCCTTCCCTCGAAGCGACAGTCCATTTGGCCGATCAGACCGTAACCGTGCATGCGGGAAATCAAGACCACTCTTTCCGTTTTGACGTCGATCCCTCCGTCAAAGAGCGCTTCCTCCAGGGGCTCGACGATATCGGCATTACCCTCAAGGAAGAAGCGGCCATTGGCACGTTCGAAAGAACGCACGACGTCCAGTTCCCCCATTCTTAATTTTTCTGTAATCTTCCGTTAAGAAAAAATCCTTCCAGGACGAAACTATACTGACATGTATCGAACAGATCTCGCAGGAGTTCTGTCTTCGAGTGCCGGATCGTCCACTCATAAGGGGATGTTCTCATGGAGAAGCTCAAAAGCGGGAAAATAAAGATTGTCAGTCATCTAGACCAGAACGCAAGCCCCCAGGGGAAGACCTCTCACCGGTTTTCTTTTTTCAAGTTTTCTTCAACTGCTCCAGCAAGTATTCCTTCCGCCTCCACGAAGGTTTCCCTGAAGGAGCCGCTTTTGAAGGGGGTTCATCTCAGTAAAACAAGCGGAAGGCTAGCGGCCATTGAAAAATGGGTGGATCTCGAAGAGAAGATCGTTCACGCGTACCAGGACCGGAAAAATAATCCCACGAGGCTTGCGCCCTCGTTAGGCATGGCCTCAAGCGTGTCTTATGCCACGGGAATGCCGGGACTTAAGAGGGCTTCGTCCGTGGGAAGTTCTTTTCTTCGATGGAGCGTGATTCTCTTTGTGACAGGTTGGGCGGTGGCCGGGCTTTTCGCGTTTTTCTACGCCCGGGGATTGCCTCTCAAGCAAGACGCGTCTTTGCGGATTGCCGGGATACTGGAAGAAAAGAGCCGTCTGGAGCAGTCCTATGCGGAGATCAAAACTGTTTCTGAAGAACAGCGCGGCAGCATTCAGAAACTGGACGGGCGGATAAAGAGGATGACCGGAGAACTGCAGACCTTTCGTGAAAAGGCGGCTGACAACGGTCTTTTAGAAAAGAAATATCGCGAGGAGCTGATGCGGATCACGACCGATTACGAAATACAGCTAGATTCCTTGAGGGGAGCTCTTCGCAGCCGGGATGAGATCATTGCTTCTCTCCGGGCGCAGATGCAAGCCATTGAAAAAATGATCGATCAGGGCAGTTTGGCCGCATTCTCCGGGGTAGCATCCCGTGTGGCACTACACGGCTCGGCGGCCTGGAGCGGGGACGAGTTTTTGCAGGGGAAGGTGCTCTCGGTGAGTAACCGCCAGGGGTTCTTCTCCGTGAATATCGGTGCTGAGCGCGGGGCCCGGTCGGGGCGTGAGATTACGATCTATCGGGATGATGTTCCCGTGGGCGTGGGGGTGGTGGACAGGGTATATCCGACAATGTCCTCCGTGACGATGGCCAATCCCCGGGCCCTGGGCGAGGTTCGAGAAGGGGATCGCGTTACGTTTTAGATTCCGGAAATCAAAAAACAGGGAAATTCATGTCAAAAGGCGTCGGGGTTTATATCGGTCGTAACGAGGTGATCGCTGTTTCTGCGGTCCGGACGGCCGCAGGACCGCAGATCAAAGCCTTCGCTTCCGAACCTATCCAGGCCGGGGCTCCGGAGGAATCTCCCGAGGACGCTGGGGGAAGTAAGCACAAGCCATTGAACCCGGAGGCCCTGGCGATACGGAAGGTTCTTGAAAAGATCCACGAGCAGGGTTCGTTCGTGACGGCCGCGGTCAGTCCTTCTTTGGTAGCCACCCGGCATTTTGTTATGCCGGCCATCCCGAAAAAAGATGAGTCCCGTGCGATCCTCAACGAGGCTACCCGGTATATCCCGTTCAAACTTTCTGATTCCATCATGGATTACAACGCACGCGTGACCCTCAAGAACGTGAGTTCTGTCACCGTGACGGCGATACGCCAAGAAGTGCTTCAGACCAGCCTTGACGACTTGCGCGCGGCGTCCGCGAAGGTGCTCATGATCGAGCCGGTCTATTGTGCCGTCGGCCGCGCATTTTCCGCCATTCGCATGTTGACGACGGTCAAGACCCAGGGTTTTGTGGTCCTTCAGTCTGATGGGAATGTGCATGTGACTTTCGCCTCTAATGGCATCGTTTACCTCTCGAGGGATTTTTTACTGAGCTGGAACTCGGACGAAGATAAAAGCCGTTTTACCGATGAACTTCGGGCTTCGATCGATTACTTCTTCAAACTGACAGGCGGAGAGGTCCTGACGCAGATCTTTTTAGCGGGGGCCGGGGACCTGAAATTGTGGGCCGAGCATCTGGAAAATGCTTTTAATTATACGATCCGGTTCGACAGCGCAAGTTTTCCCGATGAAAAAAATATTCCGCCAGAGGTCCTTCATTCGGCTCTCGTGGCTTTTGGGCTGGCGCTCCGGTCCTTGAACTATCCCTCGCCTCTGGGGGATATCAAACTTCTTCCCAAAGAGGATCGCAAGTCTGAGCCTGTTAAAATAATGACGTTCCTGGCGGTGGAATGCGCCATTCTCGCGATCCTTTTTGCCTTGGCCCGGCTTGTGATCTTTCAGCCTATTTTGACGAATCTTAAAAATGAGAATGCTGCGATCCTGGGTCCTGCGGTTCTCGAAAATCCCTCGCTCATGTCTCAATCCATGCAGGAGCTTAGGACCGAAAAAGATGCGCTGAACCCCCGCATCGAACAATTGGGAGCATTTCTCCAGACCAAAGAATCCCCCTCGGCCTTGTTGTCCGTCTTGGGACAAGGGTTGCCTCTGAGCATTGCACTGGACCAGATATCTTTAGGGGGAGGGGGAGGATCGGAGGCGTCTCCCGCAGAGAGTATGCCTCCTCCCGAGGGGAGTGTAAGTAGCGGGCGAAAAGGAAAGAAAAGTAAAAAAGGTGGAAAACAATTGACCTTGAAGGGCGTGTGTTATCTGGGAAGCGCCGAGAAGGAAACGAATGTTGTAAGCGGCTGGGTCCAAACGCTTGCCTCCCGGAAGATCCTGTCCGACTATTATTCGGAAATCAAGCTGGAAGATGTTAGTCGCGAAAAGATCCGGGAGCGGTCCATGACCCGCTTTAGCATCGTGGGTGATTAAGAGGACTCTTTATGGCGAATATTCAAATCCGGGAACAGCACAAAGAGCTCGCGATCAAGATCGCCGTGGGGGTGGGGCTGTGCGCTGTTTTTTTTCACTTTTTGATCAGCCCCGTCTTTTCTCGAAGTGTCTTTTTGCGTCAGCAGCTTCGCGAATCCCACGAGAGGTTGGAGCTCTTTAAAGAAGTCGGCCGGCTTAAGGATGAATTGCAGGTCACGGAGCAACCCTTTGCGGGATTAACCGCGAGGAGCTCTCTGGTGGGGAAGATCTCGGATATCGCCAGTAAAAATAAGATCGATGTCCAGGCCATCACCCCCAAGACGATCCCTGAGGGGGAATACGTGAAACTTCGGATCGAAATCACGGGCCAGGCATCCTATTTTTCAATGATACAATTTTTCAAGGTAATGGAGGCCCTCGAGCCTCCCATGAGCATTGGTGATGTCTCTTTGTCGCGGCAGTTTGGAACAGGGAAAAAAACCAAAGGTATTTTGAAGGTGCAGTTCTATCTGGAGACCTATTTATTAAAACAAGCCCGAGGGAGAAGTAACGCATGATTTCCCCATCCTTGCGCGCTTCTGTCGTTCTGCTGATGCTGCTTTTCTTGATAACTCCGGGTCTTTCTGCGGCGGAGCCGAAACCGGGACCGGTGTCTTCCAGTGGGAAGATACCGGCGAAGGCTCCGAAGGCCGACGCAGTTGTTGACACTGTCGCGCCCGATGTCGAGGATCCATTTGCCCAACGCTTTGACCCGGACGAAGTGCCGACGCCGGGCCCCAAACCGGCGGATGGCGCTGCCGCGGTTGCCGTTCCGCCTCTTGAAGGGATCGGACTGGGGGGAACTGATGCCTATGCTATTATCGGAGGTTCGGTGTATTATAAGGGCGAAGAAAAAAACGGAATAAAATTGCTTGAGGCCAGGCGGGGAGAGGTCGATATATTCGTGAATGGCGCGCCCATGGTTCTTCCGCTATTTCCGAAGGAAGAACTAAAAAAAGCGAACGAGCGCCGGGAGAAGAAGGGTGGTCCCGGGCTTTCGTCCCAGGGTCAGCCGGTGAAAACAACTCCGGCATCTTTTCCGGAAGGGGGGCAGGATTTATGATGAAAAAAGAGATCAAACAACACATAGCTTCTTTTGGGATTGTTTTTCTGTTCTTCGGGATCCTCGTTTCTCCCGTTTTGGCGCAAGAATCAGCGGCTTCGGCCGTTGCGCCTGCTGCCTCACGGAAGCCCGGAGTTAATGCTCCAGATGCTTCCAAGCCGGCTCCCACGCCGGTCGATATCAAAGCTGAGAAGACACTGGCCGGGAGATATTATCTTGATTTTAAGAACGCGGCGCTTATCAATGTTCTTAATGTTCTCTCCAATCTGAGCGGTATTAATTTTGTCGCCGGCACCGAAGTCTCGGACCGGAAGGTCAATATGACCCTGGACAATGTCAGCTTGGAAGACGTGCTTCAGTCCATTTCCAAGGGAAGCAATGTGAGCTATGAATCCATTCCCGGAAGAAATATCTACCTTTTTCGCGCCTCCTCGGACGCGGCCGATCAACCGGCCTTGGTGACCCGGGTTTTCAGGCTCTATTACGTGCTGGTCAGCACCTTGAAAGAGATCTCTGATAGCTCCGCAAATTCGGGGAGTAGCAGCTCGGGTTCTTCGAGTTCCTCCGGTTCCTCTAGTTCTTCTTCGTCGGGCGGCGGGCTGTCGAGCGGCAGCTCAAGTTCAGGCGGGGATAGCGCGGCGATCTCCGACGCGATCGCGAAGATCCTTTCGAGTCGCGGCAAGGTCTCTGTCGATGACCGCTCGAACAGCCTGATCGTCACCGACTCTGAAGATCGGCTCAATATGGTCGAAGCCGCGATCATGGAATTGGATCGCCCGCTGGATCAGGTGCTCATCAATGTCCTTTTGGTGGAAACCTATGAGGATCTGAGCCGGAATCTTGGCGTGCAGTGGGGGGATAAGGACGGTCTCTTTGGCACGGTGACCGGTTCGAAATCGAGTACCGATTGGCCGCTAAGGTTGGGGGGCAGTCCGGATAGCGGCGAGGGCGGTGTAAAAAATCTTTTGGGGAATTTTGGGGATTCTCTCAAGGATACGGCCAATCAATTTAATCCCACCAATAACACGGGGGCCATCACAACACCCGGTGTGCGCGATTTTAGTTCTTTTCAGGTGAAGGTGACGGCCCTGGAAAGTGCTTCCAAGCTCAAGATCCTGGCGAAACCCAAAGTGCTGGTGCTGGATAATCATCCCGCTCTCGTGAAAATGTCGACCAATGCGGCGATCGGGACAACAAGCGTTACGGCCGCCTCGGGAGGAGCTTCCGGGACGACGACGGATACCGCGGAAAGAGCCGAGATCGGGACCGTCCTTCGTGTGACACCGCTTATCAATACCCGGTCGAGGATCACGATGACCTTGGAGCCGGTTTTCGCGACCGTGGATAAATCCGCGATCACCATTGCGGCGAAGGGTGAAACAGGAGATCCTACGGTCCGCACAGCCCGCACAACGCTGATGGTCAATGACGGACAGACCATCGCCATCGGAGGGCTTCTCATGAGCGCCCAATCCAATGGGAATAGGAAAGTCCCGTTCTTCGGCAATCTTCCTGTTGTCGGGAAGGCCTTATTCACCAGCAACACGAAGGAAATGAAAAATCGCGAGCTTATTCTTTTCGTGACCCCGTATATTATTCTTGATCCCTCAGTTTTAGAGACTCCCAAGGTTCCGGACGACCGTCTCGATTACGATGACGAGGTTGCCCCTTTCTGGAAGGTGAAACAGAAGGAGTGGTACAAGGAGTTGAAAGACGGACCCAAAAAGAAGACCGATTTTGAGGGCTATTTCAATGTCCGGAGAAAATTGATGGACACGACTCTGGCCAACCTGGACCAGAGTGAAAAAGCGGCTGCTCAGACTAAGCCGTAAAGGACAAGAGAGGCCACGTGCGGATCAATACCCTGTTAGGGGAGTTTCTGGTCGAGCGCAGGCTTATCACGCCTGATCAGTTAAAAAAGGCCCTTGCCGATCAGAAAGAGTCCAAAGAACCTTTGGGCCAAGTTCTCATCCGGCATGGCGCTATCGAGGAAACCGATCTGAGGATCGCCCTTTCGGAACAGTTGGGCGTCTCGTTCCTCTCCGGAACGCAATTAAAGCCTCGCTCCGACCAGCGCCTCAAGGAATGCATCCCGATGGAATTCGCTCTTCAGCATCAAGTACTTCCTCTCGAGCGCAAGGGGCGCATGCTCAAGGTGGCCATGGGCCGGTCTCCGGATGTTATTTTTCTCGACAACCTCCGCAAGAGCACCGGTTACGATATTCTGATCGTTCTCTCCACAGAAACGGAGCTGAAACGGGCGATCGATCTTTACTATAGCAACACGGATCTGCAGGAGGTTCTCTCATCCTCGGAAGTCAGTGCTGCCACGGTCGACTATAACCCGGTTGAAAAAGATGAAAACAAGATGGATCTTGGGGCCACGGTGGCGGAAGCTGGAAAAGGTCCTGTGGTACGACTCGTGGATCTTATGATGAAGAAGGCTCTCGATGACCGTGCCAGTGATATTCACATTGAGCCCTATGTGGACAGGCTCACGATCCGCTATCGCGTGGACGGCGTCCTGTTTGAACTTCCTCCGCCGCCCCGGGAACTTCATAATGCCGTTGTCTCCCGTATCAAGATCCTTTCCAAGATGGACATCGCCGAAAAACGCATTCCCCAGGACGGTTCTTTCTCGCTTCAGTATCAGGGGAGAAAGGTTGATGTTCGCGTCTCGACCATTCCGATCGTTCACGGAGAAAAAGTCGTGCTGCGTATTCTGGACAAGAGAATGGATCTTCTGGATATGTCGCTGCTTGGACTGGAACCGGATCAGTTGAGTCTTTTTGAAGTGGCTCTGAAACGGCCTTATGGACTGATCTTCGCGACGGGACCGACCGGGAGCGGGAAAAGCACGACTCTTTATGCGGCTCTGAACAAGCGGCTCTCTCCGGAAGTCAATATTCTGACCATTGAAGATCCGATTGAATATCAGCTGACGGGGATCAATCAGGTGCAGGTGAAGCCGGACATTGGGCTGACCTTCGCGAGCGGACTCCGGGCTTTTCTCCGTCAGGATCCGGACGTGATCCTTGTGGGAGAGGTCCGCGATCTTGAGACGGCCGAGATCTGTATCCGCGCGTCGCTCACGGGCCATTTGGTGCTTAGCACTTTGCACACGAATGACGCCTTGACAGCGGTGACTCGTTTGATCGATATCGGTGTGCCGCCGTATCTCGTGGCCGGTAGTCTTGGGTTGGTGGCCGCCCAGAGGTTGATCCGTCTTCTGTGCAAACATTGCAAGGAGCCTTACAAGCCTGAGGCTAAGGTGCGCGACCTTTACAAGATCAAAGCGGAGACTGTCTACAAACCCAAGGGCTGTGACAAGTGCCAAAATATCGGATACTGGGGACGGATGGCCCTCTATGAGGTCTTGCCGATCGACGAGGATATGCGCAGTCTTATCACGAAAGATTGTAACCTCACTCAGTTACGCGAGATCCAGAAAGCAAAGAAATATGAGAACATGTTCCAGAATGGTATGCGAAAAGTGGAGCGGGGATTGACCACTCTTGATGAGGTTTTGAGCGTTGCCTATGAATAGTCCCGAGCACCCGGTTTCTTCGAAAGACAAGTCCAAGAACACGGGCCATTCTTTTGAATGCCATGTTCGTCTCCGCGCCTTTCCGGATCAGTCTAAAAGCATTGTGGTCCAGGCCGGGAATCAGGAGGATGCGATCCAGAAACTGATGGCGGATGGCTACGTGGTCATTTCCGTCAAAAAAACAGGAGGGGCCCAGGAGTCTCCCTTCGCGTTCCTTGAGGCCCTGTCTCGGCAGATCTCTCCCAAGAAAAAGTCCTCGCACCAACATGGGAAGCCCTTTTCCCTTTTTCAAACTGTTTCGACCCGGGAGCTCATTTTTCTTTCGATACAGCTTTCAACGCTCCTGAGGGCCGGGGTTCCGCTTCTCCGTGCGCTTGAGATCATTCAAAAAGGGATCACGAACGTCTATTTCAAAGCTGTTATCGCCAATATCCGCAAGAAGATTTCGGAGGGGGGGAATTTCAGCCAGGCGCTTCGTGCCCAAGGGAAAGTTTTTCCGTGGGTTTGGATTAATCTCGTCGAGGTCGGGGAAACCACGGGAAAACTTCCGGAATGTCTTGAGGAGATCGCTCATTATCAGGAATCTGCGGCGCGGATCACAAGCAAAGTGACGACAGCGTTCTTTTACCCCGGGGTTCTGACGGTCGCGGTTACGGGAGCCATGATCTTTCTTCTGGTTTTTATTGTTCCCAAGTTCGCGGCGATCTTCGCGTCGCAGCAAATGAAGCTGCCTCTTATCACCCAGATCGTGGTGGCTGTCAGTAATGTGGTCCGGTATAAAGCGTGGATCCTTGTGTTTTTTGTGGTGCTGGCGGGTGTTGGGATCACTTATCTCCGGAAGATCCCGAAAATGAAGATCCGAATTGACATGATGAGTCTCGGATTTCCAATTTTCGGGACCATCCTCATGCAGGTCGCTGTTGTCCGGTTCTCCAGGTCCCTTGGCACCATGCTCCGTTCTGGGGTGCAGATCCTCCAGGCGCTTGAGATCAGTGGACGTCTTGTGGAGAATCAGTTTCTCGAATCCGGGGTCCAGCAAGTCGCGCTTGCCATCAAGGGCGGGCAGGGGCTTGGATCCCAGTTGGAGGCCCGAAAATTATTCCCTGTTTTTATGACCCAACTTCTCAGCGTCGGGGAGGAAAGTGGTCAAATGGAAAAATTCCTCACACTACTGGCTAATTATTATGAGGATCAAGTCGATACATTTCTTGCGAGGTTGACGGTTATGCTGGAGCCGATCCTTCTTGTTTTTATGGGAGGCGTGATCGGGACCGTGGTGATTTCCATGTTTCTCCCTATTGTGGCGCTCTCTACCGGAAGTAGCAGCTGATAACTCCTTTTAATTTCGTAAGTTGTTTAGAATGAATAGCTTATATTTTTTTAATGTTAACATTGGCTTTATGAGACAGATGTGTTACATTGTTAGTAGGTGATTACGAGTGTCTCGGAAAGCGCTTTATACGAAGTGAAAATAAAAAAGGAAAAGGAGAATAAGAAAATGAAGATCAAACAGAGAGGTTTTACACTGATAGAAATTCTGATCGTGATCGTTATTTTGGCGGTCTTGGCGACTTTGGTGCTGCCTAAGTTTTTGGCTCAGCCTGAGGGTGCTCTTATCGCGGAAGCAAACCACCAATTGGGTGCACTTGCCCGGGCGCAGAACAACTATATGCAGCTCACCGGTGGAACAGCGGGGATAACTGTGGCGAACGCAACTTCTGCAGACTGGAATAAGTTAGGGTTGCAGCTACCTCCAACCTATGCGAAGTTCAAGTACT
>CAISGE010000022.1 GCA_903884815.1 Candidatus Omnitrophota bacterium | reverse complement strand
GGGCATTGCAAAGGCAATACGACTTTCATGGGAGTTTCGAACTTCCCAACGGGTCGATTCAAACCATCGCTGGAATAGGGCTTACCTCCGGCGATTGGACGGACCTAGGCCTTCAGGGCATCGAAAAATCGAAAGATTGGGATTATTATTGCGGCGGATATGATCCAGGGGTTTTGCATGTCACCGCATATAACCAGAACGCTGACGGCTCTAGCTACAACTATATTCAACACGCAGAATTCACGGATCCGAGTTACATAGACTTTTGGAATTGTGTAGGAGTTTTCAAACCAATAGTTGCCGACATTCCAGGACAGGGACCCACCTACTCGACTAAAGGCTGCACGATTTAAGAGCAGTATGGAGTTAGTGGTAGGTAGTATATCGCGTGTTGGACGGGGGGCTATCGGAGGTTTGCTTTTTTTCGACATAGTACATACGATAGGCGACATATGCATCCATGAACGAACTTGTAATGAATTCCAGACAAAGTTTTCAAACCCTGCACCATTAAATAAAAGAGGAGATAACGAATATGGTTGAGAATACCGGAGGAACTTCTACGAAACAACTGGTGATCCTGGGCGTGCTGGTGTGCGTGCTGATTGCGATACTTGTGCCGCATTTCATCGCGAGGCCAGCGGCCAAAGGAACGCGGGCGGGTATTTCCAAGGGACAGCCACCGCTTCCGCCCAATTTTGACAAAATGCCGCCGCAACTGAAAGAAATGATCCTCAAAAGCAGGGAACGGATGGCGAAGCAAGTACGGTAGTGTGTCGTAGGTGGTAGATAGTAAGGTGCGCCGCCATTCGTTGCGCAAACCAGATACTATCTACCACCTGCTTCTTATGCTATCCAGCCCCCCGAACCTTCTTTTTCTCCCTCTCGAACCCGTCTTTCACCCGCGTTGACAAGGCGGGGGTTATCCATATAATAACAACCTCTTTTATTCCAGAGAGTTACGTCAATTTCAGCCCCCCCGGGGTCGAGGGTCCAATGAGAAACTTTCGCAAGAGTGTTTTATTCCTTTTTGGGGTCGTTCTTTTTACGGTTTTTAGTGTGTCTGCTCGCGCCGAAACTGTCGAGGAGAAAAAATCCGCGGTGAATTATCCTGAAGCTTATCCGGTTGCCAAGGAAGCGCAGCCGGTTGGCGAACCAACCCAGTCACAGGTTGCTCCGGTTGAGGCACAGCCTGTGCAAGCGGCGGTTTCGCCCGTTCAAGCGACGCCCAATGTGGCACCAGAGGCTCAGGCTGTGACGACTGCTGCTCCTGCTGCTTTCCCCGTGGTTCCGGCACCTCAGGCACCTGAAGTGTCTCCCGTTGCGGCCCCAGCGCCCGAAGTGGTCACTAAGGATCTTCCTGGAGAGGAGTCCCTCGCGACATCGGCTCCCTCAGGGCTTATCGAGGTGAGCGGCTATAAGTACCCTGTTTATCTTTTCGCGCCGAAGGATTACAAGCTGGACAGGACTTATGCAATGGTCATGCTCGCGCCTGCGGAATCGGCCAAGGCCGAAAAGCAGATTGAATATCTGACGGGACTCGCGCAGCGCAGGAGTATTTTTATCCTGGCGCCCTATGTGCTTTGGCCCAAGATGGGGGACACGCCTTACACCCTGGATCAATGGCTTCTGACGGTCAAAAAGGATGTGATGGAGCGCTATCCCATCAGCCCCAAGCGTGTCTATTTGGTCGGGAAAGACTCGGGCGCGCATTATGCGGCCTACATGGGGATGAAATACCCCAAAGAATTCGCGGCGATCGCATTACTCGGACAAGCGTGGGACGGACAGTTTTCCCAGCTGTTGATCCCGCATTCAGACCCGGCGGATCAGGTGCCTTTTTTTATCGCGCTGAAAGCGGACACGGATGCCAAGGCGCGCAATCAGGCCTGGTTTGATAAGCTTCAGCAAAAAGGTTACCCGCTTCATCTCGTGGATTATCAAACGGATGAGGAACTGACGCAGCTGGATTTCAAAAAAACTGTTTTTGAATGGCTGGAGGAGACGGGGCAAAGTTGGGCCGTGACTCGGGCTCAGAGTCAGAAGAACTGGAAGGGGAAGTTCAAGAAGGGTGTGAAGGATTTTTTCACGGTCTGATCTTCCTGCATTTTGATCATCACCTAAGGTTAAAGGAAAAATAAATTATGAAGCTTACGGGCGCGCAGATCCTGATCAAATGTCTTGAGATGGAAGGGGTGGAACACATCTTCGGACTTCCGGGCGGGGTCATTTTGCCGACTTATGACGTGCTCTATGACTCCAAGATCAAGCTGATCCTGACCAAGCATGAGCAGGGCGCGACGCATATGGCGGATGGTTACGCGCGCGCGACGGGGCGTCCCGGGGTTTGTATCGTGACGTCAGGTCCCGCGGCGACCAATACCGTGACGGGGCTCGCGACGGCGTATATGGATTCCGTGCCGATGGTTTGTATTACCGGGCAGGTGGCGACGACCGCGATCGGAAGTGACGCATTCCAGGAGGCCGACGTGCTCGGCATCACGCGGCCGGTCACGAAACACAATTATCTGGTCAAGGATGTGAAGGACCTGGCGCGCATTGTCCGCGAGGCGTTCTATATCGCGACAAGCGGGAAGCCGGGGCCGGTACTGATCGATTTCCCTGTGGATGTGAGTCGCGCGAAAACGGATTTTGTTTATCCCAAGGAGCTTTCCTTCCGGGGCTACGCGCCGGAACGGGAGCCGGAAGATTGTGAGGCTCAGATCCAGAAAGCCGCGGCGCTCATCATGGCGGCGAAGCAGCCCTGTCTTTATGTGGGCGGTGGCGCGACCGCTTCCAATGCGGAGCAGGAGGTCCGGGCCTTTGTGGAGAAGACCGGAATTCCGATTACCACGACGCTTTTGGGTCTTGGGGTTTTTCCGGAGACGCATGAGTCGTCGCTTCGGATGCTCGGGATGCACGGCACGCATTACGCCAATTATTCGGTGCAGAATTGCGATGTGTTGATCGCGGTGGGCGCTCGGTTTGATGATCGCGTGACGGGAAATATCTCCAAATTTGCCACAAAGGCCAAGATCATCCATATTGACATTGATCCGTCCGCGATCGCGAAAACCGTTCGCGTGGACGTGGCCGTGGTGAGCGATGTCAAAAAAGCCATCACGCGCCTTGGCCGTCAGGTGAACGATCGCCGGGGCGAGATCCGGGAGTGGCTCGAGCAGATCGCGGAATGGAAAAAGAAATTCCCGCTCAAGTATGACACGAAGGCCAAGAAGATCCTTCAGGAACACGTGATCGACAAGATCGGGGAACTGACCCGGCATCAGGCGATCGTGGTCACCGGCGTGGGACAGCATCAGATGTGGACGGCGCAGTGGTACCGGTTTGAAAAGCCGAGAACGATGCTGACTTCCGGCGGCCTTGGCACGATGGGTTACGGACTTCCGGCGACGATCGGAGCACAGCTCGGATGCCCCGGCTCTACAGTGGTTTGCATTGAAGGGGACGGGTCGTTCCAGATGACCATGACGGAACTCGCGACAGCAGCTGCGTACAAGGTTCCGATCAAGGTGTTCATTCTGGATAATGGTTATTACGGGATGGTGCGGCAATGGCAGGAGCTTTTTTACAAGCGCCGCTACTCGGGTTCGGTGATCGGGCCGACCAATCCTGATTTTGTGAAGTTGGTGGAGTCTTACGGGATCCTCGCGCTCAGGATGAAGACTCCAAAAGATGTGGTTCCGATGATCAAAAAAGCGCTGGCCCACAAGGGGCCGGTGGTGGTTCATTGTGTGGTTGCCCCGGAAAGTAATGTCTATCCCATGGTGCCGGCGGGAAACGCTTTGGACCAGATCATGGATATGGCATAAAAAACAGACCGAAGACCAGCGACCAGAGACTAGAGCGAAAGCTTTTGCCTGCAGTTGCTAGTCCCGGAATAATCAAGGAGCTCTTATGAAACATACAGTCGCGGTGTTGGTGGAAAATCACTTTGGTGTTCTCGCGCGTGTGGCCGGACTTTTTTCGGCGCGTGGGTTCAATATCGACAGCCTTGCGGTCGGAGCAACCCATGATCCGGAAGTGTCGCGTATGACCGTGATCGCGCAGGGGGATGACAAGATCGTCGATCAGATCATGAAACAGCTGGCGAAACTCGTGGACGTGATCCATGTCGAGGATCTGACCGGGAATGACGTGATCGAGCGGGAGCTGGTCCTGATCAAGATCGGAGCGAACGCGGAAAGTCGCAACGACATTATGCACGTGGTGAACACGTTCCGCGCCAAGATCGTGGATGTGAGTCCCGAGAACATGACCATCGAAGTGACCGGCAGCGAAGGCAAGGTCGATGCCATGCTCGAGCTCCTGAGACCTTTTGATCTGCGCGAAGTGGTGCGGACGGGGCAGATCGCGATGGGGCGGCGCGTGGAACTGAAAACACCCGCCAAGCGGACCGTAAAGCTCGCTCCGGGGCAGGCGGCAGCAAAGCGCAATAAGAAATCAAAAAAGAAATAATTTCAACCGTAGCATTTCCAACCCAAAGAAAAGGACAACTCCATGGCACTCAAGATCTATTATGATAAAGACGCGGATCTCAATCTTCTCAAGGGCAAAAAAGTTGCCATCATCGGTTACGGGATCCAGGGCCGCGGTCAGGGCTTGAATCTCCGTGATTCCGGCGTGGACGTGATCGTCTCCGAGGTCCCCGGAACCCCGAACTACGAGCAAGCGATCAAAGACGGCTTCAAGCCCATTTCCGCGAGCGAAGCGGCCCAGCAGGCGGATATCATCCAGATCCTGACTCAGGACCACCTTCAAGCGGAAATCTATGAGAAGCACATCGCGCCGTACATGAAGGCGGGCAAGTCGCTTTGTTTCTCACACGGGTTCAATATTCACTTTGGTTATATCAAGCCGGCCAAAGAGATCGATGTGTTTATGGTGGCGCCTAAGGGCCCGGGTTCGCTGGTGCGGTCCCAGTTCGTTGAAGGCGGCGGCGTGCCATGCCTGGTAGCGGTGCAGCAGAACCCGAGCAAAAAAGCCCTCCAGATCGGCCTCGCCTACGCGAAGGCCATCGGTGGCGCCCGTGCGGGCGTGATTGAAACGACTTTCAAAGAAGAGACCGAGACGGATCTTTTCGGTGAACAGGCCGTTCTTTGCGGCGGCTTGAGCGATCTCATTACCGCGGGTTATGACACCTTGGTCGAAGCCGGGTATCAGCCGGAAATGGCGTATTTTGAGTGTCTCCACGAAGTGAAGCTCATCGTGGACGCGATGTTCGTGCACGGGATTGCCGGCATGTATCGCCGCGTTTCGGATACGGCCGAGTACGGCGGCTATAGCCGAGGGCCGCGTCTGATCACCAAGGAGACGCGCAAGGAAATGAAAAAGATGCTCAAGGAAGTTGTCGACGGGAAGTTCGCGAAGGAATGGATGGAAGAGAATAAGAAAGGTCGTCCGAATTTCAAGAAGGCCCGCGAAAAGTGCGAAAAACACGGGATCGAAAAAGTCGGCGCGAAATTGCGCGGAATGATGGAGTTCATTAACAAGAAATAAAACGGTCAACGTCCGACGCGCAACGCTCAACGAAAAAGCTCTTACGTTGCGCGCTGTGCGTTGCGCGTTGCATGCCGTACAGGATGCCATGACCGCTCAAAGAAAAATCCACATATTCGACACGACGCTCCGTGACGGCGAACAGTCGCCGGGCGCGTCGCTAACGCCCGACGAGAAGTTGAAGATCGCGCGTCAGCTCGAGCGGCTCAATGTGGATGTCCTTGAGGCGGGATTTCCGGCCTCTTCTGAAGGGGAGATGAAGGCTGTCTCCATGATCGCCGGGGCCGTGCGCAGGCCCGTGATCTGCGGCTTGTCACGCATGATCCCGCGGGATATCGACGCCTGCCGGCGGGCGCTGGAGAAGGCCGCGAAAAAGCGTCTCCACGTTTTTCTCGCGACTTCCCAGATCCACCGGGAGTTCAAACTCAAGAAGAACAAAAAAGAGATCCTCGCGATGGTGGCGCAGCAGATCGCCTCGGCCGCCAAAGATTTCAAACAAATCGAGTTTTCTCCCGAGGATGCCTCGCGTACGGAGCGGGATTTTCTGGCCGAAACTGTGCGCGCCGCGATCAGCGCCGGGGCGACTTCGATCAATATTCCCGACACTGTCGGTTACACGGTTCCCCAAGAATTCACGGAACTCATCCGTTTTCTGATCCGTAAAAATCCGGGGCTCGGGAAAAAAGTCGTGCTTTCCGTCCACTGCCACAACGATCTCGGGCTGGCCGTCGCGAATTCCCTGGCTGCGGTGCTCGCCGGCGCCAATCAGGTGGAGTGTACGGTCAACGGGATCGGAGAGCGCGCGGGCAATGCCTCGCTTGAAGAGATCGCCATGGCGCTCGACACGCGCGCGGACTTCATGAATTGTTACACGGATATCAAGCTTTCCGAGATCACCAAAGCCTCGCGACTTGTGTCCAATCTTACGGGAATGGTTGTCCAGCCCAACAAAGCGATCGTGGGCCGCAATGCTTTCTGGCATGCTTCGGGCATTCATCAAGACGGGATCCTGAAGAAGCGCCAGACCTACGAGATCATGGACCCCAAGAAGATCGGGCTCTCCGGAAGCCAGCTGATGCTCGGAAAACTTTCGGGCAAGCACGCCTTTGAGGTTCACGTCAAAAAGCTCGGATTCCGGCTCGCGGCCAAAGAGTTGGATCAGGCCTTTGTCCAATTCAAGGTCCTCGCGGACAAGAAAAAATATATCTTCGATGAGGATCTGGAAGCGATCCTGCAAAGCGAGATCGCCAAGATCCCCGAGACCTGGAAACTTGTGTCCATGAAAGTAGTAACCGAGACCGGCACGAAACCTTACGCCAAGATCGGGCTCTCGTACGAGGGCAAGATCCAGGAAGCGATTTCGAACGGTGACGGGCCGGTGGATGCTTGCTATAAGGCCATCGAAATGATCGTGGGTTCCGGGGCGAAGGTCATTCATTACGGACTGCAGTCGGTCACGGAAGGGAAGGACGCGTTGGGAGAAGTGCTGGTCAAGCTTGAGGTCGGCGGCCGTGAAGTGACGGGCCGCGGTACGAGCACCGACATCATTGAAGCCAGCGTGCGTGCTTATCTTTTCGCGCTCAACAAGATCTCGGCGAATCCCCCTCGGGCCTCCAGCCAGCCCTCGCCGGTGTGAAAAAGGCTCAGGGCTTCAAACTGTACGGGATCTTCGGACACCCGCTTTCACATACCCTTTCTCCAGCCATGCACGAAGCCGCGTTCCAGAAGCTCGGGATCGAAGCTCACTACATTGTGCTGGATCTGGGACTTCCGGCTTTTAAAAAACTCATGAGCCGCGCCTCCCAAATCGCCCTTTCAGGCTTTAACGTTACGGTTCCTTACAAAGAAACGGTGATGCCTTTTCTTGACAGGGTACGGCCGGAGGCGCGCGCAATCGGCGCGGTGAATACCGTTTACCGGCAGGGGAAGCAGTGG
Source organism: Candidatus Omnitrophota bacterium (assembly GCA_903884815.1). Lineage (GTDB taxonomy): Bacteria > Omnitrophota > Omnitrophia > Omnitrophales > Aquincolibacteriaceae > Aquincolibacterium > Aquincolibacterium aerophilum. The sequence continues at coordinate 95,559 of CAISGE010000022.1, read as the reverse complement.
GTCGGTACGAATACGGACATGGAAGGTTTTCTGATGGCGCTCATGAAGGATGGCGGTTTCCGTCCTTCGGGGAAAAAGGCCGTGATCCTCGGTGCAGGCGGAGCCGCGCGGGCAGTGATTTATGGGCTTGCACGTGAAGGGGCCCGTGAGATTCTCATCGCGGATTGTTTCCCGGAAAAGGCCCAGAAGATCGCGGAAGATATGTGTCAGCTATTCCCGAAGGCCGTCTTTCAGGCTGCCGTGGCGGGGACTCCGGAGGTCAAGGAGGCCCTTCAAAAAGCCGATGTTATTATCAACGCGACGCCGCTTGGGCTGAAGTCGGGCGATCCTCTCGTTGTTCCGGAGTCCTGGATCCCCAAGGCCGGGCGTTCAAAAGCGTTTCTGATGGATCTTGTTTATAATCCTGCGATGACGCCTTTTTTGAAAGCGGGGAAGCGGAAAGGGCATAAGACCCTGAACGGGCTCGGGATGTTGCTTTATCAGGGCGCCCGGGCGCTGGAACTCTGGACCGGGAGGAAGGCTCCGGTTTCTGTGATGCGGCGAGCACTTCTTGATGCCCTGAAAGAAAAAAGGAACTGATATGGAAACAGTGACAGGGTGGTACGTTTTTTTTCTGGGAGCAATCGTCGGTAGTTTCCTGAACGTTTGCATTTACCGTTTGCCGCTCGATCTTTCCATTGTTTGGCCGGGATCGTTTTGTCCCCATTGCAAGAAGAAGATCCCCTGGTATGAGAATATCCCGCTCGTGAGCTACCTGCTGCTCCGCGGTAAGTGTTTCCGCTGCCGGCAGCCGATCGCCTTCCGCTATTTTCTTGTGGAATTGGTGACCGCGCTCATGGCCTGGCTCCTCTGGAAGAGATTCGGGCTTTCGGCTGAGTTCATTGCGAGCGCGTTCTTTTTTGCCATGATCCTCGTCGCTACCATGACGGATTTTGAGACCGGGCTTATCCCCGACGAGATCACGATTCCGGGTATGCTCATTGGCCTCGCGCTCAGCGTGACCGGACACGGGCATTTTTCTCAGGAATTCTGGTATCAAAAAGCGCTGGCTTCTCTCATCGGGCTTGTCGCGGGTGGGGGGATCCTTCTTCTCACCGGATGGCTGGGAAAGCTTCTTTTCCGTAAGGACAGCATGGGTGGCGGGGACGTGAAACTTTTGGCTATGGTTGGCGCGTTTATCGGCGCGCCACAGGTCTGTCTGGTGTTCCTGCTCGCGCCGTTTCCGGCGTTGCCTTTCGCGTTGTGGCAGAGGTATGTCAAAAAAGAAGAAACGATTCCTTTCGGACCGTTCCTGGCGCTCGGGGGAGCGCTAATGTTCGCTCAGGGGCCCGCGGTTCTGAACTTCCTTTCAAAACTGTACGGAGTCTGATACCGCATCATATTAAAATTTAGGGGTATGCGGTACAGTACTGTGAACCCCTAAAATTAAATGGAGAACAGTGCTAGCCATGCTTAAATACATTACGACTGGAGAATCGCACGGGCATTACATGGCCGCCATCCTCGAAGGGTTTCCGAGTGGGCTTCCTCTGGACCTTGATTTTATTAACGGGGAATTGCGCAGGCGCCAGGGAGGCTACGGACGGGGCGACAGGCAGAAGATTGAGACCGACGGTGTCGAGATCATGGGCGGGGTGATCAAGAAGGTCACGACCGGAGCCCCGCTGGGTTTTCTTCTCACGAACAAGGATTTCAAGATCGAGGAAATGCCGGAGCTTTTTCGCCCCCGGCCAGGCCACGCGGATCTCGCGGGGTCGCTGAAATATGATCAAGGGATCCGGGCGGTGCTGGAGCGTTCGAGCGCCCGGGAAACCTCAATGCGCGTCGCGGTGGGCGCGGCCTGCAAGCTTCTGCTCAAGACTTTCGGGATCGACCTTGCGGCGCACGTGGTTCAGATCGGAAGTGCCGTGCTCCCCAGACAGGATATCACGGTCGAGGAGATCCGGAAGCTTTCGAAGGATTCCCCGGTCCGTTGCGTCTGCAAAAAGACCGAGAAGGCCATGATGCAGGGGATTGCTCGGGCCATCAAGGGTGGGAATACGCTTGGCGGAAAATATGAAGTTCGTGCGACCGGGCTTCCGATCGGGCTCGGATCTTACGTTCATTTTGAGCGCAAGCTTGACGCGCGACTTGCCATGATCCTCATGAGCCAGCAGTCCGCGAAAGCGGTGGAGATCGGGGATGGGGTGGATCTGGCGCGTCATTTTGGCTCCGAATCGCACGATGAGATTTTTTTCGGGAAGGCCCGCGGCTATTTTCACAAGACCAATCGCGCGGGAGGATTTGAGGGCGGTATGACGAACGGCGCCGATGTGATCGCGCGTCTGACCATGAAGCCGATCGCCACACTGAAGAAGCCTCTTGTTTCGGTGAACATGAAGACCAAGAAGATCGAGAAGGCGGATTTTGAACGCAGCGATGTCTGTGCGGTACCGGCCGGAAGCGTGATTGGCGAGGCCCTCGTGGCGTATGTCCTGGCTGATGCGTTCCTCGAAAAATTCGGGGGCGATTCGATACGGGAGATCCGTCGCAACTATGAAGGGTATTTAAAACATATCCGTGCCTAGTTCTGACAATATTTATCTCATTGGGATGATGGGTTCCGGAAAGACCGTGACGGGGAAGGCCCTGGCGGGTTTCCTCGACTATGTCTTCGTGGACCTGGATGCCGAGATCCAGCAGCGGGAGGGGCGGTCGATCCCTGAGATCTTTGAGGTCTCCGGCGAAGCTTATTTCCGCGATGTCGAGTCTGCGGTGCTTGGGGATGTTTCAAAGAAGAAGCATCAGGTGATCGCGACGGGGGGAGGCATCGTCCTCCGCGAGGCGAATGTTCAGCGTATGAAAATGACAGGGAAGGTCGTATTGCTGACGGCGTCCGCGCAATCCCTTTGGCAGCGCGTCCGGTATTCCAAAGACCGGCCTCTTCTCAATAAGGCCGATCCGTTCGGCGCACTTGAGCAGATCCTCAACGACCGGGCCGGTTTTTATGAGAATGCCTGTCATTTCTCCGTGTTGACGGACGGGAAGATCGCCGACGATGTCGCAAATGAGATCCAGGAAATGTTGAGGGCCAAGGCATGAAAATGATCCCAGTCAAAAGTTCCAAGGGGAACTACAAGATCTGTGTCGGCCAGGCGCTTCTCCCCAAGACTGGGGCGCTTGTCTCCGGTGTCTTTTCGCCCGGAGTCCGGCTGATGATCGTTTCTCAGAAAAATCTCGCGCCTTACCTCAAGACGATCGCCGCATCGCTTTCAAAGAAAGGGTTTGAAGTCCATTCGCATACGCTTCCCGACGGCGAGATCGCGAAATCCGGGGCCGAGCTTTTTCGCCTTTCCCGCGCGCTGCTGGCCAAGGGATTTGAGCGCCGTGACGGGATCGTGGCCGTGGGAGGAGGGGTGGTGAGCGATCTTGCGGGATTTGCCGCGTCGGTCTATTTGCGCGGGATCCGTTATGTGAATGTCGCGACAACCCTCTTGGCTCAGGTTGACAGCTCGATCGGCGGAAAGACGGCGATCGATCTGCAGGAAGGAAAGAATCTGGTGGGTTCCTTCTGGCCTCCGGCGCTTGTGATCTCGGATGTTCAGACGCTCCGTTCGTTGCCGCTTCGGGAACTTAGCGCGTCCCTTGGAGAGGTCATTAAGTATGGCGTGATCCGCGATCCGGCGCTTTTCCGGTTCCTTGAACAAAGCGGCAAAAAGATTCTCCGCAAAGACCTTGCGGCTATTGAGAAAGTCGTACTCGCCTGTGCCCGGATCAAGGCGGGGGTGGTCAGTCGTGACGAATTCGAAACAAAAGGGGAGCGGGCAATCCTGAATTATGGACATACCTTTGCTCATGGGATCGAGGGTTCGTTGGAATATCAAGGGCTGGTACACGGGGAGGCCGTTGCGATCGGCATGATGATGGCCGCTCAGCTTGCCGCGGACCTCGACCTTTGCGATGAAGCCCTTCCCTGGCGGCAGATGAAACTTCTCGTCGCCACGAAGCTTCCGGTCTCGATCAAACGGTTCAACCTTAAGGCCGATGCGATCCTGAAGACCATGATGAAGGACAAGAAAAAAAGCCAGGGGACACTCCGCTTTGTCCTTCCTCGACGCATTGGCCAAGTCACGATCGAAAAAAATATCCCACTCGAAAAAGTCCGCCGCATCCTCCGCCTCGCCGGAGCGAAATAGATTTCTTCCGAAAAATTTTGATTTAGAAATGACTCATCTTCAAATTGCATAAAAAGCAAACAATAATTGATAATAGCACATTTCTATGTTATCCTTATTTTGTCGCGAAAAAAGAAACTCTTTTTCTATCCAGGTGAAAGGATGCTCGCTGTGACATTACTTGAAGCGGAGGAACTCCGGGCCTTTCTGGTCCTGAATCGTCTCAAGATCGAGGGACGGCGCAGGACCATTCAGCTTCTTACGGACGGGAAAAATGCGCGGGAGATACTGGAGCGTATGGAGTTAGAAGGTTTTCCGAAGGAAATTCCGGCCCCGGAGAATGCGGGACCTTTTAGCGCGGAAAAGGAGATGGATCTTTGCGCGCAGAAAGGGATCACCTTTTTACTTTTTTCGGATCCTGAGTATCCCACGGGACTAAAGGAGATCGCGGACCCACCGCTTTTGCTCTATAAAAAAGGCTGTATTCTTGAAAATGACCGGAACGCGATCGCTATCGTGGGGACGAGGCATCCGGGTTTTTACGGTCGCGCTCAGGCAAAACGCTTTGCTCAGGAGTTGGCGGCGCGTGGGCTGACGATCGTCTCCGGTCTCGCCCGGGGGATCGACCAGGTCGCGCATGAAGCGGCCCTCCAGGTTTCCTACGGGCGCACGATCGCGGTGATGGGATGCGGACTGGATGTTATCTATCCCAGGGAACACGAGAGACTCTTTCAAAGGATCACGGAGCGCGGCGCCGTCTTAAGCGAATATCCCCTCGGGACACCGCCTCTGCCGGAGAATTTTCCGCGGCGCAATCGCATTTTGTCGGGATTGTCATATGCCACGTTTGTGGTTGAGGCCCATTCCCGAAGCGGGTCGCTGATCACGGCGCATCAGGCGGTGGAGCAGGGGCGCGAGGTTTTTGCGCTTCCGGGCCCCGTGGATCAGCTGACTTCTCGCGGGACGCATCAGTTGATCCGGGAGGGGGCGTGTCTCGTGGAAGCGCCGGAAGACATTCTTCTCGTTCTGGCGGATCGTTTGAGATTGGAAAACATATCAGGGTTGGATGAAAAGGTTCCAGATTCTTCCAGTTCACTCCAAGACATCTCACCTCCCTTAGGGGGAGAGGGTCAGGATGAGGGGGGAGCGATTTTCCACCACTCAACCCTCTCGCAAGAGGGAGGGGGAAAAGCACGCGAACACTCGAAAAGTCAGCAGAACACTGGTTCGGGCAACATTTCTCCTATCGCAGGCGAAGAAAACACCGTGATCGAAGAGTTGCTCAAGGAGGAAGGTCCTCTCTCTCAGGACCACATCCTCGAATTCACAGGCCTTGAACCTTCGAGACTTCCCGCGTTATTGCTTCAGATGGAGCTCGCGAAGAAGATCCGGCGCACTCCGGACGGGCGGTTTTCTTTGGCCTATTAAGCTTCGCCACAGAAAAGCCGTTATTACTGACACGATTGAGATAAAAAGTTTTGACAGACAGGTGTTTCCTCTATAGAGTTTCATAAGAAGACCATGTCTTGTTGAGATAAATTTTGACAACGAAAGGAGTCACAGATGGGCATATCGCTGATTTTGGGATTGCTGTTCTTGGCGACAAGCATTTGGGTGTACTTGGATGTCAGGAAAAAAGGGAATCATGTGAAGGGCGTGGGCCCGTGGGGTTGGCTTTTGGCGTGTTCTACCATGTGGATCATTTTTTTCCCATACTATCTCCTGAATAGAGGCAAATCTGAAGTAGCTTTGCCTTTGGGTAAAAAGTTTAGTGAGATGATGGCCAGTAGCGGTCAAGTTCCTGCAAGCAAAGGGAAACGGTTAGCCGCCGGTTTAATCGACATGGTGGTGATTCCGATTGTTCTCGGGATCGTGATCGGGTTGGTGCTTTTGGCAGCCCCGGATATGGTGCGTAGCATTGTGCTCGTGCTTGTCAATATTCTCTGGCTGGTGTTCCGTGATGCCGTTTATTCTCCCGGACGAGCCATGATCAAGACGAAGATTTTTAGTCTCACCGGAGCAAAGGTTACGATTATTCAGGCCTATGTCCGAAATCTTCTCTTAATCGTTCCGTTCGTGCTCGTGCTTGGATATTTGCTAGAAATTGTTTGGGTGCTTTGGAAAAATCATCGAGTCATGGATATTGTGGGCAAGACGCAGGTTGTTGAAGCCTAAGATCTTTTGTGAAAGCAGGGTTTTTGAAAATCCTCCTTCGTGGGTGACCGCGGAGGGGGATTTTTTTTGTGAAAGTTCTTCAACAGGGACAGGCAATCGGTGAATGGCTGTCTCTCTAAAACTGACCCAATAAAGGAGGCAACATGAATTGGTATCTCGATGTGCTTAAAAAATACGCGGTGTTCACCGGGCGTGCGCGCCGTACTGAATACTGGATGTTCTTTCTCTTCAACTTTATCATCGCATTCGTGCTCGGTTTCATCGAAGGGATCTTCAAAGGCCCCGGCGTGCTTGGCGGGCTCTATTCCCTCGCGGTGCTGGTTCCCAGTATTGCAGTTGGGGCGCGCAGGCTTCACGATACCGGACGCAGAGGGTGGTGGCTTCTGATCTCCCTTATTCCCGTCATTGGCACCATCGTGATCCTTGTTTTCTTGGTGCAGGATAGTCAAGCTGGCGAGAATCCTTACGGCCCGAATCCGAAGGCAACAGTTTAGTGGAACGGAACAAGTAAATTTTCCCGTGTCATCCTGAGCCCCGTAGAGGGCGAAGGATCTCATTGTGAGATTCTTCGTCCTGCGGACTCAGAATGACGCTTCTTGTTAGAGGCTGCGAAGAGGAGAAGAATTCATGCAAGGAGAAGCTAGCGTCGGCGAGATGATCCGGTTTTCCTGGAGAAAAAGCAGGGAGATCCTTTTTCCTTTCAACTTCAAGCGGTGGTTGAAGATCCTGATCATTGTGTCGCTCGCAGGAGCCGGCGTACAGGGATGTAGCGCCAATTTTAGAGCCCCCGTGAAGCCTGCGAAGCCGAAGACGGTTATGGGGAAAACCTTGCCTGCCGCATCCGTTAGCGTTACATCCACGTCGGGGAGTACAGCTTCTGTTTCGGGGGGGACAGAGACTTTGCCGCAAACGGGGACTGTCGTGCCTTCGGCGAACCTTGATCAGGCTTCCGGTGCAAAAGCCGGAGTGAGTGCTAACCCCGTGAAGAATCCGTGGAGTCTTTGGTTGGTGGTGGGAGGAGCTCTTTTGGGGATCAGCTTCGCGATTTTTTTTATGTGGCTCTCATGTCGTTTCAACTTTATTCTCCTCGACACGATCGTGACCGGAAATACCGCGATCCGTGGCCCGTTCCGAGAACACCGGGAGATCGGCAACTCCTATTTCAAATGGTCGCTGGCATTTTTTGGGATCCTTCTCGGAGCCGTTTTGATCTTGGGGGTTCTTGGTATAGTGCTTTTTGGAGTCGTTAAAGGTCATATCGGTTGGATCATTCTGGCGGGGATCCTGGCGGGTCTCTTGCTGCTGGCGTTTTTTCTAGGGATGATGGTGATCGCGGCTACCATGGAGAATCTGGTCTTGCCGATCATGTACCGCGAAAAGATCCCAGCGATGAGCGCACTAAATCAGTTTCTTGAAATCGAAACCTTTGCGTTCGGAAAAGTCTTTCAATATCTTCTGGTGATCTTTGGTCTCGGGATCGTGGCATCGATCGCACAGGGGCTTGTCTCGATCCTCATGGGCCTCGCCGGCCTTGTCGCGGGCGGCATCGTGATTATCCCCGGTATCTTTTTGGTCCAGGCCCTGCCGCTCTTGAAGTTTCCATTGATCATTCTCGGAGCGTTTGTGGTGATCGCGATCCTGTTGGCCGTGATCGTGGGGATCGGTATGGTGATGTTACCAGTGGCGATTTTCTTCCGGGCCTTCGCCCTTGCTTATTTGACGCGTCTTTATCCCGCCTGTGATTTGCTTGAATTTTCCGGAAAAGCACCCTAGCTCGAAGCATAAGGCACAAAGTTCAAGGTGAAAAACTTTGCGTCCTGCGCTTTTTTCCGTTTTATGTGCTAGGCTTTCATTGGTGGGGCAAATACCATGGCCAAACGGAAACGGAAAAAATTGACGGGCGGAGGGAAAAAGGCTGGGGGATCATTCAAAGAAGTTCTTTCCCTTTACGCGAAGATTGCGGACCTCAAAAAGGAGATGGCCCAGGCTGAGGAAGGCGGAGAAAGAGCCGTGGACCGTCTGACCGATCTGGAGGTTCATGTGAATCTCTTGGCCCGGCTCCTGACTACGCTTTGCTTGGAGAAATGGGGGATCAAGGCCGATGCTCTAAAGCGACTCGTTCGCCGTGTCGAAAAAGAGGCCCTTCGCGATTCCCAGATCATGGAACTGGAGTCCCTCTACAAACTCTCCAACGGAAGCCCTAAAAAATCGTCCCCGATGCGTTCCAAGACGCGGGATGATCCGTGGGAACAAATCTCATAACCCGCTTTAAGTAATAGGGTTGCAAGCGTCCGATAAACTTGCCGTTTACAATCTCGCCCATTTTGTTTAAAATCCTCTCTCACTTTATCTGGTCTGGTTCCTATTTGAAATTTTTAGGGAGGCGTTGTGGTCAAAGCGAAGAAATCCGTCAAGGCCGGGAAGAGCCCCAAAGCGGTCAAGTCTGTCACAAAGGAGAAGGCCCTCAAGCCTGCCAAACCCGCCAAAGCTGCGGGTGGTCCTAAGTACCTGGTGATCGTCGAATCGCCGGCCAAGGCCAAGACCATCAATAAATTTCTGGGCAAGGATTTCAAGGTCGTGGCGTCCATGGGCCATGTCCGGGACCTGCCGAAGAGCCGGATGGCCGTGGATATTGAGCATGACTTCACACCCGAATATATCATCATTCGCCGGGCCTTTCAGACGGTCAAACAGCTTAAAAAAGATGCCGAAGGAAAAGAGATCCTTTACGTGGCTCCCGATCCGGACCGGGAAGGTGAGGCGATCAGCTGGCATCTCGCGCATATTTTTTCGGAGCAGGACAAGGAGCAGAAGATCCTCCGCGTGGAGTTCAATGAGATCACGAAGGACGCTGTGCTCAAGGCCTTTGATCACCCCCGTGCGATCGACATGAATCTCGTGGATGCCCAGCAGGCGCGCCGCATTTTGGATCGCGTCGTGGGGTATCAGCTGAGCCCGCTTCTTTGGCGCAATGTCGGCCGGGGACTTAGCGCGGGCCGCGTGCAGTCGGTGGCACTGCGTTTTATCGTGGACCGCGAACGCGAGATCCGGAAATTTGTTCCTCAGGAATATTGGACGCTTGACGCGAAGCTGTCCGCTTCCGAAGGTTCCGCGAAGGAAGTGGTTTTCCTCTCCCGGCTCACCCATGTCGATAAGGTCAAGCCGGAGCTCAAGGGACAGGCCGAGATCGATCGTATCAAGCAAGAACTGCCCAAGCTTCCCTTTCAAGTTTCGAATATCGAAAAGACCGAAAAGCGCCGGAAGCCTCAGGCACCCTATTCCACGAGCAAACTCCAGCAGGAGGCCTACAGCCGTCTCGGGTTCTCGGCGGCGAATACGATGCGCATTGCGCAGCGGCTTTATGAAGGCGTGGAGCTTGGCGCTGAGGGCAGCGTGGGTCTTATTACCTACATGCGAACAGATTCCGTGAATATCGCGGCCTCCGCGCAGCAAGAAGCGGCGCGCTATATCCGTGAAAAATTCGGCAAGGACTATCTGCCTGAAAAACCGCCGGTCTACAAATCCCGCAAAGGAGCCCAGGAGGCGCACGAAGCCATCCGCCCGACGTCGGCTTTTCGCATTCCGGATTCCCTCAGGGATTTTCTGGAAGCCGACGAGCTCAAACTCTATGAACTGATCTGGCGGAAATTTCTGGCATCCCAAATGACGCCCGCGGTGGATGAACACACCGCGATCTCGATCCTGGCCGGTGAGAAGTATGGATTCCGGACGACGGGGAAGCGCAACGTATTTCTCGGATTTACTGCGGCCTTCGGGGAGATCAAAGTTGAAAAAGAAAATCCGAAGGATGCCGAGGAAGAAGAAGTTCCGGAGGCGCTCGAGCTCCCGGACTTAAAAGTGGGCGAAAAACTGACGCTTCATGAACTGCTGGGCGAGCAGCATTTCACCAAGCCGCCGGCACGTTTCAATGACGCGAGTCTGATCAAACTGCTCGAGGAAAAGGGGATCGGCCGGCCGAGCACTTATGCGCCTACGATCTCGACGATCCTGGGACGCATGTATGCCGAACGCAAGGGGGGAGCGATGATCCCCACGGAGCTCGGTGAAACGGTGGTGGATATTCTTGTCGAGCATTTTCCGAAGATCCTGGACGCGGAATTCACGGCGCTCATGGAAGAAGAGCTCGACAGTATCGAAGAAGGGAAGGCCGGTTGGGTGAAAGTGCTCAAGGATTTCTACGGTCCCTTCAGCGAATATTTGGCGCGAGCGCAGACGGAGATGAAAAGTGTCAAGCAGGCGCCTATCCCCACGGATTACAAGTGCAGCCTTTGCGGCAAGCAGCTTTTTATCAAGTTCGGGCGGTTTGGAAAATTTATGGCGTGTGCCGGATTTCCGGAATGCAAATTCACGCGCTCGATCCCGACCGGGTTCTTTTGCCCGGAGCCGGGGTGCGGCGGAGAGCTTTTGAAGCGAAAGGCGAAGGGGCGCCGTGCTTTTTACGGCTGCTCGAATTATCCGAAATGCACGCACGTGGCAAACGAGCTTCCCAAAAAAGAGGACGCCGCCGAGAAAGACGCTTCGTCCGAAGCGCCGTGAGCCTCTGGATATGAGCACGCGGGTGGAGGAGTTCCTCGATTTCCTGAAGACGGAAAAAGGCGCCTCCGAGCACACGACCAAGAATTACGGGATCGACCTCCGTGAATTCATGAAATTCCTCGCGGATCGGGACCTTGCGGCGCTGACCTATCTGGATATCCGCTCGTTTCTGGCGTTCCTGAAGACGCGCGAATACAGCAAGAGCACGATTTCCAGGAAGCTTGCGTGTCTTCGCTCCTTTTTCAAGTATCTGGTGCGCGAAAATATCCTGAGCCAGAATCCCGCGGCCGGGATCGCGACGCCGAAAAAGGAAAAACGGCTTCCTTCATTCATGAATCCCGATGAGATCACGAAGCTTTTGGAGGCTCCGGCCAAGAATTGTTGGGAGGAGAAGCGCGACAAGGCGATCCTCGAGATGCTTTACAGCTCGGGACTGCGCGTGAGCGAACTCGCGGGGCTCAATCATGACGACCTCGATTTTTTCGGGGCCTTGGTCCGGGTGCGCGGCAAAGGAAAAAAAGAACGGATCGTGCCGGTGGGGCAGATGGCGATGAACGCCCTGCGCGCGTATCTGGATATGAAGGCGCCGAAGGAAATACCGAACGCGATCAAGAGGCCGCTTTTTATCAGCCGGATTGCGAGCCGTCTCACGGACCGGAGTGTCCGGCGTATGATCTTAAAATACGTGAAGCGGACGGGGCTCAGCGGGGAAATTTCGCCGCACACGTTCCGTCACTCCTTCGCGACACATATGCTCGACCGGGGCGCGGACCTGAGGAGCGTGCAGGAGCTTTTGGGACACGCGAATCTCTCGACGACTCAGATTTATACGCATGTGACGACGCAGCGTCTCAAAGACGCTTACGCGACGGCGCATCCGAGGGCGTGACTCGTCCGTACGGAGTAAGGCGTACGGCGTTGAGCGTTTGTTTTTCGCCGTATACCGTACGCCTTTCGCCCGACGGGGTTCGGTAAGGAACGGCTACTGGGTAAATAGTAATGATTGGATGGGAATATGCTAAGAACGGTTTTGTACAATCTGGCGTTTACGGGATTCGCGGTCGTTTACGCGCCCGTTTTCCTGATGAAACTCCGTCAGGCCGAGGACCCGCGGGCGCTTTGGCGTGAACGGCGGGGAATCTTTCCGGCGGACTGGGCGGCGAAATTTCAGGGAAAAAAGGTGGTCTGGCTTCATGCCGTCAGTGTGGGCGAAGTCATGGCGGTGGAACAGTTCATCGTGGAATGGCTCGCGGCTTCGCCGGATTATGATCTGGTGCTTACGACCGTGACCCCGACGGGTCAAAAAATAGCGAAGAAGTTCGTAAGCGACCGTGTCCACGTCTGTTATTTCCCGTTCGATCTGACGCCGGTCGTGAAGCGCTTTCTCGATCTCTTCAAGCCTGCCGGCATTTTGCTTGTCGAGACGGAGATCTGGCCGAATCTTCTCACCGAAGCGAAGAATCGGGAGATCCCGGTCGGGGTGATCAACGGACGGCTTTCGGAGCGGTCGTTTAAAAGATACAGGATCTTTCCCTGGCTTTTCAAGCCGCTGTGGGGAAAGCTTGACTTTGTGCTCGCGCAGTCCGAGGAGGATGCCGTTCGCTTCCGGGGACTGGGTATCGCGGCAGAATCCGTGCGCGATATGGGAAATATGAAATTTGACAACGTCAATTGGGACGGGGAGAGCGGTGCCGACGAGGGGGGGCTCCGTCAGGCTTGGGGTTATTCGACGGAGGATCTCGTATGGATCGCTGGGAGCACGCATCCCGGCGAAGAAGACATGATCGTGAAGGCTTTCAAGACGTTGCGCGGGCAGTTTCCGAAGCTCAAGCTTATTCTCGCGCCGCGGCATATCGAGCGTGTACAAGGGCTTTTGAAGCAGACAGGGCAGGAAGGTCTCAGCGGCGCCTTGTCTTCGTTGAAGAAGGAAGGTCCGGCACCCGACGTCTGGGTTCTGGATCAGTTAGGCGTTCTCAGGAATCTGTACAGGATCGCGGACTTAGTGTTCATGGGCGGGAGTCTGATCCCTCATGGGGGTCAGAACCCGATCGAGCCCGCGCGTTTCGGAAAGGCAGTGCTCCATGGACCGCATGTTTTTAACTTTCACAAGATCTACCACCAGCTCGATCATGACGGTGGCGCTCTCAGGATCTCGGCTCCGGACGAACTGTCGTCCGCGGCGGCGGAGCTCCTCGCGACTGAGGGCAGGCGTCATGATATGGGTCAAAGGGCTTTTCAGATCATTAACCGTTTACGGGGCGCCAGCAAGCGTCAGGCCGGGTGGATCCTGACGTTTCTTTCGGGCCGACGTTCCCACGAAAGGATCAAGCAACATGGCAAGCATGAAGAATTATTTTCGACTTCTGGCAGAGGACAAACAGCATGATGCGACGAGCGGCCTGCTTCAGGCACTTCTTTCCATCGCATCGTGGGGGTATGGCCTCGGGGTAAGGATCTTTCGCGGGCTTTATGAAAACAAGATCCTGGCGCGTAAACGCCTCCCGTATCCGGTCATCAGTGTCGGCAACCTGACCTGGGGTGGCACGGGCAAAACGCCTTTCGTGGAGTATCTCGCACGCAAGATCGGCACCCACCGGCGCGTGCCGCTCGTGCTTACACGCGGCTACAGTCACGATGAGGCCCTCGAACTTCAGAACCATCTCCCGGCAGCGATCATCGGTGTCGGAGAAGATCGCGCGAAGGTCGCCGCCCGAGTCCAAGAGGAAAAGCGCCATGTCGACATCGCCATTCTTGACGACGGGCTCCAGCATCAGAAGCTCGCGCGTGATGTGGATATTATTGTCATCAATTGCCTGAACCCGTTCGGGAACGGGCAACTGATCCCGCGCGGCAGCCTGCGCGAACCGCTTTCGGTGCTTAACCGCGCGGCGATCATCGTTTTGACGCACGTCAATCTCGTGAGCCCCGAAGAACTCAAGACTTTAAAGGCCAAGATCGCGACGTTGGCCCCTCAGGCGCAGTTGGTGGAAACGGTTATGGAAGTCCTCTTTCTCTACCGGGCGAAGACCAAGGTCCGGGTGGCGATCGAAAAAATGGCGGGACGCCGAGTCTCGACCTTTGCCGCCGTGGGCACCCCCCGGTCCTTCCAACTGGTCCTCCAGCGCTTTCAGCTCAAGACCGTCCGGAATTTCGAATTTTTGGATCATCACGAGTACACGAAAGAAGAGCTTCTGAAGGTCAAAGAAGTTGCCAAGTCGGCCGGGGCTGAAGAGATCATCACGACGGAAAAAGATTTTTACCGTTCCCGGGAACTCATTTCCGAAACGCTAAACCCGCTTGTCTTGGCCGCGAGGCTCAAGGTCGTTTCGGGGGATGAGATCCTGACGGACCGCCTTTTCCGTCTTCTGGGAGTAAAAAACTGATGGAAGAATGGCTCGACCGGGCCGCCTATCTCGGGGCCCGCTGTCTCATTTTTATATTTGAGCATATCCCGCTCGCGATCAGTCTCAAGATCGGCGATATCCTGGGGCGTGGGGTGTTCTATGTCTCCAACAAGCGCCATGTGGCCTATATCAATCTGAAGGCCGCTTTGGGAGAACAGCTGACTCCCGGGGAGAGGTGGAAAGCCGTGCGCGATCATTTCGGTTTCATGGGGCAGACTGTCGTGGAAGTCCTGTCCTTCAGGCAGATGGAACGCAAGGATCATGATCGGGACGTCAAGATCCACGGCATTGAACGCTACGAAGCCTTGCTCCGTTCGGGACACGGCGGGGTCTTGATCACGGCCCATTTTGGGAACTGGGAGCTTCTGCAGGTTTGGTCCGGGCTTCGCGGGACGCCCATCTACGTGCTAACGCGGGAGCAGAAATTCCCCAGGGTCAACGGACTCATCAACGAGCTTCGCGAAAGCCACGGATCCGTTTGCATTCCCCGGGGAGCGGGTATTCGCGGTCTCATCCGCGCGCTTCGGGAGAAAAAAATGATCGGGGTCTTGGGCGACCAGTCCGCCGGAAAATCCGAAGGGATGATCCTTCCGTTCTTCGGACGGAGGACGACGGTTCCGACCGGGGCTTTCGAGCTGGCTCACCGCACCGACGCGTTCATCATGCCGTTCTTCATCGTGAGGACCGGCGGCCGCAATCACGAGGTCTATTCGGAGGAAGTTCTGAAAGATGATGCTTCCCTGGAGCCGCAGGCCCGCGTGGAGTTCCAGGCCCGGCAATATCTCACGATCCTCGAAAATTTTATCCGGAAATTCCCGAACCAATGGCTCTGGGAAAATAAACGCTGGAAGTTTTGCTGGGATAGGAAGATCGTGATCCTCTCCGACGGCAAGCCCGGGCATTTTAAGCAGTCGGAGGGTGTGGCGGAGATGCTTGCGGACTTCAAAGAGTTTCACGGGCGGTCCGGGTTGAAGTTCGAAGTCGAGAGGATTTCTGTGGAGTATCGTTCGCCCTTCCACCGGGCGGCTCTTTTCGGCTTGGCCTTTCTGATGAAGCCGTGGATCCAGGGGAGGCTTTCCTGGCTCGCGCCTTTTTTGACGGCGGAGACGCAACGAGCAATCGGACGCGCGAACGCGGACTACATTATCGCTGCGGGTTCGGGGCTTGCCCCTGTTCAAATGTTGCTTGCGCAGGAGACCGGCGCCAAAAAGATCGTGATCATGAACCCGCCGTTCCCTTATTCGATGACGGATTATGATCTGGCGATCGTGCCGGCACATGACAGCGGCCGGATTCCGAAGCGCACGTTTCGCGTCGTGATCATGCCGAGTGGTTACAAAACACACGAACGGGGTCCCGAGGTCCAGGCTCTTCAGGCAAAGCTCGGCGAAGGCACGCAGCCCACGATCGCGGTCTTCCTTGGCGGCGCGACGCGTGGCTATGACTTGACGATCTCGGATATGGAAAAACTTTGTTCGACTCTTAAACGAGTAAGCGGCCACTCCGGGGATTTTATGCTGACGACTTCGAGGCGGACTTCCGCGCCGGTGGAGCGTTTTCTGAAGAGTCATCTTAGCGAAGAGCCGCACTGTCGGTTGCTGGTGATCGCGAATGAAGAGAACCCCGCTTACGCGGCGGGCGGCATGCTGGGCCTTGCTGAACTTTTAATTGTCACTGAGGATAGCCTTGCGATGATCTCGGACGCTGTGGGAACGGGCAAGCGCGTGATCGTGCTGAGCCTGGGGGAGGGGGAGCTCCCGGAAAAACATTATCGTTTTCATCAGATCCTGAGTCAGCGGGGGCTTGTGACCGTGAGCTGTCTGGCGGATCTTGAAAAGAACATCACGGGACTTCTGCGGGCGCCCGCGATCCCGGTTCTTCGACGCGAAAAAGAAGCGCTTATCGAGCGCCTCGGAGGCCTGATATGAAAGTAATGCAGCTTTTGCCCGCGTTGGAGCTCGGCGGCACCGAACGGGGCGTGGTGGATCTGGCGCGCGCGATGAAAAAGGAAGGCCACGAGACGGTGGTGGTTTCCTCCGGGGGAGCGCTCGTTGCCGAGCTTCAGAAGATCGGTATCCCGCATTATGGCCTGCCGGTGCATCAGAAATCCCTGGCCGGGCTTTTCCTGGTCGAAGAGCTCGTCCGGATCATTCAGCGCGAACGCGTGGATATCATTCATGGCCGGAGTCGCGTTCCGGCGTGGCTTGGGTGGCTTGCCGCCCGCAAAGCCGGCATCCCTTTTATTACGACCTGTCACGGGCATTATTCGGTCCATCCGATGAGTTTTGTGATGGGGTGGGGGAAGCGCGTGATCGTGGCGTCGCACGCGATCGGCCGGCGCATGATCGATGAGTTCAATGTTCCACCGGACAGGATTCGCCTGATCCCGCGCGGCGTCGACCTCACCCAGTTCACGTTTTCTTACGCGAAATTTGAGAAGCACCCGGGTCCCATGAGGATCATCCACATCGGCCGCTTTTCTCCGGCCAAGGGCCAGATCGAATTTCTGAAAGCCGTGCATCTCCTGCGCAGCCGTCTCCCACATTTTGAGGTCTGGATCGTCGGGTCTGAAGGTCGCGGCAAGCACCGTTACACCGATCTGATGAAAAAAACCGTGCAACAGTTTGGGCTCGAGTCGTGTGTGAAGATCCTTCCCTCCACGCGGGATGTGGCGGGACTTTTAGCGCAGTCGGATCTGCTGGTGCTTTCTTCGCTGATCCCCGAACCTTTTGGCCGTGTGATCATCGAGGCGGGAGCCGTGGGGACACCTGTGGCCGCGACCTGGCTGGGTGGCGTGCCGGACATTATCGATCACAATGAGAACGGCCTGCTTTTTCCGCCGAGAAATATTCCCGCGATGGCTGAGGCGATGTATCAGCTTCTGACGGACCGGGAAAAGGCCAAGTCCTTTGCCGTCAAGCTACGGAAAAAAGTGGAAGAAAAATTCAACCTGGAGCAAATGGTACGGAAAACCCTGGAAGTTTATGCGGAAGTCCGCAAGCGGCGGAAGATCCTCGTGATCAAGCTCGGGGCGATGGGTGATCTGATCCTGGTCGTGCCTTCCTTGAGAATGCTCCGGGAGCGCTATCCGGACGCTTCGATCACGCTTCTCGTGGATCGCAAGATCGCCCCGATCGTATCCGCGTGCCCTTATCTGGATGACATGATCCTGGTGGACCGCAAAAAACTTTCGAATTTCCTTTATCTTTTGAAGACCGCGCGTCGCATCCGCCGGGAAGGATTCGATATGTCGGTGGATCTTCACAATAACAAATGGACGCATCTTTTGGCCTACCTGGGCGGTGCGGTACAGCGCTTTGGTTTCGCCCGCGGGAAATGGGGATTTTTGTTGAATCGGCCTGACCGAACCTTCGAGGTCGGGGATTCGCCGCTTCGCCATCAGTTCCGCGTGCTTTCCAAGGCGGGGGTCACCCAGTTCGATGATACGCTCGAGCTTTGGCCGAAACCCGGGAGCGTTGAAAAAGCCAAGGAAGTTCTCGCCATCCTCGAACCGCGGGAGTCTACGAAGATGATTGGCTTTGTCATGGGATCCAGTCCCAATTGGCCGAGCAAGCGTTGGCCTCCCGGGCATTTTGTGGCGCTCGCGAAACGACTTCTCGAGAAATATGACGCGAGGATCGTGCTCATCGGTTCTCCGGAGGAAGCGGAGCTTAGCAAGCCTTTTTATTCTTTCGAGGCGGGTAAAGTGCTCGATCTTGTCGGCAAGACCTCGCTTGAGGAATTGCCCGCTTATTTTAAACAGTTTCATCTGGTCGTGACGGGGGATACAGCACCGCTTCACATGGCCGCCGCGATGAATGTCCCGATCGTGGCGCTTTTCGGACCTACGGATGCCAAGCGGCATCTTCCTCCTGGGAAAAAGATCGATGTCCTTTCGCATCACCTGCCCTGTCAACCCTGCTACGACGGCGTCTGCAAGGCCAAGGAAACGATGGCGTGTCTCACGCATATCTCGGTGGAGGAAGTCTTCGAACATTGCCAGAGGGCACTCTCTTCATGATCCTCATCAATAAAAAGATAGGCAGGTTATCATGACAGCCCAAGCCACCTTTTACAAAAAGAAGATAGGGGCTTGGGCGTGAAAATTGTCGTTGTGATGAAGAATTGGCTGGGGGATCTTCTTTTTCAGATGCCCGCGCTGGATCTGATCAAACAAAAATATCCTGAAGCTGCGATCACCTGCATTGCGCCGGAGCGATGCCGTGAGATCCTGGAGGCCCATCCCGCGGTCTCGGCATTTCTCGCCTTCGACGAAAAGGGGAGTCATCGTTCGTGGTTGAGCCGTATGCGATTCATTCGGGAGCTTCGGAGGCTCGGACCCTGGGAGGAAGGCTATGTTTTTCACCGGTCCCGCTCGCGCGCCGCGATGCTTTTTTTCGCCGACGTGAAAAAGCGGATCGGGTACGGCAAGGGGCGGAAGCTTTTTCTGACCACTCCGGTGACAGAACCTGCCGGGAAACTCCATCAGCTTGATTATTTTATGGCGTTCATGAAAGGTACCGGCTTCGGGATCCCCGCGGAGCCGAAGTCCCAGTTTTATTTCAAGCCGGAGGATGAAGCGAAGGCCCGTGCTGCGCTGAGCGAAAATGGACTTGCCTCCGGCTCAAAATATATTTGTTTTCATCTTGGCGCGAACTGGGAGCCGAAGCGATGGCCGCCGGAGCATTTTGCTGCGCTCGCGGACAAGGTCGCGGAGCGGTGGAAGCTCCCGGTCGTGGTGACCGGCTCCGCGCAGGACCGGCCTCTTTTTGAGTTATTCAGCAAGGGCGTGAAGAAAGCGAAAGTAATCGATCTTGTCGGCAAGACAGGTCTCCGCGTTTCGGCCGCAATCTATCAAAAGGCGGCGTGTCTAGTCACCGGTGATTCTGGTCCAATGCATATCGCTTCCGGTGTCGGCGCCAAGGTCGTCGCGATCTTCGGGCCCACCGATCCGAAATTGACCGGCCCCCGGGGGACGGGAGAGAGCCTCGTGTTGCAATATGTCCCCACGGGATATAGCGTGCCGTTTTTCGGCGAAGAGCTTCCCGCGGACGGGTGGCTATGCAAAATATCTCCGGACGAAGTGATGGATGCCGTGGAGCGGTTGATCGGAAAATAAAAAAGATCCCTTGCGCTAAGAATCACGGTATTCTTTTCGTCAATGTCCGTAAGTTTTTAAAAAGGCTTTTCGCGCACAAAGCAACAGGGTTTTAAGGAAGCTTTTAGAGGAGGGTTTGATATGGCAAAAAAGATACTCATTGTTGACGATGACCCATCTATCGTCTCGCTCCTTAACACAAGATTTACTTCGGAAGGTTATGACGTTAGTTCTGCTTCCACCGGGGAAGAAGCGATTGCGAAAGTGAGCAGCGAAAAACCTCTAGCAATCATCATGGATGTTATGATGCCTCAGACCAGCGGTTATGAGGCCATGCAGAAGATCCGACAAAATCCGGAGTCGAAGAATATTCCGGCGATTATCTTTTCCGGGAAAGGCAGCATGAAAGACTTCTTTGCGGACATGGCCGGTGTCGAGTTTATGCGTAAGCCGCTCGACTTTAAGGCCCTCATCGATCGAGTGGATGCGCTTGTCGGCGGCGGCGAGAAGAGGGTGAACCCGTTGAAGCGCGTTGTTCTTGGGGGCGTGGAAGATTTTCTGGTGGCTAAGATCGAGGCTCTTTTGAAGTCGCAGCATTTCGATGTTCTTATAGCGCTTCATGAGAAGGATGCTGTCCAATTGATTCAAAGCTCGCGCCCCACAATGGTTCTTTGCCAGTTTTGGGAGGACGAGGCAGTTCTCGATCCGCGGAAGATCGCGCAAGAGCTTCTCCAACAACCCGCTCTCGCAACTATTCCTTTTTACGTCTATTGCAAGAACGCACTTTCGGTGGAAGCGATGAAGCATTTCAAGACGGATAGGATTGTGACGTATAAAGAGAGCAGCGATCTCCTGCTCGCGTTGGAAGTCCTGGTTAAAAAGTAAAATAATTAAAATTTATGGTTCACGTAAGAGCCTGACGATCTGTGAAACCCATGACAAATAATATTCTCGTAGTGACATTAAGCAATTTCGGCGATGTGATCCTGACAACGCCGGTGATCATGGCGCTTGCAAAGAAATATCCTGAGGCCAGGATCACGGTGGTCGTGGGCCCGCGCGCGCGGAGCGTCCTGCAGAGCAGCCCCGATATTCATAAGATCGTGATTTATGACAAAAAGGCGCCTCTCCGGGAGAAGCTGAAATTTATTGCAGAGCTTCGCCGTGCGAAATACGATCGTGTGGTGGACCTGCGCAATACCGCGATCCCGTTTTTGGTCTCCTGCCAAAAGCCGTCGCCTCTGTTCAGGAAATTCACCAAGGTCAACATGCGAGACCGGCATCTTGAAATGCTTTTTGCCGTGGAAGGCGATATCCCTCAAGGTTCCATTTTCCGGTTTTTTAATGCAAAGGACGAGGTTTTCGCGATGCGGGCGCTTGAGGCCGCCAATATTCAGGAGAAAAGGGACTGGGTCCTGGTGGCGCCGGGAGCGGCGACCGAGCGGAAGCGCTGGCCGGTGGAATATTTCACGGAAGTGATACGGACGCTTCATCAAAGAACGGGGAAAAAGATCCTTTTGGCGGGAACGCTCGCAGAGCGGCCCGTGGCGGAAAAGATCGCGGCGGAGCTTTCCGGGGTGGCCGGAGTGATTTGCGGGGACCTGACTTTCCCGGAGACCGCTTCGCTTGTCGCAAAGGCCGCGCTTGTGATCGCCAACGACAGCGCCCTCATGCATCTGGGTTTTGAGCTGGGGACGCCGACGGTTGGGATCTTTGGACCGACAGATCATGAGAAATACGGCCATGAGGGGCCGCGTTTTCGTATCGCGCGGGGAGATGCCGAGCAATGTTCCTGCGAGTCTCACAAATTGCACCGTGCCGAGCGCAGTTGTTTTCATGGCCTTGGGCCGGAGAAGGTGATCGAACTCTCCCTGGAGCTTCTTAATGCCCATCACTCTTCCTGAAACCCCGCGCATTCTGGTGACTCGCACCGATCGCATCGGTGATCTGGTGCTGACGACGCCCCTTTTTAAGGCTTTGCGCGAAAAGTTCCCGAAAGCCCACATCGTCGCGCTTGTGTTTCTTGAACACCGTGAGATTGTCGAAGGGAACCCCTTCCTTGATGAAGTTATTTTGTACGATAAAAAGGGAACGGAGAGAAGCCTTTTCGGACAGTTCCGCTTCAGCCAGCGGCTCCGGAAAAGGAAATTCGATCTTGTGATCCATGCTCACGGTACGAACCGGATGCATCTTGCCGGCTGGCTTGCCGGTATTCCGGTCAGGATCGGATACACCCGGCGCGCGTCCTGGGCTTTGACGCATGCTCATCCGTATAACAAAAAAGAGGGCGAGGAGCACGAGGCTGAATATCTCTTTGATCTTCTCGCGCCCCTTGGGATCGCCCGTCCGGAAAAACTCGAGCCCTATTTCCCCGTGACGGAAAAATCCGTAAGCTTGGTGGCAAATTTGTCTCTTGAACTAAAAATTTCATCGGATAAACCATGGATTGTGGTGAGTCCCTCGGCGAGTGATGTCACCAAGATGTGGCCGGCGGAGCGCTTTGCTGAGCTGGTGACGCGTCTCGATAAAGAGCGCGCTTCTATTTTTCTTGCGATTGGCACCGTGAAGGACCAGGCGATCATTGAGCGCCTGAAACAAAAGACCGTGGTCCCCGTGCTGGATCTGAGCGGGAAGCTCTCGCTCGGGATGCTGGGGGCGCTTCTTAAGAAATCGGCTCTGCTTGTCTCCAACGATTCCGGGCCGGCGCATATCGGGGCAGCTGTGGGATGCCCAGTGGTTTCGATTTTCGGCAGATATGAACCGGGGTTAGGACCCCAGCGATGGCGGCCGCTCGGCGACAAATGCCGTGTCGTGGACAAAGATGTCTCGGCGATTCCGTCCCCCGAAAGAAAATTCACTTACATCCAAGAAATCCCCCTCGAGGCGGTTTTTACGGCCGCACGGGAACTTCTCACCTGAAAAGGAGTTTTTATGGCGAAGCGCAAGATCATCGAGATCGATCGCGAAAAATGCAACGGATGCGGGCTTTGCACCACAGCCTGCGCCGAGGGAGCCCTGATCCTCGATAAGGAAAAAAAAGCCGTGCTCGTGAAAGAGATCTTTTGCGACGGGATGGGAGCCTGTCTGGATGTTTGCCCGGTCGGGGCGCTCAAGATCGTGGAAAGAGAAAGCGCGGAGTACGATGCGAAGGCCGCGGTCCAGCATGTGATGAAAACCCAGGGCCCTGAGGCCGCAAAAAAAGTCCACGGAGCTTCTGACGTCATACCGCACTTCGGAGGTTGCCCCGGATCAATGTCACGCGAAATTAAACGGGATTCCTCTGAGGGGAAAGAAACTGCGGCAGGTCCCGCGCAATCGGAATTGACTCAATGGCCGATTCAGCTTCATCTGATCTCTCCGGTCGCGCCTTACTTCAAGGAATGTGATCTTCTGATCGCGGCGGACTGCACGGCCTTCTCGCTCGGCAGTTTTCATCAAGATCTGCTGAAAGGGAAAAAGCTCGTGATCGCATGCCCGAAGCTCGATGAAACGGGAGCGTATGTCGAAAAGATCGCCGAGCTTCTCAAGAACAATACGGTCTATTCTCTGACCGTCGTGATCATGGAAGTCCCGTGTTGTTCCGGGCTTTATCGGATGGTTCAGGATGCCGTGGAACTTTCGGGAACGAGAATGCCGGTTAAGAGGATCGTCATCGGCATCGATGGTTCGATCCGGAACTGAGGCTTATGAAAAAAGCAGCCCTCCTTTTTTTAGCGTTGGCCCTTTGGACTTCTCCCGGATTTTCTGGAGCGCCTGAGAAAATATTCCCCGCCTCTGAGAAGCCAACCGCAAAGCTCTTTTTGGGGGAGAAATTGACGTTCGAGGTTCGCTATCTCGGAATGACGGTGGGGGATGCTGTCTCCGAGGTGAAAGAACGGGTCAAGGTGAATGGGCGTGACGCTTACCATATTGAGATTCAGATCCAATCCCGCCCGATACTTGACTGGATTTACAAGGTCCGTGACACACACCACACTTATATGGATGCCGAACACTTCCATTCCATGCGCTATGAGAAAAAGACGAGCGAGGGACATTTTAAGCGGGAATCGTCGATGGCGTACGACCAGGACGCGCATGTGGGACGGTACCATTCCATCAAGGACAACAGCGACAAAGAGATGTTAATCCCCCCGCATGTTCAGGACCAGATCTCTTGTTGCTATTGGCTTCGGCTCCAAGACGTGAAACCCGATTCCAAGATCCTGATCCCGGTGAATGCGGATGAAAAGAACTGGGATCTCGAGGTGCGCACGCATTCGGTCAAGAAACGGAAGGCCGACGGGGTCGGTATCTTTCAGGCGATCGAGGTCGAGCCGATTGTGATGTTTGAAGGTTTTTTTGTCCGTCGAGGCAATGTCCGGGGTTGGATGAGTATGGACGAGCGTCGTATCCCTCTTGTCATGAAAGTAAAAGTTCCGGTGCTCGGCGAGGTCTCGGCCTATCTGACGCATTACGATCCGGGCGTCGAAAACTAGGATTGAAAGCCTGCGGTCTTGCCCTATAATACGCGCCGCTTGTCACGTTAAAGGAGATACAGAATGCCGACTTATGAATATGAATGCGCGGCTTGCGGCCATCGCTTCGAGAAATTCCAGGGGATGACCGAGAAAGCCATCAAGAAATGTCCCGAATGCGGAAAGGCCCAGGCCCAGCGCTTGATCTCCGGCGGCGCGGGCGTGCTTTTCAAGGGGAGCGGTTTTTATCAGACGGATTATCGCTCGAAAGGGTACAAGGAATCCGCGAGTAAAGACAAGTCGCAAGGTAAGCCGGCCGCAAAATCAGCGCCGGCTTGCGCGGGGGATTGCAAGTCCTGCCCAAGTAAGTAGAGAGACTCTCCCGCAAGCTCCGCGAAAAAGCTCTCCGGAAGGTCCGAATTCACGTCACCAGCGAGGCGGAGCTCGCCACCGTCAATCTCTTCGATCGCTAATTCAGTCTAACTCCTTTACGGTAAACGAGTTAAATCATGGGGCATTTCATTGGACACCCTGACTGACGGATGATACTATACGTCCTTCCATCAACTGGCTTATCCCTCTATGAAAAATACACTTACAGCGGCTGAAAAAAAGCATTTTCTTGAGATCCTTGAAGGCTTCAAGGGGGCGCATGTCCTTGTGATCGGGGATTTTATCCTCGACCAATTCGTCTGGGGAAGTGTCTCACGGATCTCCCCCGAGGCCCCGGTTCCGGTGGTGGACGTCAAGCGAGAATCCTTGATGCCCGGAGGATCCCTCAATGTCGCCCATAATATCCGATCTCTCGCGGGCGCGGCCTATCCCTGCGGCGTGGTCGGACGTGATCTTTACGGAAGGATGCTTCTCAAGACCATACGCCAGCAGGGGATTGAAACGGGGGGAATTATTTATGACCCGACCCGGCCGACGACCGTCAAAACACGCGTGATCGCCAATTCCCAGCAAATGGTCCGCTTCGATCGCGAGAAGACCGAAGATGTTTCCAAGAATGATCTTCTTAAGATCCTCAAATTTGTTCATGAGAATATCAAACGCATGGACGTTGTGATCCTTGAGGATTACGGTAAAGGTGTCATGCAGCCGTTCCTGCTCCGCGAGGTCGTGAAACTTGCGAAGAAGTGGAAGAAACCCGTGCTCGTGGACCCCAAGGAAAAACATTTTGATTATTACAAAGGTGTGACCTGTATCACCCCGAATCGTAAAGAAGCTTACGGGGGTTATGAGCGGACGATCGGCCCATGGCACAAGACTCCGGAGCTTGAGAAGGTCGGCTGGGCGCTCATGAAAAAACTGAGGCTTGAGTCGGTCCTCATCACACTCGGTGAAGATGGCATGGCCCTTTTTGAAAAAGGTGGCAAGATCACACGGGTTCCGACGGCGGCTCGCGAAGTTTATGATGTGTCCGGCGCCGGAGACACTGTGATCGCGACCCTTGCACTTTCGCTTGCGGCTGGCGCGAAGATGCAGGAAGCGGCCAAGATCGCCAATATTGCCGCCGGGATCGTTGTCGGCAAACTCGGTACTGCCACGGTTTCTCCCGCGGAACTCCGGGAAGCAGTCCGGAAGGTGTAATGTTCAATTTCAAATTTGAGATTTCAAATATTTCATGAAAGCCTTGGGTGTTATTCCCGCACGTTTAGGTTCCACGCGACTTCCGGAGAAGATCCTCCGTTCGATCGCCGGAAAACCCATGATCCAGCATGTCTGGGATCGGGCGCGGCAAGCGAAAAGTCTCGAGGAAGTGGTCATCGCCACCGATGATGAACGCATTCTTGAATGCGTCGAAGGCTTCGGGGGAAGAGCGGTCATGACACGCAAAGACCATCCGAACGGCACCTCGCGTATCGCGGAGGTGATGGGCCGGTTCCAGCAGGACCTCGTGATCAATATCCAGGGGGATCAGCCGCTCGTGGACCCGGCCGCGCTGGATGAGATGGTCCAGATATTTGAGAAAGAAAAAGACGTGGAAATGCTGACCCTGGCCGTGAGGATGACGGACCGGGCGAGCTTTGAAAATCCGAATGTCGTGAAAGTGGTTTGCGACGCCCAGGGCGACGCGCTTTATTTTTCACGCGCGACGATCCCGTTTATCCAGGGAAAACAGGATTGCGCGTTCAGTTTTCTGAAACATCTTGGTGTGTACGGTTACCGGCGCGATTTCCTTTTGAAATTTGTTGCCTGGGAACCGGGAATCCTTGAAAATACCGAAAAATTGGAGCAGCTCAGGGTCCTTGAAAGGGGCCGGTCCATTCGCGTGATCGAAACGGTGTATGATTTCATCAGCGTGGACACGGAAGAGGACCTTCATGAAGTGGAATCGCGTTTGTCTCGGACCCTCAGGGGTGAGGGTTCGAAGGCAAGCGCCAACCCGGTGAGGAAATAAAAATGCCGAAGCATATTTTTGTAACAGGAGGTGTGGTTTCTTCACTCGGAAAAGGCATCGCGTCCGCTTCGATCGCCAAGATTCTCGAGGCGAAAGGTCTCAAAGTCGCTCTCCAAAAGCTTGATCCTTATTTGAATGTTGATCCGGGGACGATGAATCCCTTTCAGCACGGGGAAGTCTATGTGACCGATGACGGCGCGGAGACGGATCTTGACCTCGGGCATTACGAGCGTTTCACGCACACCACGCTGGGCCGTGAGAATAATGTCACAAGCGGTCAGATCTACCACAGCGTGATCGCCAAAGAGCGACGCGGGGATTATCTGGGCGGTACGGTGCAAGTAGTGCCGCATATCACTAACGCCATCAAGGAACGCATCCGCGACGTTTCGAAAAATAAGCGCTATGATGTTGTGATCTCCGAAGTGGGTGGTACCGCGGGCGATATTGAGTCCCTGCCCTTCCTGGAAGCCGCGAGACAATTCCGGCATGAAGTCGGCCGTGAAAATTCCCTTTTTATCCATCTGACACTTGTCCCTTATATCAAGGCTGCCGGAGAGCTCAAAACGAAGCCCACGCAGCATAGCGTTGGCACCCTGCGCGAGATCGGTATCCAACCGGATATCCTGGTCTGCCGCACGGAAAAAAAGATCAATCAGGCGATGAAGGACAAGATCGCGCTTTTTTGCAACGTCGAGCCCGAGGCCGTGATCGAGGCGCGTGATGTGGCATCGATCTACGAGTGCCCGCTGGCGTTCAAGGCGGAAGGGATCGATAAAGTGATTTGTCAGAAGCTCAAGATCGAATACAAGGCAGGCAGTCTTCATGAGTGGAAAACGAATGTGGTCGACCGCGCGCTCCACCCGAGGCACATGGTGAAGATCGCCGTGGTGGGCAAGTACGTCGAACTTCAGGACGCGTACAAATCCATCTATGAATCCTTGAAACACGGCGGGATTGCCAATGATTGTGGCGTGGTGATCAAGAGGATCAATTCCGAGAAACTCGAGACCGCGCGTTCGCTGGGGCAGCTCAAGGGTGTTTCGGGGATCCTCGTGCCGGGGGGCTTCGGGAATCGAGGGATCGAAGGAAAACTCCAGGCCATTCAGTTCGCCCGCGAGAACAAGATCCCGTTCTTCGGGATCTGCCTCGGGATGCAGTGCGCGGCGATCGAATTCGCCCGCAATGTGCTGGATATGAAAAATGCGCATTCGACAGAATTCAACAAGAAAACGCCTTTTCCGGTGATCAGCCTTCTCGAAGAGCAGCAGAATGTGAAGGACCTGGGCGGCACCATGCGTCTCGGGGCTTATCCCTGCCAGGTGAAGAAGGACACGCTTGCGTACAAGGCGTACAAGGCCGAGGAGATCTCTGAGCGGCACCGCCACCGGTATGAGTTCAACAATGAATACCGCGAAAAATTTCAGAAAGCGGGCATGAAGCTTTCGGGCGTTTCCCCGAACGGCAAGCTTGTCGAAATGATCGAGTTGGAAGATCATCCCTGGTTCCTCGCGGTGCAGTTCCATCCGGAATTTAAATCCAAGCCCGACCGGGCGCATCCGCTTTTCCGTGAATTCATTCGTCACGTGATGGCTTATCAGGAGGCGCATGGCACCAAGGTGACCGTGGACGAGGTGAAGGCTCACGCGGAAGAAAAGCCTGTTGCTCAGGAGAAAGACGAAGTCCATGCATAAGATCGTTTTGGGCCCCATCATTTTCGGGGATCCCCGCAAGTTCGTTCTGATCGGCGGGCCCTGCGTGATCGAGGATGAGAAAAGCACGCTCAAGCTCGCGGAGAAGATCTCAAACGTCGCCCGCGCACTGAAGGTCCCGTATATTTTTAAGGCGAGCTTCGATAAAGCCAACCGGTCTTCGATCACCTCCTTCCGCGGTCCGGGCCTTGAAAAGGGGCTCGCGATCCTTGCCCGCGTCAAAAAAGAGTTCAAGCTTCCGATCCTGACGGATATTCACTCGGAGGATCAGGCGGCTCCGGTAGCGGAGGTTGCCGATATCCTTCAGATCCCGGCCTTTCTTTGCCGCCAGACCGATCTTCTTTTCGCGGCCGCGGCAACCGGTCGCATCGTGAACGTGAAAAAAGGACAGTTCCTTTCTCCTTGGGAAGCGAAGAACATGATTCACAAGCTTGAGGAAGTCGGATGCAAAAAGATCCTTCTTACGGAGCGCGGAACGAGTTTCGGGTACAACAATCTCGTGAACGACTTTCGGGCGATCCCGATCATGCGCGGGTTCGGGTATCCGGTAGTCTATGACGCGACGCATTCGGTTCAGATCCCGGGAGGAAAGGGCACGGCTTCAGGCGGCATGTCGGAATTTATACCAACCCTAGCGCGATGCGCGGTCGTGGCCGGAGCGGATGCCGTTTTTATGGAGATCCATGAGAATCCGGCAAAGGCTCTCTCCGACGGGCCCAACGCTCTCGCATTCTCGAAGCTGGAATCCTTACTGAAGAAGCTCATCGCTCTCAAGAAATGCATTGCCACGGAAAGCTAAGATCATGAAAAAATCAGGCGTCATTCAACTCGCCAAGGAAGTCCTTCAAATCGAGGCTGTGGCCCTTTTGCGCCTTCGCACCGGGATCGGTAAGGATTTTGAGAAGGCCGTTCAGTGGATGGCTGACTGCAAGGGACGCGTGATCCTCACCGGCATGGGGAAGCCCGGTTTTATCGCGCGCAAGATCGCCGCGACCATGGCCTCGACCGGGACGCCGAGCATGTATCTTCATCCCGCGGAAGCGGTGCATGGCGATTTTGGGATGGTGACGTCCAAAGATCTTATGATCGCGATTTCCCAGAGCGGGGAAAGCGAAGAGATCGTGAGGCTTTTGCCGCTCGTGAAGAAAAAAGGTGTGAAAGTGATCGCGCTAACGAGCGTGCCCAAGTCCTCCCTCGGACGGAACGCGGATATTGTGCTGGATTTGGGGGTGAGGCGTGAGGCTTGTCCGCTCAATCTGGCTCCTTCGGCCTCCACGACGGCTTCGCTCGCGATGGGAGATGCGCTCGCTCTTTCTCTTCTGAAAATAAAAGGGTTTCGCTCTGAGGACTTTGCGGAGTTGCATCCGGCGGGAAGCCTCGGGAGACGGTTGCTTAAGGTAGGGGAGATCATGCGAACGGGGAAAGCCAATCCGCTCGTGGGGGCCAAGACGACGGTGCGCCAGGCTCTGCTCAAGATCACGGCCTCAAGGGCTGGGAGTTGCACGATCGTGGATGCTCGCGGAAAACTGTTGGGGGTTTTCACCGATGGGGACCTTCGCCGTCATTTAAGATCTCAGGGTGAGAAGCTCCTGAGCCGCCCCGTGGCGGAGTGGGCCACACTTAAGCCCCGTTATATCCAGAAAGACAGTCTTGCGGAGGAGGCGTTCCATATCATGGAGTCACTTCGTATTGATGAATTGCCCGTCGTGGACAAATCCCGGCGCGTGGTGGGGCTGCTGGATGTTCAAGACCTGATGAGGGCTGGCCGGGTCTGATCCTCTTATGGCCAAGCGCAAATTCTATCGCTATCCCGTTTATCTTTTAGCGCGTTTGGCGGCGGGGCTTCTCTCGCTCCTGCCGCGTGGCTGGGCCTTGGGATGGGCGAACGGTATCGGGCAATTAGGATATCGGCTTGTTTCTCGCCAGAGAGAGAAGATCCTTGAAAATCTGAAGCTTGCCTATGGGGATGCCATGAGTTCCGAAGAGCGGAACTCGATTGGGCGGCGGGTGATGGGGAATATGCTTCAGACCGCCATGGATTTTCTCCTGTTTTCCAGGCTCTCACGCGACAAGATGGCTGCTTTTGTGGATGTCGGCAAGGCCTACTCCTTTTGCAAAGATATTTTGCAAGAAGGGAAGGGCCTCATTATAATGACGGCGCACATGGGCAACTGGGAACTTTTGGCCGGGAGCTTCTGCATGCAGGGTTTCCGGGGTGCCGTGGTGGGGCGGCGTATCTATTATGAGCCCTATAACCGTTGGATCCTCGGTTTGAGGAAAGCGGTGAAGGTCGA
The DNA here is from genome assembly GCA_903884815.1 of Candidatus Omnitrophota bacterium. Classification (GTDB taxonomy): domain Bacteria; phylum Omnitrophota; class Omnitrophia; order Omnitrophales; family Aquincolibacteriaceae; genus Aquincolibacterium; species Aquincolibacterium aerophilum. Next base: position 65,304 of record CAISGE010000022.1, on the reverse strand, counting down.
GACGATCTATCAGAATGAGGCTGTACGCGGTGTTCATAAGCAGTTGAAGGCCGGTGGCATCGTTGGCCTTTTACCGGATCAGGACCGGGATAGCGTTCGCGGTATCTTTGTGGATTTTTTTGGAAAACCGGCCTACACGACGGTGGCACCCGTGAAATTTGCCATGCACACGGAAGCGCCGATCCTTCCGGCGTTCATGATCCGGATGCCCGGGAATCGCTATCGGCTAATCCTCGGAAATCTGATAAGGCCGAAGATCGAGCGGGGGGACCGTGAGGCTTCGATACGGAAATATACCGAGGCTTGGATGAAAGATTTTGAAGTCGTGATACGGCAGTATCCGGATCAGTGGGGATGGATGCATGACCGCTGGAAAACGAGGCCCGAAGAAACACCGGCCGCGGAACCTAAGGAGACAGTGAAGCTTTCATGATCAAACGTCTTATTTTTATCTTTGCTGCGCTTGTGGTGTTCTATGTCTTTTTTGTCCAGGTGCAGGTGGTGATCACCCGCAAGCAACATGCTGAGCGCGCGACGGAAACGCTCTCTGAGAAAAAACCGCAGAAGATCTTTTCGTTTTCATTTACGAAATATACGGCCGAAGGCCAGCGTGAGATCGAGATCGAGGGCGATTCCGCCGACATTTTGTCCAACAATGTCAAGCTTATGAACGTGATGGCCAAGGCGTACGCCGAAGAAGTCCCTGTGACCGTCACGGCGGATCGAGGGGAGTACAAAAAGAAAGAGAACAAGATCCATCTCGAGAAAAATGTGGTCGCGACGACGGATGACGGTACGCGGATGGTCACCGAGGCTCTCGACATGCATCCCTCCGAACATATCGTGGAAACCGATCTGGAAGCGCAGGTCAAAAAAGACAATATCAACGTCGAAGGCACCGGGGCCCGGGCGGATACACGCCTCAAAAAAGTGAAGTTCCAGAAAAAAGTCACTGTCGTGATCCAGAATACCGAGGATAAGTCGAGCGGGCCAACGACCATCACTTGCGATGGATCACTCGTGGTTGATTACGAGAAGAATATCGCGCACTTCAAGGACAACGTGGTGGCCCAGGATTCACACGGGAAACTTACGGCGGCGACAATGGACGTTTATTACAATCGCGTGAGCCGTCGGGTTGCCAAGATCGTGGCTGTGGGCGATGTGGTGATCGAGAACCCGGATGGGAACAAGACTTACTCCGACAGCGTGATCTATCTGGCGGACGAAGGACGGATCATTCTTGGGGGAGACACGGAAGCCCTTTATTATGAAGGGCAAGTCCCGGCGGGTCTCGGAAAAGGAGTGCTTTAGCATGAATCTGCTTGAGACAAAACAGCTGACGAAAAGCTACAAAGGCCGCACGGTCGTTAACGGAGTTAGCATCCAGATCTCGCGGGGCGAGATCGTGGGACTTTTGGGGCCCAATGGCGCCGGAAAGACCACCTCCTTTTACATGGTGGTCGGGGTGATACGCCCCGAGACCGGACACATCTTTTTTCGCGGCGAGGATATTACCGCACTGCCGATGTTCGAGCGGGCGCGCCTCGGGATCGGCTATCTTTCGCAGGAGCCGTCTATTTTCCGGAAACTGACCGTGGAAGAAAATATCATGGCGATCCTGGAAACCCTCGAGATCTCTCAGGAAGAACGGGACCGTCGCCTCAAAAGACTGCTGAACGATCTGGATATCGCGTATCTCGCGAAGAGCAAGGCCTACACGCTCTCCGGCGGCGAGAGGCGGCGACTTGAGATCACGCGTGCGCTTGTGACCAATCCGTCGCTGATCCTTCTCGACGAACCTTTCAGCGGGGTGGATCCTATTGCGGTCTTCGAAGTCCAGAAGATCCTCCAGCGGCTCAAGGCCCAGGGGCTGAGCATTCTTCTGACGGACCATAGCGTCCGCGAAACCCTTTCCATCACCGATCGCTCGTACCTTCTTTTTGAGGGCAAGGTCGAGGTCTCCGGATCTTCCGAATTCCTCGCTTCCGATGCCAAGGCCAGGGAGATCTATCTTGGAGAAAGGTTCACCCTCGCATAATTTAGTGCAGAGTTTGTTTTTCTCATCAATCCATTCAGGACCCCCAAGGAGGGCATAACCGTGGATATTCGTTTTTCAGGAAAGAATCTCAAGATCACCCAGGGCATGAAAGAGCATTTGGAAGCGCGGCTTCCGAAGTTCGAGAAATATGCCCCCCGGCTCGTGGAAGCCCATGTGTTTCTTAAAAAGGAAAAATATATTTATATCGCGGAGATCACGCTCGCGGCCAAAGACTTTCACGCCTTCGGGATGGGGCAGGCAAAGGACAATATCTTTGCCGCGATGGATGAGGCTTATGAGCGCGTGGAGAAACAGCTCAAAAAGTTCCGCGCGAAGTCCAAAGGCCATCACAAAAAAAACTCCAAGGGCTCGGCGAAGCTCGCCCGCGCGTTCGGAATGATCGATGCAGAAACCATTCTGCCGGAAGATCACCCCAAGATCGTGCGCTCTGCGTCTTTCGCTCCCAAGCCGATGTCCGTCGAAGAGGCGAGCCTTCAGCTTGAGATCTCCCCGGAAAAATTTCTCGTTTTCATGAATCAGAATACCAACGCCGTGAATGTAATCCATAAATGTAAGGACGGGAATCACGGGCTTATCGAGCCTGGTTTCTAGTCCCAATGCTTTTCAATTGAAGCGAAGCGGAAATTGGGGCAGTCCCAATGCCAATCGATCGAAGCGAAGCTGAGATTGGGGCTGCCCTGATTACCCTTTATAAAAAGAAAATAAAAATCAGGGCTGTCCTGGCTTCCATTAATTTAAAAAATGAGAGTCAGGATAGGTCCACAACCTTTTTCAAACCGGAGACGCGTATCCATGAAGATCACAGATTTTTTGAATATCAACGGCATCAAAATCGATCTGGAAGCGACTGACAAAGAAGGCATTTTAAAGGAAATGGTGGATCTTCTGGCCGAGGTCAAGGACGTGGGGGATAAAAAGAATATTCTCCGTGCTTTGGTCGAGCGGGAGAACCTCGGATCCACGGGGATCGGGCAGGGGATCGCGATCCCGCACGGGAAAACCGATAAGGTGGATGGGCTTGTGGCCGTGCTCGGCGTGAGCCGCAAGGGTGTCAACTTTGAGGCTCTCGACGGAGAGCCTGTCTACATCCTGTTCCTGCTTGTGGCGCCCAAAGATACCGCGGGGCCGCATCTCAAGGCCTTGGCGCAGATCTCCAGGCTGCTTCGTGATACTTATTTCTGCGAACTCATCCGGAAGTGCAAAACTCCGAAAGATATCTTCGATCTGATCGCGAAGGAAGAGAACCGCAAGGTCTGATCCAGGCCTGAGCTGCGAAACTTCTCATGAAATTTTTCAAGTGGTTCTATCCGGGGATTGGCATCAAGCGGTGGATTTTCCTCTGCGCTGTGGGGCTGGGGTTCATTGTGTTGGTGGCGCTTCTGACCGTGAAGACCATGTCCAAGACGAGCGTCATGATGGCCTCGTTCGCGACCGCCTTTTTGATCCTCGGGATCTTTCTTATTTATACCTCGATCAAGAATATGGTGCGCATTTTTGTTCGCGCTTTGATGCCTCTCAACGGGGACGGATCGCTCGTGGATATCGTCTACCAGAAGCGCAAGGTCGAGTCGCTTCTCCACGGGCCTCGCGTGGTGGCGATCGGCGGTGGAACGGGTCTCAGCACCATGCTTTCGGGGATCAAGGTTTTCACAAGTAACATCACAGCGATCGTGACGGTGACGGACACCGGCGGAAGTTCGGGCCGTCTACGCGATGAAATGGATGTGTTACCTCCCGGGGATATTCGCAACTGTCTCGTTGCGCTTGCCGACGCGGGACCGCTCATCCGGGATCTTTTTCAATACCGTTTTGAACTCGGCGAAGGGCTGAAGGGCCACAGCTTCGGGAATCTTTTTATTACGGCGCTCTCCAAGGTCACGGGCGATTTTGAGAAGGCGATCGCGGAATCAAGCAAGGTGCTCGCGATTCGCGGGAGGGTGCTTCCCTCCACGCTTGAAAAGGTGACGCTTGTGGGGGAGTTCATGGATGGCACCTCGGCGGAGGGTGAGACCACCATTACGGATCTCGGCAAACCGCTTCGCAGCATTCGTCTCCAGCCCGACGATTGCAAAGCGTGCCAGGAGGCGCTCGACGCGATCGAGATCGCGGACCTGATCATTATGGGGCCCGGAAGTCTTTATACGAGTATTTTACCGAATCTTTTGATCCAGGATATCCGGGAAGCCATCCTTCAGTCGGATGCTTACAAGATCTTTATCATGAATGCTATGACGCAGCCCGGGGAGACTACCGGGATGAGCGCTTGGGATCATCTGAACGTGATCCTGGACCATACGGATCCGAGAATCGTGGACGCCTGCTTCTTGAATACGGGGGTCATTCCGGAGCCCATGCTTGAGCGCTACGCGAAGCAGGGCGCCTTGCCGGTCAAATTGGATATCGAGAAGATCCGTGAAAAAGGTTACAGGATCATTCAGGGAGATGTTCTCCAGAAGGGCGATCAGGTTCGCCACGATTCGGAGCTTCTCATGAAGTTGATCCTGGAACACTACAAAGAGCATATCAAGCAAACGAAGGAATGATCCCGTTATTATGAGCCCCAGGAAAAGAGCCGGACAGGAAACGTTGGAAAAGACTTTTGTGATCGGGAGCAAGTTGGGCCTGCACGCCCGCCCTGCCGCGATCTTCGTCCAGACGGCGAACCGTTTTGAGTCTTCCGTGGAAGTTCAAAAGGAAGATCAGAAGATCGATGGAAAATCGATCATGGGCATTATGACGCTCGCGGCGGAGATGGGATCTTCCATTACAGTGCGTGTCTCCGGCAAGGATGCCGTGGCCTCGATGGAAGCGCTGACCAAACTTATCGAATCGAATTTCGGAGAATAGGATGAAACAATATCAGGGGATTGGCGTTTCGGCGGGGATCGCGATCGGGAAGGTCTTTGTACTGCATAGCGGTGAATCCTTCAATCTTCCGAAGCGGACCGTGGGCCCGGAGCAGATTTCCAACGAGATCGCGCGTTTTGAAGACGCACTGACGCGCACCCGCAATGAAATTCTCACGATACGCCGGAAGCTTTCCAGCCAGATCGGCCGGGAGAGCTCCGACATTTTTACGGCCCACCTCTTGATCCTGGAGGATCGCACTCTGATCGAGGATGTGATCGAGGTGATCAAGAACGAGAAGGCCGGCGCGGAATACGCTTTTGCGACCGTTATCCAGCGCTACTTTCAGGCATTCTCCCAGATCAACGATGAATATCTCAAGGAACGCATCTCGGACATTCGTGATGTCGGGAAGCGATTGCTGGGGAATCTTTGCGGGGAAGAGAAAAAGCGTCTCGAAGAATTTGAGGGGAAAGTGATCATTGCGTCCCACGATCTTTCGCCGTCGGATACGGCATCCCTGGATCGCACTAAAGTGCTTGGTTTTGTAACCGAGATCGGGGGGCCTACCTCTCACACCGCGATTCTCGGCCGGTCGCTGGAGATCCCGGCCATTGTGGGAATGGATAAGATTGTTGGCGAGCTGCAGGATAATGACACGATCATCGTGGACGGAACGCATGGGATCGTGGTCATTAATCCCGATCAGGCGACCATCGACAAATTTAACTCCCAGGGGAGCCGTTTCAATCAGCTGACGGGCGAGCTAGATAAATTGCGCGATCTTCCCGCCGAGACGCTGGACGGGAAGCGTATCACGCTGGCGGCCAATATCGAATTCCATCACGAAACGGCGTCCGTCATCTCTCACGGGGGGAACGGGGTTGGACTCTATCGGACCGAATATTTTTACATGAACCGGACGACGCTCCCGACCGAGGAAGAGCAATATGACGCATATCGCAAGGTCGCGGAAGCCATGCGTCCGAACACGGTGGTGATCCGGACCCTCGATCTGGGCGGCGACAAATTCGCATCGACCCTTGAAATTCCTCATGAGATGAATCCGTATCTCGGCTGGCGGGCGATCCGTTTTTGTCTGACAAGGACGGATATTTTCAAGACCCAGCTTCGGGCGATTTTGCGGGCCAGTGTCCATGGAGATCTGAAGATCATGTACCCGATGGTCGCGAGTGTTTATGAAGTTCGCGCCGCGAAAGTTGTTTTGGACGAAGCGAAGGCGGAGCTTGAAAAAGAAGGGGTGCCTTTCAATAAGGAGATCCATGTCGGGGTCATGATCGAGATCCCCTCGGCTGCGCTCGCGAGCGACGTTCTGGCCAAGGAAGTGGATTTCTTTTCTCTCGGGACGAATGATCTGATCCAATACGTGCTTGCGATCGATCGCATGAACGAGAAGATCGCCTATCTTTACGAGCCGACCCATCCGGCGATCGTTCGTCTGATCGACATGACGATCCGTAACGGCCACGGACATCATATCTGGGTGGGGAGCTGCGGCGAGATGTCCTCAGATCCCGCGATCGCGATTCTCCTCGTCGGTCTTGGGATCGATGAGATCAGCGCGAGTCCCGTGGCCCTCCCCAAAATTAAGAAGGCTATCCGTTCGATTCGCTATGTTGACGCCCAGGCGATTGCCCAAAGGGCTTTGGCGTTGCACACCGGCCCGGAGATCTACGCGTTTTTGAAGGCGAAACTCAAGGATGTTTGCGCGGAGCTTGCTGACGAATAATGGAAGTTTATCTGAAGGATCTGGCCCATCAGATCATGAAAGCGCGGGCGATCGCCGGCGGCATCAGTCTTCCTGCCTCATTCATCAAAAGACCGGAAAAGGTTCTATATTGCGGCATGGGGGGTTCCGCGATAAGCGGGGACATTCTCGGGACTATCGCGCAAAGCCGCTCGCGAATTCATTGGACCGTGAATCGCACATCACGTCTTCCCTCCTGGGTCGATTCCAAAACGATCGTGATCCTTTCCAGTTATTCGGGGAACACGCATGAAGTGGCGGCGATCTTTGAACAGGCCGTCGCTCGCAAGGCCCATTTTCTGGTGGTGGCGTCCGGCGGTTGGCTTGCCGAAGAAGCATTGAAGAGAAAGATCCCTCTTTTCCGTTTGCCTCAGGGGTATCCGCCGAGATTTGCGATCGGCTATACGACTTTTTCACTGCTTTTTCTTTTTATGCGCTACCGGTGGTTCTCGGTTTCCGCAAAGGAGATCCGGGAAGTGCTTCGCGAGGTCGGTCATTTTCCGGCAGTGCAGGCCCGCAAGCTCGCCGAGCGGCTCTTTGGACGGAATATTGCTATTTACGGTGGCGGTCTCATGCAGACCGTGGCCCTCCGTTGGAGGACTCAATTCGCGGAGAACGCGAAGACGCTCGCTTCTTGTGAGGCGTTGCCCGAAATGTTCCATCACGAAGTCGAAGGCTGGAATTTCCCGGAGTTCAAGATCCGGCGCTCGGTCGCGGTTTTTCTGACCGACCGGAATGAGCCCGAATGGCTTTTGAAAAAGAAAAAGGTCGCGATGAAGGCGATCCGGGAGCGGGGTGCCGAGGTCGCGGAGTTCAAAGCGCGGGGCGAAAGCGCCCTGGCCCGTCTTTTTTCCATGATCCTTCTGGGAGACTGGGCGAGTTGTGAATTGGCCAAACTTAACAAAGTCGATCCGATGTCGATCTGCGTGATCGACCGGATCAAGAATGCGGTTTCCCCCGACAGAAAATAAGAGGGCGATGTTTTATGCTCATCCAGAGGGATGAGCATCTAAGCTTTTTGGAAAGATCCCCTTTGAATCGATGGAGGCGTCTGGTGAGGCGCTTCCCTTCTTTTTTTGACGGTCAGTTCTCTCAAATGAGGTGAATTATGGGTTTAAAAGTCATTGTCCTGTGCGCGGGATACCCGACGCGTCTTTATCCTCTAACCGAGAATATGCCGAAGCCGCTTCTTCCGGTCGGGAATCGTCCGATCCTGGAGTGGATCCTGGAACGGGTCGAGAAGGTCGGGGATGTTGATGCGGTTTACCTTGTGAGCAATCAGAAATTCGCCGGACATTTTGAAGCCTGGGCGATGAAAGTAAAATATCCCTGGCCGGTCGAGGTCGTGAATGATCACACCCTGAACAACGAGACCCGGCTCGGAGCGATCGGGGACCTGGCTTACACGCTCAATACAAAACAGGTGCCGCCGTCCGACCTTCTCGTGATTGCGGGCGACAATTTCTTTGATTTTGATCTGGGTTCGTTCGTGGATTTCGGAAAAAAGAAAAGACCGCACGGCGTGATCGCGGTCTATGACGTCGGGGAAAAGGAGCTCGCCAAGCGCTACGGCCTTGTCCGGACCGATTCTGAAGGGAAAATCCTGGAATTCCAGGAGAAACCGCCTCAACCTATGACCACGCTTGCTTCCAGCGGCATCTATTGGCTCCCTAAGGAGACGTGGAGCCTGCTTGACAGGTATATCACAAGCGGCCATAATATCGACCAACCCGGCCATTATATGCGTTGGCTGGCTGAAACAGCGGGCCTATTTGCTTTTTCTCTTAAGGGGAAGTGGTTGGACATCGGCGACCTCGACTCTTATCAGAAAGCCAACGCCATCGTTAAGACCCCAACAAATCCAAAGGAGTAACACCACCATGAAAAAAGGTCATTATTTCTTTACCTCCGAATCCGTTTCTGAAGGGCATCCGGACAAGGTCTGCGACCAAGTCTCGGACGCGATCCTCGATGCCTATCTCGCGGGAGATCCCGCCTCGCGCGTGGCCTGCGAATGCCTGGCAACGACGGACCGCTTGACGATTGCCGGCGAGATCACGAGCAAAACGAAGGTGGATGCCGAGAAGGTCGCGCGAGAAGTGATCCGCAAGATCGGCTACGTGGATCCCAAGATCGGTTTCGATTACAAAACCTGCCGCGTCGATATCGCCCTTCATACCCAGTCGCCCGATATCGCCATGGGCGTGGATACCGGAGGCGCCGGGGATCAGGGCATGATGTTTGGATATGCGACGGATGAAACGGAAGAGCTCATGCCGCTCCCGATCATGCTGGCGCAAAAACTGGTCCGTTATCTGGCCGCCGTTAGGAAATCCGGCAAGATCAAGTACCTTCGTCCCGACTCAAAGAGCCAGGTTACGGTTGAGTACGACAATGAAAAACCGGTGCGTGTCGAAGCGGTGGTCCTGAGTTCCCAGCATGACGGGGACGTGACTCTTCCGACCATCACGAAAGATCTCACAGAAAAAGTGATCAAGAAAGTTATACCGGCCAATCTCATGGACAAGAACACGAAGATCTTCATCAATCCGACCGGACGCTTTGAGGTCGGCGGGCCGCACGGGGATACCGGTCTTACGGGTCGCAAGATCATCGTCGACACCTACGGCGGCATGGGCCGTCACGGCGGCGGAGCGTTTAGCGGTAAAGATCCTTCCAAGGTCGACCGTTCGGCTGCTTATTTCGCGCGCTATGTCGCGAAGAATATCGTGGCGGCAGGTCTCGCGACGAGCTGTGAGATTCAGGTCTCCTACGCGATCGGCGTGGCAAAGCCCGTTTCGATCCGCGTGGACACGTTTGGGACGAACAAAGTGAGCGAAGAAGCGATCTCGGACGCCGTAACGAAGGTTTTCGATTTTACGCCCCGGGGCATTATTGCGACGCTTGATCTGCGCCGTCCGATTTACAACAAGACCGCCGCGTACGGGCACTTCGGCCGTTCGGAAGCCGGTTTCACCTGGGAAAAGACCGATAAGGTGGCCGCGCTCCGCAAAGCACTGAAGCTTAAAGATAATTGCGGTTGCAGCAAAGTTACCTGCGCAGCCTAATTTCGCAGTTTTAAACAATACCGTCATTCTGAGCCGCAGGCGAAGAATCTCAAAACGGGATCCTTCGCTTCACTCAGGATGACGGTTTTTAATAGAAAAGAAAAAACCATGACAAAAAAAACAGCAAAGAAAACCGCTGCCTTAAAAATAAAAAACGACTTTAAAGTCGCCGACCTTTCCCTGGCCGCCTGGGGCCGCAAAGAACTTGATATGGCCGAGAAGGAAATGCCGGGTCTTATGGCGACACGCGCGAAATACGGTCCTCAGAAGCCTCTTAAGGGCAAGCGCATCATGGGCAGCCTTCATATGACAATCCAGACCGCGGTCCTGATCGAGACGCTCGTGGAACTCGGGGCAGACGTGCGTTGGTGCTCCTGCAACATTTTCTCCACACAAGATCACGCGGCGGCCGCGATCGCGGCACGCGGGATCCCGGTCTTCGCTTGGAAGGGGGAGACGCTGGAGGAATACTGGTGGTGCACGCTTCAGGCGCTCAATTTTCCGGGGGGTAAGGGGCCGAACCTTATCGTGGATGACGGCGGCGATGCGACGCTCATGATCCATCTTGGATTGGACGCGGAGAAGAACCCCAAGCTCCTCGACCAAAAGGTCGAGACTCAGGACGAGATCGAGCTTTTCAAGCTTCTCAAAACGATCATGAAAAGCGAGCCCAAGAAATGGCACGGCGTCGTCAAGGAATGGGAAGGTGTTTCCGAAGAAACGACGACCGGCGTTCACCGGCTCTATAAGATGCAGGAACAGGGGAAACTTCTGGTGCCTGCCATCAACGTGAACGATTCGGTGACCAAGTCCAAGTTCGACAATCTTTACGGCTGCCGGGAGTCGCTGGTGGACGGGATCAAGCGCGCGACGGATGTGATGATCGCGGGCAAGGTTGCCGTGGTTCTCGGGTTCGGCGATGTCGGAAAAGGAAGCGCACAGTCACTTTCCGCGCTTAAGGCGAGGGTCATCGTGACCGAGATCGACCCGATTTGCGCGCTTCAGGCGACGATGGCGGGTTATCAGGTGGCGCGTCTCGAAGATGTGCTGGATATCGGAGATATTTACGTGACCACGACAGGCAATATCGATGTGATCACGGCCGAACACATGTCCAAGATGAAGGATGAGTCGATCGTCTGCAACATCGGGCATTTTGACAATGAGATCCAGGTCGCCAAGCTTGAGACGTGGCCCGGGATCAAGAAGATCAACATCAAGCCGCAGGTCGATAAATACATTTTTCCGGATGGCCACTCGATCATTCTTCTCGCGGAAGGACGTCTTGTGAATCTGGGCTGTGCAACGGGTCATCCGAGTTTCGTGATGTCGAATTCCTTCACGAATCAGACGCTTGCGCAGATCGATCTTGTGATGAACCCCAAAAAACCCGGGGTCTATCGTCTTGACAAGAAGCTGGATGAAGAGGTTGCACGGCTCCATCTCGATAAGCTCGGCGCCAAGCTCACAAGGCTTACCCAAAAGCAGTCCGAGTATCTTGATGTTCCTTTCGACGGTCCCTATAAGGCCGAGCACTACAAATATTAAAATCCCGTAAAGTCCCGGTCTTTTCAGAAGACCGGGACTTGAAAGGGTAGAAGTATTTCCCCATGCAGAATTTTACTTATAAAAACCCCACAGAGATCCTCTTTGGTAAGGGTATGATCCGCGAGATCGCGGGACGTATCCCCAAAGACACGGGCGTCCTTTTCCTCTACGGCGGCGGTTCGATCAAGAAGAACGGCGTCTATGAGCAGGTTAAGGCGTCGCTTAAAGGCTTTCACGTGACCGAGTTTGGCGGTATCGAGGTCAATCCTCTTTTTGAGACTTGCGTGAAGGCTGTCGAGGTCGTAAAAAAAGAAAAGATCGGTTTTATCCTCGCGGTGGGCGGAGGATCGGTCCTGGATGCGGGCAAGTTTATCGCGGCGGCAGCGATCTTTACCGGGTCCGATCTTTGGGCTATTCTTAGGGAACACGGCGCGAACGTCAAATCGGCTTTGCCGCTAGGAACTATTTTGACGCTTCCGGCGACGGGCTCCGAATCGAACGGGAATTCTGTCATCTCACGCAAGGCCACACAGGAAAAGCTTCATTTTTATTCGTCCTATGTGTTCCCGAAGTTTTCTGTGCTCGATCCGGAAACGACATTCTCATTGCCTGAAAAGCAACTTCGTAATGGGATCGTGGACGCCTTTATCCACGTGATGGAGCAGTACATCACTTATCCGGCACATGCGCCACTGCAGGACCGGATGGCGGAGTCGCTTCTTCAGACCCTGATCGAGGTGGCTCCCACCGTGCTAAAAAAGCATAACGATTACGAATCTCGCGCTACGTTCATGTGGAGTGCGACACTTGCCTTGAATACGTTGATCGGCTGCGGCGTCCCGCAGGACTGGTCCACCCACATGATCGCGCACGAATTGACCGCTTTTTACGGCCTCGATCACGCCGAGACCCTCGCGATCGTGCTGCCCGGGGTGTGGCAATACAAATTGACCGCGAAAAAAAAGAAGCTCGAGCAGTACGGCCGGCGCGTCTGGGGCGTCAAGACGGCGAAAGAGGCCATGATGAAGACGGAGGCGTTTTTCCATGCCGTGAAGATGCCCACGCGTTTTGGCGACTATAAGATTGACGCCAAAGAGGCTTCCCGGAAGGTTCGCGAACGCTTTGCGGAACGGGATTCCGTTTTTGGAGAACACAAGGATATCACGCCAGACGCTGCTTCAAAGATCGTTGCTTCCCGCGTCTAACAGTTCACACCCTATTTTCAATGCCGGTCTTTTTGTTAATCCGTAAGTAAAGAAAGTTGAGATCATGACTGTTTTATTGCAAGTGAACGAACTCCATAAAGCTTATGGTGCTGTGACGATCCTGGACAATGCGACCGCGTCGTTCGGAGACGACCAGAAGATTGGCGTCATCGGTCGTAATGGAGCCGGGAAATCCACGCTATGCCGCATCATCACCGGACACGAGTCGGCTGATAGCGGCAGCATCACGCGCAATACCGCGCTTCGGCTTTCTTATCTGGAACAGCATGACACCTTCAAGCCGGGGGAGAATGTTCTGGACTTCCTGATGCGAACGACCCGGGCGGAGCATTGGGAATGCGGGCAGATCGCCGCGCGTTTTCAGCTCAAAAACGAGATCCTCGAACAATCCGTGCGCAATCTTCCCGGAGGCTTCCAGACCCGCGTGAAGCTCGCGGCGATGCTTCTGGGCGACCCCAATTTCCTGATTCTGGACGAACCGAGTAACTATCTGGACTTGAGCACGCTGATCCTTCTGGAGAATTTCCTGCTGAATTTCAGAGGCGGTTGTCTGGTCGTCTCGCATGACCGTGAATTTCTGAAGCGCACCTGCGATCATACGCTCGAGGTGGAGAACGGACAGCTCGCTCTATTCCCCGGGGATGTCGAAGATTATTTTGCGTTCAAGGAAGAACAACTCGCCCAGAAACAGGCCTACAACAAGGGCCTGGATAAGAAGCGCGAACAACTCCAGACTTTCATCGACCGGTTCAAAGCTAAGGCTTCGACGGCGACACGCGCGCAGTCGAAGATGAAGCAGCTCTCTAAACTCAAGACGATCGAGATCGCGCATCCCATGAGCACGGTCAAGATCAACATTCCTTACGTGGAACCCAAGGCCGGTGTCGCGGTGATGTGCGAGGACCTTGTGATCGGTTATCCCGAGAAAGATATCGCCCGCGACATCCAAGTCGAGATCGACCGTGGAAAACACGTCGCGGTGCTCGGTAATAACGGCGAAGGGAAGACGACTTTCTTAAGGACGCTCGCGGGGAGTCTGGCGCCTAAAGGCGGCAGTTTCCGTTGGGGAACGGGACTCAAGATCGCTTACTACGCGCAGCATGTCTTTGCGGTGCTGGACCCGGAAGATGATGTTTACACTTATCTTTTGCGCGAAAGCGCCCAGGGCGTTACCCGTCAGGATGTGCTCAATATGGCGGGGTGCTTTCTTTTCAAAGGGGATGATGTCGAGAAGAAGATCAAGGTCTTAAGCGGCGGTGAGCGCGCGCGGTTGGTGCTGGCGGGCATACTGCTTTCCAAGAGCCATGTGCTGCTTCTTGACGAACCGACGAACCATTTGGATTTTGAGACCGTGGAAGCCCTGGGCAATGCCCTCAAGACGTTCTCCGGAACTGTGGTTTTTATCAGTCACGATCGTACCTTTGTGAATCTTTTGGCCTCCAGCATTATTGAGGTGAAAAAAGGACGCATCATGCATTACCCCGGGACCTATGAGGATTATGTGTATCATCTCGAACAAGTGGCTCGCGGCGAAGAGGAAGATGACGATGAAGTGGTACCTGTTTCCTCTTCAAACGGGAACGGCTCCGGAGGGAACACGGCCATCCAGGAATCTAAAAGTGGCGGAGAAAAGGCCGAGATGAAGAAGCTTCAAAAGGCCATCGAAAAAGCCGAAGGCCGCGCCCGGCACTTTACCGAGGAACGGAACAAAGTCCTTGAGGAAATGTCGAAAAATCCGCTCCATTTCTCCAAAGACCGTAACACGCGCCTCAAAGAATTGCAGATCCAGATCGAGGACGCCGAATCCGAGTGGAATACTCTCGTGAAGAAAATGGAAAAAATTCAGAAATGAGAAATTATAACGAGCGGGGTCCTCGCCGGGAGCCCTATGCGGGAGGCGCAAGACAGGGAGCTCCTTCCCACCGTCCCTCTTACCGGCCTTCCCATGAGGATCCGCGGCGTCCGGGATCCGAAGACGAGCAGAAATTTTTTGCTAGCACCGCCATCGATCCTACGCCGCGAATCCGGTTGGAAGACGGTTCGCAGGAACTGACGATGCGTGTCATGGATCTGATCTGCCCGATCGGCATGGGACAGCGGGGCTTGATCGTGGCGCCTCCGGGATCCGGGAAAACGACTTTTCTGAAGCATCTTTGCCAGGCCGTGGCGAAGAGCCGTCCGGAGATGAAGCTTTATTGTCTTTTGATCGATGAAAGGCCCGAGGAAGTTACCGATTTTAAGCGCAGCGTCACGGCGGAGGTCCGGTGGTCTTCTTCCGATCAGCCTTACGATCACCATATCGAGACGGCGCGGGAGCTCATGCAACAGGTGTACCGTGAGGTCGCAGGCGGGGCGAATGTGATGGTTCTCGTTGATTCGCTAACGCGACTTTCGCGCGTGCACAATGCCGAACAGCGCTCGAGCGGCCGGACGCTTTCCGGTGGCGTGGACGCACGGGCGATGGAAGTGCCGCGGCGCATTTTTGGCTCCGCGCGCAAGATCGAGCACGGAGGGTCGCTTACGATCCTCGCGACCATCCTGGTTGATACCGGGAGCCGCATGGACCAGTATATTTTTGAAGAGTTCAAGGGGACCGGTAATATGGAGATCTATCTCTCGCGCGAGATATCGAGCCAACGCATTTACCCCGCGGTGGATATTTCCAAAAGCGGGACGCGTAAAGAAGAGCTGCTTTTCACTCCTGAGGAACTGGATCCGGCGCGACGGATACGCCGAGCCCTGGCCGGATTGAAGCCTCTAGAGGCGATCACCGCGCTTCTTGAGCAACTTAAAAAATATCCCGCGACCCAGGATCTTCTTGCCGCCGTGAGTAAACTTCAATGACAGGGGACGCCATGGAAAAAAACGATCTCGGGGTTCAGCCGCTTGATGCTCTGATGACCAAACACGCGCTTACCAATCATGCCTTGGTCGCGGTCTCGACCGAGCAACTTTCCCATAAAGTGGTGCAGAAGGCGCGCAAAGGAAGACGGCTCACCTCCAAGGCCAAAACGAAGATCTTGAACGCCATACATCTCGCGCTTCCCGAGCTTAAATTTGCTCACCGCGACCTTTTTAATTACTAGTCAGACCAAAGCCCTTCCCCTGGTCAGTGTCTGGATTTAAGTTTAAAATGCGTCTCATTTCGTCCCCCTGGGTTGCCGATAATCTAAAGACTGATCGGCACGTCTTCAAACTATCCGGCGGAGGTTCTTTTCAATGAAAAAAGAACATGTGATTAGCTTCGCCATTATTATCGCAGTGGTTTTCTTCATGGCTGCTTTTAGGGTTGCCGTGCACCCGTGTAAAATTCCTACTAATGCAATGGCTCCGGCATTGCGAATAGGTGATTCAATTTTTATTGATACAGTGACGTATAAGTTCCAGGAGCCCAGGCGGGGGGATGTGATTTTATTTTCCTATCCTTTAAACCCTAAGGTGGATATGTTGAAAAGAATTATCGGGATGCCCAAGGAGCAGCTAAGGATCGATAGCGGCAACATTTTCATTGATGGGAAGTTAATGGATACGGTTCAGATACCCCGGAGTAGAATTTATTTAAACAAAGAAGAATGGGAATTTGGTAAGAAAGGCCAAGCCATACAAATACCCGCAGATTCGTATTTTGTTTTAGGGGATCATTCCGCCTATTCTGCCGATAGCCGGCAATGGGGATTTGTGAAAAAAAAGAACGTTATTGGTAAGGCTTTCTACATTTTCTCACCATCCGAGAGACGCGGAAAAATATCGTGAAGCAACAGTCGGGCGAGGATCACCATCCCATTCATAAGATCATCCGATCGAAACGCAGGACGGTGGGGTTGCAGGTTACGGCCGAAGCCCATCTGATCGTCCGGGTTCCCCCCAAGATGTCCCTTGAGTCGATCCATGAGGTGGTCCGGCAAAAGCTTCCGTGGATCCTGAACAAACAGCGTTTCGCCCGTGAGCATTATCTTCCCGCAAAGCCCAAGACTTTCACCGCCGGTGAGAAATTCCTGTATCTCGGGGAAGAGCACGAGCTTTTTGTCGTTCCCGGAACCTATGGGCCGCTGGTCTTGAGTGAAAAAGGATTCGTTCTGAGAGAGGGCTGTGTGCTTTTGGCCCGATGGCTCTTCCGCGATTGGTACCGGGAGCAGGCGATGGAGCTTTTTACCAGCCGCGTTCGGTATTACATCGGAATGACGGGGGCCCGCTACGCCGGGATCGGGATCTCGAACGCGAACGGGCGCTGGGGATCCTGCAGTTCCAAGGGAACTTTGAATTTTAGCTGGCGGCTTGTCATGGCCCCGCGAGACGTCATCGATTATGTGGTGGTTCATGAAGTCGTTCATCTTGAGGAACTGAATCACTCGAAGCGCTACTGGAAAAAAGTGGAAGCTCTTATGCCGGATTTTCTCCGGGCGAAACAGTGGTTGGAACGCCATCGCCGGTTATTGCAGGAAGGCGTTTGAACGAAGGCGGCGTTGCTTTTGACGGCTTTGCGGGTGAAGGATAGAATCCCTCCATGAAAATGAGCCATGCGCTGCGGGTCATGATTCTTGCGTTCGTCTGCTCCGGTTGTGCCACGCTCTTTGGCTGGGACATTCACGCGCCGGCGGTCCTTTCCCAAAGATTCTATGAACGCGTGCAACCCGCCCCGCAACGCATCGCGCTTTATCTCGATCCCTCTCTTCCCGAGCTCATCTCCAAAAACAAAGGCGGCCGCTTCGCGGATCCCCAGACCTATCACATCGGAGAAGCCTATGTCCCGATCCTGATCGAAGGATTTCAAAGGGGTTTTGGGGAGTTCATTTTAATCGAGGATGAACCGACACAGGAGATGCTTGTCCGATACGCGATCCCGTATCTCATCTATATTCGGCCCAAGGCTTTTGAGAATGATGTGACGATGAAGGGCCAGACCGTTTCTTTTGAAACGGAGACCCTCGCGTTCGACACTCATCTCGCACTTCTCGATCGCTTTCGTACCTCCGGCAAAAGCGATTCCAAAAAAGTGTTCGCTAAAAGAGGTGGTCCCCAGGTGAATTTCAACGCAGCGCTTGAAAATAATACGGAAAGCATTGTGCTCTATATTCAGGACGCGATACGGACCCAGCGGTGGGCGGGGAGCAAACCATGAAAAAGTCGCTTGTTTGGGGTCTTGCGATGATCTTGGCCGCCGGACCCATTTTCGCGGGAGAGTCCGAAGTGCTGCAGGAAGCTCCGGAGAAGGTCTTTGTCCGCGAGCACCCGCAGACCGGCAAGTCGTTCGTGAGCCTGCGAAAGAAAGATAATACGAAAGATCCTTTTAAAGGCTTCGTAAAGCGTGAGATCCGGCCGGATTATGAAATGCTGGATGCCAAAACAAAATCCGGCGATATTCCTTACGATGGGCCTGTGAGCGACCGGAAAAAGGTCTATGTTTTCGCGGCGACCATGATGACGCTGGGTGTTGCCGGGGGGATTGCCACCGTCGCGATGCCGGTGGGGGCTGCGGCGGCCGGAACCAGCGGCGGGACCGGGCTTCTGGGTGTGGAGGCCGCAACCGTAGTTGCCGCGACTGCTGGGACGGTAGCGGTGCAAACGCATATCCGTCCCGGAGAAGAAAACTATATTCACGATGCGACCACGACCGCCGTGGCGGGCAATCCTCAAAATCTCAGCCTTCGGGATGTGTTGCGGGATATAGATGTCCAGGAAAAAAACTCGAGCCTTTAAAATCTAGTGAAGCTGGGCCTTTCCTAGGGTAGAATATTCTCATGACTCAGGTGGAGCATGCAAAATCAAAATTCCCCAAGCTTCAGTCCTTGGATAGTAGTGGCATCCAGCTGAAAATTGGCATTGCCTTCATTCTGATGGGTCTTCTTCCCATCTCAATCATGCTCTACATGCTTTTCTTCCATTTAAATCCCATCACGAAGCAGGGGTATCGCGTCGATCTTCAGCTTCTTGTGGGCCTCGCTCTTTGCTCCTCGCTTTTGGGCTACTGGATCATCCGGCAGATCGGTTCTTCGATCACGAGTATGGCACGGACGGCCAAGGACCTGCTCGACGGGAAGATCCTTGCGGGAGGGATCGAAGTGAAAGATCAGTCCGAAGAGATACGGAATCTGGTCAAGGTTTTTAACGGGGTGAATAAGAATCTGGAAAGTCAGGTCGCGCAACTCGAACAATCCAAGGTTATTATCCAGGAGCTGATGGCAAAGATCGGCGCTGTGATCACTTCAGAAGAAAGAACGGAGGGACTTCTCGAGCTTATTACGGAAAGCGTGATCAAGGCGATGGGGGCTGAAAGCGGCGCGGTCGTTCTTTTGGAGGCGGAAGGCGGAACCAGGATCTTCCGTCAGGTCGTCGCGTGCGGCAGGGCGCGAGAAAAACTGCTCTATCTTGCGACACAAAAAAACTCCCCCTTGAAGTGGATGAGCCAGGAGAAGCGGCCGCTGATCATCAACCGTGCGGAAGGAAGCCCGGAGATGGATCAAGATGTTTCGGAACTGTCTTACCGGTCCCTCCTCTGCGTGCCACTCCGTTATCAGAATCGTAATCTGGGATGTGTGCTGGTGCTCAACAAAGGCAACGAACAGGCTTTTATTCAGGAAGACGTCATTATGCTTGAGCATGTGGCCAGCCAGATCGCGATCGCGAGTGAAAATTCAAGGCTGATGCAAGACTCCGAACGGAGCTACGTGGAAACGATCGCCGCTTTAGCGGTCGCGGTGGAAGAACGGGATGCTTATACGGGGGGACATCTGGAGCGCGTTTCAGAATCCGCGGTGCGGATCGCGCAAGCGATGGGAATGTCCTCGGAAAAGATCCAGACCTTACGGGACGCGGCGTATTTGCATGATATCGGGAAGATCGCGATCGAGGACGACATCCTTCTCAAACCTTCGAAACTCACCCCTGAAGAGCGTAAGGTGATGCAGACTCACGCCGAGAAGGGGGAGAAGATCATCGCGCCGCTGCGCTCGTTTAAGGATCTTCGGGAGATTATCCGCCACCATCAGGAATGGTTTGACGGTTCCGGATATCCGGATGGCGTCAAGGGGGAATGGATCTCTCTCAGTGCCCGGATACTTACGGTCGTGGATGTTTATGACGCTTTGACCACCATACGGCCTTATCGCGCGGCGTTCTCGCATGAGGAAGCGCTCAAGATGATGAAGGCGGAGTCGGGGACTCACTTTGATCCAAAGGTTTTAGATGTTTTCTTTCAGATGATCAGTCAAAGGCCCCTTTAATCTTTCCCCGCAATTGAGGCTGGATCGTGGATTTTGATCGGAATTTCAATAAGTTCTCCTCTCTCTATCCGGGGTAGCAGCAGCCCATCGCTCAAAACGGGGGTGGTTGCATGGAGACTCGAATGAAAGTCCGCACGGCGGTGGTAAGCGGTCAATTTTATCCTGAAGAGCCGCAAGTCCTTCGGGCTCAAGTCCAAGCGCTTCTCTCCGGGTCCCGTTCCATTCCTGACCCGCAGGTACGCGCCCTCATTGTTCCCCACGCGGGTTATGATTATTCCGGTTCGATCGCGGCCGACGCGTATAAAATGATCGAAGGCCGCAAGTTCGAGAGCGTGGTTTTAATCGCCTTTCTTCACCGGATGTTTCTGCAGGGTGTGCTCGTGGATGACGTGGAGGCTTATGAGACGCCTCTCGGCCGCATTCCCGTGGATCGCGTGCTTGTTCGCGAGATCCAGAAATGCCATCCCCTTTTACGGAATGCTGCCGCGGGCCGCATCGAAGAACATTCTCTCGAGGTTCAGCTTCCGTTCCTCCAAGAGGCGCTTCCGGGGCTTAAGATCGTCCCCGTCTACATCGGGGTTCAGGATATTCAGAATATCACCGCGCTCGCCGAAGCCTTGGCGAAAACTATGGTGACACGCAATATCCTGGTCGTGGCGACCAGCGACCTTTCGCATTTCCATCCTTATGATGTTGCCGTAAAAAAAGACAACGCTGTGATTGCCCTGTTCGAGGAGGCAAATTCTGAGGCGATCTACGAAGCGTATGCTGAAGAAAAGGTCGAGGCTTGCGGTATGGGTCCCGTGCTTGCCATGATCCTGCTGGCGCGGAAAATGGGATGGGCCGGCCCCCGCCTTATCCGCTATGCGAATTCGGGAGATGTGACGGGCGATAAAGGTTCCGTGGTCGGATATGCGGCAATGGCCTTTAAAGATAGTCGTGAGTCATGAGGCGGGAGTTCGGAGAGGGCCCGGGATTATGACGGCTTCGAACACCGAACTCATAACTCCGAATTTTAGCATGCCCCCATGTTAAATTTATCCGAGCAGAAGAAGATCCTCAGCTATTCCCGCGAACTCTTGAAGGCTCATCTGACGCACGGCCCCGAACCGAAGCTTGATCTGGGCTCCGGGTTTTTGGATAAAAAGCGCGGGATCTTCGTGACCCTTAAATCCGAAGGCCGTCTGCGTGGTTGTATCGGGCAAATCCTTGGGTTTGAGCCTCTTCGCAAGACCCTCCGCGATATGACACTTGCCGCGGCGTTTAAGGATCCCCGGTTTCCGCCGCTTGCTCTTCGAGAGCTTCCGGCGGTGAGGATCCACATTTCTTTGCTGACGGAGCCTGCGCCCATTAAAAGTTACAAGGATATTCGCACCGGGATCGACGGAATCATCGTGACGCACGGCTGGAAAAAAGGCGTTTATCTCCCAGAGGTCGCGACCGAGACCGGCTGGGATACGCGGAATTTTTTTGAAAGCTGCGCGTTTGAGAAAGCGGGCCTCACGGAGCGTGAACTGGGGGATGCGGAGATCGAGGTGTTCCAGACCGAGGGCTTTGAGGAGGACGAGAGTGAAAGGTTGTGAAAAGAGTTAAAAATAATTCCGGAATGCCGATATCCTTAGGCGGGAATAAACGTTTTCATAAAATGAAGGAGAACCCGATCATGAAGAAAATCGCTATGGGCCTTTGCTTGATGCTGACCCTTTCAACGGTCGCCGCGGGGAGTGAACTCGTGAAGGAAATGAATTCCAATAAGGCTCTTGAAAAGTTCAGCCGCGGCGTGACGAATATCGCGACCAGTCCGGGAGAGTTTATCAATCAGACTCCCACGGCGATGGAGCAGAGCCCTGATTATCTTACCGGGACTGTCATGATGATCGGGCGTGGGATCGGCTACACCCTTCTTCGTTTTGGAGCGGGACTTTATGATCTGGCTACTTTCCCATTCCCCGGAAAAACAAAGTATGCCCCGATCATGTACCCTGAAACCATCGTTACTCCGGTCGCTGAAACTACTATAAGCTGAGATTTCCAAGGTTTTGATCTTTGCCCAGGGGTTAGTCCTCTCTTCATAAAAGGGGACTAACCCTTTTTTATTTTGGGACGGCCCTGTTCCTCTTAAGCAATCATGCCGTACTGTTAACCCATATGAATAAAGCAAAAACGGTGCTAGATTACGGGAGTCCGCATAACCTTGGGGGTGGCTCTTGAAGACCTACACCGAATACCTCTCATTTGAAACCAAGAAAAAACGCGATTACATCAACATCACTCCTCAGGTCGAAGTTGCCGTTTTTAAAAGCGGCGTCCAGGAAGGCCTGTGTCTGGTCAACCCCATGCATATTACCGCGAGCATCTATATCAATGATGATGAGGACGGGCTTATCCAGGATTTTGATGATTTTCTGGAGAAGATCGCGCCCTACGATCTGAAAGGATACCGCCATCACCGGACCGGGGAAGACAACGGCGATGCCCATGTGAAGCGCCAGCTTTTCGGTCGCGAGGTCGTGGTGGCCATCACCAAAGGCCGGCTGGACTTTGGAACCTGGGAACGCATCTTTTACGCCGAGTTTGACGGACGCCGCCGCAAGCGCGTGATCGTCAAGATCCTCGGGGAATAGAATCTCAGAGCTCCCATGTCCGATACCTTTCGCGACAAACCCCGTAAGCGTCCGAAGAAAGTTCACGCGCCCCTGCCGCCGCGACCGGCCAAAAGTGAGCCGCGCAAGATCTGGGTTGGGGATGAAGCCATCATTGAGAAACATTTCCTCCAGCTGACGCGCCTGCTCCGCAGTGAGGAGCGTGAGGAGAATGATCGCTTTAAATCCGAGTTCCTGGACCGTAAGCCCGAGGAGCGGGAAAAAAGAGGGAAGGCCATTTTCCGGCTGGATCTTCTGGAAACCCACTATAATCCTTCCGGGCAGAAGCTCCTCACCTTTGCCCTTCAGAACGGCCGGCCCTTGCCGCGCTATTCGCTGAACCCCGGCGATGTCGTTTCCCTCTCCGGCTTTCAAACCGCTCTCGCGGAATGTCCCTCCGGCACCGTCTATGAAAAGGACCGCTTTCGAATCACGGTGGCTTTCAACGGGAGGATCCCGGGATGGGTGGAGAGCGAGAAAAATTATCAGTTGGGTCTTTCCGAGAATCGTACGACTTATCAGCGTATGTACGAGGCACTTCACATGGTCCGCGTGGCCGAGCACTCCCGGATCGCATATCTGCGGGATATCACGCTGGGTCTTAAGAAGCCCCGGCTGGGGGATCCTGTCTCGGCGGAGGTGCTCCGGAGTATGGATCCTGATCTCAATGAAGATCAAAAGCGGGCTGTGGCCATGGCCCTTGAAGCCGAAGATCTTCTGCTGATCCATGGGCCTCCGGGAACGGGGAAGACGCGGGTGCTGACGGAGATCATCTGTCAGGCGTTCAAGAAAGGCGAGACCGTGCTTGTCTCCGCGCCCAGTAACGCCGCCTGCGACCATTTGGTGGAATGTCTTGTGGGCAAAAAGATCCCCGTAACGCGACTGGGTCATCCCGCGCGTGTTACCGAACGGGTACGGGAGCACACTCTGAGCTATAAGTTGGCCGCGCATCCCTACGCGAAAATGATCGACGCGCATGAAGCGCAACTCGAACAGTTCGCAAAGCAGAAAGAACGGCGGCAGGACCGGCGTGTCATGTCCTGGGAAGAGCGGAACGAAATGCGCGACGAAGTGAACCGGCTCCGTGACGACATCCGCGATCTCAAGACCCAGATCTTC
Organism: Candidatus Omnitrophota bacterium; assembly: GCA_903884815.1. GTDB lineage: Bacteria > Omnitrophota > Omnitrophia > Omnitrophales > Aquincolibacteriaceae > Aquincolibacterium > Aquincolibacterium aerophilum. Next base: position 41,804 of record CAISGE010000022.1, on the reverse strand, counting down.
AAACAGGTGTGGAACGCATCGGACGTGGTCGTGGCCACGCACACGGTGTGCGGGGATCCCTTGATCCGCGCGAAGGCGTTTGACTGGGTGATCCTGGATGAGGCGACGCAGGGGATCGAGCCCGCGACCTGGATCCCGGTGCTACACGGCGGGAAGGTCATTCTCGCCGGGGATCATTGCCAGCTTCCGCCGACGGTTTTCCGTTCCCCGCGTCCGGGCGAGCGGGGTCTGGGATTCACTCTTTTTGAGAGGCTTCACGGGATCCTGGGCCTGAAATCCAAGGTGCGCCTCGAGCGGCAGTACCGGATGCATGGACACATTATGGATTTCTCATCCCGGAAATTTTATGACGGCGCGCTTGTGGCCGATCCGTCCGTCGAGGCCCACGCTCTGAAAGACCTTCCTGCCGTGAAAGCTGCGGGACTGGATGAGGCTCCGGCTATTTTTCTCGACACGGCCGGAATGGGTTATGAAGAAGAGGCCGAGGAGGGAACCGGGAGCCGTAGCAATCCCCAGGAGGCGAGGCTCGTGGTGCGTGAACTGAAAATCCTTCTTGCGGCCGGCGTCGATCCCCGAGAGATCGCGATCATCAGTCCTTACAGTGCGCAGGTGAAGCTCTTGACCGGCATGCTTCTGGGCGACCAGGGAGATCCCGGCGCGCTGGCCTCACTTGAGATCGACAGCGTGGACGCGTTCCAGGGCCGGGAGAAGGAGGTTGTGATCGTTTCGCTTGTTCGCTCGAACCGGGAGGGGCAGCTCGGATTCTTAACCGACACGCGCCGGATGAATGTCGCCATGACCCGCGCCAAGCGCAAGCTTATCCTGATCGGGGATAGCGCCACACTTTCGAATCATGCTTTTTTTGAGGATCTTCTTCGCTATATCGAATCCATCGAGGGTTATCGCAGCGCTTGGGAAGACAAATAGGGTTGGGAAGAATCTGAAGGGTCTTGAAAATTTCTAAGCCCTACATCCTTTTAAAAATGGAGGTGCGTGATGCAATGTCCGCTTAGTAGCTGTTGCTCTATTTCCCCGAAAGTCATTCTTTCAATACTTGGATTTTTCGGGCTTGCCTTGGGGGTGTTCTCCGCATCCGATCCGAAGCGTTCCATGGGTCTTTACCAGGCGATCATGAAGTTTTACAACTGGAACGTTTCCCCGATCGATGAAGCGCGCGAGGTGCGGAATACACGGTTGCTCGGCCTGGTCCTGGCGGTACTCAGTCTCTCGATTTTCGTGATCGTTTCTCAGCGATTTTAGGAAGTCTTTTTTTACCCTATCAACCATTTCAACCTGCGAGGTTGAAATGGTTAGCCGTTATTGATTTGCGGCTTTATCTCCTTCTCAAATCTGCCCGCGGCTGTTAATATTCTCTCTCACATTATGAAAGGAATCCCGTGATGAACGCTTTTCTGTCTTTATTCTTCTGGGTGGCCTGCGTCATTCTGTTGGCCGTGCTTTATCTTGTCATGCTGGTGCTGCTCGTTTTCACCTTCCCGTTCGATCCGCAGCGGAAGATCCTGCACCGGCAATGCTTCTGGTGGTCGAGCGCCGTGATAGGTCTGAACCCCTTTTGGAAAGTGCATGTGACGGGGCTTGAACATATTGATCCGAAGCGCACCTATGTGATCGTGGCCAATCACCAGAGCCTGGCGGATATCGTGGTGCTTTATCAGATATGGGCCCAATTCAAATGGGTCGCGAAAGAAAGTCTCTTCAGCATCCCCTTTCTCGGCTGGTGCTTGGGCCTTTGCAAGCATATCAGCCTCAAGCGCAAGGACCGGGGGAGCATCCGGGATGTTTACCGGGAAGCGATCCGTTATATCCGATCAGGGATGTCCGTCCTATTTTTTCCGGAAGGAACGCGCAGCGAAACGGAGGGGATGAATCCTTTTCAGAACGGGGCTTTCAAGCTCGCGATCTCAGAGAAAGTCCCGGTTCTCCCTATTGCTGTTAGTGGAACCCGGAACGCCATCCCCAAAGGTGACTGGGTGATGAAGTCCACGATCCATTGCACACTCACCGTTCTCGAGCCCATCGAAACAGCCTGCATGGAGCACAGCGACTTTCCCGGATTAAGCGAGTCCGTCCGCTCCCGCATTACCGAAAAGCTGACTCAGAGTTTCTAAGTAAACGAACGGAAGTTTTCGACCCCCTTCCAGAAGGAAGGTTCTCCTGAGGGAGAACCATTCCTGATAGAGGTACGCTCTCCGCCCGCTCCCGATTTCCGGATCATGTGCTATAGCTTTTGTAAGAGAATGACGAAGCAATAGTTAGTTGAAAAATGCCATTTTAAATAAGGAGGGGTCATGAAAAGCACAAAAAAAGGTTTTACGCTGGTGGAAGTGTTGATCGTTGTTGTGATCATCGCCATTCTTGCGTCGCTCATCGTGCCGCGCATGCTCATGCAGACTGACAAGGCCAAAGCTGCTGAAGCTCTCCAAATGATAGGGGCCATAAGGCGGGCGGCGGAAAGATTATATGATTTTCGTAGCACTTGGAGTCCCACGGGCGCTTATGTGTCAATCGAATCGTCACCATTCGCGGGCGGGACGAATGCGGGGGATTGGAGTGATCTTGGGCTCACGGGTATTGAAAAATCAAAAGATTGGGGCTACGAATACCAAAGTGACGGTGCCTCCGCTAATATTATTGTCAAGTCTGAAACGGATAGCTACGCTATGGCTTATAGCTCCAGCAGCGAGACCTGGACTTGCAACACTCCATTCAAATATCAGGATTCTGCCGATCCCTCGAAAGGCTGCACTATTTAAAAAGTAAAAAAGGGGAACGGGTAACGCCAAACGGGGAACGAATATGAAAAACACGAAAAAAGGTTTCACGCTGGTTGAAGTCTTGATCGTTGTTGTGATCATTGCGATTCTGGCATCACTGATCGTGCCGCGCATGCTCATGCAAACGAAAAAGGCCCAAGCGGCTGAAGCGTTTCAGGTGGTTGGGGCCATCAAACGCGCCGGGGAAAGAAACTTTGACATGCATGGAACCTCGAGTCTTCCGGGCAACGTGACCTCCGTTGTTTCAAATCCCTTTGAGCCGACCTGGGTCGAAAACGAGGCCAGTTGGAATGATCTTGGGCTAACCGGCATAGATAAATCCAAAAATTGGGGCTATTCTTACTACACGAGTGATCCCACTTACAATTTTCAAGTCGATGCGGTTGACCAGTCCTTGGAAAATCAACTGACGTATATCTTTTATGCAGACTCCAGTCCCACCACGTGGACTTGCTACGGTATCTTCAAAGCCATAGAGCCCACGGAGGTTGACGGGCACGTATCGCTAAAAGGCTGCGCGATTTAAAAGGTAATAAAGGGGCGCGGGGAATGTCGAGTGGGACACGAACCCCTTAGCTGTTCCCCGTCTCCTGCTCGGTCCTTCGCGATTGACAGCGCCTCCATTCTCCTTTACACTCCTCTTGTTCAGACTAAGTCTTAATAACGCTCCTCAGGGAATCCTTCCTTATGGTCAAGCATCAGAAAGAATTCGAGGGATTTATCCGCGGCAAGGGGTGCCGTCTGACCGGCGAACGCCTGAAGCTGATCGCGGGGATCAAACGCCAGCCGGGCCATTTTAATGTGGATAGCCTCGTCACCTGTCTTAAGAAGCAAGGGCTAAAGGTTTCGCGGGATACGGTTTACCGCAATCTCCCGATCCTTTTGGAGGCGGGTGTGGTGGCGCAGAGTTTCCGTACGAGTCGTGACACGTACTATGAATGCGCGCGCTCCAAAGCCCACCATGACCATCTGATCTGCCGCGCGTGCAATCGCGTGGCGGAATTCAAGGACGTTACGATCGAGCGGGCCCAGCAGCAGGTTGCTGAGAAAAACGGTTTTAAACTGGAATACCATTGCCATCAACTCGTGGGGCTTTGCAAAAAATGCCGGAAATAAAGCGAACCTTGGATCAGCTCAAGGCCGGGGAGTCTGGTGTGGTCCTGGGCTACGAGGGCGAAGAGGATCTTCACTACCGCCTCAAAGAGCTCGGTCTTGTGAAAGGGACAAGCGTCCTGGTAAAACGCCTCGCGCCGCTGGGGGATCCGATGGAGATCATCTTGCGCGGCTACAGTCTTTCGATACGCAAGCAGGACGCGGCGAAGATACTTGTAAGAAAGAACGAAGAAACTTTATGAAGAAGACCGTTGATAAAAAAAATAAAGAGATCGCGTTGGTCGGTAACCCCAACACGGGGAAAACCACGATCTTTAACGCGCTGACAGGCCTTAGGCACAGCACGGCCAATTATCCCGGAGTGACCGTTGAGAAAAAGACAGGCTCGATGCGACTTCCGGGCGGGGAGGATATCTCCGTTTTGGACCTTCCGGGGGCCTACAGCCTTTTGCCGCGCTCTCTGGATGAAGAGGTGGTGCATGATGTTCTTTTGGGCATAAGAGGGGACACGCCGCCTCCCGACCTCGTCTTGGTCGTTTTGGATGCCGGGAATCTAGAGCGGAATCTTTATCTGGCAACCCAGGTTCTGGAGACCGGGATTCCCGTCATTCTCGTGCTTAACATGTGGGATATGGCTCGGCAAAAGGGCGTGGAGGTTGATCTTCAGAAACTCGAAAAACGGACCGGAGTACCCTGCGTTACGACGGTGGGGATGGAGCGGGAGGGGATCGCGAAGCTCCAGCAGGCCATCGCCCTGACGCTTGCGGATCCTGCAGAGGGGTCGGGACGGTTTTCGGTAGAGCCTTTTTTGCCCGGCCTGCTTAAGACCGAGCTGGATAAGATTGTGGTCCTGATCGAAGGCCGTTTAAAGAACCGTCCTCAAGCTGCTTTTGGAGAGGCCCTCCGGATCCTTTCGGACCGTTCTTTCCGGAGTCCTTTTTTCGGGGATATGAAGACCGGAGATCTTTTGCGGGTGGAGGCGCTGAGCGTTCGCGCGTCTCTGAAACAGAACGGGATCGACTGGACCTCCGTGGAACCCGAATGCCGGTACGCGGCGGTCGATCACCTTTGCGAGGAGGTCATCCGGCGCATGCCTCAAAAGACGGTGCCGTTCTCGGAGAAACTGGATCGGATCCTAACGCATCGCGTATGGGGCCTCGTGGCTTTCGTCGGGGTGATGGGGATCATCTTCCAGTCGATATTTTCCTGGGCGAAGATCCCGATGGATCTTTTGTCCCGGATCATCGAAAAGCTGGGGGACTTTGCCCAGGCGCTCTTGCCGGCCGGGCCGCTTGAGAGCCTTGTGGTGGACGGGATCATCGCGGGAGTGGGAAACGTGGTGGTTTTTCTGCCGCAGATCTTTCTCCTTTTCTTTTTCATCGCTCTTTTTGAGGACACGGGTTATATGGCGCGCGCGGTGTTCGTGCTCGACAAACTTATGAAAAAGGTGGGGCTGAACGGCAAGGCCTTCCTGCCCCTTTTGAGTTCTTTCGCCTGCACAGTACCCGGGATCCTGGCGACCCGCACGATCGAGGACCGGAACGACCGGCTCGCGACGATCCTCGTGGCGCCTCTTATGAGCTGTAGCGCGCGGCTTCCGGTTTACACGCTTTTGATCGCGGCGTTCATTCCTGCGGTTCCCGTGTTTCATGTCTTTCATCTTCAGGGACTGACGCTTCTCGGGCTTTATCTTTTGAGTATCGGGACCGGTCTGGGGGTTGCCTCGCTTTTTCGCAAGACGTTTCTCAAGGGGAACCGGATGCCGTTCGTGTTCGAGCTGCCGCCTTACCGGATCCCTCATTTGAAGACAGTGTTTGGCACGATGTGGGATCGCGCGAAGGAATTCATTACCCGGGCGGGGAGCATTATTTTTCTCCTCTCGATCCTGCTTTGGTTTTGTGTGAGCTATCCGAAGAGTCCCTCCGCGGAGGCCCGTTTTGTGGCCGAGCGACAGCAGGCTACCGCGACTTTGAGCGGGGAGGCTTTGCAGGCGCGTCTCGGAGAGATCGAACATTCGAAGAAGGATCTCCAAATCCGTTCCAGTTATGCCGGGTCTCTCGGAAAGATCATCGAGCCCGCCATCCGGCCTCTGGGTTTTAACTGGGAGATCGGCATCGGCATCGTGGCTTCGTTTGCGGCGCGCGAACTTTTGATCAGCACGCTTGCGATCGTGCATCACGTTCAAACCGAAGGCGAAGGCATGACCGCGGGACTCGTGGCGGCGCTCCAGAAAGACCGCTCACCGGAGACCGGAAAGCTCTCTTACACGCCACTCGTGGCGCTTTCGCTCATGGTTTTTTATGTGCTTGCCTGCCAGTGCTTTTCCACCTTTGCGATCGTGAAGCGCGAGACCGGTTCCTGGGGCTGGATGTTCTTTATGATCTTCTACATGACCGCGCTCGCGTGGTCCGCGTCTTTTATTGTCTTTCAAGGGGGGCGGCTGTTGGGTTTTGAATAACCACTTCAACCTCGTAGGTTGAAATGGTTCAAGGAGATGAATATGGACACTAACGAAATCATTGCTTTAAGCATTGTGGCGCTGGCGGCGCTCCTGGTACTGCGTCTTTTTTTGAGAAAGAAGAGCGGCGGTTGCTGCGGCGGCGACTGCCTTAAACCTAAAGGGCCTTCTGAAAAAAAATGACCGCATTTCCCATGAATTATTCTCGCGTGCTAACCCTTTTGGCATTTTCGACGTGTCTTTGGCCGGTCTTTCTTTTTGCCGATCAGGTTTCCGAAAATGAGACCCTCGAGGAACACTCCAAGGTTGTCACGGTGGCTGCGACGCCGAACGACCCCGGCCAGGTGGAATTTTGGAACTCCTATGTTGTCCTAGGCGGAAAATTCGCCTGGGAGTCCAATGGTGCGAGAAACAAACGGGGGATCTATCAAACTCAGACGTGGAACACGCTGACCACGGTCGGGTTTTATAAGGATATGGATATCGGGATCCTCGAGGATTTTCAGCACCGGCTGGATAAGGAAAATAATTACAATGAGGCCGGAGACATGGAGGATTCGGATACGGACGGACCCACGCACGGTGGCGGTTGGGGAGACCTCGGCGTGACGGCTCGCTGGCGATTTTATCATTCTAAGGAGGAAAAACTCGAGATCTCCTACATACCCACGGTGTATGCGCCGACCGGACGGCGCAGCAATCTGGACCATCTCGGCGCCGGCCAAGGCTATACCAGCTTGGACAACGCTTTCGCCTTCACCAAGGACATCGGTCGCTGGAATGGGACGGTGAATCTGGGGTACAACACGCCGTTCGCCCATTGGGAGCGCACGAGCTTTTATTACGGGACGGCTCACGCGAATTTCGCGGCGGGTTATCAGCTGCTTCCGTGGTTGCAGCCGGAGATCGAAGTGATTTACTCCCATGATTTTGGGGGGCACGGGACGACCGCCAATCTCGCGAGCGTGGTTCTGGGGTTCATTATGCCGGTGAGCGATCATTGGCGTTTTGAGACCGGCGTGCAGCAGGATATCTTCGGGAGCAATAAGGTCCAAACCACCTCCGGTATTTTTAGCGTCGCTTTCCTGACTTGATCCTTTTCATAAAAAATATTTGACATGAGTTCTTTTTGAGTCTATTATGCACATATGTGCATAACGGCACCGAGATAGCTTCAAAAGAATGGTTCGAGGTGCCGCACCGTTGACTCGTAAATAATACAAAAACGGTGCAAAGGAGGGATCAAAATGCGTCCTAAGAAGATCCGGCAGGTCGGCTGCAAGCCGGGAGACCGCTGTTTTCGTCCGCTCCACGTGGCAAAGAAAGATATTGTCGTAACGACTCTCACATTGGATGAGCTGGAGGCGCTGTGGCTTTGTGACGGCCGGCGTCTTGAGCAGGATGCGGCGGCCCGGAAGATGAAAGTGCACCGTTCGACCGTCTCACGCATTCTTACCGCGGCCCGCAAAAAGCTCGCAAATGCCCTCGTGCATCACCACGGAATCAAGATCGAAGGGGGATGTTGTAAAAACGTTCCGGAAAAAAACAATGAAAAGAAAAGTTCTAATTCTTTGCACCGGTAATTCCTGTCGTTCGCAAATGGCGGAAGGCATTTTGCGACATTACGGAAATGACCGCTTTGAGGTGTTCAGCGCAGGGACAATTCCTTCCCAGGCGAATCCTGTCGCGATTCGTGTCATGAAGGAGATCGGGATCGATATTTCGGGACATCGCTCGAAACATGTGGATGAGTTCAAGGGGCAAAGCTTCGATTACGTCATAACGGTTTGCGATAATGCGAAGGAATCATGCCCGTTCTTTCCTGGCAATACGAAACGCCTGCATTGGGAATTTCCAGATCCTCCGCATGACAAAGAGATTACCGAAGGCGTCATTGAAGAGTTCCGGAAAGTCCGGGACATGATCCATGGAAAATTTAAAGCAGTTGCTTTAAACGGCATTTCAGAATAAGGAGTCCTTTCATGCCATGCTGCGATTCTCCCAAAAAGCTTTCTTTTTTAGACCGGTTCTTGACACTTTGGATTTTTCTCGGGATGGGGCTCGGTGTCGCGGCGGGATATTTTTACCCTCCGGTGGTGGGTTTCTGGAATAAGTTCCAGGTGGGGACGACCAATATCCCGATCGCGATCGGACTGATCCTCATGATGTACCCGCCGCTCGCGAAGGTGAAGTACGAAGAACTCGGCGACGTGTTCAAGAACACGAAGGTCCTACTGCTTTCCCTGGTACAGAATTGGGTAATCGGCCCCATCCTGATGTTCGTTCTGGCGATCACGTTCCTGCGCGGCTATCCGGAATATAGGGTCGGGCTGATCATGATCGGTCTCGCACGCTGCATCGCCATGGTCATTGTCTGGAACGATCTCGCGGAAGGGGATACGGAGTATTGCGCCGGGCTTGTGGCGTTCAACTCGATCTTCCAGGTTTTGTTTTTCTCCGTGTATGCCTGGGTTTTTATTACGTTATTGCCGCGCTGGTTCGGCCTCGATGGCAGCGTGGTGGCTATCACGATCGGGCAGATCGCGAAAAGCGTCTTTATCTACCTCGGCATTCCCTTTCTGGCGGGGATGCTGACGCGTTTCATTCTGCTCAAAGCCAAGGATAAGGTCTGGTATGAGACAAAGTTCATCCCGGCCATCAGTCCTATGACGCTTATCGCACTATTGTTTACGATCGTTGTGATGTTTTCGCTTAAAGGCGAGGCGATCGTCAGGATTCCGGTGGATGTGGTGCGCATCGCAATACCCCTTCTCCTCTACTTTGTCGTGATGTTCCTGCTCTCTTTTTTTATGAGCAAAAATATCGGCGCGAATTACGCTCAGTCCGCGACTTTATCCTTCACGGCCGCGAGTAATAACTTTGAATTGGCGATCGCTGTGGCGGTGGCTGTGTTCGGGATCCATTCCGGCGTCGCGTTTGCAGCCGTGATCGGCCCCCTGGTCGAAGTCCCCGTGTTGATCGGGCTTGTGAGCCTTTCGCTGTATTTTCGCCGTAAATTCTTTTCCAGCGAACCGGCCCCGGCTGCAGAGGTCAGATAATAAGCATTTACAAAAATAAGAGAAAAATGTTCAATGAATCCCTATTGTGATTGACTAAACGAAAGCGGAGCTAGCTTTTTAGTCCTAGGAATCGGGCGGGATATACATCGTGCTTAATGTATTGGTCGAGCTAAAAAAGAAAATAAAGTAAATGCCTTGTTCGTGGGTGAGATAGAAAAAACATCAAATAAATTAAAGGAGTATGTATGCATGAGCAGACGAGGAATGCTTTTTTAGCGGTCGGCGCGTGGATTGTTGCCGGTATCGCGTTGTTGATCGGCATCAATTTTTTGGTGACGCGTGCCATGGCCCCTGTCAGCGCCAGAATGGCAGCGTTATCCGAGACGCAGAACCGTATAGATAAGAAGATCGACGTCCTGGAGAGGAAAATCGATTCGTTAGACCAAAAGATCGCCACCGGAGCGCTCTGCCGCGGAAGTCAGGGGAGGCAGCCATCGCCTGCGGAAGATCTGAATAAGGTATATGTACTCGATGTCGGGGTCACGCCGGTGAAGGGTCCTAAGGACGCTGCTGTCATGATCACGATGTTCGCTGATTTCGAGTGTCCGTATTGTTCGCGTTTTTATGAGCCGATTAAAGAGGTTCTGAAAGCGTATCCGGACAAGGTCAAACTTATGGTCAAGAATTACCCGCTTGGTTTTCATCAAAGAGCTGTGCCTGCGGCTAAATTTGCTTTAGCGGCCCATCTTCAGGGAAAGTATTTTGAAGCGATTGATATTCTCATGAAGAACAGGGCCGATGTCTCTGAGGCCAAAGTGAAAGAGTATGCGCAGGCGCTTGCTTTGGATGAGAACAAACTAAAAGAAGACCTCAAGAACAAGGACGCTGAATTCGACAAGCAAATTAAAGACGATATGAAATTGGGAGTTCAGTCGGATGTTCGCGGAACCCCGACCTTCTTCCTGAACGGAAAGAAATCCGGTGCCCGCGATATCAATTCCTGGAAAGCTGAGATTGACCGGGTTTTGGGCGGAAAAGCTTTATCCGGGCATAACTAGTACCGTGTCACATAAATTTATAACGGCACACGGTAAAGCCCCAATTCTTATCAATTTCCGTGAAGCGGAAATTGGGGCAGCCCAAGTCGCCACAAATGAAAGGAAATAAAAACTTGGGCAGAACGGCAAACCTATTAAGAATTAATGTGACGGAGCGCTAGTTTCACTGCGTGCCTACGAGATGATCTGGGGAGACATTTCTGGGCGTCCTGCTACTGGATTCTCAGCGATGGATGTCCCCGCGGACCCGAAAATAGGAAATGCTTTTGCGCAGCTCCATTTGTCAAAAAACAATTTTTAGACGCCCTGGACTTATTTGAGACCAGGGCTCTGAAGAGTGTTCGGAAAAAGTTTTCTAAATCTAAAGAAACGGACTAAGATGATTGCCATCCTTATGAAGAAAACACTGCCTTTCCTACTTGTCTTGGGGCTCTTGGGCAGTCCCTTTGTCTTTTCCGAAGAGCCGGCCGCGCGCCCTCCGGAGATGCTCTCCACCATGACCTTTCTCGATTGCTATAAAAAGGTCCTTGCCCACTATCCCGCGCTGAAAAAGAAATATGAGGAGCTCGAGCAGGCCAAGGCCGGCAAGAATTTGGCGCTTGCGGAACTTTTTCCTCGGATCCAGGGGGTCAGTTCTATGGTGACGAGCGATGATCCCGTGGAGGTGTTCAGCATGCTTCTCCGGCAGGAGTCTTTCACCGATCATGATTTTCAGCTCAACGCGATGAACTCCCCGCGCCACCGGACGAATTACAACTTCGGGGTGCAGGGCGAGATGCTGCTTTTTGATTCCTTTAATACGATCTCGAAGATCCGTTCCGCGCGCCGTCTCGTCAAGTCGGCGGATCTCGAAGCGGATTTCACGGAGATGGAAGCCTCGCTCGTAGCGCTTGAAAACTATCTTGCGATTTTATTGGCCCGGGAACTTTTCAATATCACGACCGGTCTGAAGAATGTGATCGATCAGGATCTCAAGCAGGCCGACGATCTCCAGAAAAAAGGCATGATCCTGGGCGCGGATTTTTACGCGGCCAAGGTCGCGTCGGCGGGAGTCGAACGCGAATTGAACAGGACGCGGGCGATGCTCAAGACCTCGCGTATGTTTATGAATATTCTGATGGGCGAGGACCCTGCGCTTGTCTGGGATGCCACAGGAAAGATTCCCGGGGATGTGCAGGAGAGGGGGGAACTTCAAAACTTGATCGCCCAGGCTTATCAAAAGCGTAAGGATTTGGTGGCGATGGATAGTATGATCGATGCGGAGCGCATCGAATCTCTGCGCCAGAAGACTTCATTCCTTCCCAAAATTTATGGGTTTGGCGATCTCGCCGCCGACAGTCACGATTTAACATCAAGCGGCAAGAACTTCACGGTGGGGATGCGGGGGAGCGTGGACTTTTTTAATCCGACCTACCCCGACCGCACACAAGAGGCAAAGCACCGTACCGAGGCGCTCAAGGCGGATCGCCAGGCGCTTCGCGACGAGATCGCGAAACAGCTTGTCGGGGAGCTCACGGCTTATGAAACCGTGACGGCCGATCATCCGGTACTCCTGCAGGCCTATCAGGACGCCCAGCAGGCGAGTGATCTGACGGCCAAGCTTTATCAGGAGGGTCGTAAATCCATCGCGGACCTTCTCGCGATACGCCGCACGTATCTTGAAACGGCCTCCGGCCTGCAGCAGATCCTTTTCACGCTCGAACTCGAACACGCCAAGCTGCTCTTCCTTTCGGGGCAGCTCGACGAAGACGGCATTCATCAGGTCAACACACGTCTGGGAACATGACGCCCCCAATACTGATTAATTTCAGAGAATCTGAAATTGGGGCTGTCATGGTCACCATCAAGAAAAGAAAATTGAGACTATGACGACACATCATTCGGACTTTATCAGCGGAATCGTCAGCTACTTCGCGAAATCGAAGATCACGCCGCTTATTATCGCGGTGTCGCTTATTCTCGGCGTATTCGCGGTGATGAACCTGCCGCGCGAGGAAGAGCCACAGATCTCGGTGCCGATGTTCGATGTCTTTGTCGCCTATCCGGGCGCGAGTTCCCGCGAAGTCGAGCAGCGCATCGTGAACCTCGGCGAGCGGAAGTTTTGGGAGATCCCCGGGGTCGAATACGTTTACTCCACGACCGAGGCGGAAGGCGCGCTTTTTATTATTCGCTTCAAAGTCGGCGAGAACGTCGAAAAGAGTCTGATCAAGCTTTACACCAAGGTCTATTCCAATCTCGATTTTATGCCTCCGGACGGGACCCAGCCGCTGATCAAGGTCCGCTCGATCGATGATGTCCCGATCATGGCGCTTACCTTTCACAGTGAAAAGCAGGACCCTGTGGCGCTTCGCAGGACCGTGGCGAATCTCCAGAGGATCGTCAACGCCATTCCCGATGTTTCCGAGACGCATATCACCGGCGGCCGCAAGCGCCAGTTCCAGGTCTTTTTCGATGAAGAAAAATTGAAAGCCCGGCTTTTGAGCCCGCTCGAGATCGGCCAGCTCATCCGCGCGGCCAATGTCAAACAAAGCTCCGGGCATCTCGAGAGCGTACCCGAACTCACGCAGGTCGAGTCCGATGCCTTTTTCCGCACCAAGACGGATCTTGAAAATCTGGTTGTGGGGGTGAGCGGCGGAAGCACGGTGACGCTCAAGGACGTGGCGAATGTGGTGGATGGACCGGACGAGGAAGAGCGTTCGACGCACATTCTCTTTGGTCCCGCAGAGAAGAACGCGAAGTCGGGTGTTTTTGAAGCCGTGACATTGGCTATTTCCAAACGCAAGGGTGCGAATGCCGCGCATCTTTCGGAGGTAATACGGCATACGCTGAAAGAAGTTCCGGAGGCCTCTTTCCCGAAAGATGTCACCATGACCGTGACACGCGATTACGGGGAATCGGCGCAGGAAAAATCCAATGAACTGCTATTTCACATGGCGATCGCGGTATTTGGCGTGAGCCTCTTGATCGCGTGGTCGCTTGGCCGCCGCGAGGCGGGGGTCGTGGCGATCGCGATCCCGATGACGCTGGCGCTGACCCTTGCGACTTTCTATTTCCTCGGTTTCACGCTCAATCGCATCACGCTTTTCGCGCTGATCTTTTCCATCGGCATCTTGGTCGATGACCCGATCGTGGATGTGGAAAATATCGTCCGGCATCTGCGCATGCCGCAGAACAAGGCCAAGAACATCCTCGATGTCACGATTGAGGCGGTAAATGAAGTCCGCAGTCCCTTGATTCTTGCGACACTGACCGTGATCGCGGCGATCTTGCCGATGGCCTTCGTGAGCGGTCTCATGGGGCCTTACATGCGTCCGATCCCGATCGGCGCGAGCGCGGCGATGTTCTTTTCCATGTTCGTGGCTTTTGTCGCGACGCCGTGGGCGGCCTATCAGATCCTCGGGAAGGCGTTCGCTCAGGGGAAGCTCAAGGCGCATCAAGTCGGCGAAAAGGAAGATTTCCTCACGCGACTCTATCGTTCCTATATGAACCCGCTGATCCACGACGCGAAAGTGCGCCGCATTTTCCTGTGGGCGCTCGGTATCTTGCTTGTTGCCGTCATCATGCTTGTGCCGCTCAAGTTGGTGCGCATGAAGATGCTGCCGTTTGATAATAAAAATGAATTCCAGGTTGTGCTCAATATGCCCGAGGGTACTCCCGCTGCGAAAACACAGCAGGTGATCTCCGAGATCGCGCAGGAACTTGTCAAGGAGCCCGAGGTCAAGGATATCGAAATGTATGTCGGTACCGCGGCCCCTTACAATTTTAACGGGCTCGTGCGGCATTATTTCCTGCGGTCGAAGCCGAACCAGGCGGATCTGCAGGTTAATCTCGCGGGAAAACATCAGCGCAAGCGCCAGAGCCACGACATCGCGAAGGCCGTTCGGCCGAAGGTTCACGCGATCGTGGCAAAATACGGAGGTCATGTCCAGGTTGCGGAGGTTCCGCCAGGTCCGCCGGTTTTATCGACGCTGGTGATGGAGATCTACGGCCCCACGCTCGAGGGGCAAAATGAGCTGGCGGGAAGCATCGAGAAACTGCTTTCAGAGTCGGCGGGCATTACGGATATTGACACCTACGTTCAGGCACCTGAAAAACTCCTGCGTCTTAGGGTGAATACGCAGAAGGCATCCCTTAACGGTATCCCCGTTACCCAGATCGCGGAGGTCCTTGCGGCGGCGGTAGGTGGCCGGACCGTGGATCTCGCGCATCTTTCTGAGGAGAACGAACCGGTCGAGATCCTTTTGCGTCTTCCGCAGGCCAAACGCGCCACTCTGGAGGCAACGCTGAACCTGACGCTTTTGTCGCGCTTCGGGAATCCCATTTCCATCCGTGAGCTGGTGGATGTGAAAGACGGAACAAAAGACCTCGCGATCTATCATAAGAATTTAATGCGGGTCTCCTATGTGATCGCGGACGTGGCCGGAAAATTCGAAAGTCCCGCTTACGCCATTTTGCAGATCAAGGACGCTGTTTCAAAATTACCGTTGCCTACGGGTGCCGGGGATCAGAAAAAGATCGACCAGGTCTTTAGCGGCCAGCCCGCCTCGACGGACCGGTGGGCGGTCAAGTGGGACGGGGAATGGCAGATCACGTATGAGGTGTTCCGCGATCTCGGGATCGCGTTCGCGTTCGTGATGATCTTGATCTACGCGCTGGTGGTCGGATGGTTCCAGTCCTTCAAGACGCCTCTCATCATCATGCTGCCGATCCCGCTCACGCTGGTGGGGATCTTGCCGGCGCATTGGCTGGGCGGCGTGTTCTTTACGGCAACTTCGATGATCGGGATGATCGCGGGAGCGGGGATCGTGGTCCGGAATTCCATTATTCTTGTGGATTTCATCGAGCTTCGCCGCGCCGAGGGGATGCCCCTTGAAGAAGCGGTGATCGAGGCGGGGATCGAACGCTTCCGGCCGATGTTACTCACGGCCGCGGCGGTGGTCGTGGGCGCTTCCGTGATTTTGTTTGATCCGATCTTTCAGGGTTTGGCAGTGGCCCTGATGGCGGGAGAGATCGCTTCGACGCTCCTGTCCCGGACGGCAGTGCCTGTTTTTTATTACATGATGGCTAAGAAAAATAGTAAGGCGTAAGGCGTACGGCGAGCAGCAAATAGCTTGTCGCCGTACTCCGTACGAAAGGGAGGTTTTGCATGTCCATGGAAAAAATGATACGCATTATCGCAGGGAGTTTCATTCTGATCAGCGTTTTGCTTGCGGTGCTTGTTAGCAAGTGGTGGCTGATCTGGACCGCCTTTGTCGGCGTCAACTTGATCCAGTCCTCGCTCACCGGCTTTTGCCTTGCCGAGAAGATCCTGAAGAAATTCGGCGTGTCCGGGTCCTGCTGTTCGACGAAATAGTTTGATGATCTGGGGGCGGTTCTCTTCCGGGGGACCGTCCCCTGCATTGACACTCCCTCCACCTTCGGGCAGAATGTCGTCCTACTTAGGAGAAATCTCATGGAATTCAAGATCGAAAGGGTCGCGGAACTCGCGCGGCTCAATCTAAAGCCCGAAGAAAAGCAGAAGCTCGAGAGAGATCTCGGTGCCATCCTCGACTATGTCCATAAACTGAGCCTGCTTGATACGGCGGGTGTCGAGCCCACAAGCCATGTGCTCAATATGGAAAACGTCTTCCGCAAGGATGAAGCCAAGACCTCGAACGCCGCGGAGAAGGCCCTCGCGCATGCCCCCCAGGCCGACGGCCGTTTCTTCAAAGTCCCCAAAATCGTGCAGCGATGACCGACTTTTGTGCTCTGACACTCAGGGAAGCCATTGAGGTCGCGAAAAAGGACGGCGCGCAGCCGGTCCTCGACGCTTTCGCGAAGCGCGCGGCAGAGCTTAATCCCAAGCTTAATGCCTTTTTGAGGTTTGACGACCGTATCCCACCTACGAGGTGTGATATGGGTACATTACCCCTCGCCGGTGTGCCGATTTCGATTAAGGACAACCTCTGTATCGACGGTCGGGAAGTGACTTGCGCCTCCAAGATCCTCGCCAAACATGTGCCGCCTTATGACGCGACGGTGATCACGAAACTCAAGACTGCCGGAGCGACGCTTTTCGGGCAATGCAATATGGATGAATTTGCCTTCGGATCTTCCTGCGAGACATCCGCGTTTGGGCCCTGCAAGAATCCCTGGGATCTTTCGCGCGTTCCGGGCGGCTCGAGCGGCGGCTCCGCAGCCTCGGTTGCGGCGGACATGACGCTTGCGGCATTAGGCTCCGATACCGGCGGTTCCATTCGCCAGCCCGCGGCGCTTTGCGGCGTGGTCGGTGTGAAGCCCACATACGGCCGTGTGTCGCGCTACGGCCTTATCGCGTTTGGCTCGAGCTTTGATCAGATCGGACCGATCACCAAGACCGTGGAAGATTCCGCGATACTTTTGAATATCCTCTGCGGCCATGATTCCAAGGACTCCACGTCCTCTCCCGAAAAAGTTCCGGATTTTACGCAGGCGCTCAAGAGGGACGTCAAGGGACTCCGCATCGGCCTGCCGAAGGAATATTTCATTGCCGGGATCGACCCGGAAGTCGAGAAAAGCGTACGGGCGGCTGCCGAAATCTACAAGAAGCTTGGCGCGGAGATCAAGACGATCTCATTGCCGCACACCGAACACTCGGTCGCGGTTTATTACATCGTCGCTGTTGCGGAAGCCAGCTCCAATCTCGGCCGTTTTGATGGCGTGGAGTACGGTCTTCGCGTGCCGTCCAAAGATCTTCGCGAAATGTATTTTGAAACACGGGACCAGGGCTTTGGCCAGGAAGCCAAGCGCCGCATCCTGCTCGGAACATTTGTTCTCTCGGCTGGTTATTATGAGGCATACTACCTTAAGGGACAGAAGGTCCGTACGCTGATCCGTCAGGATTTTGAAAAGGCGTTTAAAGAAGTCGATGTGATCCTTTCGCCGACATCTCCCACGCCGGCCTTTAAGATCGGTGAGAAAGCCGCGGATCCGATCGCGATGTACTTGTCTGATATCTTTACGATCCCGGCAAACCTCGCGGGAATTCCGGCGATGTCGATTCCGTGTGGATTTACCTCGGGCGGTCTGCCGATCGGCATGCAGCTCATGGCCCGACCTTTTGACGAATCGACGATGCTTCGCGCGGCCTACGCTTTTGAACAAGAAGTTGGCGTCTACAAAAAGAAACCAGCACTTTAGGAGGTTTTTATGGCGAAGGTGAAAATGCCGTATGTCATCAATATGAAACCGGGCGAATATTTTTGGTGCTCTTGCGGGGAATCCGTCAATCAGCCGCTTTGCGACGGATCCCATAATACGAAGCAGACGGGCATGCTGCCGGTCCGTACCGTGATCGAAAAGGCTGGGACTGTCGCCTGGTGTGGTTGCAAAGCCTCAAGGAAGAAACCCTTCTGCGACGGCACGCATCAAAAGCTTTAAGAATCATCGGCCGGTGGCCTGGTCTCAAAATGAATGACCCCGCCAGCGGGCGAATGAATCGTCCCGTGTGCTGGATAACGTTTCGATAGGGCGAAGCGAAAAAACAAGGAGTCTCTGATATGAATATGAATAAGGTCATCGGTTTGGTCTGGAAAATCGTTGCGCTAGCGACAGGGATTCTGTTTCTCGGACTGATTCTTATGGGCGTGATAGGCGCCGGGGTTAGTTTTCTCCGCTATAAGATGCATTCCGTAGAAGGCGTTGCCGTGGAGGCGGGGAAAAACAAGCCGGACCTGGCGGGTCTGAAGGTTATTGTGCAATATGAACTGCCGTTGTCAGTGAATGGGCTCGATCACTTTATTGTTCCGATAACTCTGGAAAAGAAGAAGGTGGGAGAGACACGGCCTTTTGCAAGTTCCCCGAGAATGAGTTCGTACAGTGACTACAGCGATTCCCGCTATTTCAGCGAAATGTATGGGCCCTTCTACAACCTCGTATTTATCGATAAAACGACGGGAGTTTCCAAGCTTCTTCTGGAGCAAAAGGGATTTATTCAGAATGTCTGTTTTCCGGAAAAAAGTTACTCAGAAAAGGAAGACAAAACCCCTCCGACCTTTATTTTTTACCGGATGGCTCTCGTGGACACCAATGGGGATGGTGTGCTTAATGAAAAAGATGCCTTGCCCGGATACGTTTCAAATGCGGACGGAACCCATCTGAGTCAGGTGACCCCGGCAAACACGAGCGTGACATCCTGGCGGTACGATCCTGAGGGAAAAAAGCTTTTCATTGAAGTTATTCGTGATCTGAATCAGGACCGGAAATTCAATTGGGATGACCCGAAAACGATCCTTGCCGTTAACGTTCTCGATCCGAAGCTTGGCGATGAGATTGTCCCCGTTGATTTAAAAGCCAAGGCGGAAGCGATCCTCAAGTGATTAAAAGAGACGCATTGTTTGCCAGAGAAAGAGCCGAGAGTTAAATGAACTACGAACCGGTCATCGGACTTGAAGTCCACGTGCAGCTGAAAACAAAGAGCAAACTCTTCTGCTCCTGCTCCACGGAATTCGGGGCGGAGGGGAATAGCCACACGTGTCCCGTGTGCCTCGGATGGCCGGGGTCGCTGCCGGTCTTAAACGAGTTGGCGCTCAAGCTCGGGATCAAGGTGGGGCTCGCGCTGAATTGTAAAGTTGCGGAGCGGCTCAAATTCGACCGGAAGAATTATTTTTATCCTGATCTGCCCAAGGCCTATCAGATCTCGCAATTTGATATGCCGGTGAACGGCAAGGGCGAACTCCTGATCGAGACGAAGACTGCCGACGGAAAGATGATCGAGCGGAAGATCGGCGTGACGCGCGCGCATCTGGAAGAAGACGCGGGCAAACTTCTCCATGAAGGCATCATGGACGGCAGTCTGGTGGATTATAACCGCGGCGGCATCCCGCTCCTGGAGATCGTCTCCGAGCCGGATCTTCGCAGCCCTCAGGAAGCTTACGATTATCTAACCGCCCTTAAGGCGATTCTCCAGTATGTCGAGGTCAGCGACTGCGATATGGAAAAGGGAAGCCTGCGTTGCGACGCCAACGTGTCCGTCCGTCCCGTGGGTCAGGAAAAATTCGGTACGAAGGTTGAGATCAAGAACCTTAACTCCTTCAAAATGGTGCAGAAGGCGATCCAGTATGAGATTGAAAGGCAAACCGAGGCCTGCGAGAACGGGGAAGCGATCGTTCAAGAAACGCGGCTTTGGAATGACGTGAAGCAGACGACTTTTTCTATGCGCTCCAAGGAAGAGGCGCATGACTACCGGTATTTTCCGGAGCCGGACCTTGTGCCGTTCACACTTTCACGCGAAGCCGTGGAAGAACTGCGGAAGACCTTGCCGGAACTGCCGCGCGAACGCGCGAAGCGGTTCATCCAGGAGTTCGGTCTTTCCGACTACGACGCTTATGTGCTCGTGCAGGAAAAGAAGATCGCGGAATATTTTGAATCCTGTATCCGCGAAGGAGCCAACGCCAAGCTCGCGAGCAACTGGATACAAAATGAACTCCTTTCCCTGCTTAACGCGAAAAATAACACGATCGAAGACTGCCTTGTCTCGCCGCACGCTCTCGCCGGACTGATCCGGCTTGTCGAACAGGGCACGATCAGCGGGAAGAGCGCCAAGGAAGTGCTCCAGGAAATGGCCGCGACGGGCAAGGCGGCCGACGGCATCGTGAAAGAAAAAGGACTTGTTCAGGTTTCCGATACCGGACTGATCGAGAAGGCCGTTGAAAAAGCCATCGCCGCGAACCCCACCGCAGTCGCAGAATTCAAGGCCGGCAAGCAAAAGGCCCTCGGCGCCATTGTCGGCATGGTTATGAAAGAAACCGGCGGCAAGGCGAATCCGAAAGTGGTTAACGAGATTTTATGTCAAAAGTTGAAGTAAGGCGTACAGCGGAAGGAGTACGGCGGAAGGTGTACGGCGTAAAAGAAAAGAAGGTTGCCCCGTACTCCGTACACCGTACGCCTTTCTACACCTTGGGTGTAGAGACTTCCTGCGACGAAACGTCGTGTTCGGTCCTCAAGGGCAAGGACACAATCCTCTCCAATGTGGTTTCCTCCAGTCTTTTTCGTCACAAGAAATTCGGGGGCGTGGTGCCGGAAGTGGCGTCGCGCCATTGCATGGAGCAGATCCAGTGCGTTTTCGAAGAAGCCCTTGAAGAAGCGAAGATCAAGGCTTCAGATCTCGATCTGATCGCTGTGACGCAGGGGCCGGGACTGATCGGATCGCTTTTGGTCGGAGTCGCGTTCGCGAAGGCGCTCGCGTATCAGCTGGAGATCCCGCTTGTGGGCGTTCACCATATGGAAGCGCATCTGGTCGCGAATTTTATCGGACACGAAGAACCCAAGCGCTATATCGGCCTTCTCGTCTCCGGTGGACACACGATGCTCACGTTCTGTGAAAAGGGAAAGATCCATATTCTCGGTGAAACGATCGATGACGCCATAGGAGAAGCGTACGACAAGGTCGCGAAGATCATGGGACTGAGTTATCCCGGGGGTCCGCTTTTGGATAAACTCGCGAGGCAGGGGAATTCTCAGGCGGTCCGGTTCACGCGGCCCAAGCTCGACAAGCGCTTTAATTTCAGTTTCAGCGGGATCAAGACCGCGGTGCTTTATCAGATCCAGGATCCAAAGACCGGACAGCCGAATCCAAAAGCGCCGGCCACCCAAGATATGGCTGCAAGTTTTCAGCATGCCGTGATCGGATGGGTGGTCGAAAAGGCTTTGGATGCGGCGGAGTTTAAAGGAGTATCTGATATCGCGGTGGGCGGTGGCGTGAGCGCGAACTCGTATCTTCGGGAGAAACTCACGCGGGATGCCGCGGCCAGGGGGATCAAGGTTTGGCTTCCTCCTTTCGTCCTTTCGACCGACAACGGGGCCATGATCGCGCGCCGCGGATTCGAGCTTTATAAAAAAGGAATTCGGTCGAAATTGAGTATGGCCGGTGATCCGGGGTTAGTGATCTCATAAAAGGAGGATGGATATGATTCTTTCGTCTCACGATGCTGAACTTGCCATACGATTGATCGCCGCGACTTTTCTTGGGGCCCTGGTAGGACTTGAGCGGGGGATCCATGGCAAAGACGCCGGTTTCAAAACTTACACGCTGGTGTGTCTCGGCTCGGCGCTCATGATGGTGCTTTCGACCGAGATGTTTCTGATCTATAAGGGCCTCGCCACGGTCGATCCTTCACGTATTGCCGCTCAAGTGGTGACGGGCATCGGATTTTTAGGCGCGGGAGCCATCATCCGTTCGCAGCAGGGGAGTGTCCGGGGTTTGACGACCGCGGCCGGGATCTGGACCATTTGCGGTATCGGCATGGCCTGCGGCGTGGGTCTCTACAAGATCGCGGTCATCGCCACTCTCCTGGTTTTGGTTATTCTTATTCTGTTCTTAAAAGTAGAACACCATATGATCCCGAAGAAGAATCAGGACGAATAAGAGACTTTGATCTCCAGGATTGACACTCCGAGGGCAAAAAGATAGAATCCGCCCCTCATGACATCTGCCAATAAGCTTAAAATTGCGTTACCCAAGGGAAGTCTCGAAGAAGCGACCTATAATCTCTTCAAGAGAGCCGGCTTCAAGATCAATGTCAGTTCCCGTTCTTATATCCCTTCCATTGATGATCCCGAGATTGAAGTCGTGCTCTTTCGTCCTCAGGAAATGTCCCGCTATGTGGAGCAGGGGATCGTGGATTGTGGTCTGACCGGGCATGACTGGATCGTGGAGAATAATTCCAAAGTGGTGGAGCTCTGCGAGCTTCAATACTCCAAGCGCACGTCTAATTCTGTTCGCTGGGTGCTGGCCGTGCATGAATCCTCTCCGTTCCAGACCGTAAAGGATCTGAAGGGGAAGAAGGTCGTGACGGAACTTGTGGAAGTCACGAAGCGCTATCTCAAGAAGCACCGGGTGGACGCGGAAGTGGAATTTTCCTGGGGCGCCACGGAAGCCAAGCCGCCGAAACTTGCGGATGCGATCGTGGAAGCGACCGAGACGGGTTCCAGCCTTCGGGCGAACAAGCTTAAGATCATCGACACCGTGATCGTTTCCATTCCGAAATTCATCGCGAATAAGAAAAGTGTGAAGGATGTCTGGAAGAAGCAGAAAATGGACAACCTTGTGATGCTTCTCGACGGCGCCATGCGCGCTCAGGAGAAGGTGGGCCTGAAGATGAATGTCGAGAAGGTGAATCTCCAGAAGATCCTAGACCTGCTCCCGGCGATGAAGAAGCCGACCATCGCGAATCTTACGGACAAGAACTGGTTGGATGTTGAAACCATTATTGATGAATCGGTGGTTCGTGAGTTGATCCCGGCGCTTAAGAAGGCGGGCGCGTCCGGCATTATCGAATATCCTTTAAATAAAGTTATCCCATAAAAGCAGTGATAAGTGGTAAGCGGTAAGTCGTAAGAGACTTAGCGTTTGTCGCTTACGTCTTACAACGGAGGAAACAATGCCCTGGGCACGTAAGCAGCGCAAGAAGAAGATGAATAAGCACAAGCGGAAGAAGAAACTCCGCAAGAATCGCCACAAGAAAAAAGACTGGTCCTAGTCAGTATTGAGTACGGAGTACGGGGTGCGGCGTCGGATTTTTCAGACATACACCGTACTCCGTACGCCGTACACCGTACTGGTATGAAAAGTATCGTCCTCCCAAGTCCTGCCAAGCTCAATCTCCATCTCCGGATCATCCGAAAAAGGCCGGATGGCTATCACGAGCTATTGACACTTTTCCAGAAGATCTCCCTTGCGGATACGATTTGTATCCGGAAAAGTCCCCAAGGGTTCAAGCTCGTCACGAATATTCCTTCGCTTGAGACCGGGGAAGGTAATCTCATCACCAAGGCTTACCGCAAGCTTCAGCAGAGATTCCCGGATCTTGGCGGCGTCTCGGTTCGTCTGACCAAACGTATTCCTCTTGGAGCGGGACTTGGGGGGGGGTCGAGCAATGCGGCGTACTTTCTTCTGGGCATGAAAAGGCTGTTTAGCCTCGAAATTGCTCAAAAGGAGCTTTTTTCTATCGGGAAAAAACTGGGCGCGGATGTGCCGTTCTTTCTCTCCGGCGCGAGCCAGGCGATGGCCTGGGGCATTGGGGACAAACTTCAAAAGGTTCCGCGTGGTGCTTCTCTCTGGTTTCTTTTACTCGTCACGGAGCAAGGACTTAACACAAAAAAGGTCTATCAGACGCTCGACTGGAAGGGCCGCCCCCTCTCCTTGACAAAGGAAAAGCGTATTGCTAGAATCCTGCGCTCTTTTCTCGAAAGGCGGCGGGTCTGGGAGGCTTCGGAACTCGTGAAAAACGATCTGGAAACTCCGGCGTTTCGGCTCATGCCGTCCATTCCAAATGCCCTGGCGTTCCTCAAAGGCCTGGGCGCTCCTCTGGTTCTGATGAGCGGGAGCGGGGCAACAGTTTTCGCGGCGTGTTCCACCCGCAAGGAAGTTCTGGGTCTATCGAAGAGATTGAAAGAAGTTCCCTTTCCTTTTCGCAAGGTGATTTGTCACTCTTTGTAGTCCCAATGCTTATCAATTTCAGAGAATCTGAAATTGGGGCAATCCTGACTACCATTAATTTAAAGAAAATAATAGTCAGGATAGTACATTTGATGCGGAGGCCTGAAAGTGAAGATCACGGAAGTTCGCGTTTTTCCCCAGGCGAGTAAAGAAAATAAGCTGTGCGCTTTTGCCAATATTACCTTTGACGGTTGTTTTGTGGTGCGGGGACTAAAGGTGCTCGAGGGAGTGAAGGGCCTTTTCGTGGTGATGCCTTCCCGTAAGGTGAAGGGCGATGACTACCGCGACGTGGCGCATCCCATTACGGCGGAATTCAAGGATTATATCCAGCAAGAGGTTTTGAAGGCTTACGAACTTTATGTGGAGCACCAGCCGCTCGCGCAGAGCCTCGGCGATGACGATCCGTTCGAGCGTTGATTTTCTGGAGTAAAAAGGTTATTGCCCGGTGGTGAAATGGTATCACACTGCCCTTTGGAGGCAAGATTCCTGGTTCGAGCCCAGGCCGGGCAGTTGTTCTTAGTGAACAACTACCATGCCGTGAGAGTCTAAGGATAACTCTCTACGGCATGGCGGTTTTGCTTGTGCAAAACTACGACGCTGTGAGAGTTCAGAGATGGCTCTCTACCGCGCCGCAGTTTCCGAAAAGAGGGCATAAGGTTAATATGAAGAACGGACTCAGGGATAAAACGAAGGAAATGATCGCGGCGTACGGCTTCCTCATGCCGAACCTGTTGGGCTTCCTTCTCTTTACCTCGATCCCAGTGATAGCCTCGCTTTGGCTGAGCTTCGTGAAGTGGGATCTTTTGTCCGACGGGCCCCAGTTCGCGGGATTGGCGAATTTTGTGGAGCTTTTGAAAGATCCGTTTTTTGGAAAATACTGCTGGAACACGCTTTGTCTGATGGCGGCGATCCCCATCAGCATGGCCGGGTCGCTTCTCCTGGCGATCGCGCTTAACCAGAAGCTCAAGGGGACGGTCATTTTCAGGGCCGTTTATTTCTTGCCGACGATCTGCTCTGGCGTTGCGATCTTCATGCTTTGGCGGCTGATCTACAATCCAAATTTCGGCATTTTGAATTCCATGATCGCGCAGTTCGGCGATATGCTCGGCCTTCGATTGGTCGGGCCGAATTGGCTGACGGATGAAGCTTGGGCGAAGCCGGCGTTCATCATTATGAGTGTTTGGCAGTCGATCGGCGGATACAACATGATCCTTTATCTCGCGGCGCTGCAAGGCGTGCCGCGCGATCTTTATGACGCGGCGGAAGTGGACGGCGCGAACAGCTGGCAGAAGTTCTGGAATGTGACCTGGCCGCAGATCTCGCCGACGACCTTTTTTATCGCGACGATGAGTTTGATCGGCGGATTTCAGGCGGGATTTGATCAGGCCTACGTTATGACAGGCGGGGGACCGAATGGGTCGACCACGACGATTATTTATTATATTTTCAACAATGCTTTTGAATGGTACCGGATGGGCTACGCGGCCGCGATCTCGTGGGTCCTTTTCTTGATCATTTTTTCCATCACGGTCGTGAAGTGGCGCTTCTTCGGCAAGATCGTTCATTACACTTAAGAGAGCCTTATGGGAAATCATATTGATTCGTTGATCCAGGAGGAAATGCGGCAGGAAATCGCCTCGGCGGTGTCCCGCTCCCGGAGGAAAAAAGTTATGAAGGTGGTGACCGAGCTTAAGGAGAAATCGCCGCTGAAGCAGAAACTGCAGCGAGCGGTGCTTTTTACGGGCTTGCTCATTGGCGCTATCAGTATGGCCGCACCATTTCTGTGGATGATCTCGACTTCGCTGGCTGATCCGGGGCAAGTTTTTGCCGAGCATCGCTCCTGGTGGCAGGAATGGTTGCCGACTACTTTTGTATGGCAGAATTATGTGAAGGTCTGGTCCGTCGTACCCTTTGCGCAGTTCTACCTGAATTCTATTTTCGTGAGTCTTTGCATCACGTTCGGGCAGGTTTCCACGAGCGCTATGGCGGCGTACGCTTTCGCGCGGCTGAGCTTTCCCGGTCGCGATAAGATTTTTTTCGGTTATCTCGCGACCATGATGATCCCGGGCGCTGTGACGATGATCCCGGTGTTTATCCTGCTCCGCCATTTTGGCTGGATCGACACCTATAAGGCGCTGATCCTGCCGGGGATCTTTTCGGCCTACGGGACCTTCATGCTTCGCCAGTTTTTTTTGACGCTGCCGAAGGAGTTGGAAGATGCCGCGAAGATCGACGGCTGTTCGTATGTCCGCATCTTCTGGCATATCATTTTGCCGCTCTCGAAGCCGGCGCTTGCAACTTTGACGACCTTTACTTTTATGGGCGCCTGGATGAACCTGATGTGGCCCCTGATCGTGGTGAACACGCACACGAAGTACACTCTGCCGGTGGGTCTGGCTTATTTTCAGGGCGTGCACGGGACGGATTGGACGCTTCTTATGGCCGCATCGATGATGATGATCCTGCCGATCCTCATCGTTTTCTTGTTCAATCAGCGGTTCTTTGTCGAAGGTATCAAATTGGCCGGGATCAAGGGGTAGTCCCAATACTAATCAATTTTCCGCAAAGCGGAAATTGGGGCAATCCTTTTCAGCTCGTTAAAAGGATCGCAAGAAAAGGATAGGAAGCCATGGAAGCCATTGTGTTAGCGGCGGGTAAAGGGACGCGGATGTACTCGGAATTGCCGAAAGTCCTTCATCCTGTTTTCGGCAAGCCGGTGCTCGGGTATGTGCTTGAGGTTCTGGCGGGGGCCGGGATCAAGGCGCCTTATGTAGTGGTGGGGCACAAAGCCGCGGAGGTGCGTTCTTTTTTAAAACCTTTCGGCGCCGTTTCCGTGCTTCAGCGCGAGCAAAAGGGAACGGGGCATGCGGTGATGATGGCAAAAGCCGCGATCAAAGGAGCGCAAGGTCCCATCCTGATCTGGCCGGGGGATATGCCGCTTGTGAAACCCGAGACGCTCGCGCGATTTTTCGAGGCGCATAAAAAATCGCGGGCGCATGTGAGCGTGTTATCCTGTGACAGGTCTGACCCTGCGGGTTATGGAAGGATCGTCCGGGAAGAAGGTCGCTTCGCGGCAATCCGTGAGGAACTTGATGCCGCACCCGAAGAACGGGCCATTCGGGAAGTGAACACCGGGATTTATCTTTTTGATAAGAAGGTCCTCTTCGAGGCCCTTGCGAAGATCGGACAGAATAACCGCAAGGGCGAATATTATCTGACCGATACGATTGAGATTCTGAGGCGCGAAGGTTATTGCGTGGAGGCTTTCCCTCTGGCAAGTGAGGAAGAAGGACAGGGAATTAATTCCCAGAAAGATCTGGCGGTCGTGACACAAAAGATCAATGAGCGGGAGATCGCGCGGCATCAGGACCGTGGCGTGACGTTCATGGCGCCGGAGCAGACATTTGTAGCGCCCGGGGTCAAGATCGGCAAGGGCACTACGGTCTATCCCTGGTGTTTTATTAAAAGCGGTGTGGTGATCGGCGCGAATTGCGAGATCGGGCCGTTCGCGAAGTTGCGCCACGGTACCGTGATTGGCGACGGATCGATCGTCGGAAGTTTTGTGGAAGTGAACCGGAGCCGGCTCGGGAAAAAAGTTTCGGCCAAGCATCTGGCTTATTTGGGGGATACGGTGATTGGGGATGGCTCGAATGTCGGGGCCGGGACCATCACGGCGAATTTTGACGGAAAGAAAAAGCATCAAACGATGATCGGCAAGCATGTGATGATCGGTTCGAATACGGTTTTCGTGGCGCCTGTCCGGGTTCCGGATGGCGTGAGGACCGGAGCGGGGTCGGTGGTGATCCCGAAGACAAAAATTAAAAAAGGCGATGTGGTCGTCGGCGTTCCCGCACGGCCCATTTCAAAGAAGAAAAGGTAGGTTGCCCTTATGAAGAAGATGAAAAAGAACCAGAAGAAGCAGAATGGCGGTGACATGGTCCTTTTGACGGGAACGTCTCATCCCGAACTGGCCCAGGAGATCGCAAAGAAACTCGGCATTCCTTTGGGGGCTGTCAAGCTGGGACGTTTTCCGGAAGGGGAGATCGCGCTTCAGATCCTCGACAATATCCGCGGCAAGGACGTTTTTATCGTTCAGCCGACCTGCACGCCGCCTAACGAGAGCCTGATGGAACTTTTGATCCTGATCGACGCGGCACGGCGCGCGTCGGCCAAGCGCATCACGGCGGTGCTCCCGTTTTTCGGTTATGCCCGTCAGGACCGCAAAGATCGTCCCCGGGTGCCGATCACGGCGAAGCTTGTGGCAAACCTCATTGTGAGCGCGGGCGCGAACCGTGTGCTGACGATGGACCTCCATGCCGGTCAGATCCAGGGATTTTTTGATATTCCGGTGGACCATCTTTATTCGATCAATGTTCTCGGAGCTTATTTCAAGAAAAAAAGGCTGAAGAATCTCGTTGTCGTTTCGACTGATGTGGGCGGGATCAAGATGGCGCGCGGGTACGCCAAGCTTTTTGGTTGCGATCTCGCGATCGTGGACAAGCGCCGCGAAAGCGATTCCAAAACGGAAGTCATGCACATCATCGGTTTTGTGACCGGGAAGAATGTGATCATTATCGATGACATGATCTCGACCGGCGGGTCGCTTGTTGAAGCCGCCAAGGCTCTCAAGTCGAACGGCGCCAAGGATATTTATTCTTGTATCGTCCATCCGGTTCTTGCCGGCAAGGCCATTGAAAGGATCCAGGGGTCCCCGATCAAGGAGCTTGTGGTGACGAACAGTATTCCGCTTGGGAAAGAAAAACAGATCAAGCAGATCACGCAGCTTTCGATCGCCTCGCTTTTGGCGGACGCGATCTACCGGATCCACTATAACGAATCGATCAGCACTCTTTTTTCAAGCGCAGGTGTTGAAGCATAGTCCCAATACCAATCAATCGAAGTAAAGCTGAGATTGGGGCAATCCTTGTCACCATTTGGGAAATGAAATTTTAGACAAGGATAGTTCCGATAGCGATCAATTTTGACGAAGTTGAAATTGGGGCAATCCTGACTGCCCTTATTAAAAGAAAATAAAAGTCAGGATAGAACCGATCAAGAGGGAAGGCGCTTCCGTCTTTATCAAATTAAAATCAGGAGGAATCACCCATGAAGACTTTTGAACTGCAAGCCAAGCAACGCACCCCGCACGGGACCCGGAAGGCACGCGGGGTCCGCCGCAACGAGATGTTTCCGGCCGTTGTTTATGGACACGGCATGAAACCGCTCGCGATCGAAGTTCCGGATCGGGCATTTCTGAATGCCATCCACACAAAGGCCGGAGCGAACGTGCTGATCACGCTCCAGGTCGAAGGCGTGCAGCTGAAGGAATCCACATGCCGGATTAAGGCTATCCAGCACAATCCTGTGACGGATAAGATCGATCATATCGATTTTATGGTCATTTCGCTGACGGAGAAGATCACGGTGAAGGTGCCGGTGCAGTTGGTCCACATGGAAGAGGCCCCTGGCATTAAAGAAGGCGGATCGCTTGATCTGGTGCATCGCGAGGTTGAGGTGGAGTGCTTGCCGACCGAGATCCCGGAAAAAATCACGATCGATATGATCGCCATGAAGATCAATGATACCGTTCACGTGAAGGAATTGCAGTTGCCCCAGGGCGTTAAGTGTATGCTCGATTCCGACGAAGTGGTTCTCGCGATCCATACGCCGCGCGAAGAAGAGGTGAAGCCCGCGGAAGAAGGCGTTGCCGAACCTGAAGTAATGGAAAAGGGCAAGAAGGAGAAGGAAGGCGAAGAAGGAACTCCCGCGAAGGCCGCGCCTGCTGCAGGGAAGCCCGCCGCACCCGCAGCCCCGGCCAAAGAAGGAAAGTAATCTTGGATCTCTCGGGCGGCGCGCAGGCGTCCCCGGGAGCTTCCTGAGGTTTCTCATGAAACTCATCGTGGGACTTGGAAATCCTGGGGACGTTTATACCAGGACGCGGCATAACATCGGCCGTCGCCTCATCGAGTTCATCGCTTCACGCGAAAAGGTGAAGCTCTCCTCCAAAAAATCGCAGCAGGCCTCGTTAGCCGCAGTCTCCTGGGACGGCGAGGTCGTTTATCTGGCGCATCTGCTGACCTACATGAATCTTTCGGGGGAGGCGGTTGCCGCACTCGTGAAATATTGGAAGATCGATCCCGCCATAGATCTATTGATCGCGGTGGATGATGTCGCGTTGCCTTTCGGAAAAGTCCGCTTGCGGGGCGAAGGAAGCGCCGGGGGGCATAACGGGTTGGCTTCGATCGAAACTTTTTTAGGGACCCGGGATTATCCGAGGCTGCGGATCGGGATCGGTTCTCTTGGAAATGCAGAGCGGGACGAGGGTGATTTTTCGGACGAACCACTCCGGGATTATGTGCTTTCTCCTTTCAAGGCTGCCGAAGAAAAAAAGATGAAAGAACTTCTCGAGTGCGGCGAGGCGGCGTGTCGTGCGTGGGCGCTTGAGCCACTTTCCAGGGCCATGAGCCGGGTCAATGCCGCAGGATTTTGAGAGAGAGGAGCGCTCGCAACTTTTTTTATCTGAGTTTTTTTGTCTCCATAAGAGGCTGTTCGGGCTCTCTCGGGAGCTTTCTATATTAAGGAGAATCAGGGTTGCGGAACAATGACGTTTGTGTTACATTGTGTCTCCTTTTAGCCTTTTTAGAGGCCTAAAAACTTCATAACTGCTTCTGTGGCTTCTCTTTATGAAACTTACGGAAAGAGTTATTTTTTAAATCTAGCGCTGCGTTGTTTTGAATTCGAAGACTTCGTAGTGCTTGTATCGTTTGCCGTATAGAAATTTATATGGAGAATGGTACAAGACGTTAAGGGAGTGTGTGATGAAAAAATACGAAGGCTTGTTTATTTTTCCGCCGGAGCTTACAGGGGAAGGTCACAAGGATCCCGCGGCCGAGGTTCTGAAATGGATCGAGAAATATCAGGGGAAAGTGATCCAGAAAACGGATCTTGGGAAAAAACCCCTCGGACATATGATCCGGAAATACAAAGACGGAAGGATGTTCCTTTTTGAGTATGAGATGGATCCCTCCCGTACCCAGGATTTCCGCAAGGAATTGGAACTGCAGGAGAATCTTTTAAGGTATATGGTGAGTATCCCCGCGAAGAAGCCCGCGTTAGCGCCTCTTCCGGCGGCTCCTGTCGCTCCGGTTGCAACGCCCAAAGCATAATCAACACAACACGCAAAAGAGCGGGTGACCTATGGCCGTTAGTTTGAATAAGGTGATGTTGATCGGAAATCTTACTCGGGATCCGGAACTGCGCTACATTCCGTCTGGACAGGCCGTGACCACTTTTACGATCGCGGTTAACCGAACATTCAATTCCAAAGCCGGCGAAAAAAAAGAAGAAGTTTGTTTTATCCGCATTGTGGTCTGGGCGCGCCTCGCGGAAATTTGCAATGAGTATCTGAAAAAAGGCCGGCCGGTTTTTGTCGAGGGCAGGATCCAGACGCGAAGCTGGGATGGCCCGGATGGCAACAAGCGTTATTCCACCGAAGTGGTCGCCGACAACGTGCAGTTCCTCGGCTCCAAGCCCGGAAGCGGCAAGGGCGAAGGTTCGGAGATGCCGACGATGGACGTGGACGCCAGTATTTTTGAAGCACCGGAGGGCGGCATGCCTTCCAAAAAGGATTCCGTCTCCCTTTCAAAGGACGAACTTAAACCCGATGAAGAAATTCCCTTCTAAAGACCAGGTGTGAAAATATGAAACCGAGATCCTCTTCAAGATTTGGTAAAGACGAAAAGAAAAAACCGTTCGATAAAAATGCGCGTGGCCCCAAAAAAGGCGAAAAGAATTACGGTTCTCCGAACCGCACTTCTTCCAAGCCGGTGCGCAAGCGCATGCGCCGGGTGTTGCCGCAGATGGATTATAAGGATGTGGAAGCTCTCGGGAAGTACATTACCGAAAAGGGCAAGATACTGCCGCGTCGTATCACGCGTCTGAGCTCGAAGGACCAGCGGACGCTGACGCGCCTCATTAAAAAGTCGCGTCATTCGGGTCTGCTGGCGTTCCAGGCGAACTGATCGCCAGGACCATTTGATAAAACGAAAAAAGGGGATTTGATCCATGGAATTATTACTTGTGAAGAACGTGGTCGATGTGGGCAAAAAAGGGGATGTCGTGCGCGTGCGTGATGGGTACGCGAGGAATTTTCTCCTCCCGAACGAACTCGCTGTCCCGGCGACCCGCGCCAACAAACAGTTTTTTACCGAGCATCGTGCCCGGAGCGCCGCGCGTAAGGCGAAAGAAAAAGAAGCCGCCGAGAAACGCGCTAAAGAAATGAAGGACCTCACGATCAAGATCGAGGTTCGCGCCGGCGAAGGCGACAAGCTTTATGGTTCCGTGACGGCGGAAGATCTTCGTCTGGAGCTTGAAAAGCAGGGACACAGCTTCGAAAAGAAGCAGGTGAGGATCAAAGATCCTCTGAAGACCCTGGGTTCGCATCAGGTCGATTTGGAGATTTACCCGCAGGTCAAGACGCGGTTGACGGTTGAGCTCGTCCGGCAACCTTCTTAAACCTCTCTAGAGGTCCTTTGTGGCAGAATCGCAGACAACGGTCAATCTGTACGAAAAGGTCCCGCCCCAGAACCGCGAAGCTGAAATGAGCGTTCTGGGCGCGATGTTTTTTGACGAGATTGCCCTCGCGAGAGCCATTGAAACCCTGACCCCCGATTTTTTCTACGACCACCGCCATCAAAACATCTTTGTCGCGATGACCACCCTCTTTGCCCGCAATCAACCGATCGATCTCATCACTGTTTCCGAAGAGCTTAAGAAGGCAAAGCAGCTCGAGGAATTGGGCGGGATCAGCTATCTGACGCAGCTCACCACGATCGTTCCCACGGCCGCGAATATTGATCATTACGCGCGCATCGTCAAGGACAAGGCGTTGATGCGTAAGCTCATTCAGTCCGGGACGCAGATCGTGCAGAACAGCTTTGAGGCCGACGGGAGCGCTCGCGAGCTGATCGATAGCGCGGAGAAAATGATCTTCGATATCGGCCAGTCCCAGATTGAGAACAAGACCGTCCAGATCAAGGACATCATCCATGAGAGCATGGAGAAGATCGACCAGCTCTTCCAGCGCAAGGAGCACATCACGGGCGTTGCGACGGGATTCCACGAGTTTGATCAAAAAACCGCGGGCCTTCAGCCTTCGGACCTGATTATTGTGGCGGGCCGTCCTTCGATGGGGAAGTCCGCGTTCGCGACCGCGATCATTGAGCACGCGGGTATCAATCTTAAAAAACCCGTCGTGATCTTCTCGCTTGAAATGAGCAAAGAACAGCTCGTGCAGAGGATGCTCTGTTCCCACGCGCGGGTGGATGCCCAGAAGGTCCGCACGGGGTATCTCTCCCATCAGGATTGGCCGAAACTGACGAATGCGGCCGGGAAACTTTCCGAAGCGCCGATCTTTATTGATGATTCTCCGGGCCAGACCGTGCTTGAGATCCGCGCCAAGGCGCGCCGCCTCAAGATGAAGCACGATATTTCGCTTATCGTGATCGACTATTTACAGCTTATGCAGGGTTCCTCAAAGACAGAAAACCGTCAGCAAGAGATCTCCGAGATCTCCCGCTCGCTCAAGGCCCTTGCCCGCGAGATTCGTGTTCCCGTGATTGCCGTCAGTCAGCTTTCCCGCGCCGTGGAATCGAGGACCGGCAACCGCCCGCAGCTTTCCGACCTTCGCGAGTCCGGAGCCATCGAACAGGACGCGGACGTGGTCGTATTTCTTTTCCGTGAAGAATACTACACGCCTTCCGAAGAGAACAAGAACAAGGCCGAGGCCATTATTGCCAAGCAGCGTAATGGTCCAGTCGGTTCGATCCCTCTCGTGTTCCTCAAGGAATGGACGCGTTTTGATAATCCCGAATTCTTCCGTTCGGAGGAATCCGCGTGAAGTTTCGTATAGCCCTATTTCTCAGCCTGTCTCTTTTGATTTCATTCTCTGTGCCGGCTTTTGCCGAAGACACCAAGGGGACGGCTGCCCCCGAAGCTGCGGCGACTGCACCGGCTGCTACGGTTCCCTCGAATACTCCCACTGAGCCCGCGAAGGCGCCTGTGGCAACGGCTACGCCCCAGGAACCCGTGAAGGCTCCTGAACCGGCGGCTCCGGCTCAAGCTTCCCCGGTTGCACTCGTGACTGCTACGGCGTCACCTGCGCCTGCCGCGACGGCGCCCCAGGCCCCCGAACCTCCCGCCAAAAAAGTTGTGGCGGTGGAAGTACGAGGCAACAAAATTGTGAGCACGAATACGATCTTAAGCAAGATCCAGACGAAGCAGGGACTTCCGCTCAAGCAGCAAACGGTCAATGAAGACATTAAACGTCTTTATGCCACGGGATTCTTTGATGACGTGAAGCTGGAAGTAGAAGAGCTTCCTGAAGGCTACAAATTGATCGCGGAAGTCGATGAAAAACCGATCATCAAAGAGATCGTTCTTGAAGGGGCGGCTTCTTTTAAAGAGGACAAGCTCCGCAAGACCCTCGGTGTGATGGAAGGGCAGATCCTGGACCGTAAGGCGGTTAAGAAGGGCGAGGAAGAGATCCGCAAGCTCTATGCAAACAAAGGATACCGGTTCGTGGATCTTCAGGTCCTGGTGAATGTGGACCCGCAGACCAAGGAATCGGTGATCACGATCAAAATCAATGAGGGGAAGCAGTACAAGATCACCAAGATCTCTTTTGAAGGGAACAAAGCCTTCAAGGCCAAGCAGCTTCGCAAGTACATGAAGACGCGCGAGAAAATATGGTTCCTCTTCGGAACGTTCAAGGAGGGAGAATTCGAAAAAGACCTCGAGAAGATCAGCTTCTTCTATCAGAAGGAAGGCTATCTTGACGTCAAGGTGGCGCCGGACTTCACCTATGACAAGGACAAGAATACCATTCAGATCCTGATCAAAGTCGAGGAAGGGCCGCATTATGTGACGGGGGAGGTCAAGTTCAAAGGCAATACGCTTTTCCCGGAATCCGAACTTTGGCAGCAGCTTGAGATGCTGCCGGGGCTGACCTATTCCCAATACTACATCGCCCAGGATGTGGAGAAGATTCGTCAGTTCTACTCGCAAGAGGGCTACATTGAAGCCCGTGTGGTGCCTGACGTGAAACTGGACCGCGCGAACAGTAAGGTGGATATCACCTACGAGATCCAGGAGGGAGACCTTTATTTCGTGGAGAAGGTCCAGATCCGCGGAAATACCAAGACGCGCGACAAGGTCATCCGTCGTGAACTTCGCATTCGCCCGGGCGAGCGCTTCGACGGCAAGAAGATCGAGAAATCGAAAGAGCGTCTCGAAAATCTGAACTATTTCGAAGAGATCACTTATGATACCGAGCCCACGGATGCCGGGTCGAATCGTAAGGATCTCATCTTCCGTGTTAAAGAAAAACGCACCGGCGAACTTTCTTTCGGCGGCGGGGTTAGTTCGGTCGACACCTTTATGGGGTTTGCCGAGATCTCCCAGCGTAATTTTGACATTTTGAATTGGCCGCGTTTTACCGGTGGTGGCCAATCGCTCTCGCTTCGCGGACAGATTGGGACCGTTCACCAGGAATACGATCTGAGTTTTGTGGAACCTTATCTTTTCAATAAACCGATCTCTTGGGGCACCAATCTCTTTGCGACGTCTCAGGATAATCAGGATACCCTTTTCGGAGAGAAGAGGATCGGCGCTTCGACCACGATCTCGCGTCTCTTTAAGGACGTGCTTCGCCTCGGGACCGGTTACACCCTGGAGCGTGTAAAACTGGACAACGTTGCGGACGGCGCCCCGATATCTGTCACGGAGTTTGAGGGACCGGATTGGCTTTCCAGGCTTCGTGCGTTTACGACCTTTGACAATCGCGACAATGTGTTCAATCCGACCAAAGGACGCGTTATCAATCTCGGCGGCGATCTCGTCGGAAGTTTTCTCGGCGGCGATCAGGATTTCTATGTTTTGAGAACCGGCTATACGGAATATCTCACGTTCCACAAGAAGCATCAGCTTGAGTTCCAGGCGCGTCTTTCCACTTCGGATGCCTTTGGTTCAACGTCCATGACGCCCGCTTATGACCGGTTCTTCGCGGGCGGTCTCGGAACCATTCGCGGCTTCGGTTACCGGCGCGTTGGTCCCCATTCCAATGGGGAGGCGATCGGCGGTCAGACCATGGCGATCGTGAATCTTGACTACACTTTCCCACTCCCTTACCTTGACGCGTTTCGTGGCGTTGTGTTCACCGATGCGGGCAATGTTAGCCCAGACTCTTATAATATTGATTTCGGGAATTTTGCGGCGAGCGTGGGTCCCGGGATCAAGGTAAAGACGCCTATCGGCCCCCTGGCTTTTTATTATGGTTACCCTGTCGTGAATGCGGATGAACAGAACAAACACGGGCGTTTTGAATTCAGTTTAAGTCGCAGCTTTTAAGGCATTTTCATTAAAGAACCATTTCAACCAAGGAGAATGAACATGAACAAAAAAATGATCGCCGGTTTTCTTGTAACCTTGATGATGCTCGGTTTGACTCTGCCGGCTTTTGCCGCGGAACTGAAGGTCGCGTATGTGGATGTCGGAGAAGTTTTTGATAATTATCAGAAGACGAAGGATCAGGATCTCGTGCTCAAGACCGCCGGGGAAGCCAAGGAAAAAGAACGCAATGAAATGATGGCGAAGATCCGTTCCATGGAAGATGAAATCGCGCTGCTCGCGGCCGATGCCCGCGCTACCAAGCAGGAAGCACTGATCGAGAAGAAGCGCCAGCTCGAGGATTTTGATCGCACGATCCGTCAGCAGCTTGCCGAGCAGCGTGACAAGGTGGTCCGTGAGATCTTCCAGGAAATCGATGTGATCGTCCAGGAGCTTTCGACCAAAGGCGGATACGACATGGTTTTCAACAAGCGCGTGCTTTTGGCCCAGAAAAAGGAATTTGATGTCACGGCCCAGGTCAGCGCGGAACTTGCTAAAAAATACAAAAAGGTCTAACTCGGCGTCTCATGAAACAAAGAACCCTAAAAACCCAGGCATCTCTTTCCGGCGCCGGACTTCACACCGGACAAAAAGTGAGCGTGTGTGTCCGTCCGGCGGCGGAGAACGCGGGCATTCTTTTCTGCCGCGTGGATCTCGCGCCGGAGCTCAGGGTGAAAGCCTCGATCGAGAGTGTTCGGTCGGACGAAATGCGTCAAACCGCGATCGCGGTGGGCACCGGGCGCGTTCGCACGATCGAACATCTTATGGCGGCTTTTCACGGGTTGGGGATCGATAACGCGCTTGTGGAGATCGACGGGGACGAGGTCCCGGGCATGGATGGAAGTGCCCTCGAATTCACGCAGGCGTTGCTTGCCGCGGGACTCGAGGAGCAGAGCGCCGAACGAAAATTCCTGGAGGTCAAGGAGCCCGTGTATGTCGATCACGGGGACCAATCGATCGTGATCCTTCCGGCCGATTCGTTCACGGTCTCCTACATGCTGAGTTACCGGGACGCGAATCTTCTGGACCAGTACCTGACGCTACCGATCATTCCGGAGATCTTTGAGCGGGAACTGGCGCCGGCCCGTACCTTCTGTCTCAAGAAGGAGGCAGAGCTGCTCTTGGCGCAGGGGTTCGGCAAGGGCGCGAATCCTTCGAACACGCTCATCTTTGAAAATAACAAACCCCTCCAGAACACGCTCCGGTTTGAGAATGAAGCCTGCCGCCACAAAATGGCGGATATTCTAGGAGATCTTTTTTTGTGCGGAAGATTTATCCGCGGGCATGTGATCGCTTCCCGGAGCGGGCATGCCCTCAACGTTGAACTTGTGAGGAAACTGATGATGACTATTCCCGCCGAGCCCAAACCGATCTCGAAGACTTTGAACGTGGAAGAGATCCAGAAAATCATCCCGCACCGTTACCCGTTTCTTTTTGTGGACCGGATCGAGAATTTCGAGCCGGGTCTGCGCGCCACGGGCATCAAGCAAGTCACGATGAACGATTATTTCTTTCAGGGCCATTTTCCGGGCCATCCGGTGATGCCGGGAGTTCTGATCGTGGAGGCAATGGCGCAGGTCGGTGGCGTGATCATGCTGGGAGAGCCCGAGAACCGCGGGAAGATCGCCTATTTTATGAGCGTGGATGCCGTTAAATGGCGCAGTCCGGTGCTTCCGGGGGATACGCTCCGTATGGAAGTCGAAGTTCTTAAAAAAAGATCCAAGTTCGGTCAATGTGCCGGTAAGGCCTATGTGGGGGAGAAACTGGTATGCGAAGCGGATGTGAAGTTCGCAGTGGTGGATGCGTGAAGATCCATCCCACGGCGATCGTCCATCCGGACGCCGTCCTTGGGGAAGGGGTTGAGGTCGGACCGTGGGCGCTTATCGCTGGCACGGTGAAGATTGGTGCGCGCACCAAAGTCGGACCGCGTGTGACGATCGAAGGCCACACCACGATTGGCGAGGATAACGAATTTTTCACCGGGGCGGTGATCGGCAGTCTCACCCAGGACCGGAAAGCCGATGGCGGCGTGAGTTATCTCCGGATCGGCGATCGCAACATCATCCGCGAATACGCGACGCTGAATCCCGGAACCTTGAACGGTACGGAGACCGTGGTTGGGAACGACAATCTCTTGATGGCCTACGCGCATGTCGCCCACGACTGCATCATTCATAACGGTTGCACCCTGGCTAATAACGCGACGCTTGCGGGACATGTCATTGTAGAAGATAAAGCGATCATCGGGGGTCTCTCCGCCGTACATCAATTCGTCCGGATTGGGCAGTTGTCGATCACGGGTGGCTGCTCCAAGGTGGTACAAGACATCCCGCCTTATATGATGGTCGACGGGCATCCGGCCAAAGCGTTCGGAATTAATTCCATAGGCCTGGATCGCGCGGGGTACACCCCGGCGGATAAATCTGCCATCAAGAAAGCCTTCAAGATCATCTTCAAGTCCGGCCTTATTCTGAAGAACATCATCAAGCAGATACAGACGGATATCCCTCCCAGTCCCACTATTCAGACGATCCTTTTATTCCTGGAGAAGTCCGAGCGGGGACTTTGCGATTAGTTTCCAATACGTATCATCCCGCCAAAGGCGGGATGGGGCAATACTGGCTGCCGTTTATAATCAGAAAATTAAAGCCAGTATAGTTTTCGGCAACCCAACCTGAGGATCTTTTTATGAAGACCATGGGTATTATCGCGGGGAACGGCCGTTTTCCTATTCTGGTGGCTGAAGAAGCTAAACGGTGGGGCTATCGTGTCGTGACGGTCGCCATCGAGCAGGAAGCAGAGCCCTCCCTTGAAAAAATTTCCGATGCCTTCCTCTGGGTCAAGGTAGGGGAACTTAAAAAACTTTCGAAGTTTCTGCATGAAGAAGGCGCCCATGAGGCGATCATGGCCGGCAAAGTCGAAAAGGTACGTTTTTTCAAGGAGAATGTCCGCCTCGATCTCGACATGATGGCGGTTCTTGTGAAGCTGAAGGACCACAAGGACGATTCCCTCCTCGGCGGTATCGCGGATTATCTTTTCAAAAAAGGCATTGTTCTCCAGGACTCCACCTGTCTTCTCAAGGCTATGATGCCGGGGCCGGGCCTCCTCGGAAAGAAAAAGCCTTCCAATGCCGTGATGGATAATATTGATTTCGGTTTTGAAATGGCGCAAAAGATCTCAGGCGCGGATATCGGGCAGACGGTTGTCGTGAAGAACAAAACCGTGCTCGCGGTCGAGGCTATCGAAGGGACCGATGAGGCGATCCTTCGCGGCGGGACTTTGGGCCGAGGGAAGATCATCGTGGTGAAGGTGGCAAAGCCGCATCAAGACATGCGTTTTGATGTTCCGGCCGTGGGGCTTAAGACCCTGGAGCGGCTGATCGAGGCGAAAGCCGAGGCCTTTGCATTTGAAGCTCACAAGACCCTTTTTATTGGCAGGGATATTTTTGTGGAAAAGGCCAATCGCGCGGGTATTGTTCTCTACGGAGTTAGTGACCGGCCCTAACCTCAAATTAAAAAATCAAAGGTTGTCAGGACCAGCCCTGACTACCATTTAGAGATGAATAAAAGTCAGGACAGGCCCTGATCTCATTAATTTAGAAACGAAGGTAATCAGGACCAGCCCTGACTACCATTTAGAGATGAATAAAAGTCAGGACAGGCCATGAAGAAAAAGATCGCAGGTTTTGCGCAGGCAGGATTCGCTCCGGCTTCAAAGCCGGAGACGCAGGAATTGGGAGTGCTTTACGAAATCACCCGTCACATGTCAGCTCCTCTCAGGCTCGAAGACCGTCTGGAAAGGGTCCTCGATGTGCTCCATGAAAAAATGGGGATGCACCGAGGGACTTTAACGCTCTTGGATGCAGAGCGTGAAAGTCTCGCGATCGAAATCGCGCACGGGATCGACGATCAGGCGATCCTCAAAGGCCGCTATAAGGTCGGAGAGGGGATCACCGGCAAGGTTGTCCAAGCCGGAGAGCCGATCGCTATTCCGAACATCGGAGAAGAGCCACTTTTCCTCAACCGTACGGGTGCCCGAAAGGATTTTCGCCGTAACCGTATCGCATTCATCTGCGTTCCCATCAAGATCGACCAGGAAACGATAGGTGCATTAAGTGTGGATCGACTTTTTGAGGGGGATGTGGCCCTCGACGAAGATCTCCGGCTTTTGACCATTATCAGTTTTATCATCGCGCAGGCTGTCTCGAATTACCGACTCCAGGAGCAGGAAAAAGCCCAGCTGCAGAGTGAGAATTTTGAGCTCAAGCGCGAACTCGCCAGGAAATTCCAGCCCGGCAACATTATCGGGAAAAGCAAGCGGATGGAAGAGGTCTATGACGCGATCGAAATGGTGAGCCAGACGCGCTCCACGGTGCTTCTGCGCGGCGAGACCGGAACCGGGAAAGAGCTTGTGGCCCACGCGATTCACTACGGCAGCTTCCGTTCCAAAGGCCCGTTCATCAAAGTGTCCTGCGCGGCGCTTCCGGAGACGCTTCTCGAGAGTGAACTCTTCGGGTATGAAAAAGGGGCATTTACGGGAGCGGTTGCGACCAAACTTGGGCGCTTTGAGATGGCCGATGGCGGGACTCTTTTTCTGGATGAGATCGGTGATATATCGACTTCGATGCAGGTCAAACTGCTCAGGGCGCTTCAAGAGCGCGAGTTCGAGCGTGTTGGCGGGACCCAGACGATCCGGGTGGATGTTCGCGTCATCGCTGCGACAAACCGCGATCTTGAAAAAGCAATCCAGGAGAAAAAATTCCGGGAAGATCTTTATTACCGGCTCAACGTGGTTCCGGTTCTTCTTCCCGCCTTGCGAGAGCGGCGCGAGGATATTCCCATTCTTGTCGCGCACTTTTTGAAAAAAACGAGTTTGGAGAATAATAAAAAAGCCAAGTACGTTTCCGACGCGGCTATGGAATACCTGATGAACTATTACTGGCCCGGGAATATTCGCGAGCTTGAGAATGTGATCGAGAGGGCCGTGATCCTTTGCAAATCGGATACGCTGGAGCCGCATCTTTTCCCGATCCCCGGACAGAAAGGTCATCCTGTCGCGATCCATATTAAGCCTGTGGATGCGGCGCTCAGTGTCGAGGACCCTTTGGGGGCGGGTGCTTCCATGTCGCACGCGGTGGAGGCTTTGGAAAAGCAAATGATCGAGGAAGCTCTCCGGAAAAACGGAGGCAATCAGCGCAAGACCGCTAAAGCTCTCGGCGTGACCGAACGTATTTTGGGTTATAAACTGAAGAGCTACGGCCTGTCCTGCCCTCGTTAAAAAATCAAAGGTTGGCAGGGCTGGTCCTGATTACCTTCAATTTATAATTAATGAGAATCAGGGCCTGTCCTGCCCTCGTTAAAAAATCAAAGGTTGGCAGGGCTGGTCCTGATTACCTTCAATTTATAATTAATGAGAATCAGGGCCTGTCCTGCCCTCGTTAAAAAATCAAAGGTTGGCGGG
>CAISGE010000021.1 GCA_903884815.1 Candidatus Omnitrophota bacterium | reverse complement strand
TTAAAACGACTTAACGCAACGATTCAAAATCAGGACCGTTCTCGTGAAAATAAACCGTTTTTCAGCAGCCTGCTAGCGATCTGTCTGTTTGTGGTGCTGGCCGGAGAAATCCTTTTGAGCAGGTTCCGCATCTCCATCGAGGCTGTGAGGATCGCGGGTGGACTGGTCTTGATGATTTCCGCGCTGCTGGCCATTTTTCATAAACCTCACCCGTCGAGCCCCCAATCCGGCACACCCGCGGCGAGTCAACTCGCGGCCTCGCCGGTGGCTGTCCCCGGGATTGTTCCGCCTGCCGGCATTGCCGCTATATTGATCTGCATCATGCTTGAACCTCAGTATCCGGGCATGGTGCAAGCGGTAGTCCTATGCCTGGGGATCATGATCGTGCTGGATTTCCTGGTCATGTACTTCATCGATCGCGTCATGAAGATGCCGGGATTGATGATTATCCTTTTTGTGCTCGGCTCCGTACTGGTATTTGTGCAGGTGGCCTTGGCCATGCAGATCATCCTGGTCGCTCTCAAAAATTTGGGAGTTATCCGCGTCTAATGATATCCGATTGATTTAAGCGACTAGACTTGGATTTAAGTTAACGCTATTATCGCTGGGTCTGGTGATAGAAAAAGGAGAAGTGGCTAAGGCAAAGAAACGAAGAAATGCGAGGATAATGCCTGATGTGCCCAGCGAGATCTCTCCAATCAGGTCAAGGTTACAACGTTCGAAAACACGTAACTGAACACCGTGAAGTTGGATTCGAGAGAGGGGTATTACACCGGAAGAGATTCATTTTGAGGCTTGCGGGTCAAAGATCCCTGACTGACTTAAACTATTTGAACATGGGGGTGGTATGAGAATGCGTTATCTTGCGATGGTGATGGTTGCTTTGGGCCTCGTTCCCGGAACCATTTTGGCGAGCGGGCTGACGTCTTATGAACAAGGACAGCCGAGTATCGGGACGGCGAATGTCGGGCAGGCGGCTTACGCGGAAGATGCCTCGATCGCCTATTTCAATCCGGCCGGCATGACCCACCTCGAGCGCTCCGAACTTGAATTAGGAAGTCAGCTCATGGTCTATACTGCAAAATTCAGAACGGATAGCGGTGTCACAAATCCCCCCACGGGGAATGACGGCGGGAATGCGGGCATGGTCCTTCCGGGCGGCGGGTTTTATTACGTGCAAAAGTTATTCAACGGCCGAGCCGCCGTGGGCCTTGCCTTAAACGCTCCCGCGGGATTCGGGATTGATTATGACCACAGTTGGAAGGGCCGGTATGCCATTCAGGAATCCATGTTGGCAGTCGCGAATATTAATCCCTCAGTCGCGTATAAAGTGAACGATTGGCTGTCTGTCGGTGCGGGTCTTTCGGTTTATTATGCCGTCGCTAAGAACGAGATGGCGGTTAATAACCTCGGACCTAGTGATGGAAATCTCAAAGTCACGGCGTCCGATTGGCGCGTGGGGTATAACCTCGGGGTATTGCTGGAGCCAAGGAAGGGGACGCGGATTGGCGTGGCGTACCGCTCCCAGGCGAATTTTAATTTGGAGGGGAAAGCAAAAACTGAGGGTCTTGGACCTGTTCTGGGCGCGAATGTAGGCGGTCATCCCCGAATGCACATCGAGCTTCCGATCGCGAGAAGCATTATGGTGAGCGGCTATCAAGACCTCAACCCCCAATGGGCGGTGCTCGCGGATGTGGGGTGGCAGGACTGGAGCGCGTTCAACCGTGAAACAATACGTTTTCCTAAAACGACGGTGGATGTTAACGAAGACTGGAAGGATACCTGGAGGGTCGGTCTCGGTGCCCATTATCGTCCGGTCCAGCGGCTGCTGCTGAAAGCGGGGTTTTCTTATGATAGCGATCCGACATCGCTCGCAAACCGGCTTCCAACATTACCGGCTTCCGAACAGTGGCGCTACGCGACGGGTTTTGATTATGATCTCAACAAAAACATGGTGATCAGTCTCAATTATGAGTTCATCGACCTTGGAAAGGCCCGCATCGATAAGGACCTTCAAGTGATCGTTCCGGATGGGACGGTACTCGGAAAACAATTTGAAGGAGACTACAATCAGTTCATCAATTGTGTCGGAATGACCTTTCGCTGGAAGTTCGGCAAGGGCGAAGTCGAC
This sequence comes from Candidatus Omnitrophota bacterium, assembly GCA_903884815.1. Lineage (GTDB taxonomy): Bacteria > Omnitrophota > Omnitrophia > Omnitrophales > Aquincolibacteriaceae > Aquincolibacterium > Aquincolibacterium aerophilum. The sequence continues at coordinate 126,390 of CAISGE010000021.1, read as the reverse complement.
AGCAAAAAAGAAAATGCGGGGAGCCCCGCCGGCGCGGTAAGTTTCTAAACACACGGAGGATGACAAAATGCGATATTTTATGATCATGGCTTTTTTGATCATGGCGGGTGGCAGTCAGGCTTTGGCGGCAAATGTTGAGCAGCCGATCGTTTATCCAAAAAATGGTCAAAATCCTCAGCAGCAAGGATCGGATGCCAATGCCTGCCAAGTATGGGCACAGCAAACCACAGGAGTGAATCCGGCTTATCTCCAGGGGCAACTTTCAGTTGCACAATCGCAAAATGTAGCGCCGCAGCAAAGACCCGTCCTTCGCGGAGCGGTTCGCGGTGTGGCCGTAGGATCAGCATTGGGGGCGATCAATAAAAACATGGATTCGGGTGCCGGGAAAGGCGCTACGATGGGAGTCACGGCGGGTGCCATGCGGGGTGTTGGGCAAAAGATTGATATGTCCCGTGAAGCGCAAGCCCAACAATCACAGCAACAGGTGACGAAGTTACAGAATCAATATGCCACCTACAATCGAGCTTTTTCGGCCTGCATGACCGGCAAAGGCTACAGCGTCAGTTAACTGCGGGTTTTGTTTCCCGGAACCAACCTCAAATATAAGGAAATGATCATGAAATCGAAAAGGCTTATTCAGTTTCTTATTCCGGTACTCTTGGCGGCTCTTGTCTCCGGATGCGCTTCAACGGACGTGAGCGATACGCAGATCAATTACGTCGGCCAGCTTCCAAGGCCCAATACGATCTGGGTCTACCGCTTTGCCGCGACGCCGTCTGATATGCCCGCCAATGCTTCCATTGCCGGACAATTTGATCCGCAAATAGCTCAGACGCCCGACCAGATCGCCGAGGGACGCAGGGTTGGCTCCGAAATAGCGAGCCAATTGATCGGGGCGATCGTGGGAATGGGGTTACCGGCGAGGCTTGCTTTTTCACCCTCCCAGCCACAGCTCAATGACCTTGTGATCCGGGGCTATCTTCTCTCGGTCAATCAAGGCAATGCCGCGGAACGTGTCGGGATCGGATTGGGCGCTGGTGCGTCTGAACTAAAAGCCATGGTTGAAGTTTATCAGATGACGTCACAAGGACTTCGCAAACTCGGGTCCGGCGTTGCGGATTCCACAGGAGGAAAAACACCGGGGGGCGCTGCGGGCCTTGCCACGCTTCTCGCCACTGGCAATCCCGTGGGGCTTATAGTGGGCGGCGGCATGAAAGTTTATCAGGAGGAAAATGGCAGCAGCACGGTTCAGGGACGGGCTCAACAGACCGCCCAGGAGATCGCGAGCCGGCTCCAGACCCGCTTCCAGCAACAGGGCTGGATTTGAGACGAACGGATTTTTTCTTTTTTAACCTTCCACGGGGGGAACTAAAATGAAAAAAAACAAATTAACATCGAGCATCAGTCTCGGTGTGAGTCTCGCGACTTTGTTCATGCCGACGCCCGGTATCTGTAAGACGAATCAAGATGACAAGCAGCCTGTGCGCCAGCTCGTGAGCGGAGAAATGGGTTCCGCAAGCGCGACGGCAAGCATTGATGGCAAACAACTTCCCGCGCCCGATGCGAAATTCGGCGGTGTGATCAAGAATGATGCCCTTCAATCGAAACCTTGGTGGGCGCCGCGTACCGTGCCGCCTAAAGGCGCACCCAATGTGCTGCTCATCATTACCGATGACTCCGGATTTGGCGTACCGAGTACCTTCGGCGGTGTTATCCCGACGCCCACGATGGATCGCCTTGCACAGAGCGGTCTTCGTTACAACAACATTCATTCCACGGCGCTGAGTTCCCCGACGCGTGCCGCGCTTATCACCGGTCGCAATCACCACTCGGCAGGTTTCGGTGTGGTCTCCGAACAGTCCACCGGCTTCCCGGGCTATAACAGCATTATCGCCGAAGACAAGGCTACGATCGGACGCATTTTGCTTGATAACGGCTATGCTACTTCGTGGTTTGGCAAGGAGCACAACACTCCGTCCTTTGCCGCCAGCCAGGCCGGACCGTTCGATCAATGGCCGATTGGTATGGGCTTCGAGTATTTCTACGGTTTTGTCGGCGGTGATGCCAATCAGTGGCAGCCGAATCTCTTTCGCAATACCACCCAGATTTATCCTTTCGAGGGTAAACCCGGCTGGAATCTGGTCACCGGGATGGCCGATGATGCCATTGATTATCTCAATCGTATGAATCAAACGATGCCCGAGAAACCCTTCTTCATGAAATACGCGCCGGGAGCCACTCATGCGCCGCATCATCCGACGAAGGAATGGGTGGATAAGATCCATAACATGCATCTCTTTGACGAAGGGTGGAACAAGCTTCGCGAGAAGATCTTTGAGAACCAGAAACGCCTCGGCGTGATCCCGCAGAACACGCAGCTGGAGTCTTGGCCATCGAAAATTCTCAAGAACTGGGATGATTTGACAGCCGAGGAGAAGAAGCTTTTTATCAAACAGGCGGAAGTCTTTGCTGCCTATGCGGCCTATAGCGATTATGAGACCGGTCGGGTTATTCAAGCCATTGAAGACATGGGCAAGCTCGATAACACGCTGATCATCTACATCAATGGTGACAACGGTACCAGTGCCGAAGGTGGCCCCATGGGGACGCCTAACGAAGTCGCTTGGTTCAACGGTGTCAACGAGATGCCTGTCGAGACGCAAATGAAGTGGTATGACGTGTGGGGGACCGAGCAGACCTACAACCACATGTCGGCCGGTTGGTCTTGGGTTTTTGATACACCGTTTACCTGGTTCAAGCAGAACGCGTCCAAGCTCGGCGGCATTCGCCAGAACATGGTGGTTTCTTGGCCGGCACGCATTAAGGACAAGGGCGGTTTGCGTGAGCAATTCTGCCATGTGATCGACATCGTGCCGACCATCCTCGAGGCCGCCGGTATCCAGGCGCCCGAAACCGTGGACGGTATCAAGCAGGCGCCCATCGAGGGGACGAGCCTCGTTTATACGTTCGACCAGGCGAATGCCAAAGCTGTCTCGCGGCACAAAACCCAGTATTTCGAGATGATGGGACAGTGGGCTCTTTATAATGAAGGATGGCTCTTGAGCACCAAGGTGAACCGCGCGCCGTGGGAAGCCTTCGGCCCTGCCAACACCGATCCGCTTAACAACCAGGTGCTTGAGCTCTACGACCTGAACACGGACTTCAGCCAGTCCAAGAATATTGCTGATCAATATCCCGACAAGGTCAAGAAGATGAAGGCGATGTTCATTGAGGAAGCCAAGAAATACCAAGTTTTCCCGATGGATGCCTCCGTTGCCGGTCGCCTTGTGGCCCCGCGTCCGAATATCACGGCCGGTCGCACTGAGTTTGTTTATACCAAACCCATGGTCGGTCTACCTCAGGGCGATTCGCCGTCCATCCTGAACAGCTCGTACACCATTACCGCGGATATCGAAGTCCCCGCCGAAGGAGCCGAAGGTATGCTTCTAACCTCCGGCGGCCGGTTCGCCGGTTACGGATTTTATTTGCTCAAAGGGAAACCGGTGTTCCTCTGGAACCTCGTCGACTTGAAGCGCATTCGGTGGGAATCTCCGGATGCGCTTACTCCCGGTAAGCACACCGTTGAATTCGATTTCAAATACGACGGTCTTGGAGTGGGAACGCTCGCATTCAACAACATGAGCGGTCTCGGTCGCCCCGGTACCGGCATGCTTAAGGTGGATGGAAAGGTCGTGGATACCCAGGCCATGCCGCACACGCTTCCCATGATCCTGCAATGGGACGAGAGCTTTGATATCGGCTCGGATACGTTGACAGGCGTAAACGATGCGGATTACCAGCCGCCGTTCACTTTTACGGGAAAACTCAACAAATTGACGATCAAGATCGACCGGCCGAAGTTGTCGTCCGAGGATATCAAGACACTCGAAGCGGCTCAGCAGAACAATAAAGCCAGCGAGTAAAGTTCGTCTGTTTTGTGATTACGCGGGCTGCTTTGAAATCCTTCGAAGCTGTTCGTGCGTCTCATGATGACGGTGATATTAAATTGAGAGGGGATAGCAACATAAAAAAGATCTTAACTCTCACCTCCGTGGCCGAAGCAGCCGCGGGAGTATTGCTGATTTTTGTTCCTTCGCTCATCGTGAGGCTGTTGCTTGGCGCGGAGCTTACCGGGGTTTCTATACCTGTGGCGCGCGTGGCCGGAATCGCTTTGATCTCGCTGGGTGTCGGGTGTTTCCCTGCAAACGCTTCACGTTCCGGTATGTTGACGTACGGCATACTTGTCACGCTATACCTTTTGTATCTTGGTATCCGCGGCGAATGGGTTGGGCTGCTGTTGTGGCCAGCGATGGGTTTGCACGCAATTCTGACGACGCTTTTGATTTTGGCGTTCGTAAGAGATAGAGGTACGAAGTTCATGAAAGCCAATTAGGAGAAACGGGATGAAAAAAAATAAACTAACATCCACGATAAGTCTCGGCGTCAGTTTGGCGACCGTGTTTATGCCTTCCACCGGGATGTGTCAGACCCAACAATCAAAATTTGAGCCGGATCGCACCCAGCTTCCGATCCATGAACCCCAATACCCTCGCAGCACGGTGCTGGATGCCCGCGATGCGACGGCGCCGGCGCGATTTTCTGTCAAAGCTCCCACCGGTGCGCCCAATGTTCTCATTGTTCTGATCGATGACATGGGCTTCGGCCAGTCCAGTGCTTTCGGCGGGCCGTGCAGTATGCCCAATGCCGCACGATTGGCCAATGAAGGTCTTCGCTTCAATCAGTTCCATACGACCGCGCTCAGCTCACCAACCCGTGCGGCACTTTTGTCAGGCAGAAACCACCATACGAACAATATGGGTTCGATAACGGAAACCGCGACATCGTTCCCCGGCGACACGGGACAGCGGCCGGAAAGCGTGGCGCCGCTTGCCAAGATGCTGCGGTACAACGGTTACGCGACCGCTCATTTCGGAAAAAATCATGAGACTGCGGCATGGGAAGTTAGTCCTTCAGGGCCGACCGATCGCTGGCCGACCCGCAGCGGATTTGATAAGTTCTACGGGTTCATGGGCGGGGAGGCCAATCAATGGGCACCGGCGATCTATGAAGATATGACGAAGATCGAAGTGTCGACAGACCCTGATTATCATTTTATGACCGATATGACCGATCACGCGATCTCCTGGATGCGGTCTGAAAAGGCGTTCACACCGGACAAACCTTTCTTTATCTACTTCGCACCGGGCGCGACGCACGCGCCGCATCATGTGCCGAAGGGCTGGATCGAGAAGAACAAAGGGAGATTCGATCAGGGATGGGACAAACTTCGGGAGGAAACTCTCGCGCGCCAGATTAAACTCGGGGTTGTTCCTCCGGACACGAAGCTTGCGCCCAAGCCCGAAGCGATCAAGGATTGGGACAAGCTCAGCGCCGACGAGAAAAAACTCTTTGCCCGGCAGATGGAAGTCTTCGCCGGCTACGCGGAGTACACCGATCATGAGGTCGGCAGGCTTCTCAAGTCGATCGAAGATATGGGGCAAATGGAGAACACGCTCGTTTTCTATATTCTCGGCGATAACGGCGCGAGCGCCGAAGGCGGCATGAACGGCGTCTTTAACGAGATGTCCTACTTTAACGCGGTGCCGGAATCGGTACCGGAGATCCTGAAGCATTACGATGAACTGGGAAGTGCCACCACCTACAATCACTACGCGGCAGGCTGGGCTGTTGCGGGAGATACGCCTTTTATGTGGACCAAACAAGTTGCGTCGAATTATGGCGGCACCCGGAACGGGTTGGTGGTGTATTGGCCCAAGCATATCAAGGCCACAGGGGAGATCCGGTCTCAGTGGCATCACGTCATTGACGTGGTTCCTACTATCCTCGAGGCCGCGGGTCTGCCCGAGCCCAAAGTTGTGGATGGGGTCGTGCAAACACCTATCGAAGGTGTGAGCATGCTTTATGCCTTCAATGACGCCAAAGCCAAGGATCGCCATCTGACCCAGTACTTCGAAATGTTCGGTAATCGCGCGATCTATAACGACGGTTGGTATGCAGGCACCGTTCACAAGGCACCCTGGGAGCCGAAGCCCCGGGCCACGCTCCAAAATGACAAGTGGGAACTTTATAACACGGCCAACGATTTCAGTCTGACGAATGATCTGGCCGCGGCGAATCCCGAGAAGCTCAAAGAGATGCAGGGCCTTTTTATGAAGGAAGCGGTAAAGTACCCGGTGCTTCCTTTGGATGACCGGTTCCTTGAACGCATGGACGCGGCACTCGTCGGACGTCCCGATCTTTTAGCCGGCCGCACATCGCTCACAGTCTATGAAGGCATGACGGGGATGTCCGAGAATGTTTTTATCAACACCAAGTGCCGTTCTCACTCCATCAACGCCGAGGTGAATATCCCGGCGGGCGGCGCGAACGGCGTGATTCTCGCTCAGGCCGGGAGATTTGGCGGATGGAGTTTGTATCTGAAGGACGGGAAGCCCGCCTACACTTACAATTTCCTGGGCATGAAACGGACGACGATCGCCGGAACACAAGTGGTGCCCAATGGCAAAGCGTTCATCCGGTTTGAATTTGCCTATGACGGGGGCGGTATGTTCAAGGGCGGGACGGGCACGCTTTATGTGAATGATGAAAAGGTGGCCGAAGGGCGTATCGATCGCACGCAGATATTCTTTTCTGCGGATGAGGGTTCCGATGTTGGCGAAGACGGCGAAACACCGGTCACCGAAGATTATGGCATTGCTGCGCCTTATTCTTTCACCGGGACGATCGACAAGGTCACGATCGATCTAAAACCCGAGGAAGCCGCAGACGCTCAAGCACACGCTCAGGCGCAAAAAGAAGTTACCCAGAAGAAGGCTGTTTCCGACTAGGTCTAGCGATCGAATTTTTAAATAAAAAAGGAGGTTGTCCATGAAGGGGAAAAATTTTATCGGACTCGGGGTGATTTTCTTAACGCTTTGGGCCGGAACCGCGATGGGAGCAGAACCTGCCGCGCCGGCTGCCCCAACGCAGGCGAAGGATCAAGCGATGGCGATCGTGGATCGGATGTCGGAGTTTCTTTCCGGCGCCAAGAGCCTGAGCGTCACGATGGATACCGGATTTGACTCCGTTCAGGATTCCGGACAGAAGATTGAGTTTGGCGAAGTGCGGCAGGTGGTGCTCGATCGGCCCGGGTTTCTTCGCGTTGACGCGACCACACGAAATGGGAAGAAGAGCCGGGTTTCCTTTAATGGAAAGGATCTGACCCTTTTTTACGAACAAAATAATGTTTATGCGAGCGATCCGAAAACCGGTACTGTCGATGATGCTATCAAGTATTTTACCGAGGACCTTGGCCTGCGGCTGCCGTTGGCCATGATGCTGACCACCAAGCTCAAGGATTTTCTGGACCAAAAAGTGCGGGAGGCGGCGATCGTTGAAGATTCCTTTATCGCCGGCGTTCCTTGTGATCACCTAGCTTTGCGCGGAGATGAGGCGGATATGCAGCTTTGGATCGCAAAGGGTGACAAACCTTTGCCTCAGAGGATCGTGATCACCTACAAACAGGATAAGGGGGCGCCTCAGTTCTGGGCGCAACTCAGCAACTGGAATCTTGCGCCCGAGATCCCGGAAGGATTCTTTGCTTTTACTCCGCCCGCGGACGCGAAAAAGATCGCTTTCTCACCCAAGCAGACAAAGAAACCGGAAGAGTCGGTCGTCAAGGCGGAGGTGAAGTCATGAGCTCAAAGAAATGGATCAAGGGAATGTCTTGGGGCGCGTTGCTCGTGATGGGCATGTTTGTACTTAATATCGCAGATGCCGATGCTCGGGGTGGCGGCGGAGGCGGTGGCCGTGGCGGCGGTGGCGGAGGATATTCCCGAGGCGGTGGCGGCGGAGGAGGAGGCGGTGGTTTCTCCCGTGGCGGGTCTGCCAGTAGTGGTAGCTTCGGTGGTGGCGGTCAATCTCGAGGTGGCGGAGGTGGTTTTTCCCGCGGCGGAGATTCCGGAGAGAGTGGATTTTCCCGTGGAGAGGGAGGAGGAGGCGGATTTTCCCAAGGTGGCGGCGAAGGGTTTGCCGGCAGAGAAGGTGACGGAGGCGGCAGGTTCTCTCAAGCCCAAGGCGGGCAGGGGAATTTGCAGGATCGTCAAAATTCCAATCAGGAAGATCGTCAAAATTTCGCGCAAGACCAGCAGCAGAATCGCCAACAGTACGGCCAACAGCAGCAACAGAATCGCCAGGACTATGCCTCCGATTACGATGATTACTATCATCACGGAGGATACTACGGAGGCGCGCCGTATGGAGGCGCGGTTGTGGCCGGCGCGACAGCTGCGGCGGTCATCGGTTCGGTTCTGACGACGGATCAGTTCAATACCGTCGGGGCCTCCTGCGGTTCGCTTGGGGTCGATGGCGTGCTTTATTATCAATGCGGAGACACCTGGTATCAGCAGGCGAATCAGAATGGTCAGACGACCTATGTGGTGGTGAATCCGCCCGAATAATTGTTCCGGAGAAATATTCTCCAGCCCTTTTAATTTTAATAGTGCAAATATAAGGTTTTGATCATGAATACAATGAGCAAAATGCGTGTTTCTAGGGGATGGTTGGTTTTTCTGATCTTCAGTCTTTTAACGCTTTCGGGGTTTCCTTTATTCGCGAGTGACGCTGTTGGGAAGGACGAAAGCTCTTCTGCCGCTCCGGCTTCGACGAACAGTGACGCCGGCGTGGACTCAGCCAAATCTGCCATACTCGATCAGGTCTCCGCAAAGATCCTGGCGGAGCGAAAGGCGGGGACGGCTCACGTTCAGGCCAGCCAGATCGCCCAGGACCTGAAGCAGATCGATACGGAACAGAAAGCGCTTGCCGGAACCTCTCCGGATATGTCCAAGGCGGTTGATGGGTCTTACGACCCGGAGCTTTTGTTGAAATCCAAGATGGCGTTACTCGAAAGAAAGAAAGATCTCCTCGAAAGAAAAGCGGCTTTTCTTGAGAAGAAGGTCCGTACCCAAAAAGAATCTCATTCAAAGCTCCAGTTTTTTCTCACGAACATCTTTTCCGACGATGCCTCTGTTTTGACGATCACAGGGCAGATCAAAGACATGGAGCTGAGGCGATCACAGCGCTTTGCCGAAAAGGCCCGATTGGCCCATGAGCTCGAAAACGTGTCTTCCCGGATCAAGATCGAGGAACAGTATCTTTCCGCAAAGAAAGTCCTTTTGGCGGCCGCTCGCGATGACGAACGGGCCCATATCCAGGAGACCGTGGCGCTTGCCGAAGACCGTCTAAAGGTATTCCAGGATTTAAAGGCGTTTCTTAGCGAGCAGGTGGACTTCGTGGAGTTTCGCATCACCGCGCTTCAGGAATTCGATAAGCTGATCAAGCTAAGGCGAAGAGATGTTTTTAAAGAGAATGTGCTGACCCGAAAACCGATCCCTTATGGCCGAAGGGAAATCTTTTTTTCCTTGTTGGGGCTCTTGTTACTCGCGATGGGATATGGTTTCCGCAAGCAACTCGTGGCTTTGGACCGTTCCCTTCCTTCAATTCTGAACCAGGAGGGGATCCTTTTCTGGACTCGGGCGCTTTGGTTCTTTGGGTTCTTTGTTCTCTTTTGTTGCGGGATCCTCGACGTGTTGGAGTACCGGGCAGCGTCCATCGCTCTGGGACTTGTGTATCTCAATATCGCCCTAGGACTTGTCTTGTTCATTGCCGTCAAGGGACTCGTGCAGTCTCTTTTTATGCGCGTTCTTCAAAAGCTTTCGAAAATGACCCAAACCGAGATCAAACAATCCTCTTCGGTTTTTCTGCTGGTGCGCACCGTGCTGATGTGGCTGATCTTCGGGGGCATTTTTTATCTGATCCTGAGTTATTGGGCGCTTCAACAGGAAGTCGTCCAGTGGCTGCTTGGGGTCATCAATGAACCCATCTTTCAATCCGAAAAGATCAAAGTTTCTGTCTGGGCCATTACTCGGTCTGTTCTGGTCTTCTGGCTTTTTTACGTGGGAGCCCGTTTCCTGAACAGCATTCTCAAGGCTCGCGTTTATCCGAAGAGTTCTCTCGATAAAAACAGTCAATACGCGATCAAGTCGGTGATCCAGTTCTCCTTTTTAGTGATCGGGGCGATGGCGGGGATTCAGCTGCTCGGGATCGATCTGAGCGTCCTGACGGTCTTTTCCGGAGCCCTGGGGGTCGGGATCGGGTTTGGCCTCCAGGATATCGTGAAGAATGTTTTTAGCGGGTTCGTGATCTTTTTTGAGCGGCCGATCCGGATGGGGGATGTCGTGGAAGTCGGGGGGGTTCCCGGGATCGTGAAATCCATCCGGACTCGAAGCACCATCGTGAACACGTTCGATAATATCGCGATCGTGGTGCCGAATTCTGAATTTTTGTCGAATCGCGTTGTGAACTGGAGCCATTCCGACAGGACGGTCCGCATCGAGTCCCGCGTGGGGGTGGATTATGGTTCCGATGTGGCGCTCGTCAAAGAAACGTTACTTGAAATTGCTGAGGCTATTCCTGGGATACTGCCTGAACCGGAGGCCGTCGTCGTTTTCGAGGAGTTTGCGGAAAGCGCCCTTGTGTTCAGGCTTCTCTACTGGGTGGATGTGGCGGATCGCATGGACGTCAAAAGCAAGATCAATTTCGCGATCCATTCGCGGTTCAAGGACAAAGGGATCTCCATACCGTTTCCTCAGCAAGACATACACCTTAAGTCGTCCGATTTTGACCTGAAAGGAAACAATAAATGAACTTTAGTGAATCTTTCTTCCACACTTCATTCTTGGCGCTTTTTTTTGTCACGGTGTTGATCGTTCTTATCGCGATCGAAGTGGGCCTGCGATTTGGACGTTGGAGCCGCAGTCTCAAGAAGTCCGAAACGGATGCCCCAGTCGGGACGATGGTCGGCGCGATGCTGGGTCTCCTGGCGTTCATGCTGGCCTTTACATTCCAAATGGCGGCTTCTCAATACGATGCCCGGCGCATGGCGGCACTGAAGGAATCGAATGCGATCGGTACGGCTTATTTGCGCGCGGATTTTTTGCCCGAGCCCGGGCGAAGCCAGATCCGTGCTTTTTTCCGTCAATATGTCGACATGCGTCTGGAAGCCACCCAGACAGAAAAGCTCGAGTCGTCTATTGTCCGCTCAGAGCAAATACTGGATTCCCTTTGGGTCCAGGCTTCTACTCTGGCGGATAAAAACGCCGACACTCCTCTCACAGCGCTTTTTGTGTCGGCGCTCAATGAAGTGATCGATCTTCACTCGGAGCGTTTGATGCTCGCGACATCCTTTCGCATTCCGGAGATCATTTGGATCGCCCTTCTTTTCGTGATGTTCTTTTCCATGCTCGCGGTGGGGTACCAATTCGGGATCGACGGGACGCGAAGTATCCTTGGGACGCTTGTGATCGCACTGACTTCCTCGGCAGTGATTGTGCTCATCGCGGACCTCGATAGCCCGAGGAGGGGACTGATCAAAACAAACCAGGCGCCATTGATTGCGCTGCAAAAGAGCTTAAACAAGGGCACGGCGGATCCATTGCTGAAAAGCGCCCTCGCAGCCGCCCATGCAAACGTTTCTGCTGCCACCCAAAAATAAAAAGGAGCCTTGAAATGAAAAAATCGATCTGTCTTCTGGCGATCTTGTGCCTGCTGTGGGGGCCGGTTTCATTTGCCGCGGAACCTGCACAATTGAGTCCGGAGCAGTTCTATCTGAATCAGGCTTCGGCGGAGAAATTCGGCGAACTGCGCAAAGAGGCGAAAGGCTCCTTTCAGGGTATTCTGCTGTATCCGGATGACATCCGTAATGCGGTGCTCGTGCTTTCGCAATATCCGGATCTGATCGCCCTCCTCGACAACAAGAAAGTGCTCGACGAGAAGGAGTTCGACAAACTTTTGAAAGAACAACCCGCGGAGGTCAGGGACGCGATCGAGGATCTCAAGGCCTACCCGGACGTGATCGGCATCATGAGCGATAATATCGTGGTCACCGCGCTTTTGGGCGAGATGGTCCGGGACAAGAAAGAGGAAACCTTCGCGGTGATCAAGAGGTTGAGTGATTCGGTCAAAGCAGGGAATACGGAGGTCGTGAACGCTTGGACCGAGAAATTGCAGCAGGATCCTAAGGCGGTTCAGGAGCTTCAAGCGGCCTCAGAAGCCTATGCCAAAGCCAATAATTTGCCTTCGCCCAACAAGCCTATGACGGCGGAACAGGCGGCGCAAGCACCGACCCCCTATGGCTACTATGTGAATGAGAAGAATACGGTGATCATCCAGCAGATGCCTTCTCAGGACGTGACCTCGTACATGCTGGCCAACCAGATGATGTATACCATGCTGTTTGCGTGCATGGCGAATAATTATTACGCTCACCGGAATGATTATTATTGGCATTATTACGATGAGCATCATGAGGATTGGCAAAATGCCGTCAATAACAACACGAATGCGATGAACGATCTGAATAATAATATCGATGAGATCCAAGCGGGCCGGGATCAAGCGAAACAGGATCGGCAAGACAAAAAGGATAAGTGGAAAGAGAATCAGCCCACGCCCAAGCAAAATCTTCAAGACAAGCGGGATAATCCCGGGGCGGATCAAAAGGGCGACCGCCTGCAGCAGGGAGGGGTTAACAACAAGCTTCCGGGGAATGGGCCTCAAGTCAATAACGGTCTTCCGGGAAGCGGTCTTTCCGGGCAGCGTGATATGATCTCAAGCGCCGGCGGAGCTCGTGATTTTTCAAGCGCGCGAAGCAATGTCAGTTTTCAGGCGCCATCACGCAATCAGCAAATCAGCCAGGCTTCGCAGTTCCATTCTGGCTCCTGGTCGGGTGCCAGTAGCCGCGGCGGCTCCGGCAGCTTTGGCGGTGGCTCGCGCGGGGGAGGCGGTGGATCGAGGGGTGGGGGCGGCGGTAGTCGCGGCGGAGGCGGCGGTGGTAGCCGTGGTGGGGGCGGAGGTGGCGGTCGCGGTGGCGGCGGAGGACGGCGCTAAATGAAAGAAACAGCGAAGGCTTATTTTTTAGGGAAAAAGGGCACGAGGCTTAATTGCGCGCAATCGGTTGCGGAACCCTTTCGTGATAAATTTCCGCTCGATGGAAAAACAGCGTCGACCCTTCCGGCTTGCGGTGGAGGAAGAGCCCCGGAAGGATATTGTGGCGCTTTTTACGCGGCGAAATGTATCCTGGAGCAGCATTTCCCCGATCGTTCCACGGAAGGGATGGAGATGCTCCTTTCTGCGGCCGGCTCTCTGAAATGTCTCGAGGTAAAAGCGCTCAGAAAGCTTTCTTGCGTTGGTTGCGTCGAGAAATCCGCTGAAGTTGTCGAGGGGCGCTAACCGCCTATGTTTTTTCTCAGACAAAAAAGAAGTTTTTTTTCTGATCTCCGGCACGAGGAAAGAAAGCGGGAGCGTCTAGCCTTGGAATCGTTTATGTCGTTCAGGTTTCTTGTAAGGCTTGTTTTTTCTTATGGGATAGTCTTTCTAGCCTCGGCAATATCCACCTCATTTGCGGCTCCTGAAGTTCTTTCCAAAATGCCGCGGCCTTTAGCCTCCGTCATCAATTTTGGGGAAGATTTTACAAGACCTCTAGCCCGCTTTGACGTGCGGCTGAAGTATCAGGACAAAGGTGACGGGTCGGATGCCTTGGTGAATACTTACCGGGTGGATTATCCGCTACTCCTGAGGAACGGATGGAATATCGCGACGCGCGTGGATCTCCCGATGATCTCAAATGACACTCAAGGTCCTGATAATCGTGAAGGCCGTTGGGGATTGGGTCTTGGAGATACATTGACCCAGGTGATCGTCGCATCGCCTGAGGCCAATCGTTTCCGGTACGGCACTGGGTTGAGAGCCATATGGCCGAGCGCGACGGAGCAGCAGTTCGGGTCCGGGAAATACCAGCTTGCGCCGATGGTGGGTGCTGTTTATGCGCCTTCATGTCTGGCCGAAGGCTCATTTGTAAAGTTTATCTGGCGTGAAGAGTTTAGTGTTGGGGGGGATGCCGGGCGAACGGATATTCACAGGTCCGTTCTGAATCCCGGTGCGAGTTTTACCCTGCCGCGGCAGTTCTACGCGGATCTTTCTCCCGAGATCAAGATCAATTGGCAAGATAATGCCAAGTGGTTCGTTCCGTTCAATCTCACGGTTGGAAAAAAGTTCGGCAAGAAGCTGATCGTCAGTTTGGAGTGGAATCAGGCCCTGGTTAAACAATACCGGCCCTATGATTGGGAGCTCGAAGCCCGCGTCGGGTATTTTTTCTAAGAGTATCTAACATGACCCGTAGGTCAGGTTTAAACCTGACCTACAAGACGGAGAAAAAACGGGTTTTGTCGGGGCGCTCTAAAACGGATCAGCCTGCAGGGTAGTCGTAAGGCGGGGAGCGATTCATTCATTTTTTTGAATAAGAAAAATCCGTGCCCATTTCCTGCAACATGGAATAGAATACCTGCCTTCATGAATTTTTTAACATAAAAGGACTCCTTTCGTGACGACACAGAATACTGCTGAATCAATGCGGCTGACAGAAGCCCGCGAAAAAAGTATCCCCTGGAAAAAGTGGGGGCCTTACCTGAGCGAACGGCAGTGGGGAACGGTCCGCGAAGACTATAGTGACAATGGCGATGCCTGGAACTATTTCCCGCACGACCATGCCCGTGCGCGCGCCTATCGCTGGGGGGAAGACGGTATCGCGGGATTTTCCGATGACAAATCGCGGCTATGTTTTGGGCTGGCCCTTTGGAACGGCAGAGACTCGATCATCAAGGAACGACTCTTCGGCCTGACGGGCAGTGAAGGCAATCACGGCGAAGACGTCAAAGAGTACTATTTTTACCTCGATTCCACGCCGACTCATTCTTACATGAAATATCTCTACAAGTACCCGCAGCGGGCGTACCCTTACGGCGATCTTGTAAACACAAACCGGAACCGGTCACGCACCGAACCGGAATACGAATTGCTCGATACCGGTGTTTTCAATGATGACCGCTATTTCGATGTCTTTGTGGAGTATGCCAAGGGTTCTCCGGAAGATATCCTGATCAAGATCACGATCGCGAACCGCGGTCCTGAAGCCGCGAAACTCGATGTCCTGCCGACACTTTGGTACCGTAACAACTGGGCCTCCTGGACCGTGAAGCCTTCCGCAAAACCCATGCTCAAGCAGGCCAAGGGGTTGAAGGGCGCGAGTGTGATCGAGGCGTCAAATTCGAAGCTCGGGGAGTATACCCTTTACTGTGAAGGCGACGTGCCGCTTCTCTTTACCGATAACGAAACGAATAATGCCCGGCTCTTTCCCCAATTCCCGAACGAGAGTTCCTACGTCAAAGACGGGATCAATGACTATATCGTTCACGGGAAAAAGAACGCCGTGAATCCTAAAATGACGGGAACCAAAGCTTCGCCGCATTATCAGGTGAATGTGCCAGCCGGCAAGACCGCCGTGATCCGCTTGAGGCTTAAACAAAAAGCTATTTTTATGGAGAAAAACACTTTTGGAGCTGAGTACGAAGAAGTGTTTGTTGCAAGGCTCCGGGAGGCGGATGAATTTTACAAGGCGCTGACGCCTGCCCCTGCCAGCAAAGACGAGGCGAATGTCATGCGGCAAGCACTGGCCGGCATGCTCTGGAGCAAGCAGTATTTTTATTACGACGTTGATAAATGGCTGAAAGAGCACAACGCGGATCCTTTTGAGTCCAAGAGCAAGGGATGTCGCAATAAGGAATGGTTCCACCTGATGAGCGATCATGTGATCTCAATGCCGGACAAGTGGGAGTATCCCTGGTACGCGGCATGGGACCTGGCTTTTCACTGCCGCGCACTTTTGCTCGTCGATTCTGATTTTGCCAAGGAACAGCTGGATCTTCTGCTTCAAGACATTTTTCTTCATCCGAGCGGCCAGCTTTCGGCCTACGAATGGAACTTCAGCGACGTAAACCCTCCGGTGCATGCCTGGTCCACGCTTGCACTGCATCAGGCCTTGAAGGCGGAGGGTAAGGAGGACTTTGATTTCCTGAAGCGCGTTTATCACAAGCTTCTCATGAATTTTACGTGGTGGGTGAACCGGAAGGACCGGTCGGGCAAGAATGTGTTCGAAGGCGGTTTTCTCGGGCTCGACAACATCGGGGTGTTCGACCGGAGCAAAGAGCTTCCCACGGGCGGCCATCTGGAACAGGCCGATGGAACGGCCTGGATGGCGCTTTATTGCCAGAATATGGCGGAGCTCAGCATTGAAATGGCCGGAAAAGATAAGAACTATGAGGAATTGGTAGTCAAATTTTTTGAGCACTTCGTATGGATCGCCAATTCGATGAACCGGGTAGGCGAGGAAGGGATGTGGGATGAGGAGGATGGTTTTTACTATGACCGGCTTTTGCTTCCCGACGGGCGCTCGACCAGACTCAAGGTTCGCTCGATGGTCGGTCTGCTCCCGATCTGCGCGACCACCGTGATCGAGCCATGGCAGCGCGAACAATGTCATACTGCTATGGAACGGCTTCTCGATCGGGCTAAAAAAATGCCGGAACTTCTCGAAGGGATCCATAGAACCGGTCCCGGTTATCGTGGGGTTGAGGATCGGGGTATCCTGGCGCTGGTCAATGAACAACGCTTGCGGCGCATCCTTACCAAGATGCTCGATGAGAAGGAATTCTTAAGCGATTACGGGATCCGGGCGCTTTCAAAATTCCACGAAAAGAACCCGTATGTTTTTCGTGTCGGACGGGATGAGCATCGCGTGGGCTATGTGCCGGGCGATTCGGATTCCGGGATGTTCGGCGGCAACTCGAACTGGCGGGGACCGATCTGGATGCCGGTGAATGTCATGATCATCCGGGCGCTCACGCAGTACTATATGTACTACGGGGACAATTTCAAGATCGAGTGTCCGACCGGCTCCGGCAAGATGATGAATCTTTACGAGGTTGCGAAGGATATCTCGGACCGGCTTACCCGTATTTTTACACGTGACAAAAAGGGGTGGCGTCCCACGAACGGAGTCAGAGAAAAATGCCAAACGGATCCCTACTGGAAGGACTATGTTCTGTTCTACGAGTATTTCCATGGGGATACTGGCGCGGGGATCGGAGCTTCCCATCAAACGGGCTGGACCGGTTTGGTGGCGCCTCTTATTGAGACGTTCAGATCGATGAGCGCGGAGAAAATACTGCAGGCCGGCAAGATGGCAGCATTCGCTCGCGCCCCCTTGGCGCCGGAGGATAAGAAGGAGCCTATCGTTGTTCCCAAGAAACGCGTGGCCAGTACGAAGAAGAAATAAAAGTGTGACCCGGGATTCCTGATTCGAAATCAAAAAAGCATTCAAGCATTCAACTGAAAGGGAAACTGATGAAAAAGATCTTTCTGGTATTTTTAATGGCCGTGACTGTTTCGGGCTTGAGTTCGGGCTGCGCTTCCTTGAAGCGTGGCGAGGGCGTTCCTGCGCCTTTGATCGCGCAAGCTCAAATTCCGGGGATGCCGGGGATTCGATACCGAGCTGCTAACATGAACGATATGTCGGTCGAAGCTCTTGACATGATCAATCGTCAGAGAGCCATCCGGAAAGAACAGGGTCTGTCGGAGGAGCTTCCTCCGGCCCATTTACTCGCGGTCTCGGGCGGCGGGGACGATGGCGCGTTTGGCGCTGGGCTTTTGATCGGATGGACGAAGAAGGGGGACCGTCCGGAATTCGATATCGTGACGGGTGTCAGCACGGGGGCTTTGATCGCGCCGTTCGCTTTTCTTGGCCCAAAATATGACGATCAGCTGAGGTCGGTCTATACCAAGATCAGCACCAAGGATATTCTGAAGATGCGGGGCCTTATGGCGGCGGTTAATAACGATGCCATGGCTGATAACAAGCCTCTTTGGGGTCTGGTGGGACGCTATATGAACGCAAAAATGCTCGAAGACATTGCGGCGGAATATAAAAAAGGCCGGCTACTTCTCGTGGGGACGACGGATCTGGACGCTCGGCAAGGGGTGATCTGGAATATGACCAAGATCGCGGCGAGCCGTGATCCCAAAGCGCTCAATCTTTTCCGCAAGATTATGGTGGCGTCGGCCGCGATTCCGGGAGCGTTCCCTCCCATGATGATTGATGTTGAGGCGAATGGGCGGAAGTATCAGGAGATGCACGTGGACGGCGGGGCGACCGCCCAGGTTTTCGTTTATCCTCCGGGAATCAATGTCCGGGAATTACAAAAAACGGCAGGGACGACGGGTCGCAAGCGCTTCCTTTACATTATCCGCAACAGCCGCATCGACGCGGACTGGGCCCAAGTGGAGCGCCGGACGTTGAAAGTGATGGGGCGCGCGGTGTCTTCCCTGATCCAGGCTCAGGGGCGGGGCGATCTTTATTCGATCTATGTGCTGACGCAACGGGATGGGATTGATTACAATCTCGCGTACATCCCGAAAGATTTTAACGCGCCCCACCCGGATGAATTTGACCGGGCCTACATGAATACACTCTTCGACCGCGGCTATGCCATGGCGGAAAAAGGCTACGACTGGCAGAAGAATCCCCCCGGGCTCCAGGAGTAGGATATCACGCCCCGAGATTCTCAGTTGTTTCGGATAAATAGACCATGACATTGTCGGATCAAAGTAAACCGGAGCCGCGTCCTTTTTCGGCCGTGGCTTTTGGCCCGGACGGACGCCCAAGGCCGCTTGATAAATACGATGGCCCGATGCTTGCCTCAAGCCAGGGCTCGCGCCGGTTCCACATCATGGCGAAGCCCGCCGGATCCACCTGCAATCTCGACTGCCAATACTGTTTTTACCTCAGCAAAGAAACGCTTCCTCAGGGGCCCGGCGCCGGACGTATGTCTGATGCAACCCTTGAGCGTTTCATCCAGCAATATATTGCGGGTGTGACCGGACCGGAGGTCGTCTTTTCCTGGCAGGGCGGCGAGCCCACGCTCATGGGGCTCGATTTCTTCCGGAAGGTCGTCGCGCTCCAGGAAAAATATGCGAAACCGAATCAGAAGATCGAGAACGATCTGCAGACCAACGGGACACTTCTCGACGAAACATGGTGCGCGTTCCTCAAGGAGCACCGGTTCCTGGTCGGACTGAGCATTGACGGGCCCAAGGATATCCACGATGCCTACCGGGTCACCAAGGACGGGAAGCCCACGTTTGACAAAGTGTTCGCGGCCGCCATGCTCCTGAAAAAGCATGGCGTTCCGTTCAATACGTTGACTTGCGTCAGTCGTATCAGCGCCAAGCGGCCGCTCGATATCTACCGGTTCCTGCGACGGGAGCTGGGCGCCACCTATATGCAATTTAATCCTGTTGTGGAGTACAAAGGTTTCGAGCGGACGGCGCCGCAAGTATGGGACGCTATGAAGTTGCCGAAACAAGGCGATCCCGAGGCACGCCCCGGCCGTCCGGATTCCGTTGTCACGGAATGGTCCGTGGACCCGGAGGATTGGGGTTATTTCCTGTGCAAGATCTTTGATGAATGGCGGGCGAGGGACCTGGGCAAGGTCCTGGTCAATCATTGTGAAACGCTCGTGGCGCAGCATTTGGGCTTGCCGTCACAACTTTGCATTTACGGTGAATTTTGCGGTAAAGGGCTTGCCGTGGAGCACGACGGTGGGATATATTCCTGCGATCACTATGTCTATCCGGAATACAAGGTCGGAAATGTCCACAGCGGCAATTTGATCAACACCGTGCTCGACCGCGCGCAGGTGAAATTCGGTTACGCAAAGAACGAGACACTGCCGAAGCAATGCCGGGAGTGTCCGTATCTTCGCGATTGCTGGGGCGAGTGCCCGAAGAACCGCATCCTCCGCACGGCGGAGGGGGAACCGGGACTGAATTATCTTTGCTCCGGGTTCAAACGATTTTTCGCCCACGCGATCCCGGAAGTTGAGCGCATCGCGGCCGATATCCGCAAGCGTGGTGTGCAGCCACAGGCGAGGATGTAACCGTCATCCTGACCTCGCGCTTTCTTGCGAAAGCAGGAGCGAGGGAAGGATCTCTGTTCGAGATTCTTCGCCTGAGGGCTCAGAATGACGGATTTTGAGGTTTGTATCATTAAATTGTTTCATGCAGGATGACATCATGACGGTAGATAGACTCGGGATAAAAATCGGACGGTTCTTCGCACTATTCCTTTTGTTGGCATTTACGGGCCTTATCCCAGCGATCGCCAACGCAGCCGAAGGATTGCTTCGCCGGGATATCCAGGGGGACCCCCAACTGGTCAATCAGGCCAACGCGCCTCTGTCTTCCATCATGCAGATCCGCTTTCGGAATAACTACATTCCGCGTTTTGTGGAGAAGGGCGGCCGGGGCAATATTTTTAGCATGGATATCACCATGCCTCTTCCGGCTTACCGGTTGCTTCCCCTCAAGCATCTGACTCTTTTGTCCGCGCCTATTGCCGTGACTTCTCCCAAAAATCCGACAGGTTTCGGGGACTTGCGATTTCTCGATCTTGCCATGCTTTATGAAAGCAAAAGGTTCTTGTTCGGGGTGGGACCCACTTTCGTACTTCCGACGGCCACGGAAAGGACAGCGGGACAGGGAAAATGGCAGATGGGACCCGCGGCGGGGTTTGCCTTTCTCGCGAAGCGGGTAATGGTCGGTGCGATTTTTCAAAATCCGATCTCCTTTGCCGGGGATCGTGACAGGCCCTATGCCAACGCCATGTTGCTCCAGCCTTTCGTGACGTACCAGATCGGGAAAGGTTGGTTCGTCCGCAGCCAACCCCAAATGGTTTTTGACTGGCGGACCGAATTTAAGATCATTCCGATCGATCTCGGGGTTGGGCGTACTTTCAAGATCGGTCGTCAGGACGTCAATTGCTACGTCCAACCCTATTGGAATTTTGTGAACCACGGGCATCCGCCCCAGTACGGGATCAATGCCGGCATTTCACTCCTTTTCCCGAATTTTTGGAAGAATATTGCCAAGATGCGGGGAAAGAGTTAATTCTTTTGCTATAGGGGAATCACGGTTCAAACAGTACAATATCCAAACAAAAAAATAGGAGATTTTTCTGATGGACTCAAAAACAGTCTCTCAGCCCTGGGAAATGCCTGAAAAATATCCCAGCCTGAAAAAAATAGTACGGATGCTTGGAGTGGTCGGCGGGATGACCGTCGCCATCAGCGGTTTGCCGGTCTGCGGGCACGCCGCGCCCGCACAAGCGAAGAAACCCAATGTTGTCATCTTTTGGGGTGATGATGTCGGTCAGTCGAATATCAGCGCCTACTCCCATGGCTTGATGGGCTACCAGACGCCCAACATTGATCGTATCGCTAAAGAAGGCGTGATGTTCACCGATTACTACGCCGAGCAAAGCTCTACCGCCGGCAGGGCATCGTTCATTACAGGCCAGTCGGGTTTGCGCACGGGTCTGACCAAAGTCGGTTTGCCGGGTGCCACGCTCGGGTTGCAAAAGGAAGATCCGACCATCGCCGAGCTCCTCAAACCGCTGGGCTATGCGACGGGACAGTTCGGTAAGAATCACTTGGGTGATCGTAACGAGTTTTTGCCCACGGTTCATGGTTTTGATGAGTTCTACGGCAATCTCTATCATTTGAACGCTGAGGAAGAACCGGAACTTCCGGACTATCCGAAGGATCCCGCGTTCCGTGCTAAGTACGGACCTCGTGGCGTGATGGATTGCAAGGCCTCGGATACGGACGATTCTACCATCGACCCGCGTTTTGGCAGGGTCGGCAAGCAGGTGTGCAAGGATACCGGCGCTCTGACCAAGGAACGGATGATAACAGTAGACGACGATATCACTAACCGGGCGGTGGATTTCATCAAACGGCAGAACGCGGCGGGCAAGCCGTTCTTCGTTTGGGTGAACACCACCCACATGCACTTCCGCACTCACACGAAGCCAGAAAGCATCGGCCAGTCGGGACGTTGGCAGAGCCCTTACCATGACGCCATGATCGACCACGACAAGAATGTCGGAGAAGTTCTCAAGGCGCTGGATGATCTGGGCATTGCCGACAACACCTTTGTCATGTACGGCACGGACAACGGGCCGCATATGAACTCCTGGCCGGACGGCGCGATGACACCCTTCCGTAACGAGAAGAATTCGAACTGGGAAGGCGCCTATCGTGTCCCCGCCATGTTCCGTTGGCCGGGCAAGATCAAGCCGGGACAGGTATCCAACGAGATCGTTTCTCACCTGGACTTGTTGCCCACTATCTTGGCGATCGCGGGTGATCCCAACGTGAAGGACGAGTTGCTTAAGGGGTATACCGTGGGGGATATGACGTACAGGGTTCATCTCGACGGCGATAATCTTGTGCCCTACCTGACCGGGGAAGTCGCAAAGAGCCCGCGGGAGTCGTTCATCTACATTAACGATGACCAGCAAGTGACCGGCCTGCGCTACGACAACTGGAAACTGGTGTTCATGGAGCAGCGTGCCACGGGAACGATGCGCATATGGATGGAACCGTTCATCACGTTGCGGATCCCGAAGATCTTCAACCTACGTACCGATCCCTACGAACGGGCGGATATCACGTCGAACACTTACTACGACTGGATGCTCGACCATGCCTTTTTGTTCGTGCCAGCACAGGATTACGTGGGCAAGTTCCTGATGACGTTCAGGGATTATCCTCAGCGGCAGAAGGCGGCCAGCTTCAACCTGGATGAGATCCTGGAGAAGCTTAAGGAAAGTCCGTCGAAGTAAGCCTCATGAGCATGTCTGAATCGGGCGGCCCGCAAGGGTCGCCCGCTGTTTTTGTCTGTGCGTTTTGAGATATCTGAACCGAATATCCATCCAGTGGAAAGAAGTTTAATTATGAAAGCAGCCCGTCTCCCGAAATCATTCATCGTCGCATTCTTCGGCTTGTTTGTTTTATCGACGACCGTCGCCTTTGCCGCTAGTCCGCTTTCGTCCTGGAATGAGGGCCCTGCGAAGCAGTCCATTGTCAATTTCGTCGAGAAAGTCACGAAAGAGGGGGCGCCGGACTTTGTGCCGGTACCCGAGAGGATCGCTGTTTTCGACAATGACGGCACGCTCTG
This sequence comes from Candidatus Omnitrophota bacterium, assembly GCA_903884815.1. Taxonomy (GTDB): domain Bacteria; phylum Omnitrophota; class Omnitrophia; order Omnitrophales; family Aquincolibacteriaceae; genus Aquincolibacterium; species Aquincolibacterium aerophilum. The sequence goes on along the minus strand of CAISGE010000021.1, from coordinate 103,422 downwards.
GTGTGAACAACCGATGCCCGTTCAGTTTTACTTCGCGCTCGATCGCTTGAAGGCTCTTGCGCCCGAGCATCCCGAATGGAATACCAAGGAGCCGTTCGCCTCGCTACTCAAAGGTGATTTTAAAACAGCACTTGCCGGCGGGGATCGCGCGATCATCGAATTCATGATGGCGACGCATGCGGGCATGACTACGGACGAGTTCGAGAAGACAGTGATGGATTGGATCGCCACCGCGAGGCACCCGAAGACGGGGAAGCTTTACACCGAAATGGTTTATCAGCCCATGCTCGAGGTTCTCGCTTATCTGCGCGCGAACGGTTTTAAGACTTATATTGTCTCCGGTGGCGGCATCGAGTTCATGCGCCCGTGGGCAGAGAAGGTTTACGGCATTCCACCGGAACAGGTTATTGGCAGCAGCATCAAGACCAAGTTCGAAATGCGCGACGGCAAGCCGGTGATCGTGCGTCTGCCTGAGCTGAGCTTTAATGATGATAAGGAAGGGAAGCCGCTCGGTATTAATTTGCATATTGGCCGCAGGCCTATCGCCGCGTTCGGTAATTCGCGGGGCGATCAGGAGATGCTGGAATATACGCAGGGCGGCAGCGGCGCGCGTTTCGAGTTGCTGGTGCTGCATGATGATGAGGTGCGCGAATACCCCTACGGTCCAGCCCAAGGTTTGCCGGACGTCAAGCTGGGCGCGTTCACGCAGGCGGTATACGACCAGGCCCAGAAAGATGGCTGGACCGTGGTCAGCATGAAGAACGATTGGAATACCGTTTTTCCTTCTGATGCCTCGGCGGTCACGGCGATTGATGTCGCATTGGAACCTGACGCTACGATGATGCAACGCGCGGAAGCCGTGAATGCTCGTCTGCTTTTGCTCTTTCCGAAAGGTTTCGCGCTCGATGCTTCTCACCGTCCCCACATCACGATGCTGCAGCGCTATGTACGCACGGTGGACCTCGAGAAGGTCTATGCCGCGGCTGGAAAAATTCTGTCTAACGTGGATGTGGCGGCTTTGAAATTGAAGGCGTTTAAATACTATTACATTCCCACGGACGGCATGGGTTTGTCGGGCATTGTCGTGGAACCCAACGCGGAGTTGATCAAGTTGCAGCAGGATCTGATCGATGCCGTGGCGCCCTTTACGGCGAAAACCGGGACGGCTGCGGCGTTTGTCACGACGCGCGAAGATCCTGAGGTGAACGAACCGACGATCCACTATATCGAAGCATTCGTTCCAGAACATTCCGGCAAGAATTTCAACCCGCATGTTACGACAGGGCTCGCCGCGATGGACTATCTGGACAAAATGCTGAAAGAACCTTTCGACACGTTTACGTTCATGCCGGTCGGAGCTTGCGTTTACCATCTCGGCAACTTCGGCACGGCCCGGGCGAAACTCAAAGAGTTCGATCTGAAGTCCTGAGCCGTTTTCGTATATGATTTCAAGATTCTAATGTAATGCGCTTTGTCATCCCCGCGAAGGCGGGGATCCAGGGTGTGGATTTCCGATTAAAGCATTCGGGAATGACATGTTGGCAGGCACCTTTAGAAACTCAAAGAAAGGATCGTCGTGAAACTTAAAAAAATTATAGCGCTTGTTCTTCTAGCCTTTGCCGGTTTCTCCATTTTGGGGTTCGCCGCTGATAAGCCGCAGTCCCTGGGAAAAGTCGATGAGCAGCGACTAATCGGGCGATGGGTGCGGCCGGACGGGGGCTATGCCATTGACGTTCGCAGCGTGCAGGCCGGCGGGAATCTCGATGTTGCTTATTTCAATCCGAATCCGATCCATGTGTCGCGCACCGAATGGCGAAAAGAAGGCGACATCCTTACTGTGTTCGTTGAACTCAACGATAAAAATTATCCCGGTGCGACATACAAATTGCGCTATTATCCGGATAGTGAACAGCTGGCGGGGACATATACCCAACCGCTGGTCCAGCAGACTTTCGACGTCTATTTCGTCCGCGCGCCTAAGGCCGTAGAGGAAAAAGTTTGATGCAGAAGAAAAACCGTTTTTTTTCCGTCTTTTATTATCTTTTCGCGATGCTCCTGATGATCGTGGTTTCGCCGTTCCTCGAATTGTCCCGATGCGGGAGCCCTCTCGAAGCGATGCTTATCACGCTGGTATTCTTGTCCGCGTTGCTTGCCATTGGGGCAGGGCGCAAAACCCTGATTTCTTTCGCTCTCCTGGTTTCGCTGGTGGTCGCGGGGAAATGGATACACTATTTCAAACCGGATCTTATGAATCCTGCTTTTTACCAGACAATCGGGATCTGTCTGATTGGCTATACGGCCTTCCGGCTTCTTCATTTTATTTCGAGATCACCCCGCGTCGACTCTGAAGTGTTGTGCGCCGGGGTGGCAACCTACCTCACCTTAGGCTTGCTCTGGGCTTTGGCCTATGCTTTGGTAGATCAGATCGTACCGGGTTCTTTCACCTACATGGGAAAACCGGTGGGGGAGAATTACATGGTTGGCTTCACGGCTCTTTATTTCAGTTTTGCCACGCTCTGTACGGTAGGTTATGGGGATATTATGCCCGTTTCGGGAGTGGCACGGATGTTGGCGATACTGGAAGCTGCGGGTGGTGTTTTTTATGTAGCCATTTTGATGTCCCGGCTGGTGTCGTTGCATTCCACAGAAAGTTTGAGGCGTTCCATGAAGGACTCTGAAGACACACCGGATCCTGAGAGGCGAACATAGCCATGCTGTGCAGGAAAACAAGGGAAGGGAGTGAGTAGATGGCTCCTATCGTTGAGGATCTCCGGGCTTTCCGGCTGGCGATCCAGAGGAGTGAAGTCAAACGCCTCTTGATCCTTTTAGGGATCGTTGTGGCCACGACCGTAATGATTTTCGTGCGGAATCTGACTGGCGGGGCAGTCATGCGGGGGCATGTATTTTTCTGGAGGCTTGTTCTTGCTCTTGTGATGGCGGTTTATGCGGCCTGTTCTTTAACGATCGTCCGGGGCGCTAATCGTGAAGCGCGGCTTTTGCCCTCCTGGATATGGGTTCTGGGGATAGTTTTCGAATCCTTAATACCGACGATCGCCATTTTGATTGCCGTGGCATTGTCGCCCCTCGATCCTTTTCATGCGATTGCTGTCCCGGCCGTACTTCTTTATGGGATATTTATCTCCGCGAACATTCTCCGACTGGATCCAAAATTGGCTTTTCTCTCCGGAGGCCTTGCCGCGCTGGGTCATTCGGGAGTTATCCTTTACGCGGTTTTCAAAGCAGGCGGTGTGGACTCCTCGAAGGTAGCCTTTCTTGCCAGTTATCCATTTTACCTCTTACTCGCCGGAGCTGTGGCGGCTCTTATCAGCCGCGAGTTAAAAGTCCACGTGATCACAGCGCTTGAAGCGGCGGACCTGAAGCGGCGCACGGAACTTTTGCAGGGCGAGCTCAAGATCGCGCGCGAGATCCAGCAAAGCCTTTTCCCGAGGCACGAACTGAAGATCAAGGGGTTTGAGGTCATCGGTTGGTGCAAGCCCGCGACGGAGACCGGCGGTGATTACTATGACTGGTGCGAACTTCCTTCCAAAGAAGGCTTTGTGATGCTGGGAGATGCGACGGGACACGGGCTCGGGCCGGCGCTTCTGATCGCGTCTTGCCGCGCGTATGTCCGGGCGGATCTGCCGCAGAACAGAGACATTGCGGGTTTTATGGACCGGCTTAACGCTCGCGTGGCTCATGATACGGAGGGCTCGCGTCTTGTCACCTTTGTCGGCGCGCTCCTCGATGAAGAGAAGGGGCAGGTGAAGATCATGTCGGCGGGGCATTGTCCCGCCTTACTAATGCGTGCCGCGACCGGGACCGTGGAACAGATCAAGGCGCACGGAGTTCCTTTGGGGGTGATGGCGGGGCTGAATTTTCAGGATCCGGCATCCATTCCGTTGCAACGGGGGGACCGGCTCCTTGTTTATACGGACGGCATCACCGAAGCAAAGCGTGCGGACGGCGTGATGTTCGGGGTCGATCGTTTGGGACAAGCCGTGGTTCGTCATGCCAAACTCGAAGGCCAGGCGTTTGTGGATGCGCTTTACCACGAGGCCATGGAGTTCTCAAGTAACGCCGTGCTTCAGGACGATCTGACACTTTTGAGCGTCAGGCGTTTGTAGACTTTTTCTTCGGGATGAATTAACATTCTAGCTCGTTTGATCAGCCTTATAAAGAGTAGCGCAGGTTTAACCCTGATTAGCATTTATAAAAATAATCGGGAAATCAGGATAACCCTGCGCTACGGATTTTGTTAGGTTCTCTAAACTTAAAGGAGTCACTGGTTTTGTCAAAGGACCGCAGCACCTCCAAAACTTCAGAGCTTAAGCTCGAGGTCGTTGAAAAAAAAGAAGGATCCCTGAGCCTTCGGCTTGCCGGAAGCTTTACCGCAAAGACAGCGGGTGCTATTTGGCAAGAGATCGAAACATTGCGACAAGACCAGAAACCTCGCGAACTTGTACTCGACGTGGCCGCTTTGACGTATCTCGACATGACGGGTGTCGCGTTCCTTCGCGACCTCAAGCAGTTTCAAGAATCTTCCAAGAATGTTTTTAAGCTGAACGGTCTACGCCCGGAATATCAGAATCTTCTGGACCTGGCCACCCGCCGATCCTCGCCGCAGGGGGCCCCTAAGATCGCTGCGAAGGTGTCCTTTATCGAAAGTCTTGGCCGCTCGGTCGTGAAGACAGGGGAAGGGATTTACGAGCAGATCGTTTTTGTCGGCTCGGTGATCAGCCAAATTTTTTATGCCGCTTTTCATCCAAAGTCCGTCCGCTGGCAGGATGTGTGGATCTTTATTGAAAAGGGCGGCGCGAACGCCGCACCGTTGATCATTATGGCCGGGTTTCTGATCGGCGTTATCATGGCTTTCCAGTCCGCTCTGCCGCTGAAGCAGATGGGCTCAGATGTTTTTGTCGCGAACGTGGTTGCCTTCGCCGTCTTAAGGGAACTGGGCCCGCTCATCACCGCGATCATTCTTGCCGGAAGGACCGGGTCCGCGATCGCGGCGGAGATCGGGACGATGAAGATCAATGAAGAGATCAACGCGCTGACAACGATGGGACTCGAGCCGGTTCGTTTTCTCGTGGTCAGCCGGATGATGGGGATCTTGTTCCTCGCGCCGCTTCTCACGGTCCTCTCCGATTTTTTTGGGATGCTCGGCGGCATGATCGTGTTCAAATCCTTTGGTTATTCCGCGACCACTTATATCAATCAGATCACCTCGACGGTTGACCTGGGAGATGTCCTCGGCGGCATTTTCAAGTCCATTCCGTTCGCCATCGCGATCGGCGCGATCGGATGCCTGCGCGGGCTTCAGACCAAGACGGGCGCTTCTGCGGTCGGGGAATCGACCACCTCTTCGGTCGTCACCGGCATGGTCATGATCATCATTTTGGATGGCGTGATCTCGGCCATCTATTACGCGCTGGGGATATAGAGCATGGCACAAGCCGCCACCGAAAAGATCATTGAGGTCAAGGACCTGACGGCCGGTTACGGCGACAGCATGACTTTTGACGCGATCTCTTTTGACGTCAAAAAGGGTGAAGTCTTTGTGATTCTCGGCGGGTCTGGTTGCGGAAAAAGCACGCTCTTGAAGCAGATGATCGGTCTCTATCAGCCATGGAGCGGGGAGATTCTGATCGGCGGGCAGGATATGGTCAAGGCAGAAGGGAAAGGGCGGCTGGAAGTGTTGAACCGCATTGGGGTGATGTATCAGAGTGGCGCTCTTTTTGGCTCGATGAATCTTCTTCAAAATGTCATGCTGCCTCTCGAGGAATTCACTCATCTTGCGGAAACCGCTCGCCGATCGGTGGCGGCGCTCAAGTTGATGCTGGTGGGCCTCCAGGGTTTTGAAAATCATATGCCCTCCGAGATTTCCGGCGGGATGCAGAAGCGCGCGGCGATCGCGCGAGCCATGGCCCTCGACCCGAAGATCCTTTTTCTGGATGAACCGTCCGCGGGGCTCGACCCTGTTACGTCGGCGGAACTGGACCAGCTGATCCTTAAGCTTTCCCGCGGTCTCGGCATCACCTTTGTGGTGGTGACCCATGAACTCGACAGTATTTATACGATCGCGGACCGCGTCATCATGCTCGACAAGAAGACCAAGAAGATCATCGCGGAAGGGGATCCGAAATTCCTGAAGGACCACTGCGAGAATGAAAACGTTCGGAATTTTTTCAACCGGCGAGTTTCAAAAGACGAGCTTTAAGTATTTGTTGCCATCATCCAATCGAGGAGAATCAAAATGAGTGAAAAAACACGGTACTTCAAGATCGGGCTCTTTACCCTGGTCTCTTTGGCGCTGCTCTGCGTCGGACTGATCATGTTCGGGGCCGGCACGGCACTTCAACCGCCTCCCATTCTTGTGGAGACGTATTTCAGCGGCTCGGTCCAGGGACTGGATGTCGGGGCCTTGGTCAAAATGAGCGGCGTCAAGGTCGGGAAGGTGAAGGACATCCTGTTCGTGAGAGATCTTTATGGCGGGGGGAAGACTCTGGCCGAATTGGGAACGGAATATGGGCAGGTCTGCGTCCGGTTGGAACTCGACAGGAAGTATTTCCCCAGATTGGCGGGGGAGAACCTGGTCAAGATCCAGAAGACCATCGATTACATGGTCGCAAAGCAAACCTTGCGTGCCAAGTTGCAATCGATCGGTATTACCGGCCTTGTGTATGTGGAAATGGGCTTTTATGATCCGAAAGAGACACCGCCTCCGCAGAAGCTCCTGTGGCAGCCCGAGGGACTCTATTTGCCCTCGGCCCCGGGAGTCGCAACCCGGTTAGGCGAATCTCTCGATAAATTGATGAATAAAATGGATACGGATATTTATCCGATGCTGGCGAACCTCACGAAGGCTTCGAACGATTTTCCGGAATTGACCGCAAAGCTCAATGAAATGTTGCCGCATCTGACGGTGATCGCGAAGAACATCGAAGATATCACTTCGACGGGGAAGAAATATCCCTCCCAGATGATTTTCGGTGATGCACCTGCCAAATCGAGGTATGACCGATGAAAAATCTCACGCGAATCAAGAACAGCATAATGTTCCAGTGTCTGATCCTTTGCATTCTGGTGTTTTCAGGATGTGTGAGCGTGGGCCTGCAGAAGGCCGCTCCGGATATCAAGACGTACTCCCTCGAGTTGAATGCGCCTCATCAGGCCGCTGCTTCGAATGCGCCGGTTTCCGTTCGTGTGAATGCCTTTTCGGCGGTTCCTTTCTTCAATGACCGCTATTTGGCCTACCGGTCCGGAGAGACGACCTACGAGCAGGATTTCTACAATCAACTGATCACGGCTCCCGCGAAACTGATACAAGACGAGGTTGCGGTCTGGCTCAAGGGTTCGCCGCTTGTTGCCGTCGTCGTGACGCCTTCCATGGTCACCGCGGCGGATTATGCGGTCGATGGCCGCGTGATCGAGCTCAGCGGCGATTATCGCAGCGAAAGCAGTCCCAAAGCGGTTGTGAAGATTCAAATGACCGTGAGCGGAGGACACGCCGGTGCTAACACGGTCCTGTCTCAGAAGATCTACGTCGCCGAGATTCCGATGAAGCAGATCTCTCCTGTGGTGCTGACCGAAGGGTGGAGCCAGGGACTGGGCCAGATCATGACCGGTTTTGAAGCCGACCTCGGATTATGTTTGACGACCCAAGCGAAAAAACAGGCTTGATCCAACCCGTGATTTTTTAGCAAGAAGGGGGTTTTTGTGGGCGGAAAAAAGAAGCAACTCAAAGAAAAAATGAAAAAGGCTCTGAGTAAAAAATTCGGAAAACTCGCCGGTTTGGACAAGAAAGCTAAAAATAAGATCTACAACAAAGAGATTGAGCGGCTTCAAACCGAGATGGTCAAGTTAGAAGAGTGGGTCAAGTTCAAGGGCCTGAAGGTGGTGGTGCTCTTTGAAGGGCGTGACGCGGCCGGCAAAGGCGGAGTGATCAAACGGCTGACCATGCGCACGAATCCGCGCATTGTCCGGATCGCGGCGTTGGGGACGCCCACCGAGCGGGAAAAGACGCAATGGTATTTTCAGCGTTATGTCGCGTATCTTCCGGCGGCGGGCGAAATGGTGCTTTTTGATCGCAGCTGGTACAATCGCGCGGGCGTGGAGCGTGTGATGGGCTTTTGTACCGATGCCGAGTACCAGGATTTTTTAAATATGTGTCCCCAGTTTGAGAAAGAACTGATCCGTTCCGGAACGATCCTCATCAAATACTGGTTTTCGGTCAGTGACGCTGTCCAGGAAGCGCGTTTTCAGGAGAGGCTCAAAGATCCGGCCCGGCGCTGGAAACTCAGCCCGATGGACCTGCAAGCCCGGGCGCGCTGGGTGGACTATTCCAAGGCCAAGGACGTGATGTTTGAACATACGGATACCAAGGAATCTCCCTGGCATGTCGTGGACGCGAACGACAAAAAATGCGCGCGGCTGAATTGCATGGCGCATCTCCTGTCCCAGATCCCCTACAAAGATGTGACCCAAAAGAAGCTTGCCATTCCGAAGCGTCAAAAAGACAAAGGGTATAAGCGCCCGCCCCTGAACAAACAAAGATTCGTACCGGCGATCTATTAGGCGAGGGGAGAGATCCTTCGGGACATTCCATCGATTTTCGGCGTTTTTGCATGAACCTGCGATTTTAAGGGACGATTCGATCTCGGCGTTTATACTTTGCTGAATAAAAATCCTGGAGGAGTTTGTTCATGTTTGAAGGTGAAAAGTTGGATCCCCAGAACATCTTAGACTCCGTCAGCGAAGGTCTTTACGTGACTGGGAAAGACCGGAAGATCATTTACTGGAACAAAGCTGCTGAGAAGATCACGGGCTGGACCCGGGAAGATGCGCTGGGCAAAGGCTGTTTCGATGATTTTCTGTGCCATGTCGATAAGGACGGCCGCCAGCTTTGCGGGGAAGAGTTTTGTCCGCTTCACCGAGCCATGCAGACCGGCAAAGGGAGTACGGTCCCCGTGATGGTGTTCGCGAACTCCAAGAGCGGGAAGCGGGTTCCGATGAGGGTGAGCGTTGCGCCCGTCTATAATCAGCAGGGCGAAGTAGTCGGCGGCGTCGAAACCTTTCACGACCTTACTCAGGAACTCCGGGACATCCAAACGGTCAAGCAGATCCAGGATCAGATCCTTCTTAACGAAGCTTCGGACGACCCCCGCCTTATTGTGACCACGCACTACGCGCCGTGTGAAGTCATCGGGGGCGATTATTATTCCGTCAGCAAATTGAGCAAGGACCGCTACGCCTTCATTCTGGCAGACATTGTCGGGCATGGGGTTCCCTCGGCGCTTTACACGATGTATCTCAATTCCCTGTGGCAGGAGAGGCGCCGTCTTGATGCGAACCCTCTGGCGCTGATGCAGTCCATGAACAAGCGACTGACCCGGTTGATCCAGGGGGGCGGTACTTTTGCGGCGGCCATCTGCGGCTTTCTTGATCTCAAAAAAGGGACCCTGCGAATGGTCAGTGCCGGGGGACCGGCACCGGTCATTTACCGCGCCGCAACGGCGACTTATGAAAAGGTTTCTCTTCAAGGAATGCCTTTGGGCTGCATCGAGCAGGCGGAGTTCGGAGATTTTTCTACGGAAATGAATCCGGGCGATCACGTCGTGCTCTTTTCGGACGCGCTTTATGAGATCGCGGATTCAAGAGGCAAGATGCTCGGGGTTGACCGGCTTCTCAGTATCTTTCAGGAATGCGGCTGGCCCCAGGCGAATGTGGATTTCAAAGAGATCGAAAAACACTTACTTCTTTTTTCGAATCTCATCCGTTTTAAAGATGATTTCACGCTGCTGGATATCGGTATGGTGGATCGGAAAAGCTAATGGCGAATGAAAATCCTATCGATTTCACGATTTCAAAGCTAGGCGAATGCCATTTTCCTTCGCCGATCAAAAACCGGCATTTTATTCCAGAGGATGATCGCTTGCTTTATGGTGGCAGACTTAAAGACCTTCAGCGGGCTCTGGAGGCTCACCAGGAACCACCGGCCATGGAGTTGGCCGGTCCCCGGGAAAAAATATTTTTCGATCCTAAGGAGCTTTGCTGCGGTATTGTGACCTGCGGCGGCCTTTGCCCCGGGCTCAATGATGTGGTGCGCGCCGTGGTGATGGGGCTTCACGATGAATACGGCGTCAAAAAAGTCTACGGATTCCGGTATGGTTACGAAGGACTTGTAAAAAAATTCGGGCATGTTCCCATGGAGCTTACGCCGAAGGGTGTTAGCCGGATCGCGGAGATGGGCGGAACGATATTGGGGTCTTCCCGCGGAAATCAAGATGCGGGCGAGATGGTGGACATGCTGGAGTCCCTGAAGATCGGGATCTTGTTCACGCTGGGCGGGGACGGAACACTACGCGGGGCTCATGATATCTCTCAGGAGATCAACCGCCGCGGGCTGAAGATCGCGGTGATCGGCATTCCCAAAACGATCGATAACGACATTTCATTCGTTCAGAAAACCTTTGGGCTCGAGACGGCGGTCAGTGAAGCCCGGCGCTTTACTTACGCTGCGCACAGCGAAGCGACCGGCGCGCGCAACGGGATCGGTCTTGTGAAGCTGATGGGCCGGGACTCCGGTTTTATTGCCGCGTACACGACGCTGGCCGACAGCCAGGTCAATTTCTGCCTGGTTCCGGAAGTTCCATTCACTTTGTCCGGATTCCTTCAGACGCTGGAAAAGAGACTCAAGGAAAAGGCCCATGCGGTGATCGTGGTTGCCGAGGGTGCGGGGCAGGACCTTCTGAAGAAAGAAGGCGGCTCGAAAAAGGACCTTTCCGGGAATGTCCTTCATGACGACATCGGTGTTTTTCTGAGGAACGAGATCAAAGCTTATTTCAAGAAGGCCGGTATGGAGGCCAGTGTTAAATATATCGATCCCAGCTATACGATCCGGAGTATGCCGGCCATTGCTCATGATTCTGCGTTCTGCCTGCTATTGGGTTACGCGGCGGTTCATGCCGGGATGTCCGGCCGCACCGATATGATGGTCGGCTCCTGGAAAGGCGAAGCGACGCATGTTCCGATAACGCTCGCGACCTCGAAACGCAAAAAGATCGACTTGGACGGATGGCTCTGGGAAGCCGTGCTTGCCTCCACCGGCCAGCCCGCGGACATGGCCTGATCGTTTGAGGGGAACAAGAATCATTGTGAAACGTCTGGATTTTTTAAAACCAAGAAAGGTTTTATGAAAAAAATAATTTTTTCCTTTTTGTGCCTCGCTTTCGCGGTGGGGCTCACCGGGTGTGTGTCGTCCACTCTTGACCGGAAGGCGGCCCTCTTGGGTTTTGGGGATACCAAAATGCTGCCGAAAGCGCCGATCATTTTTGTTCACGGGCTTAACTCGAGTGGCGAATTCTGGTCCAAGAGCAAGATCATGAAGAAGCTCGGAGAATTCGGCTTCAGTTACGGGGGAGACCTCAAGGCAGAAGAAAAAGACGGCCAGATCATCGTTCATGCGGATCACATTGTGCCCGCCACCATGTACACGGTGACCTTCTCATACAACCAGCTTGCGATCGTGACGCAGGGCAAAGAGCTTGCCGCGATGATCCAAAAAGTGAAAGAAGTTACGGGCTCTCCGAAGGTGGTCCTGATCGGGCACAGCATGGGCGGACTTGCGGGGCGCGAATACTTGCAGTCGGATTACTATCAGAACGATGTTCGCGCCTATATCTCTTTTGCCACGCCGCAGCGCGGGAGCGACTATAATCCGCAGCACTGGTATCTCAAAATGCTTCCTTACAAATTCCAGAGGGCTCTTTCGGGTCTCGACACCCAGAGTGATGCCGTGCGCGATCTTAAAAAAGACAGCGTTTATCTGAATGGCGGTCCGGAGTTCAATACACCCAACTGGTTCTACAGTAAAGACGTCAACAAGAACGGCCGCACGGACGATGTGATCGTGGGACTCAATGACTTCAGTAAGCGCCCTCTGCCCAAGGACGTGGTTTATGTCTCAATCCTGGGCGGCGGGAGCATGCCGCTTCTCTCGACCAAGCGTCAGAACGCGAATTCCGACGGGATCGTCGAGATCACCAGCCAGGACCTGAACGCGATCCCCGGCGTGAATGTGACCGCGATGGTGCTGATCTCCCAGCAACGGCATGTCTATCAGAATAAGGATGTCTGGGTTATTTTGCAGTTGCTCAGGTCGACGAAGTATATTCTCGAAACCGAGCAGGAAAAAGCGGCCGCATGCGCTTCTGCTAAAGTTTAGGAGCTTCTATCGTTTTTCTATGAAAACTTTTTTTTCATTTCTCTTTCGTTGGATCCTTCTTCCGCTTGTTTTGCTTGGTCTGCACCTCTGGAGCTTTGGCGCCCTCTATTTTTCGCCGATACAGCCGGAGTCTCTTAGGACCGCGCTCGCGTACGGCTTTCTTGCCGGCATTCCTTTCGCGGCATTGATCCTCTTAATTCTCCGGTCCAGGAAATGGGCCGTGATCTTGCCGCTGGCCGCTTTCCTGTGCGTGCTTGCTTATGAGTGGCAGATCCAGCCGAAGATCAATGGCCAGTATCCTCCCGAAGTGGCCCAGACCGCCTACGCGGAATTCCAGGGAGATCGCGTGACGGTTCACAATATCCGGAATAGCGATTATCGTTCGGTCACGGACTTCGACGTTCGCTGGGAAACGCGGGAATACGATCTCAAGGACCTCAAGACGCTGGATGTCTTTGTGAATTACTGGGGCATGGACGCCATCGCACATGTGTTTGTGAGCTTCGAGTTCACGGGCGGCCGCCAGTTGGCCGTGTCCATCGAATATCGGCCTGAGATAGGCGAAGCCTACGGGACTTTCAACGGACTCTTCAAACAGTATGAAATTATTTATGTTTGGGGCGATGAACGGGATATCGCGCGCCTTCGGACAAACTACAGGAAAGAAGATGTCTATCTTTATCGAACCTCCCTGACGCCGGAAAAGGTCCGGAGGCTTTTTGTCAGCATGCTGGAGAAGACCAACTCCCTGCGCACGAAACCGGAATTCTATAATACGGTGACTCAAAGCTGCACGAATACGATCGGCAATCACATTATCCAGGCACAGGTTTTTGATATTCCTTTCTGGCAGCGGCGGATCCTGACCGGGGCTACGGATCGTCGCCTTTATGTTCGCGGTCTTCTCGAGACTTTTGGGATGCCTTTTCCGGAACTGCGCGCCAAGAGCAAGATCAATGCCAAGGCCCAGGCGGCCGATCAGGATCCCGATTTTTCAAAAAAGATTCGGACCCTATTCCTCAAGGAGACAGTATGAAATTAAAAAACGCGATGGCGAGCATTCTCTCGCTGGTGCTTATGGTCAACTTTTTACCGGTTTGCGCGGCCGCGGATCCCAAGCCGAGCGGATTCATGGATCAGTCGGGCATGACGATCCGGGGAGATCTTCCGTTCGAAATGGGATGGATCAAGCCCGGCGTGAATTGGCAGAAATACACGAAGATCGTGATCGCGCCTGTCGATACGAAACATCTTCTAAAGTCCAACGAATGGCAGGAGATGGGTCGTACTGGCGAGATCCAGAGGGACATCAAAAAGCTCGCGATGTATACGCGCGGTGCCTTTTCTAACGCGTTTATCACGGATCCTAAAAAGCGGTTCAAGATCTCGTACAGCGCTAAGTCGGCGGATACCTTGCTCGTGGAAATGGCACTCACGGAGCTGACGCCGAACAAGGTGCTTCTTAAAGCGGCCGGTTATGTACCGCTCTATGGGCTCGCGGCGACGGCCGTGAATCAGACCAATCCCAGCTATGTGTCGATCGAGATACGGCTGAAGGACGGCAAGACGGGAGAAATTCTCGCCAAGTTCGCGGACCGGAAAAATGAGCCTTTCACCCTTGTGAACATTGACCAGTTCAGCTGGTACGGTTTTGCCGAGAAAAGAGTGGATGAGTGGTCGGTGAAGCTCGTCGAGACCCTGAACCGGAAACCGGGCACCGTGGTCAGCAAGTCCTCGAACTTTGATCTGAAACCTTGGTAGCAGTATGAACGGCGAAATTGCGCCGGATCGGAGTTTCCCATGAGTTCGCAGAAAAAAAATAAGTTCTTTCGCTTTCTCGGTAAGTTGTTGAAGTATACGTTTCTTTTCTTTGTGCTCTATGCAGTGGTGCGTATCGGGTCGAGCATTCTTCGACAGAAGGAAGATGAGAGAGCTCTGAGCCATCTTTACGCGGGGTACCGCGCCCTTCCGCAAAAGCCGGCGACGATGTTCATGCCCGGCATGATGGCTTCGGTGCTGAAGGACGGCAAAACCGGAAAGATCGTCTACGGCAATGTTTTCCAGGGATTGATCAAGGAACTCGAGCTTCCGATCGATGGCAAAACACTTCGAGACAATCAGGACGAGGTTGTGGAAGGCGGAGTGGTCAGGACCTTCAAGTATATTCCCGGAGTCCTGGAGCTGGATCTTAACGACCGGATCGCACAGGTGGCGCGGAAGGTCGGCGGGTTTAAGGCGGGGCGGGACGGGTTTTCGTACGCCTGGGATTGGAGGCGGGATCTTGTCGAAGCCGCTCAAAAGTTGGACCGGGCCATCGAAGATATCAAGAGGAAAACCGGGCAACCGGACCTCAAGATCAATCTAGTGTGCCACAGCGCCGGAGGCTTGGTGGCGCGCTATTATGCGAAATACGGTGCTGCGGATGTCCTGGGTGAGGACTTGCCGGTGCCGACCTATGCCGGGGCAAAAAACATCAACAAGATCCTCATGCTCGGGACTCCGAATGCCGGTGCGGTGGAGTCCTTTATGACCGTGCATCAGGGACTTTGGCTTCCGAGCGTCGGTCGCGCGACGGCCGAAATGATCTTTTCCATGCCCGCTCTTTATGAGTTTATGCCGCTCGATGGAAAAAAGATTTTTATCGATGCCAGCGGCAAGCGTCTGGATGTCGACCTTTATGATCCGGCGAATTGGGAGCTTTATGGGTGGTCGGTTTTCAATCCGAAACTTCAGGCGAAGGTCCTCGCGGAATTGAAAAAGGCAAATGGTGATGCTGAGGGAGAAAAGAAATTCCGGGAGAAATTAGCGATCCAGAGGCGCTATATCGCGCTGGCGCTTGACCGGGCCAGGAGATTTCAGGCGGCTCTGTGGGCCGGCGATCCGGTCGAGGAGAAGCAGAAGGTTCGTTATATCGTGTTCGGAGGGGATCGTGCGCCGACGTTGCAAGCGGCGCTTCTGAGTCGAGATGACAAAGGGGCCTGGAAGACATCTTTTAAAACGGACGATCCCAATCTCCGGGATGCCCTTTACGGCTATGGCGATATGAGCGTCACCAAAGAAAGCGTGCTGGGCCGTCATACCGTCGATATCAACGGCGTGAGCGTCCGGTTGCAGCTGCCCCTTGAGCGTTCGGTTTTCTTTTTCTCGAACCATGTGGAGATGCCAAAGGATATGACCTTCTTGGACAATGTTCTGCATACGATTTTCGAAGAATATGATCCCGCGCCGCTTCCAAAGCGGAACCCGGGTCCTCTGAAGAAACTGTTGGGATTAAACTTGTAATGTTCCTCAAGGGAGATTTTGCGATGAGAAAACTTTATTTGTTTGTCGCTTTGATCCCGGCTATTATTTTGGGGGGATGCGCGACCGTGACCGTGAATTCCGACTACGACACCACGGCTAATTTTTCCACACTCAAGACCTATTCCTGGACTTCGGAAAGCCAGCCCCGGGCGGATGATCCAAGGCTTAACAGCGATATCCTTGATGCCCGCATTCGCACTGCAGTTGATCAAACGTTACGGACCAAGGGATTCCAGAAGATCTCGACCGGAACCCCGGACTTTAAAGTGGCCTACCTGATGGCGCTCGAACAGAAGATGGACGTTACGCAGGTCAGCACTCCGTACTACTCACCTTACAGCACGGTGGGACCCTACGGCGTTTCGGGCGTGAATCCCGGTTGGGCTTATGGAGGGGGCGAAACATTTGTGACTCAATACGAAGAGGGGACCTTGCTTTTAGATGTGGTCGATACAAAAACAAATACGCTGATCTGGCGAGGCACGGGAAAGAAAGCGATCGATGAAAATGCCGATTCGGCAAAGCGCGTAACCAATATCCAGAAGGCTGTCCAGAAGATCCTTGCGGAGTTTCCGCCGGTGTTTCGGCGTTAAAACGTAACGAGGGCAAGCGGCTTGAATTAAACATAAGCATTATTTCTATTCACCGAAAAGGAGAGTGTATGAAAAAAAAGATGTTGGGATGGTTTATCGTGGCACTATTGATTCTTCCAGTTCACGGGCGAGCGGCGGAAGGGCCGATTGAGACATTGAAAGGAAAAAATGCGGATAAACTTGGAACGCAGTGTCAGGTGGAACTGGCGACCTATTGCAGTCATGTAACCCCGGGGAATCAGCGCGGACTGGCCTGTCTTTACGCGCATGGCGATAAGCTGTCTGGTCCTTGCGAAGCTGCTTTCTATGAGGTCGCGGAAGAGCTGAAGAATGCGACGGACAATCTTTCCGCGTTTGCTTCGGCCTGCCGGGAAGATATGGAAAAACTCTGCTCTAAGGTCGTGGTGGGGGAAGGCCGCGTCCTGAAATGCCTGGAAGAGAATAAGGCAAAGGTCTCCGCGAAGTGCAATGAGGTGCGCGGTCAGGCCGAAGGTGATTTGGGAAAGAAAAAGGATGTTGATTACCAGTATCATGCCGCAAAAATTCAATAATCGGAAAATAAGGGGAAATGAAAATGAAAAAAATATTCGTCGCGATGCTGTTGGGGACTCTTTTTGTGTCAGCGGGTATAGTAAAGGCAGAGCCATGGCAGGAAGAATTGAAAGTGGGCAAGCAGGCCGACCAGCTTGAAGCGAGTTGTGCGGCGGAGTTGGAGAGCTATTGCAAAGACGTCAAGCCCGGCGAGGGACGTCTCCTGGCTTGTCTTAATTCGCACAAAGAGAGCCTTTCACCCAAGTGTGAAAGTGCGCGGGTAGAGACGTCCAGATTATCGCAGAATATCCCTCAAGATCTGAATTGGTTTGCCGCGGCTTGTTTGGAGGATATCGAGAAACTGTGTACGGCTTCAGCGATCGATCCGGTTTCGATCTCAAAATGTCTGGATGATCACAAGGACCAGCTCTCGACAAAATGTGACGAGCTTCGGCGGCAGAGGGGGCAGTCGAAATAAGAGGACAACGATCAACGCCTAACGATTCATTTTCCGACATCAAGGCCTTCGATGTGTGGGAAAGCGCGGCCCTTGGATAAATGAAAGGCGAAATCTTGAGGAGGGGCATATTTATGAGGAGAATGAATAAGGTCCTTTTTGCGGTGGTCACGATCCACTTCCTGATAAGCGGCAGCTTGATGGCGGCGAACTTTGAGGGTGTGGAGTTTCCCGAATCGGTCAGTGTAAAAAATAAAACCCTGGTTCTGAACGGTCTCGGTCCGAGATTTGCGACGATGGCAAAGATCCGTGTCTACGTGGCAGGGCTTTATGTTCCGGCAAAATCGAGTGACGCGGAAGAGCTGATCCACTCGCAGGGACTCAAGCAGATCCTTATGAAATTTCAGCGAGATGTCAGTGCGGACCAATCCCGGGAGGCTTGGCAGAAGGGTCTCGAAAAAGCTTCCAAGGATTATCCCAAGATTCAGGACCGGATCCCGCAATTGATGGCCGCGATGAGCGATATGAAAAAAGGGGAGGAGATGATCTACTCCTTCACGGATGATCAGGCGGAGATCCTGGTTCGAGGTGAATCGAGGGCTGTGATCAAGGGCCGCGACTTTATCGAAGCTCTTTTTACCGTTTGGCTAAAATACCCGCCCAACAAGGAATTCGCTAAAGGGCTTCTCGGGAAAGCGGGGCAATAATTTCCGAGCAACTCATCAGGTCCTTCCTTTTGCAATCGCCGGGAAAATGCGTATAATGCGGTCACCGTGCGGAGCCGTTTCTGGGGCTTCGAAGTATGCCTTATATTTTGTTCGGAGGTTGCCTACCCTTGTTCCCACAACACAATTTGGGATGCTGGACCAGCGCAATCTCAGGGGGAAGAATCAGGATTGATTGCGCCTGTAGCTCAGGTGGATAGAGCACCTGCCTTCTAAGCAGGGGGTCCCGTGTTCGAATCACGGCAGGCGCGTTCTTTCGGGTGTGTTATACTGAACTGTAAGAGGATTTCAAAGTGAGGAGATAAAAAGATGAAGAAGCTATGGGTCGGAGTTGTACTGCTGATGCTCATTCTGCCGTCCGGACTGCGAGCGGCGATCTTTGAAGATAAAAAAGACTCTCAGGGCGTTTCGCCAGAAGCAGATCTGGAAGCGTTCAAGGTGCAATTAGCGCAGAACAAGAATTTGACCGATGGTCAACGGGACGCCATGCTCTCGGAGCGGATGAAACATACGAAGACGGGAATGGCGCGCTCCAGCAAGGATTTAGAGCTCTCGAAAAAACAGGCTTCGATGCCCCCGCAAGCGCAGAAGCCGGCGACGGGAGCGAAGACTGCGCCTTCCCGGGCAATCCTCCAGTCGGTGCGGCCGCCGTCGAAGGCCGAGAATAAGCAGGTGAAGGAAAAGACGAATACCGCGGAAAAGATCGCCGAGCGAAACGTGTTGGTGCATTAAAATATCATTTATGAGCCTGCAAGGGCGGGGAAAGATCCCCGCCCTTTTTTTATTTAATTCTGAGCCGTTCAGATCCGGGGAGCTGTTCTCATGCCGCAGGGAAAAAAGATCAGAGTCGGGATCGTGTCGCTGGGCTGTCCCAAGACGCTAGTCGATAGCGAGGTCATTCTGGGAAAGGCTCAGGGAGCACAGTACGCCTTGACCCGGGACATTGCGCAATGCGATGTGGTGATTCTGAATACCTGCGGTTTTATCAAAGAAGCCAAGCAGGAATCGATTGACGAGTTGCTCAAGCTTCTCGAGATGAAAAAAGAGAAACGGCTCCAGGGCGTCGTCGTGATGGGATGCCTGGTCCAGCGCTACGCGGAAGAATTGCAGAAGGAATTTCCCGAAGTCGACGCGTTCGTGGGGTCTGGGGATTACATGCGGGTTGCCGAGGTGCTCAAGAAAGTGGAGGCCGGACAGAAATTTGTCTCGGTCCACAAGGCCGGTTATCTTGCCGAGGCGGATGAAAGGCGTATCGCTCTCACGCCTCCTTATTCCCGTTACCTTAAGATCTCCGAGGGATGCGACCACACGTGCTCTTTTTGTGTTATTCCGAGTCTCCGGGGCCGGTATCGTTCCCGCGCTATCTCCGATCTTATCCGCGAGGCGAAACAGCTTGCCGAGGAAGGCGCCAAGGAGCTCATCGTAATCGGTCAGGACATTACAAAATTCGGCTGGGATCACGCGGGCAAGTCCCTTTTGCCGCAGCTGCTGGAAGCGCTGGGGTCCGTGAGGGAGATCAAGTGGGTACGGCTTCTCTACACCTATCCCTCGACACTGACCGACGAGATCATTCAGGCTTTGGCGAAGTCCAAGCAGGTCTGCCGTTACATAGACCTTCCGCTGCAGCATATTAATGATAAGATACTGAGGGATATGCGCCGTGGGAATACGAAAAAGCAGGCGATCGAGCTGATCCAGAAGATCCGGGCCTGGATCCCCGAGGTGGTGATCCGCACAAGCTTTATCGTGGGGTTTCCGGGCGAGACCGAAGCGGAATTCGAGGAGTTGCTTGAATTTATGAGGGAGATGAAATTCGAGCGCCTTGGGATCTTTCGTTATTCTCAGGAGGAAGGTTCTCCTTCGGCCGAGTTGCCCGACCAGGTTTCCGAGAAGATCAAGGAAGACCGGTTTCACCGTGCGATGCAGCTCCAGCAGGAGATCGTAAGGGATGTGAACCGGCGCTTCATTGGCCGGGAATTCCGGGTGCTCATGGAAAAACAGGATGAGAAAGACCCGAGCCTCTGGACCGGCCGCTCTTACATGGATGCGCCGGAGATCGACGGTAGTGTTCTTGTGAAGACCCGGAAAGAATTAACGGTTGGAAAATTTTACACTGTAAAGATCACGGATATACAAGACTATGACCTTATCGGCCAAACCTGAAGGACCTCTGGTCCACCCCAATGTTCTGACCCTTCTCCGGGGCGTGATCGGGCTCTTTTTGCCCTTTCTGATCCTCCACCACAACCCTTGGATGCACTTGCTGGGTCTTTTTCTCTTTGTCCTGGGTGGGGTCACCGATTATCACGATGGAAGGATCGCGCGCAAATACAATCTCGAATCTGCGCTCGGTCGGTTCATCGACCCTTTTAGCGACAAGATCCTGATCCTGGGACCGCTGGCAGCCTTCGCGGCGCTCAAGTTCTATTCCGTCTGGTGGATCGTCCCGATCTTTATCCGCGAGATCGTGGTGACATTTTGCCGGACCGGGTGGCTCATGGAAGGGAAGTCGATGGGCGCCGAAAAGATGGGCAAATGGAAGTTCGGCTTTCAGGTGGCTCTCGTCAGCTTGTGTTTTCTCTATCTGCTGCTCACGCCGTTTTCCATTTTGAACTTGGTCACGGGGAGCATCTATTATGCTCTTCCCGTTCTTTTGCTCGCGGTTATCTCCCTGACGCTTTTTTCCGGGGTATCGTTCCTTTGGAATCAGCGCGCTCTGTTTGCCTCGGAAGCTTTCAATAAGTATGTCCTCGCGGTCGGGGTGGGGTTTTTGCCGAAAGCGCCGGGGACCTGGGGAAGTTTGTTCGGCCTGCTTCTTGTTTTCTTGACCCATTGGAATGGAGCGCTTTACGGACTCACCTTTGTCGCGCTGATCTTTTGGGGCGCGTTCGCCTATAAGAAGCTCATCGACCCGGACCCCGACCCGCAATATATCGTGCTCGATGAGGTCTGCGGCATTTTCGTCACTTTTATGATAATCCCCCTGACCTGGACTTCCGTGATACTCGGATTCGCGCTTTTTCGTCTTTTCGATGTATGGAAGCCCTTTCCCGTGCGTTCGCTGGAGCGCATCCCGCGCTTCTGGGGGATCCTTGCCGATGACCTGGGCGCCGGGCTTTATGCTTGGATCATCCTGTTCCTCCTTTTCAAATGAAGCGTTCCGCAGCGATCCTCTCGGTCGGGAATGAAGTCCTTCGCGGGAGTGCTGTCAATACGAATGCCGCGTTCCTTGGACGCGAACTTACCAACCTCGGCTTCGAGGTGGTTTCCCACGGTGTTTGTGCCGACTCCAAGGAAGCCATTCGGTTTCGTTTGGGAGAGGTCATTCGTCGCGCCGATGTCATCATCATGACGGGAGGACTCGGGCCCACACCGGATGATGTGACACGGGAAGGGATCGCCGCGCATTTTAAAGTGCCGCTTATTTTTTCTCCGACGCACTACCGCCGGCTTGAGAAGATCTACAAGCGGTACGGTAAGCGCATCCCCCGTCTGGTGAAACAGGAGGCGTTTTATCCCAAGAATGCGAAGCCTCTCGTCAACCGCTTCGGTATCGCGCTCGGTTTCTCGATCCAGGCACAGAAAAATCTCGTGATCGCGCTTCCCGGCGTTCCCTCGGAGCTTGAGAACATGTATTTTGACGTGGTTCTTCCGGTCCTGAAAAAACAGTTCCCGGAGCTTCGGTCCATTCCCAAGCTTGTCGCGAGAATGACCGGGATCTCCGAGCCCGATGTCATGAAAAAACTCGGGAAGGATTTTTTTAACGCGCCTTTTGATTTTGGGATCTACCCTTCGGCGGGGGAGATCGCAATACGCATTCTGGCGGAAAGTTCGACGATTTTGAGTGCGGTCAAAAAAAAGATCGCCGCACGGCTCAAAGACCGGATCTATGCGTGGAATGAGACGCCGCTTTCATCGGTGATCGGGAATATTCTCATTAAGAAGAAGCGGACGCTTGCGGTCGCGGAAAGCTGTACGGGAGGTCTCCTGGCTTCGCGGATCACGGCTTGTCCGGGATCGAGCGCTTATTTTCGCGGGGCGACGGTGGCCTATCATCCGGCCATAAAGAAATTACTCGGGGTTCCTGAAGACCTCATCAAAAAGTACGGAGAGGTTTCCCCCCAGGTGGCTGTAGAGCTCGCGAAATGGGTTCGCGTCCGGATGGGTTCGGACTATGGGATCGGGGTCACCGGGATCGCGGGGCCCGGCGGGGGGAGTGCCAAGAAACCGGTGGGACTTGTGTATATCGCGCTTGCTTCATCCGACGCCCGACCTCAGGTCTGGAAATTTAATTTTTGGGGAGAGCGTCATCAGGTCCAAGCGAGGGCTGTCGCGAAAGCGCTTGAATGTCTATGGCGGAAGATCCGTTAAACCGGTCGGCTCTGCGGTGTTTCCTCGCCCTTCCCTTACACGAACTATTTCACGATGAGCTTCGCTGCATTCTGGGCACCTTTCGTCGCGGGATCCCGGGTGTCCGTGGCGTAGAGCCCCGGCAAGTTCATCTGACGCTTCATTTCTTTGGTTCCATCCCCCCCAGCGAGATCGATCACATTGATGGTTCGATGCGGCAGGTGGCCTCACTCTATGCGCCGCTCCGTGTGGCGCTTGACGGAGTGGGAGGATTCCCGGACCTTAAGAGGCCGGATATCCTTTGGCTGGGGATGGAAGACAAAGCCGGGACACTTCTCTCATTCCAGAAGGCTCTCCGTGCGGCGGTCGGACAGCTCGGTTTCAAGACCGAGACACGACCCTTTTATCCGCATGTGACGATCGGTCGCATTAAGAAAAGGACGGGGAGTCTGGAGACGCTTGCCTCCCGGATCCCGTTCCGCTTCCCCTCCGCAGAGAAAACCGCGGATCATTTTGCGCTTTACCAAAGTCATTGCCTTCCGGAAGGTGTCCGCTATGAGATCCTCAAAACCTACCCGTTCTCAAAAAAAACGTAAACTGAAAAGCGCCCAGCTTGGCGAAGTTTATGCCGTGCTGAAAAAAAGCTTTGGTCATCAGGCCTGGTGGCCGGGGGATACTCCTTTTGAGGTGATGGTCGGCGCGATCCTCACGCAGAACACGGCCTGGACGAATGTCGAGAAGGCGATCCTGAATCTCAAGAAAGCGAAAAAACTCTCCTTCGGGGCCCTGCGGCGTATTTCCAAAAAGGAATTGGCGCAGCTGATCCGACCGGCCGGTTTTTTCAATCTGAAGGCGGACCGGTTGCGATGTTTCCTGGATTTTCTCGATCGTGAATGTCGGGGGGATCTCCAGAAGCTCAGGCTCAAGGCGATGCCGGATCTCCGGGAGAAACTCCTGGCTGTGAAAGGCATAGGCCCCGAGACCGCGGATTCCATGCTGCTTTACGCCCTCGGCAAGCGATCGTTTGTGATTGACGCTTACACCCGCAGGATCTTCTCAAGGCACGGCCTGGTCCCGGTAACGGCGCATTACGAAACATGGCGTGAAGTTTTTACGCGGGCGTTGCCGGGGGACCTCGATCTTTACAACGATTATCACGCCCAGATCGTGAGGACGGCCAAGAACTATTGCCGGAAAGCTCCCCGTTGTGAAAGCTGCCCGCTCTGCCGGTTCTTTTAACCCTCACAAAAAGATAAAATTCTTTCCCACTTGTGTCGTTATTGAAGGAGGAGCAAACTTCGGGGTATCGTGTCCCGAAGGGTATTTCTGCCTAAGGTGCATCGCGAGGTTCCATGAGTCCCAAAGTACGGCGAAGGATCGGAGAGATTCTGATCGAGGATGGGTTGTTGTCCAAGACCCAACTGGAGGAGGCCCTTGCCCATCAGAAGGAAAAAGGCGGGCTCATCGGGAAAATCCTCGTGGAGAAGAACTTTGTCGACGAGGAAACCCTGATCGGAGCGCTGGGGAAGCAGTTTAAAGTTCCTTATATCCCGCTCAAGAACTATTCGATCAACCCCGATATGGCCGATCTGCTGAATGCGGACTTTTGCCACGAGAACATGCTGGTGGCGTTCGATTGTGATCACAAGAAGGTCTACGTCGCGGTCGCTGATCCCATGAACGACGCGGCCCTTGAGTCGGTTCGCACTCAAACCGGACGTATGCCCCAGATATTTCTTGCCAGGATCTCGGAGATCCTGAACGCGATCTATTTTATTTATCATGAAACGCCCTGAGGCCTAGATCCCTATGGAAGAGAGCCCGAGAATTGCCTTACCGGATCTGAAGGAAGCCCTTGTGCGGGCCGGGGTGGTCACCTCCGGGGATCTTCACAGTGCCGTCCAAGAACATGCCAAAAGCATCAAGAAGATCCATTTTCTGGATATGCTTCTTCAAGCCGGGAAATGCGACGAGAAAAAGCTTGTCCAGCTTTTCTGCGAGCAATACGGTTACCGGCTCGTTAGCCTCAAGATGATTGTGATTCATCAGGATGTTCTCAAGCTCATTCCGAAGAAGATTGCCGAAGCGTACGGATGCCTTCCGGTCTCTGTCCTGGACAAGACACTGACGGTCGCGGTCGCGAATCCCACCAATCTGAAGGTTCTCGATGAGCTGCAGGCGATGACCGGAAAGCGCATTCGGGCCGCGGTGGCCGAATTTTCCATGCTCAAGGAGCATATCGCAAAGTTCTATCAGGATCAGGCGGAGACTCTTGAGGAACCCCCGGCGGAGGAAGCGGGCGAGGATCTCATCAGTCTCGCCAATATGGTCGAGGAGGAAGCGACGTTTGATAAACAGGCGCCGGTCGCGGACCTTATGGAGCAGGCCAATCAGGCGCCGGTGGTGAAGCTCGTCAACATGGTGCTGGTGGAGGGGGTGCGCCGCCGCGCGAGTGATATTTTCATTGAACCCTGGGAAAGCTTTGTTCGTATTCGCGTGCGTATCGACGGTATCCTGGAAGAGATAGCAAGGCCCCAAAAAGGTTTTGGCGCGGCGATCGTGTCGCGCATCAAGATCATGAGCCAGTTGAATATCGCGGAGCATCGCGTGCCGCAGGACGGGCGCTTTAAGGTGAGGACTCAGGGGCGCGAAGTGGATATGCGCGTTTCGATCCTGCCCTCCAGCTTTGGGGAGAAAGTCTGTCTCCGTATTTTGGATACCGGGGCGCAATCGCATGATATCAGCAAGCTCGGGTTCACCGAGCCGGAGCAGAAGGTTATCCGGGAGTCTGCAAAAAAACCGCACGGGATGATCCTTGTCACCGGGCCGACCGGCAGCGGAAAGACGACCACGCTTTACTCGATCCTCCAATATCTGGATTCTCCTCAGGTCAACATTACGACCGTGGAGGATCCTGTGGAATATCAAATGCACGGTATTAATCAGGTGAATGTTCGCGAATCGATCGGGATGACCTTTCCCGCGGCGCTCCGTTCGATCCTGCGGCAGGATCCCGACATTATTCTGATCGGTGAGATCCGCGACGCAGACACGCTGGATATCGCGGTCAAAGCCGCCTTGACGGGGCATCTTGTGCTGAGCACGCTTCACACCAACGACGCGGTCAGTTCCATCACCCGCATGGCCAACCTGGGCCTTGAGCCTTTTCTGATCGCCTCCACGGTGCTGATGATCTCCGCCCAGCGTTTGGTGCGCCGTCTCTGTCCGCGCTGCCGGGTGGCCTACGATCTGGAGCCAAGTATGTACAAGTTCCTGGAACTCGATCCGTCAAAAAAGATACAGCTCTGGAAAGCGAAAGGATGTTCGCAGTGCCGCTCGCTGGGGTATCAGGGCCGCAGTGTCATTACCGAGATCCTGGAAATGAAACCCGAGATCCTTGAGATGGTCATGCGAGGGGACTCCGCGGACCTTATCAAAGAAAAGGCCCGGGCCCAGGGCATGAAGACGCTCCGCGAATCCGCGATCGCAAAGGCCATGTCCGGGGAGACATCGCTTGAAGAGGTTTTCCGTGTGACGACCGCGGATGTCGGCGTCAAGCCTGAAGGGGGCTGCCGATGATCGACAAGGGGATCATTCGTGAATGGATGACGACGCAGGGGATTCAGGGACAGGATCGTGACCGGTTGGAGCTGGCGGCCCAGAAGCACGGGGAGAGCGTGTTTCAAAGGATTCTTCAGGAGAAAATTCTTGAGGAAGATGTTGTGATGGATTTTTTAGGTCTTCAGCTTGAAATTCCGACACTGAACCTTCCGGGACTTCAGTTGGACGCGGAGGTTCTGAAGCTATTGCCCAAAAAATTCGTGGAATTGCATAAAGTTTTCCCGTTGGGGCGCATCGGAAGGCTGATGACCGTCGCCGCGAGCGATCCTTTCAAGCTGAGGACTTTTGATGATATCAAGCAGGTGACGGGATGTGATGTGAATCTTGTTCTGGTTCCGCCCTCCAAGATCGCCGCGGCGGTGGCGGACTATTATTCGGAGAGCAAAAACTTCGACGAATTCGTCAGCGAAAAAGACGAAGACAGCGTGGAGCTCATTACGGATGATGAGAAAGACTCCTCTTCTGCTGTACGGGTCAACGTGGATGACGCGCCGGTCATTAAGATGGTCAACTACATTCTCGAAAAAGCTCTTAAGTCCCGCGCCTCGGATATTCATTTCGAACCCTATGAAAAAGAATTCCGCATCCGCTACCGGGTGGACGGATCATTGAAA
The DNA here is from genome assembly GCA_903884815.1 of Candidatus Omnitrophota bacterium. Lineage (GTDB taxonomy): Bacteria > Omnitrophota > Omnitrophia > Omnitrophales > Aquincolibacteriaceae > Aquincolibacterium > Aquincolibacterium aerophilum. The sequence continues at coordinate 77,005 of CAISGE010000021.1, read as the reverse complement.
GAGTCGTTCTCCCATTCGCTTGAGCTTTATCCCGCGCTTGTGGCCCGCGCCAAGATCATTTCGACGCTGGATATCACCGAGCGCCGTGTGCCTCAGGACGGACGTTTCCGGCTTTCGCTCAAGGATCGGCAGATTGATTTTCGCGTGTCGGTACTGCCAACCTACTTTGGTGAAAAGATGGTGCTTCGTGTTTTGGACCGGAGCGGTATCCGTGCGGGACTCGATAAATTGGGTTTTACGGAAAAGCCGACGCGCGCTCTTGCCGAAGCTGTCAAAAAACCTTACGGCATGATCCTTATCACCGGGCCCACGGGGAGCGGGAAGTCCACCACCCTTTACTCGATCCTGAACACCTTGAATACGCCGCAGAAAAACCTCATGACCGTCGAGGATCCTGTGGAATATCAGGTGGAGGGGATTACTCAGACCCAAGTGCAACCCGAGATTGGCCTTACGTTTGCCAGTGGCTTGCGCGCTCTACTCCGGCAAAGTCCGGATATTGTGCTCGTCGGGGAGATCCGTGACGCGGAGACTGCCGATATCGCGGTGAAGGCAGCGCTCACGGGGCATTTGGTTTTCAGCACGCTTCATACGAACAGCGCGTCCGGTGCCATGACCCGTTTGATGGATATGGGCGTCGAGCCTTTTCTGATCGCGTCCTCTGTCGTGTGTGTCGGTGCCCAGCGTCTCCTGCGCAAGATCTGTCCGGATTGCAAGGAGCCGGCGATCATTCCGCCCGAGGTGTTGGCGCGTTGCAAACTTTCCGCGACCGAATGGGACAAGATTAAACCGTTCCGCGGGAAAGGTTGTGCCAAATGCAACATGACGGGATACTTTGGCCGTACTGGCGCGAGTGAGGTGCTTCTTGTGGATCCGGATATCCGGGAGCTTGTGATCCAGAAGAAATCGAGTAATGTTATTCATAAACTTGCCGTTGAGAAGGGTATGCAAACGTTATTTCAGAACGCCCTGGAGCTTTTCAAGTCCGGGGTGACCACGCTTGAAGAAGTGCTTCGCGTCGCGAGCCCGGAATAATTTATGCCTTCTTTTGAATATCTAGCCAAAGACAAAACGGGGAAAGATCTGAAGGGCGTTCAGGAAGCGCCCGACGCGCAGGAACTTGTCCATCAGCTCAAGGCCCAGGGACTTTTAGTGGTGCGTGTCGAGCAGGTCAAAAAGAGCTCGTCGATCCTGAGCGTTTCGACAGGTCCGACGCCGAAGAAAGCCCAACAGGGAAAATCCGGGGGCATCAAATTAGACGACCTGGTGATCTTCGCCAGGCAGATGGCCACATTGGTCGCTGCGGGTATTCCGCTGGTCCAGTCTCTTGATATTCTTGCGGACCAGGTGGATAAGGAGAAGTTCCGGCTGGTCCTTCGGCGGTTGCACAGCGACGTGCTGACCGGCAAAAGCTTCTCCGAAGCCATGCAATCCCATCCCAAGACCTTTTCAGCTCTTTTTATTCATATGGTCCGGGCGGGGGAGATGAGCGGAAAATTGCAGGAGATCCTCGACCGCGTGGCGCAATATTTCGAGAAATCCAGCGCCCTTCAGAAAAAAGTGAAGTCCGCGATGATGTACCCGATGGTCGTTTCAATCATGGCTTTCTCGATCACGTTCTTCATGCTGGCCTTCGTAATCCCGCAATTCGCGACGATCTTTGAAGGCTTGGGGGCGAAACTTCCGGTGCCGACTCAGATCCTGATCACGGTGAGTAATTATCTTGCGGCGAACTGGTGGTGGATCATTGCACTTCTGGTCGGAGGCATTTTTTCGTTCAAGAAATTCATCGTTTCGCCGCTCGGCCGTTTGCCTTGGGACAGCTTCACGCTGAAGATGCCGATCTTTGGCCCGATCATTATGAAGGTCGCGGTCAGCAAGTTCGCGCGCACCTTGGCCACGTTGGTGCGTAGCGGCGTGGCGATTCTCGCGGCCCTGGAGATCGTGTCTAAAACCTCGGGCAATGCCCTTATCGAAAAAGTCATTACCGATCTTATGGGTTCGGTGAAGCGTGGCGAGAGCATCGCCGGCCCCCTTGAAAAGTGCGGTGTTTTTCCTTCGATGGTTGTTCGTATGATCGCGATCGGGGAGGAAACAGGTGAGTTGGAAGAGATGCTTTCGAAGATTGCGGATTTTTATGACACTCAGGTGGATACCGCCGTTTCCGGTCTGACATCGCTGATCGAGCCACTTATCGTGGGATTCCTGGGTATCGTGATCGGCGGCATTGTCATTGCCATGTTCCTTCCGATCCTCACGCTCACGCAAGCGATCAAGTAAAATCCCTCCTCCGTAGGCTCGTTTGACCCTTCTTAAAGATATTGGATATAACTCGAATCCCCCAAAAACTAGTTTAGTTATGCAACGTATTGCCGTATTATACAAAGTAGTCTAAGCTACTAATAGGCAGTGGCAAACAACAGGAGGAATACAATGTTAATCAAATTGAATAAAAAAGGCTTCACGCTGGTGGAAATCATGATCGTCGTCGCGATCATTGGGCTTTTGGCCGCTATCGCCATTCCCAATCTTCTGCGCGCTCGTATCAACGCCAACGAAGGCGCTATTAAGTCAGATTTAAGGACGTTTAGTTCGGCGTGTGAAAGCTTCCGTGCAGCGCAGAATCCTCCGGTATATCCGGCAGCTATCGCGAATTTGACGGGTTCCACCCCGACGTATTTGGATGCCTCGTGGGGGGGTGCGAAGCATGGTTTCAATTTCACGTACGCATCGGCCACGGACACCTTTTCTTTATTGGCAGCGCCGGTTTCGGTCTCCACGGCGGTGAACACCTACTGCGTTGACCAAACGGGCGTTATTGTTGCCGCCTCGGCTGGCGTGACGGGTGCTGCGACCGGTTGTTCCGGAGGAACGGCGATTGCCGGATAGTAGAAGGAATCAGAAGAGGTTTTCAGCCCACCCTGTCCATAGCGGACAGGGCGGGGGTTTTTAGTTTAGTTATCGAAAGTATTGCCGTAACAGGAAAAGTAGTCTAAGCTACTCACAGGCTGTGGCAAACAACAGGAGGAATACAATGTTTATCAAATTGAATAAAAAAGGTTTCACGCTGGTGGAAATCATGATCGTCGTTGCGATCATTGGGCTTTTGGCCGCTATCGCCATTCCCAATCTTCTGCGCGCTCGTATCAACGCCAACGAAGGCGCTATTAAGTCCGATTTAAGGACGTTCAGTTCGGCGTGCGAAAGCTTCCGTGCAGCGCAGAATCCCCCGGCCTATCCGGCGGCGATTGCTAATTTGACGGGTGCGACTCCCACGTATTTGGATGCCTCGTGGGGGGGTGCGAAGCATGGTTTCAATTTCACGTACGCATCGGCAACGAATACCTTCTCCCTTTTGGCGGCGCCGGTTTCGGCTTCCACGGCGGTGAACACCTACTGCGTTGACCAAACGGGCGTTATTGTTGCCGCCTCGGCTGGCGTGACGGGTGCTGCGACCGGTTGTTCCGGAGGAACGGCGCTTTCCTGATAGGCGAAGGAATCAGAAGTGGTTTTCAGCCCACCCTGTCCAAAGCGGACAGGGTGGGTTTTTTTTGTCTTTTTTTTTAGGACATTTTCTGTTAAGGTCTAGCACTGACTATGAGCCCTCTGACCCTGAAAAGCCTGAATGAAAACTTGACTGCCTTCCTTGCGAATTTTTCTTCAAAGAGCATGGCTGGAAAAGCAGTTCCTTCCAAGGTTACTGTTTGTGATCTCGACCCGACCCGCACCGTTTTGCTGCAGCTTGAAAAACGTTCCGACCATCTTTTTATCCATCGGCTGAATATTATCAAGAATGTGTTTCATGACCAGAAACCGGCCCTGGCCCTAAAACCCTTCCTGGATGGTACGAAGTTCCCCAAAGACGGGATCCGCGTGTCTCTTAAGGGCCACGGGATCGTGATCCGTTTTATCCGTTTTCCGTCGATGAAGATCGAAGACCTCCGTAGCGCTATGAAATACGAGGCGGAGCAATACATTCCCTTTGAGTTAAGCGATGTGGTGCTGGATTTCGGCGTGGTCGAGCCGAGTCTGAAGACCGACGATGGGGAGAAAATGGAAGTGATGCTGGCGGTGATCAAACGCCAAGAGCTTGACCCGACGCTTGAGATCTTCCGTAATCTGGAATGCAGTCTCTCCGTCGTGGATGTGGATATCCTGTCCGTGATGGCAGCTATGGAATATTTTCATCCGGTGGATTTCTCGGGGCATACTGGGATTTTAGATCTTGGCGCTGAGATCTCGACACTGGGGATCGTCCGTGACGGCAAGCCGCGTTTTATCCGTGATATCTCCTATGGAACCTATGATCTGTTTAAACGCATGAAGACCCGCTCCAGTCTTACGGATGAGAAGATCGAGCAGTTCTTCGAGAAGAATCAAACGCCTTCTCCGGAAGAGGGGCAGGCGATCGCGGAGAGTCTTGATGGGTTGATCGGCGACCTGCGCGTCTCTTTCGATTACTATCATGATCAATCCGGCCAGTCGCAGCCCATCACAAAGCTTTTTTTGAGCGGCTCTTTATCGCACCCTGCTGTCTTGAAGGCCTTAAGCGACGGATTGCAAATCCCTGTGATGGTCATGGATCTTCTCGGGAAGATCCAATGTTCTTCCGAGGTGGATCCCGCTGTTCTTAAAATGAATGAGGCGCTACTTCCCGTGGCGCTCGGGCTGGGGCTTCGCGAAGAATGATCAAGATCAATCTTTTACCCCACGAACTCCGGAAGGCGAAGACCTCCGCGACGCGTGTCCCGTATATTCCTTTTGCGATCCTCGGAGGGGTCCTTTTTCTTCTTCTGACGCTTTTTTTCTACGGCGATTACCTTCGTGCCCGTTCCTCTTACCAGGAGGTCCACAAGGAGTGGCTTCGCTTGAACCCTCTCATGGGGCAACTTAAGGCGCTGGAAAAAAAGATCGAGATCGAAATGAAGGGCGAAAAGGAATTTCTTGAGAATAATGTTTTCAACACAGAATCCATGACCCGGATGCTATCTTGGGTGAATGAATACCTGCCGTCCAAAGGATGGCTCACAGAACTTTCGGCAGAGCGAGTGGGGGCGGGTTTTCACTTGACCCTGAAGGGAGTGGTGTTGCCTTCTCGCACGCAAACGGGGATCGAACAGATCGAGGAATTCTTGCAAAAGTTGAAAAGGCAATTACCGCCCAAAGCAACCTTGATGTTGACGACTTCCAAACAAACCTCGTCCAAGGTCGAGGGAACCTCTTTTTCAGCGGATTTTGAATGGGGAATCACTGCGAAAACATGAAGATGCCCAATCAATGGACGACCGGTGAAGTTATAGAATTTGCCAAACGTGTCGATAAAAAGACCTGGGTGGCGGTGGCTATTGGTTCCGTTGTTTTTTTTCTTGTGATCGTTTTTCTGGTCTTCCCGGCGTGGATCGAGCGTCCGTTGCTTCGGCGCGATGTGGAAAGCATGCAGGCTCAGATCCGACAGGTTAACGCGCTCAGTCAGAAGCGCGCTGGTTGGGAAAAGGATGAAAAGATCTTAGGAGCGTTGATCGAAAAGACCCGGGTGCGTGTTTTTACGCAGGATGAGTTAGGGCTCTTGCTGGGCCAGGTTTCAAAGAAGGCCAGTGAATCACGCGTCGATGTGCTTGCCTCTAAGCCGATGACGGAGCAGACGGTGTTTCCCGCGCCCTACGGCGCCAAGTACCAGCCAAGCGGTTATGAGTTTACCGTGCAGGGCGGCTATCATGATATCGCCTATCTGGCGAGCCGCATTGAAGGGAATGAGAAGCTTTTGAGGATACAGAGTCTCCGTATCGTGGCTTCGGAGAAATCGCCCGAACGACATATTACCGGGCTGAAAATTTGGGCTTTCGTGGTGCCTCCGCCCTCGGCGGTCAAAGCACCGGCAGCGGGAGAAAAAAGTGTTAAGCAATAAAGTGGTGGCTGTCTCGACTTTATGCGTGCTTTGTTTTTGTATCGGAACGTCCGCGCTTCTTGCGGAAGATGTCACCTACGATTCCGGAAAGCGGCGGGACCCCTTTGTAGCCCTGAAGGATGACGGGAGCGGCGATTCTGCCACCTCCACTTCAGGTTTTAAATTGGAAGGGATCATTTATGACCCGGGATCGAAATCGATGGCTATCTTGAACGGAAAAACTTACCAGGTCGGGGAAGCTGCGGGCGAGGCGACGGTCAAGGCGATCCTGAAGGATCATGTGGTGATCTCGGTGGCAGGGGAAGATAAGACGCTTTGGATCCGTAGCGAGGGGAATTCCTAATGAAACTCGTTCCCGCCAGCGTTCAAAAGCTTGTCTGCGTGAATTTATTGATCAGTGCCCGGCGTATCTATGATATGATAAGCGGCAGGAGAACTTCATGAAAATAACATCCTGTGTTTTGATCCTTCTGGCGGGTATTTTCTGCCTTTCTTTGCCTTGCGATTTTGTTTTTGCGGCGGATCCCGCGCCGGCGGCAGCCACTCAGAAGACCGTTGCGAGCGAGGTGATTTCCTCGAAAGTGGTGGTGCAGCCGCTTGTTGCGCCTGCGGTCGCGGCCGTCACCCCTTCGGCGAGCAGTGAGACGATCAGCCTGGATTTTAAGGACGCGGATATCGGGAGCGTGCTCCGTGTTCTCAGCATGAAGAGTAATGTTAACATTGTGACCGGTCCGGAAGTGACGGGGCTTGTTACCGTGCGCCTTGACAACGTGCCTTGGGATAAAGCGCTTGAAGTCATCCTGAGGACTTACGATTATGTCTATGAACGGGACGGAAACATTATTCGTGTGACGACTCGCGAGAAAATGAAGCTTGAGCCGGTCGTGACGAAGACCTTCATTCTAAATTATTCCAAGGCTCCGGAAATCCAGGCCTCGATCACGGATATGTTGAGTGAGCGCGGCAAGGTGAAGACCTCGGAGCGTACGAACATGCTTGTTGTGACTGATATTCCGACCAATATTTTTAGGATCGGGGAAGTGATCAAGAAACTCGACAAGGTCACGGAACAAGCTTTTATCGATTCCAAGATCGTTCGGACGGATCTTTCTAATGTGGAAAATCTGGGCATTGATTGGAATGTCGCGGGAGGGCTCCTCAATGGATCTTCTCGCCCGACTACGTTTCCTTTTACTAAAAATGATCAGGGCATGCCTACAAGCGCTACACAATTTTTCCCGACTCTCGCAGGGGCTGCGCTTAATCCGATTACAAAAGACGTGTCTGATAAGGCCTCGGTAAATCCTGTGCATGATAACGCATTTCCGAATCCTGCTGTCGCAACGGGGACGGGTACTACGTTTAACTATGGAACGCTGGATTTTACGGGTTTTAAGGCAATGTTACAGCTGTTAGAAACCAGAAGCGATGCGAAGGTGGTTTCCAATCCGCGGGTCACGGTTCTCAATAATCAGATGGCAACGATCCAGGTGGGTAAGGAAATCCCGATCCCTTCTTTTGAGAGGAATGAACAGACCGGGAGTATGGTCATTTCAGGTTTTAGTTATCGGAATACAGGTGTGGTGCTCAATGTGACACCCCACATTAATTCCGCCGATGAGATATTGGTGGATCTGACGCCCGAGGTGAGTGATGTAGGCCCGAACCAGAATTTTGGTACAGGTCAGATTCAGGCGCCGACATTTACTTCGACCAAAGCAAAAACACAAGTCTTGATCCAAAGCGGACAAACGATCGCGATCGGCGGTCTCTTAACAGATAAAAGTGGTTCAGCAGAAAATAAGGTACCTTATTTGGGGGATATTCCCTTAGTCGGGAAAATATTCCGTTCCAAACGACAGGACGCGGCAGAGAACGCCAAAGTTGAAACGCTCTTTTTTGTAACAGTTACTACGGTGGATTCGCAGGGACAGCCTGCGGGCGCCAAAGTTGACGGGAAGAATAACCAGTCAAAAGACGATCAGGCCCAGCCAAAAACGGCTGCAGCGGATGCCGCGCCGGGCTTGAAGGATTCTGAGAAGAAAATAGTCTCGGACAACACGAACAAGGACAAGCCGGCTTAGTTCAAGGCCGGTTTTTGGAGTTCTTCTGGAAGGCTTTCGACACGCCTTGGGTTCGTTTTAGGTTCGGCTCGGAATAGTTGACGCTCTCTTTCCACGAAGCTTTGCCTCTGCAAGGGTCCCGCAGTTTCCTCCGCGATCATTGAATCCGTATTGCAACCAACAGAGTTTTTGTCATCCTGCGTCACTATGAGACGACGAAGGATCTCGATCTGAGATTCTTCTCCTGCTCACAGCGGGTTCAGAATGACGATATCTTAATAGATCAAACGAAAGGAATCAGAAGGTCATGGAAAGACAAATTTTAATTTCGCAGGACGCCAACGAAAAACAGGTCGCCATTCTCGAGGACGGGCGGTTGGAAGAATTTTATATTGAGCGAGGGGACTCGACCAAACTCTTTGGGAATATCTACGAAGGGGTCGTGAAGACCGTGATCCCGGGGATCGATGCCGCGTTTGTGGATATCGGGACGGGCAAGGACGGATTTCTTTATGTGATGGACGCGCTTCGCTCACCGATGGATCTCGATGCGGATTTTGATGATCCGGACGAAAAAAAGCCGGAAGGTATCGCAAGCGAAATCAAGCCTGTCGGTTCTGTCTCCGTGGAAGTTCCATCACCGGCACCGGCACAGCCTCAGGTTGTTGAGGGGCAGCAGGCTCCTATGCAGGCGGAGGCACCCGTCCAGGGGCAAGCTCCGGTTCAAGGCCAGGGACCCGTTTCGGAGAAGGCCCCGGGTCAGGAACATGGACGAGGCGGAAGGCGTGGAGGCAGAGACGGAGGGCGTGGCAGGCATCAGCGCGGTGGACGTCACGGTGGCCGGAATCAGCCGCCGTCGCAATCGCACGCGCCTCAAAAAGAGTTTCAGCATCAGCGCCGCCCCAGGATCGAAGAAGTCCTCAAGGTCGGGCAGAAGATCATTGTCCAGGTGGTCAAGGAACCGCTCGGGACCAAGGGGCCGCGTCTCACCACGCAGTTTTCGATCCCGGCACGTTATCTTGTCATGATGCCGGGGGAATCCAAGATCGGTATTTCCCGGCGTGTGGAGAACCGTTCGGAGCGTGAACGTATTCGCGGCATTTTCAGGAGTCTTGAGATCCCGAAAGGGGTCGGTTTCATTGTAAGGACGAACGCCGAAGGAAAGAGCGATGCCGATTTCACGCGCGACATCCGTTATCTGCTCCGTCTTTGGAAAAAGATCCACGGCCTCATCTCGGCCAAGAAAGCGCCGGTTATGATTCACCAGGAGCTCGGGCTTGTGGAGCGCGTGGTCCGCGATTATGTGAATGAGGAAACCACCAAGATCGTGGTGGACCACCCGGAGATCTACAAGAAGCTCAAGCGATTCACTTCTGTCTACATGCCGGGGCAGGATCTGAATATCGAGTTTGCCAAGGAAAAGGGAAGTCTCTTTGAGCGGCACGGGCTTGAAAAAGAGATCGAGCGTACATTTCAGAAAAATGTTCAGCTGAAGTCCGGCGGTTCCATTGTGATCGAGCAGACTGAAAGTCTTGTGGCGATCGACGTGAACACCGGGAAATTCACCGGCAATAGCAAAGGGCTGGAAGAGACGGTGTATAAGAATAACGTCGAAGCCGCTCAGGAGATCGCGCGGCAATTGCGCCTTCGTGACGTGGGCGGGATCGTCGTGATCGATTTTATCGACATGGAGCAGGGCCAGCACCGCCGCAGTCTCTTTAATATTTTTAAAGAGGCGGTGAGCAAGGATCGCGCCAAAACCCATTTGGTGCAGGTCTCCGAACTGGGGCTGATCCAGATGACGCGTCAGAGAATGCGTCCGTCCCTTGAGAGTGCGGTCTATGACACCTGTCCGTACTGCGAAGGGAAAGGCAATATCAAGTCCACCGCGACCATGGCGATCCAGGTGATTCGCGAATTGCGCAAGTCCCTCAAGGATTCCCGGGACCGCATCGTGAACGCGTATGTGCATCCGGATGTCGCCGAACGGCTTCTCCAACAGGAGAAGAAGGCCCTCAGGTATCTCGAAAAAAGTACCGGCAGCCGTATCTCGGTTTATTCTGAGCCCGCCGCGCATCGCGAGGATATCAACATCACGTTCATTAAATAGAGTTGAAGACCGGAGGCCAAAGCTATAGGGAGTCTATAGTCTTTGGTCTTCGGTCTGATTTGGGTATAATACTTTCATGAGCGCGCCCTATTTGATCATGATCTCCGTTGCGGTGTCCTTCTGCGGTTTTGCCGCGGCACTCTGGATCTTTCAGCGTCTGATCAAGGCCCCGGCCGCCGATGTGAAGACCTTCCAACCTTTCCTTCAACTTCAGCAGGAACTTCATAGTCTCAATACCACGCTTCAAGATCAGATCTCGACACTTTCCCGTCAGATGAACGATCAGATGAAGCAGAATGCCCAGTTCCTTCAGGACAATCAGCAGAGCTATCGGCAAGTGATGGGCGATGTTCAGCATCGGCTGGGGGTCCTTCAGCACGCGACACAATCCATGATGGATATCGGGAAAGACATTTCCTCACTCCATGATATTCTCCGCGCCCCGAAACTACGCGGTGGTATGGGGGAATTTTTGCTGGCGGAGCTTTTGCGGCAGATACTTCCAGAAGATCATTTTTCCCTTCAGTATCGCTTCGCGAACGGCTCTCAGGTTGACGCGATCATCCGTCTCGGCGACGGGCTGATCCCGGTGGATGCGAAATTCCCTCTGGAGAATTTCAAAAGGATTCTGGAAGCGGGCAGTGACGAAAAACAGGCGGAGGCACGCAAAGTGTTCTGGAAGGATGTCAAAAAACACATCGACGATATCGGTTCGAAATACATTTTGCCGGAAGAGGGCACGTTTGAGTTCGCGTTGATGTATATCCCTTCGGAAAGCATTTATTATGAGACGATCATTAAAGATGACGCTCAGAACGAAAGTCTTTCGGCGTACGCCATGAAGCGTAAGGTGATCCCGGTCTCGCCGAACAGTTTTTATGCCTATTTGCAGGCGATCGTCCGAGGGCTCAAGGGGATGCGGATCGAGCGATCGGCGCAGATCATCCTGGAGAATTTGGGCCAGTTGGAAGTGGATCTTGGGCAATGTCTTACTGATTTTGAAAAGATCGGCGGTCATTTGGGTCATGCCCGGACCGCGTATGAAAAGACCGAACAACGGTTCCAGAAGCTCCGTAACCGGCTCAACGTTCTCGAGCAACATCAGACGCAGGTAACGGGTGGGGCGCCTAAAGAGATCGTGCTGGAAAAAGAACTTTAACTTTCAATTTGCAGCGCAAGATTTTCAAGGAGGAGAATCATGAAATTTCTCAAGAAACTCGGCAAGGCGCTTTTCGGTTCTTCTCAACCTAAGAAGACGGTGAAGTCTAAGGCTAAAACTCCTTCCAAGAAGGTAGCCGGATCGGCTAAGAAAAAAGCGGCGAAGCCGGTGGCCAAGAAAACTCAAAAGAAAGTCGCTCCCAAAGCCAAGGCGAAGGCCGCTAAAAAGAAAATCGTTAAGCCCGCCCCAAAAAAGAAGGCTAAGAAATTGCCGCGGATGGTCAAGTCGGCTCTGGCAGCCTTTCCAACGGCGGAAGTGACGCACTATTTCCCGCACGTGAATGCCGCGGTGCTCCGGATCAAGATCGGCGAAATACGTATCGGAGATGAGTTGCACTTTAAGGGGCATACCACCGATTTTAAGGAAAAGGTTGTCTCGATGCAAATCGATCACAAGCCGGTCATGATCGCCAAGAAGGGGGATGACTTTGGTGTTGAGGTGAAATCGCGTGTTCGCGCGGGGGATCTTGTCTTTAAAAAGTAAACTATCGGAGCGTGTTTGTGGCCCTGCATTACCTGCGTACTTACAAGTCATTCCAACTTGAAGAAGTCAAAAAAAATCTTCTCATCATCGGGGATCTGACGGGCAATTGCGCCGCTTGTAACGCTCTCGGGATCAATGCTTATGATACGAAGGCCTGCCCGGAGTGTGGGACGGTTTTCAAATATATCGCGAGCCGTCGTCTTGAGACGCATCCTTCCGAGAGGTTTCAGCTGGCAAGGCGTTTGGCGGAGAAGCGTCCGGATCTTTTGCTCATCGATTATCTGGATTATCAAAAAGCGGCGGGGGATAAAGCGGCCCGCGATTTCTTCAGCGTCTAACATTCGGAGAAACATGGATCCGGGACCGATGGACCTCAGTGGACCGAAAGGGCTGGCGGCATACGCGATCGCCCGGACACTCAAAGATCGTGGGTTTATTGTTTATTTTGCCGGGGGCTGCGTCCGTGATCATCTCATGAGCCAAACACCGCGGGACTTTGATATCGCCACGACCGCCACTCCGGAAGAGGTTGAAAAGATCTTTCGCCGGACGATCCCTGTGGGTAAACAATTCGGCGTGATGATCGTGATCGAAAATGAGATTTCCTTCGAGGTTGCGACCTTTCGCTGCGAAGGCGGGTATCAGGACGGCCGCCATCCCACACATGTTTCTTTTACCCAGCCCGAAGAAGACGCCCGCCGCCGCGATTTCACGGTCAACGGCATGTTCTATGATCCTTTCGAAAAGAAAGTCATCGATTTTGTCGGGGGGATCGAGGACCTCCCGAAGAAGATCCTCCGCGCGATTGGCGAACCCTCCAAGCGCTTTGAAGAAGACAAGCTTCGCCTTTTGAGGGCGATCCGTTTTGCTTCCACCCTCGGTTTTGAGATCGAAGAAAAGACCTGGAAAGCGATCCTCCGCAAAGCTCCGGAGATCCATGCAGTCAGTCCCGAGCGCATCCGCGAGGAGCTCGTCAAGATCTTCACACGTTCGGGTGCGGCGCGGGGGATGGTTCTTCTTTCTGAATCCGGTCTCATGAAAGAGGTGCTGCCGGAAGTCGAGGCTATGCGGGGCGTCAAGCAGCCTGAGCAATTCCATCCCGAGGGCGATGTCTTTGAGCATACGCGGCTTCTTTTGGAGCACCTCCATCCGCCGGTTTCGACCGTGCTCGCGTTCTCCGCTCTCTTTCATGATATAGGAAAACCACAGACCTCGGCGATACGCAAGGGACGTCTGACCTTTTATGAGCATTCGGAAGCAGGGGTCAAGATCGCCCGACAGATCATGCAGCGTTTGCGCTTTTCTAACGAGGAGATCGACGGCGTTTGTGAGTTCGTGGGCAATCACATGAAGTTCATGGATGTGCAAAAGATGCGCAAGGGGAAGCTCAAGCAATTTATCAGCCGTCCGCTTTTTGAACAGGAGATGGAGCTCCACCGTGTCGATTGCACGGCCAGCCACGGAATGCTGGATAATCTTTCTTTTTTAAAGGAGAAGCTTAAGGAATATGAACATGAGGAGCTTAAGCCCAGGGCTCTTTTGAACGGCAATGATTTGATTGAAATGGGTGTAAAACCCGGGCCGCTCATGAAGCCGATCCTGGAGGAAGCTTACGAATTGCAGCTTGAAGGAACTCTCAAGAACCGTGAAGAGGCTGTTGCCTGGGCCCGGCAAAAGATTGGCAAGTGATTTTGAGAAATGGGTATAATAAGAAAAACCACAAGGAGGAACGGAATGGAACGTTTGTTGAAGCTATTCTTGGTTTCGTTTTTAGTGATTTCGCTTTCCGGGTGTATGTCGCTCAGTCAGTCCGAGAAGAATGCGGTGTATGAGCTGAAGTCTTACGGGGTGAATACCTGCAGCGTGAAGGTCAAAGAGCCTGCTGTGGCGGCATGGCTGTGCGTATTGCCTTTCGCGGGTTATTGGTATCTCGCTCATGGGACCGAAGAAAAGCAACTCTGGAGAGTTATGCCGTTTTCTTGGTTCTGGAGCATTCCGGGCGCCTATAGTGATGCTATCGTATTGAACAAAAAAGAGCTTGTGCGTTTCTACCAATATAATCCCGAGGGCCAACTCGAGCTGAATGCTCTCCGGAAAAAACACCGGACCGTCGACCTGGGGCTGAGCGAGATCGATTCTAACGATGGAAGAGTCCGTTAGACGTGAGATCTTTAGCCCGGGCCTTGCTTTTCTTTTTGTGCGGGATGTCAGTGCTGACCGGTGTTCTCTTCGCCGAGGTCGTCACTGACGTTGCGAAAGACGGGACACTGACTCTCGCGGATGGAAAGAGCGTTGTTCTGGCCGGTATCCTTATGGATGAGGAGGGCGTTTCAGTCCTTCGGGTGCTTGCGCACAAGCAGGACGTGAAGCTGCAGCTTCTGACTCATGTCCCTGTGGACGGTAAAAAGTCTGCTTATGTGTATCTCCTTTCGAAATCTGTCAAACACCCGGGAAAACCGGGAGAGACTCCGGGGGAGCAGGAAGTTTTGCTCAATGAATTCCTTTTGGAAATAGGGGCGGCCAAAGTGGCGGAGACGCAAGAGTTCAGTCGCAAGGCTAAGTTTCTGAAAGTCCAGGCGGAAGCCCGGAAGAAAGGCGAGGGGGTATGGTCCTACGCGGTTTCTTGAAGGTCCTGGGCGGTATCCTGATCGTGCTTTTGATACTCGGGATCGTTCTCGGCGTGGCGGGCTTTTTTGCGTTTCGGAATTTCGATCCGAACCTGCTTCGTCCTGAAATAGAAAGACAGCTGGCGAGGCAGTCCGGTTTCCGCGTGGAATTGGGCGATATCCAATTGCAGTGGCGGCCCACCCCGCAGCTTCGGGTGCAAGGGCTGAAGTTCTATCACTTGAAAAGTCTCGAGAAGCTTCTTCAGAGCGATCAGGTCCGCATTGATATCGATCTGACATCGGTTTGGCAGAAACGACTTGGCGCGTCCCAGGTGACGATACAAAGTCCTGAGATATTTCTCAAACGGGATCGAACTGGTTTATGGAATTGGCAGCCGGCCGAAAAACTCCCGATTGCTGCCGTAGCCGGCGCACCGATGCTTTCTCAGCTCAGTTTTATTCCCGTGGCAGAAGCCGCCGAGGACTCGGGTAGCCTTTCGATGAAGAGCCTCGGGAGCGTCACGCAGGGTTGGGTGTTCGGGATAGGAAAGATCCTGATTCGCGATGCAACGGTCCATTTCCTGGATCAGACGATCGAGCCGGCCTTTAGTCTGGACGTGAAGGACCTTGAAGCGGAGGTACGTCAGAAATCCTACGAGGCTTCCTTCCATTTCACGGCCGCCGGAATCGTGTTGAACGCCGCCCAAAAGAATCTTGAAGCGGAGGGGGATCTTGATCTTGCGACAAAGTCGCTTGATCTCACGCTCCGTTACGGTCCTGAAAAGGTGGCGTTCAAAGGGATGCTCAGGGTGATCCGTACGATGCCGCATTTCGAGGGGACGCTTGAGGTTCGCGATCTGGATATGGAGCCGGTGATCCCGGAGGTTTATAAGAAGGGCGACTATGTTTCCGGGCGGCTGAGTACCCAGGCCCAGATCTCGCTGGATGGCGCGAATCCCGCGATCCTGAAACGCTCTCTCAAAGGGCAGGGAACGACCGGGATTCAGAACGGTGCTTTGCGAAACCGGAATGTGGTCAAGGAAGTCTTTGACCGGCTTTCATCCGTGATGGCGATTACCAATGCTTTGGGCGGGGAATTACCTCCCGAGCTCAGTGAGATGCTGAAGGATAGGGACACGCCTTTTCAGTCACTGACTGTGGCTTATTCCGTGGAAGGTGGAATGTTCAGGATTCGCGAATTCCGGCTGATCCATCCGAATTATCAACTGGCGGGCAAGGGGACCTACGGCATTTTTGATCAGCGCGTTGACGGTTCCATGGAGCTTCTTTTGTCTCAGTCCATTTCCGCCTACATGATCAAGAAGATAAGTGAACTCAGCATGATCGCGGACCGGAATGGTCAGGTGATGATCCCATTTCGCTACAGCGGTACCTTTCCGGATACCACGGTGCAACCTGATTTGCCTTATATTGCCGCCCGTATGCTCCAGGGGGGGGCGGATCAGTTGCTGAATCAGGGGCTTTCCGGGATCCTTGGCACGAAAAAGGCCGCGCAGGCGCCGTCGGTGGACCCGGTGACAGGCGCGGCACAGACGACGAAGCTTACCAAAAAGCAGAAGCAGAGCCAGTGGATCGCGCAAGGCCTGGGTCTGCTTACCCAATTACAGGAGCCCAAAAAACAATGAAAAAGATCATGATCACGGTGAGCGGTCAGGATAAACCCGGTATTATCGCTAAAGTAAGCGGTCTCTTATTTGCTCGTGGATGCAATCTCGAAGATATTAGTATGACTCTTTTGGAAGGGCAATTTGCCATGATGATGACGGCGTGCTTGCCCTCCGTGGCGGCGGTGGTCCGGGTTGCTCAAGGCTTGGATCTGCTTCGGGAAACGCCATGGTCGTTAGTCTGCCATCTGACCGAACTTAAGGGAAAAGCCCTGGGCGGTAAGAAGCACGCAAAAGGCTCTCTGCCGTGCATGATCACGGCGTTTGGGAAGGACCGCACCGGGATCGTTTATGAGGTCAGCCGTGCACTGGCCGCGTTGCGGGTCAATATTACCGATCTCGATAGCCGTATTCTAGGGCGGGGTGCCAAGACTACTTATGCGATGCTTCTGGAGGTCGATGTCCCGAAACTGTCTGTGTTGTCGAAAGTAAAAACGATGTTGGCTAAAGTGTCGAAACAACTCAAGATCGAGATACAGATTAAACCTCTCGAACGCGTTTCATTATAATCTGTATGAAGCCCGTTCCCATCCGGACCTTTCCCGATCCGATCCTCCGAAAAAAAACTCAGTCTGTCAAAGCCTTCGATCGCTCACTTTTAAGACTCGTGGCCGCGCTCATTCGCACGATGAAAAGTCAGCCGCACGGGATCGGTATCGCGGCTCCGCAGATCGGGGTTTTGAAAGCGGTTGCGGTGGTGGATGTTTCAAAACGAGAATCGGGAACGGAGCGGCTCATTCTGGTGAATCCCGTGATCCTGGAAAAAAGAGATCCTGAGGCGCGCAAGGAAGGCTGTATGAGTCTTCCTGATTATACGGCGTTTTTGAAACGTCATCGTTGGCTACGAGTGTGCTGGCAAAATGAGCGTGGCGAATTTCTTGAAAAAACATGCGCCGGGATCGAGGCGATTTGCGTGGAGCATGAAGTGGACCACTTGGACGGCGTTCTTTTTATCGATCATGTCACGTGTCTGAAGACCGACCTATTTCCGCGGCCACTAAGAAAATAACGAATTTATTTGAAATGTATTTCGTTGCGACCGTTTTGAAGTTTCGAGCATTCGAAAGTGCTTTTTCACGCCTTTTTTAAATCCTCAGGAATTCCTCTGTTTCGTATTTCTTCCGATTTCTTCAAAACTCATGAGTTTTGAAAAAGATTTTATCGTTTATTTTTACACCTAAAAACTTCTATAGGGAGGCATATATAAGGATATAGCAACTTATAACATCGGAATATTTGACAAAGAACTTGAGCGCGGATATACTTTTTTTAGAGATGAAGAGAACTGAGAAGCACTATATGTGGGTATTGGTAACAATGGGTTCCGAGATCTTTTAAGTCTCAGAATTCGTGTGAATTTGTTTTAATTTATCTTGGGTCGTGAAACATGAAAGGATGTGTTACTCGTGATCAGCTCTTATCACAGTGATAAGAAGTCGTGGGTCCTGAAAGGTCTCAGTCTTTTTGTGATCTTCACTTTTCTTTTGACTCAGACCGATGTCCAACTTGTTTTTGCTTTTGGCGTTTCCCCGAATGCTGTGCTGCCTTCCGCTGATATATCCAAGAATGACAAGATCCACTACATGAATGATCTCACGGACCTTCAGGCCAAATCGACAAATGGCCAGGATCCTTTGAATTCTGTTGACCCGAACAAGGTGCCCGCAAATCCTTTAGCGGGAACGACACCTCCGGTTGCGACACGTCCGATCGCGGATTCCTTTTGGACCGAGCAGAATCCTCTGGGAAAGATTAATGTTGCCGGGACCGAAACGACGGATACCCTTACCGGGATCAAGACGATGAGTTATTCGGATAATACTTATTTTAAATTTGATCCGACGAACAACCGGATTACGGAGATTTGCGATCTTACCAAACTTCGCCTTGTGAACGGGCAGAAAGTTGTCGGGAATGACGGTAAGGATATTTATGATCTTGAGACGCGTCGCTTTGATTACGGTCCCGGTCAGACGCCGAATTACGTTCAGGTGACGACGATCGTTCCCGGCGGGACGGATACCTATCAGAAGTTTTCGGTGGATGCCGCAGGTCAACTCGGAGGTCTTTTGGAGACGGGCTATGCATTCGTTTCCGGGGGTACACCCACGACGGTTGCTACCGCAATTTATGGGACGGATGAAACAACGTATTGCGACAGGACGAATGATCCGACGTTTTTTATCCAGAGGGTCTATGAGAAACTTCCCGGGGGCGAGAGCCGTCTTATTCGGTATACGAATGTGCAGGGGGTGGTGAGTCCGGTTGATTTTGAGGTCCGCTACGATGATACCAAGGGGACGATGACTGTGATCGATCGTTCCGCAGGCGGCGCGCCATCGGCTGGCACGGCTTATTTCTGGGAGTATGCGCTGACGGGCGGGAACAAGCGCGGCGCTCTTCTCGCTGTTGGAACGATGGAAAGCAAGCTTAGCGGCGCCCAGGTGCTCTCGCGGATGCAGATCGACACCGTCGCTCAAACCTTCACGATCAAGGATACGGATTCGCAGTCCCAGGAACAGCTCGTCGTTTTCGAGCGGACCGCCGGGGGCGCTTTCGGGAGAATTCTGGAATACAAGACGGACACGGTTTGGCTCAAATATGTCTATGAGGCGGCGACGGCGGGCAATCATGGTTCTGTGACTGTACTTAATTATGTAGAGAACACGTTCGTTAAGATGGAATTGCTCGCGGCTCCTGCCTCCGGCACCACCAGCGGGGTGATCGATCTTCAGGAGAAGAATATTGTAAGTGCGGGAACTTTTACAGCAACGACACCGCCTGCCTTCAAAAATCTTCTGACCCGCAGTTCCCAGGGGTGGATGGTCGTCGATCCGAATAATAGCCAGATCTTTGATGTTTATAATTCATTCCCGAGCAGTGTTTGGGGGAATTTGATCCGGAGTCGGGGGCCGCCTCTTGGCGGGGCAACAAGTCTCGTGGATTACCGCTATGTCTACGATATTACCACTCACCGCGTTTACAGCTACGATGTTGCCAATCTTCGCTATGCCCTTTATGATTACCAGAATCCCGCGCATCCTGTTTTGCACGAGCAGGGAACTTTTCAACTCGTAGGGACCACCGATCAAATCGATGAGAATAGCCGGGTTCCCGCGCTTCCCGAAACCCCCGAGCAGACAGCCGTCGCCGCCGCAGTAAACCTGCTTCAAGGCGGATCGCTCTATTTCGTGCCAGGATCCGTCACCGTCATCAGTCAGGCGCCCAGTAGCGTGGTTCTCAGCTATTCCGGGAATCAATACACCTTCTCTTATGCCAACGGGCAAGCCAGGCTCGAGACGGCCGTTTTCGCGAATAACGGGGGGACTTATCGATACATCTATGCGACTGAAAATGGCCTCTCCTCTATATATGCACAGGATACGGCCAATAAAAAGTATTCAAAATACCAGCTGA
This sequence comes from Candidatus Omnitrophota bacterium, assembly GCA_903884815.1. GTDB lineage: Bacteria > Omnitrophota > Omnitrophia > Omnitrophales > Aquincolibacteriaceae > Aquincolibacterium > Aquincolibacterium aerophilum. The sequence goes on along the minus strand of CAISGE010000021.1, from coordinate 57,517 downwards.
AGACGGGCGACACGGCTTACACCCTCGTGGAACAAGGGACCTATACTGAGACAGCCATTTCGGCCGCGCCCGCGTCAGTCACGACCCCGACGCCTTCGGCCACAGACGCCGCGTTGATGCACGCGGACGGGACTGTTCTTAAGAGCACTCCGACCATGACCTATAACACCGTTTCGGTTATGGCCTCGATCCTCTATCCCAGTGCGGGTTACAGCGCTGCCACCACTGCGCTGGCGTTTAATGCGGCGCATGACCTCTTTGCCAAGTTTGGCGTTACGGTCGCGATGGAGAATGTCCGTTTGATCGCTGATGCCTCCAGTCCCAATCTTCTCACCGTGATCGTGAAATACGGCAATGCCGAGTATGCGTGCCTTTACGACACTGTCGCAAAAACAACGCGGCCGGTCAGAATGGGCATTCCCAACGGGGATGGGACCTTCAAGACCGTCGAATATGATTACCAGATCGACGGATCTCAGGTTCCGCCTGTCACCAAGGTCTATGCTTATGACCCGACATCCGCGACGGCGGGTCATTACTCCCTTTTTAGTTTGGATCCCGCTTCGAACATGTTCAGACTTCTCGAACAAGGCGTCTATGCGAAGAGTGGGGTGAACGTGACACGCAGCGAACCGGTCCGGTTTGACGGGATCGCTCAAATACCAATCTATAGCTCAACACTGATCCCTCATTACGGTTTTACGGACGCCGCGATCTCCCCGGGGTTCGTGGCCGCCCAAACGGCCCTCCTCAATTGGACCGGCATCGACTGGTCTCAATTCGGCTCGGTCAATTTTTCTGCGGGTGATTTGATAGGAACCTTCAGGGCTAACTCTCTGACAAGTAGTTTATTGTCTGCGGGATGGGGCCAGGGCAAACTTGATGCTATCGCAGCAAAGCTTGGGCAGGGAACGGCCGTCACCCCTGCGGAATGGGTGGCCGCGCTGAATCAGATCCTGGCAATCCGGATGCTTCCGGCGGATTATGCGCGCCTTCAGGCGGATGCCGCGACGCAGGCGAGTCTTGACAGCCTGACAAAGTCCTTACTGACAAGAGCTCTTGATTCCCAAGGCACCCTGACGTTAATGGAATTGAAATACCTGAACCGGAAATTGCTGGAGGCTGTTTTCTCTCAGCAATTTGTGAAGGCCACGGATTTGAAGATACTTCGGGTCGAGTGTGACGGGCCACTAGCCTATGTGATCGAGGTCAATGGTTCCGATTTTTATTATACCTATGACCCCGCGGGAACATCGGCTGCGGTGCTTGTGAAGTCACGCCAGCCCGACACGCAGACATCCGGCTCATTCGTTATCGTCGAGTACGATGCCATGGGACGCAAAACAAGAGTTTCGAATGCGGCCAACGGTGCCCTGAAAAAGGTCTACCGCTATCTTGAGGCGACGTCGGAGGTGGTGGAGCTGGATTATGACGCTGGCGCGACGATCACGATCTATAAACTCGATTCGAACGGTATGCCGGGGGCGATGCTACGGACCGGGACTTTTGACGATGTGAATAAAATCTATGTGCTGGGAGATGGCGCGGCGGCGGTTCACAAACGTTATGGCAATGACGGGATCATCTATACCGCGGATGACGAAGTTTATACGCCATCAGTTCAGGGTACAATCAGAGGCGGTGGCAGCAGCAGCTCTTTCGATCCGAATCAGGACCGATTGGAACGTCTCCTGCGAACTTATGACCGCGATTGCATTAAAAGCGCATTCGCGGATGAGGATGAATGTACGGATCTCGGCGGGAAGATCAAAAGACTGATCGATGATCTGAATAGTAATGCCGCAGGCGGGGGAGGCGGGGGCAGTGCAAATTTGAACTCCAGCGCTACCGAGCTTAATGCCGGCGACCCGGTCCCGACGCCGGCTATTCTGCCCGAAATCCTCTCGCAGGGCGCCGCTCCGGTCGGTGCCGCGGGCGCTAACGTTGTCTATAGCCAGGACGGCAGCACGGTCTCGGTCACGATCGACGGCGTCACGCAACTCTGGGGCAAAAGCGATCTCTCGAAAACCGGTCAGGACAGCTACGACAATCTTCAGCAGATCTCGACCAATGGCGTCACGTATCATGTTGGCGCAAGCCGCCGCATCACGAACGCTACGGACGCGCAAGGCAATATTCTTATGGCGTTCAGCTACAACGAAAACTTTTACGGCGCTGGAAAGAACCAGATGACGATCACAGTGATGCAGGGCGACGGAAAATCTCCGATCACGTATTCCTATAGCTATGGGAAAGACTCGGACCCGATGAAGGAACGGACGCTAGAATCCCGGGACGATGGTCGCACGGTCCAGGTCTTTGCGAATACTCGCCTCGCATCCTCACTGGACAAAATCTCGAATGTTCTGACGACTTACACTTACGATCTTTCATCGGGGACCGTGCATATCGAAAACAACTCGACAGATCTTTCGAAAAAGGTTGACCGCACGGTTTCTCTCGGCGGAGACGGGAAGTATGGAACCAAAGATGACTTTATCGTGGGTTTTTCCGCTGACGATGCTTATTTGAATTCCCAAGCGGCAGGCGTCGTTCTACAGGGCGGCCGTATCACTTCTGTGACCGATGAGACGGGGGTAACGTACACTTATGGTTATGCCAACGGTCAGGTCACGGTCAACGCAACGGACAGCAATGGGGGGATCGTCAGCCGGAGTACGATCGATCTCGGGGGCGGGGAGCTCGGATCTTCGAAGAACCATTTTCTTTCAGTTCTTTCGGAGGAGAAGAATTATTTTCGCGATGCCGCGGGGCGACTGCTTCAGGCCGACGGAAAGACCTGGGCCATGACCGAAGAGCTCGCCGGATTTTCAACGCAAAGGACACTCACGGACTTCGGCTGGAATGATGCGACCAATGAAGTCACGCTCACGACGCGCCGTTATGTGAACGGCATGCTGGAACAGGATCCCTTTTCTGTGCAAGTGTTCGGCCTCGGTGCCGACAAGCGGTTCGGAACAGGGGACGACGTGCTCCGTTTTGTCCGTGGGTACGATCGTGAAAAGAATGTCCGCTATGAACAGATCTATGACGCCCAGGGGCGTGTCGTGATCTACAGGAACATTGATACTGGCGACGCTCTTTTTTATAAGTTCGATGATGTTGCCGGCCGGGTCGAGATCACTTCCCCGAGCAAGGATTTTCATCAGGTCTACGAATTTGATAAGGATCACCCTGGCGACATGAGCCACGCGCGACTCATCAGTGAAGGCCGTTCCGGTTGGCAGAGGACCTGGGATCAGGACGGTAATGTGACCTCGGTGACCGACAAGAATGGTGTTACCACCTTCTTCCAGAACGGTGTGATGGTCTCGATCGTGGCTAGGGATGGGACGGTGCTTCGCGATTTTCAGCGTGTCGTTGATTCGAACGGTACCCTCGTCGGCGCGTATGCTGCGGGAAGCAATGCCAGCTATACCACGGTGTCCCTCGGCGGAGGTTTATTCAATCGCGTTTACTCAAGCGGCGTGATCGTCAATTACGAGGAGGATCCCGTTACGCATCAGATCAAAAAGGTCCTTAATGTGAGCGATGTTCTCGGAGCGGAATTCAAAGAAGTGCCTTCGGGGAATGCCGAACTTCGCCGCTATGAAAATAGCGGCCGCGTTCTTGTTTTTCAACAGATCGGGGGCACCGGACCCGAAGTGCTTGTTTCCAGCACCGATATTTACGGGGTTACCGAAATATTTTGTTATTCGTCCAGTCAGGCAGGTTGTAACGTCAGTGCGGACTCTGACAGTTCCACTCTCGATTATTCAGTTCGCGGCAATGAAACCACTTATTATGCGGACGGACTGGCGACGAGGGCGGAAACACGGGATGCCAACGGCAATGTGGTCGCCAAGACCTATAACATTAATACTAACGGGAAAATCGTTTCTTCGTCCTCTTTCAGGGTGGCATCCAACGGCGCGGAGGTGATCCAGAGCGTTACAAAATACGACGCTGATGGCCGGGTGGAAATGGTTTGGTCCTATGATTTTGATGGGGCAAAACTGGAATCCCGTTCGACATATACCTATCAAAGCACCGATACCACGAACAAGCCTGCGGCCTATTATAAAGTAGACACGATTGAACAATCGAACATTACGGCCGTCTCATTTTCAAGGCCGAGCGATCCCGCGGAACTCGTGGATCCCAGTAAATATCCCGTTCCGGCAACCGCGGATGGAGCTTGGGTTCAAACAAAAACTCGGTTTTTGACGGTCAATTCATTTGATCGTGCCAGACTTCTGAGCGCGCTACAGGACGGAACGACAAGCAGCGGGATGATTCTGCAAGCGCTTGGCAATCCCGCCGATTTGAATTCCGTGACAGATCAGCAGATCACGGCGGCTTTGAGCAATCTCTACGCGAGACGCGATCTTTATTCGAGCCTTACCGCGGCCACCCAGATCGACAGGTCGCAATTTAACGCTGAGATCCAGACGCTCATCGATCAGTGCGCTGCTTATCCGACAGACTCTGCGTCTCTTACGCCGGTGCAGTTGCAGGAGATTAAGAAGCTGAATCGGGCGATCATTTCTCAGATCTATTCGGCCGCTCTCTTGCCGCGTTCTGATGTTTATGGCGGGGGGCTTGTCGATTATGTGGAGAACTACGCGAAGCCCTCGTCTGGAGCGACGGTTTCGAGTCTCGCGTCGAAGACGGAATACGACTACAAGGTTGTTGCCGGAAACTATGTGCGCAAAGACGGAGTGGTTTATCCCCGGGGCGTTTCCGGAACGCTCGAGTTCGACTCAGGAGACTCGGGCTCTTATATCGGTCTTGCTCGTACGGTGACCCGTGACGTGGTCACCTCTGGGACCCGTAATGCGAGTCATAATAGTACGGTTTGCAGTTCGGCCGCGCCATGCTGGCGTACGACCGCGATCTCGGCCTTTGAACAAGGTGCCGGCAATGAGAAGAGAATGCATACCGTCACCTATTACAGGCAGGATACGACGGGGGGGGCGGATCTTCTCGACAGCCTCGCGGTTTCCTACGATGAATCTCATTATAAAATTGATGGAGTGGGGGCTACGACAAACGATTACGATTACACGACCCAGTACGTCTATCGCGATGATCCGGCTGATCCGGGGACCATGGCGTGGGTTGAGGCCCGCGCTTTCCGCCAGGTGCAGGTGGCGGCCAAGCAGTCTGTGACGCACGACTTCGGCCATGATTTTACGGAATGCACCTCCTCCAATGCTGCGGCATGTGCCGATGACACCTACACTGTCCAGACCGCGCGTGCGAATGAGGGGGACGTTGTTTTACCGGAAGATTCCACCATTGTTCTCGCCTCTGAGGGATCGGAGACCCAGACGTACGGAAGTTATACCCCCGGATCGGGCAACTCTTTTGCTGCCACGGGGACTTACGATATCTCGAAGTTGGGTGATCCCAAGAGCCATTCCTTTCAGATTGCGGATGCCAACATGGATCATGTCTCCTATGTGCATAACTATGGAGGGGATATGAAGAGCGGTCTTTACAATATTTATTCAAAGGCCAACACGCCCGATTTGGAATTGCCCGTGAGCGTTCCGATGCCGACCGGGTATACGTTGAAGACATCCAATGTGGACCACAACCGGGACGATACGTGGTTTAAGCAAACGAGCTATGATGACGCTCAAGGATTGGGTGTAAATATTGTCCCTCCGACGCGCCAGGGAGCTACCGAGATCATGGAATTCTCGGGAAACGATTTTGCCACTATGACCGCCCACACATTTCAGCTGGATGTTTACGGTGATGGTTCCTGGATTCGTACAAAATCACGGAATGTTAGTCCTGAGGGGCTCGATATCCCCGGTTCTGAACAATATATGGAACAAGTTAAAGACACTGCTTTTAGCGTGCCCGGCATAGCGGGTGGCGATGGGTGGATCAGGTTGTCGACGGGCCTTAGCGCGTCTTTTGAACACGTTATGAATCAATCGGATTACATGCGTCAGGTGACGGTCGGGAACTTCACTTATGTGATCAGTAATTACACAAGCGCCTTTAGCGACAGTGTTCCCGTCTCGGGGAAGAAGATCGAGTACACGATCCAGGAGAAAGACTCGACTTATTCCAATGTCGGGGTCACGACCACGAACGAGACCTGGATGAAAGTGACGACGGGTCTTACAAGCAGTTTCCAGGCCGGGACGAGCATGGAGTACATGCGTCAGGTGACGGTCGGGAACTTCACTTATGTGATCAGTAATTACACAAGCGCCTTTAGCGACAGCGTTCCCGTCTCGGGGAAGAAGATCGAGTACACGATCCAGGAGAAAGACTCGACTTATTCGAATGTCGGGGTCACGACCACGAACGAGACCTGGATGAAAGTGACGACGGGTCTTACGAGTAGTTTTAAGACCGGGACAAGCATGGAGTACATGCGTCAGGTGACGGTCGGGATCGTAACTTATGTGGTCGGGAATTACAACGCTGCGTTTAATGCCGCGGCCGATACCACGGGTCTTACTTACACGAAACAGGTGAAAGACTCGACTTACTCGAATGTCGGGGTGACGACCACGAACGAAACCTGGATGAAAGTTTCGACGGACCTCAGCGCGACATTTGGAATCACCGCAGATTCGAATTTCATGCGGCAGATCACGGTTTCGGGCGTGACATACGTCGTGGGGAACTATGCGGACGAAAACTGCGGCGCTGCGGCCGACAAGACGGGGCTTACTTACACGAAGCAGACGGAAGACGCGGACTTCTCAAACGCCGGCGTGAATCAAGGCACGAAGAAATGGATGAGAGTGTCATCCGATCTTAGTTCCACCTTCGGAGATCAGGCCTACAAATCCCGTTACAGTCGGCAGATCACGATCGTTGAAAATACTCTCGCGGACAATGCCCTGCGTCCCGTGACCTACTCGATCGGCAACTACAACTCGTCCTTCACTGGGGTCGTAACCGACAAGGATTTGGAATATTCAAAGCAAATCCTCCAGAAGGGCGCGACCTACGGCGGAATCCCGGGTAACTGGACGGCTATGGCTACCTCCCTGACCGGCGCTTTCGCAAAGCAAAATTCGACGCAGCTGACACGCCAACTCACACGGAAGGAAACTGATCCTTTGTTGGGAGGCACCACGGTGTTCACTTACCGGATCACTGATTATGGGGATATGCTGTTCACTCCCAATACCACGTATAACCGCTACTCCAAACTTATTCAAGAGGTCGGCACCGCGTATGATGTGAACGGGATTTCGCAGCAAGGGAACTGGGTCCGGATCCAGGGGGATCTCACCAGTGGCTTCGCGACGGATTCGGTACGGACCACCTATGCCCGTCAACTCACAGGAGCCGAGAACAGCACGCCTGGCAACCATGAGTACCTGATCCAGCGCTATCAAAACGATCAGTACTCGTCCGATTACAGTTACCTCCAGTGGATCGATCAGACCATGGTCGGGGACAGAATCTCGGTAAGCGATGTTTACGAGCGAACGAATCCCACGGGTTCTCCGGTTAATATCACACCGCGCAAAGTATCGCAAAGTAAATACACCTACAATACGACGTCGCACGCCATGGAAAAAGTTGATACCGCTACGGATACCCTCGTGACCAACAATGTCTATACCGGCAACCGTGGCGAGGAACTTCTGCAGACCACGACTTCCAAGATCAATAAATTCGATCAAGGTGGCACCGTGGATGTTCCCGTCATCGGCCGCGTTTTCAATGTCCAGACCTACACCTATGCCACGGATCCTTATGATGGGCGCAAAACCGTCGACACGGTCACAGACGGGAACGGGACCGTGACGCAGTTCTACACCACCGGACAAAGGAAAGGCCGGATCAACACTATCACCGCTCCGACGGGTCTCAAGACGACCTACACGTACGTTACCCCCCCGACGGGACCCTATTGCGATATTGACAAAACGACCGGCTCTGACGGCACCGTTACTCAATATATGCAGAAAAAAGTGATGGGGGCCTACCAGGATCTGATCGATAAAGTGATGCACCCCCCAGCAGACCTGGGCGTTACGGGGGGCGGCCAGCGCTTGGAATATTATTACTACAGCGACCGTGGAGAGCTGTCTGTGATCAAATCCGATTTTGGCGACCAGGTCTTTATCCGCCCCAGGGATGCTTTGGGGCGGATCACGCAAACCGTGTCATTCATGTTCAAACCGGGCCAATCGGGAGCCTTCACCCCGGCGCTTGACAATCCGCCGACTGCGACAACCGTGCGTGTCATTTCGGATACTCCCGCTGTTACCAATTATGGTAGCGTCCAACAACTCACAGTCCAGGATGCCTGGGGCCAGAACCAGATGGTGATAGACCAGCTTCGTGCGACGGTGGTCTACCAAACGGCGAGTGCAACCTATGATTCGGTCACCGGCAATCTCGAAAGCATGACGGAGACGCGCGGGGGCTTTGGAAGGGATTATTCAGCCCTTGTGAAAACCGCCGTTATGAGCGCCGCTGCGTGGGAGTCTTTTATTCCCGCCGCTTCCAGGCCAAACCCGCCAGATTCAACCTACGACATGACGCGCTATTACGCCAGTAACGGGGACGTGATCCATATCAAGAACCGGTACGAGCCGAAGACCGGCACCGACCAGTCGGATCTCACTTATACGAGAGATACGAACGGTGTTCTCAGAAAGATCACGACGACCGATCAGCTGATGAAGGATTGGAATTTGACAAACACCCCGAAGCTTCAGGCCACCGTCCAGACTTTTAACAATGTGGGTGATGTCATTTCAAGCACGGACCGCTTCGGCAATAGAACCGATTTTACTTACACCAAGAATAACGTCGGGCAAATGACAGAGATGGTGATCAAGGACTGGCGCGACCGGTGTTTCGCTGACGGAGATTGTCCCACGTGGTACACGCCGGGGGATTTCGACGGACAGGAGTTCCTTGGCACGAAACAGGAATTTGATCCCGATACCGGCCTGATGACAAAGCAAACCGATTCTTATGCCGTCGTTACCTACTACAATTACACGATCAATGGTTGCGGCCGAACCGCGGCCGTCTTGACACGGACTCCGAGGACTGATGCAACAAGCGGGATCACGACCACGGACGCGGTTTACGAGGTGATGGACGATAAGGGCTATGCCAAGAGCCGGGAACGCATTTTGGCTGACGCTTGGAATCCGGCCGCGACCTCCACGGGAAACAAAATCTTTACGAAAGGAGATGATGCCGAAACGGCCAAAGCCGGGCTGAAAGTTCTCAGGACTCAACTCAGCAAGTTTGAGTATGTGCTTTCGAAAGGACTTCTCACGAAAACGACTGAGATGGATCTGACGATGACCTCGAAGTTATCGCCCTACCTGACTGCGGCGCAGTTGGCTGCTTTGCCCATGGCCGGGAATTGCTTCACGCTTTCCGCAAGCGTCAGTTGTACCGAGACTCAATATGACAAGATCGGCATGGAAACAAAAACGATGGACCGCTACGGGAACCACACGGAATACGTCCGCACGCTGAAAGCGAATGGTCTCCAGGACGATCTGACGGTCAAGCAGTTGTCTGTCGTGTCCAGCGAAGAATCTACTGTTAATGAGAACATTACCATCACCAAGTTTAATTCCGTGGGCATCAAAAATCAAACGATCGATAATTTCGGAAATTTATCCACGATCACTCAATTATTCGAAGGCGGTTTCCTGAAATCCGAGCAGACTTTGGACCAAACGCCCGGGGCTCCCGGAAAACCCCAGGCGAATCTCCCGAGAACCTTCTATTTCGACCGTTTTGGCAATGTCACCGGGTACCTGGATGTTTGGGGGAATGTTTTTACGCGGACGAACTCCTTTGAATACGGCTCCTTCCTGGTCAATGGCTACAGCGATACCCAGGTGATTGACAGCAAGGAATTCACCACCCAGCTCTTTCTGGATGTGAAGACGGGATTCAAAACGCGGTATGTCGACGCGCGCGGTAACGCCTTCCGCTATGAGTATGACGCTGATTCTCTGGACGGGCGGGGCCGTCTTGTTCACTACACGGAGGTCAGCGAATCGCGCGAGAACCAGGGGCTCTCGGACACGCGAGAAGTCTGGTTCGACCCTTATTTTAACACGATCCGCGCGGAGACTGATTTCGAAGGTGTTTTCTCCCTTTATGACAATGATTATACTGACGGAAAACTTACGGGACGGACGCGCACCCAGTCGGAAGGATATACATCGTCTCCGAAAACATTAGTGGCAGCCGACAACACGGTTTATACCGTTGATGACCCGACTAATTCGGGGACTGAGATGCAGAAAAACACCGATTTGAAATGTTCCGGGTCGACCTGTACGTACACGACCGTTAATGACGGCTATTACGCGACTTATGAAGAGTACGACGAGTACAACCGGGTTACGCTCTTCCGCGGTGGGACAAGAGACGACGACAGCAGGAATGCCTCTGTCGGCCAACGCGAGTACGTTTACACCACGGATGCTCACGGGTTTATCGAAAAGACCGTCGAAACTTATACTCCGTCAGGGGCTGCGGGAGTCGAGGAAATTACCCGCTATTTCCTGACGCCAAGTCAGGACACGTCGAATATCACGATCCCGGGCTATAACGTTGCGTATGAGCCCGATCCCAATGATAAGACCCACGCCATCAAATCGATGGTCTCTTGGGATCTCTTCGACAATGAATTTGTCCAAAAACATCTCGCGCAGAACGGCTACGGGACTTTGATGGCACTCTCGCGTACGGGGACAGACGCCAGCGGTGCGGACTTCACTTCCAACAGCTTTTTCACCTACCGCCTGGCGATGGGTGACGAATCGTTCGAATCAGGAACTCCCGTCGTGAGCGAGCAGCGCACGCTTTACCATAAGAGCACGGGGGATGGGTATTTTGAAGATCGCACCGGCAGCTTTTACAGCCAATATGGAGAGGTCATCAGCCAGCGCGTCAAGAAGGTGAACTTGTCGTCCTTTCTCGGGTCCAAGATCCTTGTGTCCTCGCCGATGGAGCTTTATGACCGGCAGATCACCATTGATGCGCGTAACGCGCTGGGGAATGTTACCCAATCAACCGAGACCATAAACTACCAGGCGAATTTTCTCGGAGATACCTGGGCTCCGACCGCGGGCTTGCTCCGGGATAAGATCGTGACCACGTTCGGCGACTATAACGATCCCCAAACCTTCGAAAAACAACAGTTCTTTATCGGTTCGGAGTTTGACGAAGCCAAAGCCGAACGCATCAAGCTTCTCTTTGTCGAACGCGCCAACGGTACAAGGGTGGTCGGGATCGAGCGCATGCCCCCGGCGGCACTCGCTGGGGCGAGACAACCGCCCGCTTTTGCGGTCGTCCTGGACGGCAATGGCCTTCCGGTCAGTCTCGAATACAACGGCGCAGCCCTCGGAGCTCTGACGAACACACTGGATAACACCCAGGGTCTTCCCGCATGCACCGGGAATAATGGTCCGAATTGTTACGACAAGACAAATACCGAAGTGCCAGCCAATCAAAATTCCTACTGGAACGTAGCCAACAGCACGCTGCCTCTTGCGGACTTGCGCCAACTTAACGAAAGCCTTCCCGGCATGAGGGCGCTCATGAGTAGCAGGGTTTATGCGACGACTGATCCCACGGCGGCAACTGCGCAAGCCAATGCCGCGCAGGCAGGGCAACTTACGGCAAGTATGATTATTCAGCCCCCCGCGTCAACAAGCAGAACCGGCATTTACACGATGCGCGATATCCTCTTTGAGACGATCGTCGATGTCACGACCCATAATATCACAGCGGCAAATGTTAGTGATTTCCTGAAGAACCGCATGGGATCACGGATGGGACAGGTCCCCGATTCGTATTTTGATCTCGCCGCCCAGATTGCCCGCACTTATGAAAGCGAATTGGCCGGGGCTCCCGACGGCGACCCGTCTTTGGGGGATGTCACGACAGCAACTGACACTTTCAAAACGGGTATTACCGGAAAGAAAAACGAGTTTATCGGGGCCATCAAAAAAGCTGCCGCGGATTATAAGCGTGATGTCGCGAGCGATCCGTCAGCTGCCCTCACGGCGCTGAACGCTGCGTACAAGGATGCCACCCAGAAATTCAACCAGTGGATCCAGACTAATGTTGATCAATTAACTTCGGATCTTAACGACGCTTATGCGCCATTTAACAACAACTTGACCGGGGATTGCGGCCTTTTCCGCTACGCGTCCCGGGACGCCCTTTTCTTTACGATGAATGACGTCAATATCCGGCTGCCCATCCCGCCGGAGTTTGATCAGTCCGGGAATCTCAAATGGGACTCCACAGTTGTTGATGGAGCGACCGATTTCATTGATAAAGCACTTAGCCGCATTAACACGACTTCAACAGCCGCCGCCGGTTTATACAGCGCCACCATCGGCTATATGAAGACGGTTGTGGATCAGACTAAGGCGTTATTTAAAGGGAGTGGTGAGGCCGAAGGAAGCATAGACAAGGATACTCACGAGGAGGATCTTGCGAAAGACACGATTACAAGCATCCGAGAAGGAAATACCACGGATCTTGCGACCAATCTGAACTCTCTTGGCGGTGACGCCGCATCTTATCAAACCTCCTTGCGTGCTGCCCAACAGAACTATCAGGGATCAGTCACGGACGCATTGCAGGACGCATCCGTCGATGGCGATTCACTCACGCGGGCATTCAGCCAAGGGGGATTTGTCCGGACAAGTGACGGGGTGACGCTCCAGATCGTCGGTTCCGCGAACGGCCTGGAAGATATGGTGACCGGGTATGCTGTGGAGCGTGTCACGCGTTTTACGGAAACGGTTTTACAGCAGTATCCCTTGCTCGATTCCACTCTCTATAAAGCGAATTCTCCCACCGCATACTATGGAGACAATTCTAAATCGATCACGGATGGGGCTGCTCTGGTCACGGGAACCGGGGGGTATCTGGAGACACTGACAGCCGACTATGCAGGCATCCGCGGGAAGTTTCTGGATCTTGTGAAAGCGGACAGCGCTCTCCGGGTCAACAGCGGGATAGTGATCGCCCTTAAGGTGGCAATGGAGTCGAATGAGTGGGTCGGCGATCGCACCCAGAAGACAGTGAGAGATGCCGCCAGAGGCGTTTGGGTCGCGAATGTCGACGATATTATGGGGAGGGTCGAATCGGTACGCTCGGCTTACTTCGGTGCCCTCGACGCCGTGAATGACGCTTTGTGTAAGACGACAGAGGATGGTTGTTCCGCGGATATTGCCGCCCAGGGGTTCAAGACGGCCATCCTTCTCAGAAAGGCCGCCGCGTTGAACAATGCGATCAATCTCTACGGTTCTCTGGCCGGTTATTCCGGTTGGGGCGGCCAGGCAGGAGATCTGTTCCAACCCATTTATGGGAGTGGCAGCGATATGGGATGTTTTTATATTGATGGCCCTCATGGGAGAGACAGGACAAATGGTGGTCAAACAGACATCACATCGAAGGATAACACCTGGGCTGCCAACGTTGAGGCTGCGCTTAAGCATCTCACCTCCGATGCAGGGGCGATCCTCAGCACTTTGGTCGGTTTGGCCACCACCCGCACCAGTGAACTCACGACCGCTTTGACAGACGCCAAGGACTATTACCTGGTCAGCGGTCTCGATAACAATCTTTTGATGCTACGTGCCAATTTTTACGGGCTTGCGGCCCAGGCGACATATCAATCCGCGTATCAGGTGGCGGAACAGGTCTATCATATCGCGTATGCCGCGGCCGGAGGTTTTGGGAGCGATAAAACGGCGTGGAATGCGATGCAAAAAGCAGAAAAAGATGCCGCAAATGCCTTCAAAGCAGAATGCGCTAGAATTTTAGACACGTATCAGAGCGATTCGGGGCTGGTCACAAAATATCTTACTTACCGTTATTATGATTTTTATCTGACGCAGGACCGGAACCATCAATTACGAAACGATGTTTTCGTCCCGATGATGAAGGCCTCGCAAAAAGTGAATGAGGACAAAAAGCCGATCGACAAGCACGGCACGGGCCAGGCGGGTTCGACCATCACGGGCGGATCCAAAACCCCCGCTGCGGCCTCGAGCACACGGACCGGTGACACGGTCACCACGGCGACGACGGTCGGGTTTTATAATCAGTCGGGCGACCTCAGCTTCAGCGCGAGCATGGCCGGTCTTTCCTCCGGAGGCACGGCACTGACGGAGATCTTTTCCCGGAGAGGCTATGAGTCCATGACGACAACCTTCTCCCAGCGGGATCCGTCCACGGGGCTCTTGTCGCGGTATGCCCGGCTGCAGCAAGAATACAGGGACGATCGCAATCACATGACACTCCGGTCTTCGGGTTCATTGACCTTGCTCCGTAACAGCGCCGGCCGCGTCATTAGTGCTCGCGGTGATAACCTGTTGCTCACCAAATCGATCTTGGACGGCCACGGTGCCGCCGAATACTCGCTGACCGACACTTACACTTGGAAACTGAACACCGAGAAGATCTTCCAGAACGGATCGACGATCTACCGCGATGTGAAGACCGGGCAGGTCTACATGATAGACATCGCCGGGAACAAGATTTTTGGCCCCTCCTGGGCTGCTCTCCTGAAAATGGCGCGAACCGGATTTGTCGCCTCGGACTATTCCGGGGCCAGGCTGATTGGCTGGGGCGTCAAATCCATCAACACCGTCAGGATCAAGCAGACCGACAACTGGATCTTTGACCGGAACGGGACGGCGCATCTGATAGGACTCGAGGGCTCGAAATTGGAGGCTCTGCGTGCCAAGGCCCGTACCCTGGACCTTCTCACGGTATCGGGCATGGAGATCCTCGCGGCGGAATCGCTGCGGCGCTACGGAGTGCTCGATGCAAGCTTCTTCACCGCTGAACGTTCTCTTTTCCTGAGCATTCTGAAGAAGGACGGAAGGATCCTCACCGAAAGTCTGACCATCCAGCATCTCGGCGGTCAGGCGGTTTCGGAGAACGGAAGCTGGGGCAGTCTGAAGGCCACATTCGCCTTCATTAAAAAGGCTGTTCTGGAGGGAGCCCGGATGGATCTTTCGACGGCGTCAGGCGCCACGGCTTTTAAAAATATCCTTGAAAAGCTGATCCCTCATGCCACTGAAGCCGATTCGAAAAATTCGATGCGCATGGTCACTTTGAATAGAGCCGGCGTAGAGGCTTTTGTTATCGGCTGGGGAGTCTCGTCGATACCCACGGCGAATGGCGGCGGCTACGGCGCTTACGGGGTTGTCGTGAGCCATATTAATAATGCCGATTACCGGACCCCGACGCTTATTGACGGGAAGGCGGTGAATATCCTCGCCCATGACGGTGTCAGCCGCGGCGTCTATTCGAACACGATCATTTCGGCTACCGGGACGAACGGACTCTCCAAGTGGGCTCTGGACGGCATTGCGAAGAGCATGATCAACTTTGCGCTTATCAACAAGGACGGCTCGGTTTACGCCCAGGCCTTTGAGCCGGACAAAAAAACGGGGAATGTCGTCTATTGGCTCGACAACAAGGTCTATGCCGGCAATCGCGGCGGATCTGTTCTTCTCATCAAGGAAGAATATTCCGCCGGAGGAAAGATTTATCTGACGGTGCTCAACGCGTCCGGAGCGCTCCAGCGTCAGGGCGTGAGCGCGTACGCGATGCTCGACGGGTTAAATATGGGCCCTCTGTCCGGACGGCTGAACCAGGCTATTTTCGACGCAACCGGCCTTATCCAGGGCGGAATTGAAGGCGATAAGATCGTCGCGCGCGTTATCGGCTCCGCGCGTGGCAAGGACACTTTTGATTTCTTCAAGATTGTATCGGGAGGGAGGGCGGGCGACCGGACCCGCACGGAAACCTACATCGCGAAATTCGGGATCATGATCTCCCAGGACGCGGTGGAAGACAAGGCGTCCAGGACGATGAGCATGCCCGGCGATAACGCGCCTGCTCAATACCGGGACGCGAACGGCCGGCTGATAACGAATATGACTTTTACGCAGGCCCTTGCGGCGGCCAAAGAGGGCTACGCGGCGTTTGGCGCATTCGGGAGCAACCTAATAATGCACGGCTTCACGGAAATGGACGGCGTCGCGATCAAGAACACCGACCAGTGGCTCTCCGACAAAGCGGGACATTGGGTTTTTGGGACCATGCCCGCAGCGAGCGGTATCGCGAACGATGTGATGGCTGACGGCGGCCGCCAACTGACGCGGGCTATTATTGGACTTACGGATTCCTATGCTTTAGGGGCGGGGAAAGATTCTAACGGCAATGTCCTGCTCATCTATGACAGCGGGCTGAACCGTTTGGGGATCGCGGGGGTGCTGCAATCCAGGAAGGACGGAGCGATTTCCTTTTACGGAAGTACCGCAGACAGGATCCTCTATGACGCCATCACCGGAAAGGCCCTTACGAGCGTTATGACCGGAGCGGAGCTGACCAAAATCTTTGCCTCACTGTTGGGTGGTGCCACCCTCGAGGGTGAAGTTGCGGCCCCGACAGACATTCTCCGGGCGAATCCCTTTGCCGGGGCTCTCTTAGGCTATGCAACCACCACGTTTGGTCTGGATTCCACCCTTCGTATGACAGCCGGGGAGAAGCTCAGCGCCGGTACGGCGCGTTTTCTTTCATTGAAGGGGAAGGACTTCCTTAGCATATCTTCCTCCGGGACCGACAATCTGACGATCCTCAGCCATAACATCAATACGGGAAGCTTTAACGCCATAGCCGCCACGCCGAACCGCTCATTTTCTGTTCTGCAGGATGACGGGGCGATGTATATGGTCAACGGCCCGTATGACATCATGGATATGACCGGAAATATCCTTCCGGCCGGCGATGCGACGGATATTCTGAAGAGCGAGATCGAAGCTCTGGGCCTGCGTCTGAATGCGAATCTCGTTACGTTTTACAAAGACAGCCGGATGTTTTCCGGCGGGATCGGTTATTACAACTTTGACCTTGGCAAAGTGGACTTTGTCGCAGATAGCGGGAAATTCTTTGGGCTTCGTGACGGGAAGCTGGTGCAGCTGAACGTAGGCGCTCAGGAGATCGTCGATTTCAAACAGGGCGGGAAAACCTTTCGTCGCTATATGCCGTATTTGATCGGCGCTTTGAGTGGAGGCGCTTTGCAAAAAGACGAGATCGACACATATAAGGGCCGTCTGAATGCTCTCAACCTTCGGTTGACTGAGAATCTCTGCCTCATGCTGGCCAACGGCAGCGCGAATGGATGGACCGGCATGTTTGATAAGAATTTCCTGGGAGGCTTGGGCGGCATTCAATATATCGGGAATTCCGTCACCGGGGCGGTCATGTCTGCCAATAGTTACAGTGGAGAGTTCTCCAGCTTTAACGCCGGTGAGAGTACGACGAGCATTCACACTCAAGAAGGGAAACGGATCGAGGTCGTCAACCTGTACAAAGTTTCTTTTGCGGACGGGAGAGAAATGCGAGACCAGGATATAGAAGGTGGTCTCCAGCATCTCTACGACAGCCTGCAGCTTCTGGGGGTTCGCGCCCTGCCGGGGAGAGCCTATGAGATCGACGCGAACGGGATTCGCACGGGCGCGATCGGCGCCTGGAATTTCAATGAGGATTGCCTCTCTTGGTTGAAAAAAGGGGATGAGATCCGGGTTTTCAATAAGCCCTCCGCCGCGTCCAAAATGCTGGGCTATCTTAAAAACCTTGTTAGCGGCCAGGGGGCTTCCGCTCATGAGGAGGAGAGCGGCTCCATCGCTTCATGGCTGACGAACGCGATGAATTCCGTGGCGAATTTCTTTTTAGGGACCCCTTTGATGGAGACGCCCGCGGGGGGCGGGTCGAGAACCGGTCTTCTGCCGTCCGTGGCGGCGAAGATGCTGAGCTTCCTGCAAAGCAAGCTCATTGACTCCTCCGATATTCTCGTTCCGACAGCAGAGACGCCGGAGCTTCGTTATATCGGCGGCAGCGGCTGGATCGAGATATTTGGCCGTAATTCTTATAGCGTCAATATCCGCATGGCCGACGGTACTCTTCGTACGGCTTCCGAGAAATACTCCCCGGTTCAAATGGAATATATCCGCCAGCAAATTGCCGCCTCAGGTCTCCGGGAAGCCTCGGGGACTATCTATGAAATCGTCAACGGCGCGGTCGGCCTCAAAGGGGCGACGCAGGCTTTGACCGGTCCCGATGGAAAATCCATTGGGAATGCGTATATGCTCTCAGACGGAAAGACGGTGAAGCTCTCCGTCGCCCTGACCCTGGATGACACTCCGGAGTTCCGTGAGAGCCTACTGAAGGTCTTTACAACGGAGCAGATAAGTGCACTTAGAGATACGCATTGGTTTACTCCGGATCTTGGTATCCAGACGCGGCTATCCGCAAGTTCCGGCGGACGGGATTTTCTGGGCTGGAGCGCCTTTTCCGTGAAGCTTGGCGAGGCTTTAGACAAGTTTATCAACACCTCGAAAGAGGATTGGAAGATTGATGCCTCACCCGAGGCGATCAGAAAGCTGAATATCCAGATGCAGTCGATGCAGACCATGGTTTCCAACGCGGTCACCTCACTGATCATCCAGTCCGGGGTGCGGCATGATCCCACCCGTTTTGCCGAGATCAAAGACGGCAATTTCACGGGCTTCATTGGCATTATGAACCATGAACAGCACCCTTGGATCGACGCCATGACCAATGGCTTCGAGTTTTTATTTCTTGCCAACGGCGGGAACTTTGAACGCGTCAATGTTTCCGAGCAAGGATGGCTGACCTATTCCGGTGAAAATAACACCACGTGGATGCAACCTGCCCGGGCGAAAATGATGGTTTCTTCGGATTCCTCGAAAATACTGGCGCTCATGGATCCGGCGGAATCCGCGAAGCTTATGGACCGCATGACGGAGGCTGCGGTAGCGCTCGGCGTGATCCGTAGCACCGACTTTGCCCTCCAGGTCGTCGGGGGTGAATTTAACGGTGTCTCCCGTTACGTCGCGACCCTCGGCGCGATCTTGGGGGAGAAGTTGAACGGGAATGGGTACTGGAATTTCAACAATGTCACCTTCAAGATCGTCAATGGGAAGATCCGGGATGCCAATGGCGTGCGACTCTGGGAGTCGAGTAAGACTTTTGCGGACCTGATAGCGGCTTTCCGCGTGAAAGGGGTTGACGAAAACGGAAAGGAGATCGAACACGTTTTTATGAGAGCCCAGGGCTTAAATAAAGTCGTGATTGATGTCCAGACCTCCGGCGGGGGGCTCGGGCACATTAATTTTTATAATGGTGAATTCACCCTCGATGCTTCCCGGAAAGCCGGTCAAGGGGATCTTTCTATCATATATTCGTCTTCTGCGGATCAACCGCTTAGTGCCATCGAATTGATACATCTCAATCAACATGTGGGCGCCGAATCCGAGGAAGGCCGTGAGTTTCTCCAGAAGTTTCTGCCGGGTAAGGTCAGCGCGAATATTGCGGGTACGTTCAAGGAGTTCGCGGAAACCGTTTATTGGAAAGACTGGGGTGAGTTTCAGGACATGTCCTTTTCAGGAACTTATACTTTTGGAGGGCAGAATATCGGCGGTGCCGGAACATCTGACGCCAAGGGAACCATCCTCGTTGAAAAGATAAGTTATGGAAAGGGGTTGATAACGCTGAATGTTGAACAAGCAAGCGCTTACAAATTCCTTTTGGAGGACAAGCTCGAGGAAATTAATAAGGGCTGGATCGCAAGCGGACATAATGCCCTCGTGTCAAAAGTTGACTGGAAATGGGGATTTACGCAGGAGTTTAAAGCCGCCGACAAGAACTTGGTTGTGACGGGCACTCTGTTCGGCAAAGATGCGTCTTTTGAAATGAAATCGCTGGCCGGAAACGAGGCTTTTTTAAGTCTTGGAGACACTCCTTTGGATCGGTTCAAGGGAATGGTTGATCAGTTCAAAGGAATGGTTGGGCAGATCAAGGGGAAGGGGGTGGAATCCCTTCGTTGCAATGCCTTGGACCTTGAAGAGGGAGTCACTTACTGGATACAGAAGGTCGTTGGTCAGAAAACCACCAAGGAGTGGAACTATTTCTCTAAAGACGAGATGACTTTTAAAGAAATGGACAACGGTATAACGGATTATAAGGCAGGAATCATTGTGAACTCCAATTACAAAGATTATCAGCTCGGGAAAGACTTCAAGTTTGACAAGACAGACGGAAAGGCCGGTTACAAAATTGTCCTGGACATGATGGCGCGGGAAGATACTACCGGCAAGTATTTTACCAAAGAACGGATCGGCCTCGGCCTGGCGCAGTGCGAAGTGGTTGATTCCGAAGGCGTCACTGCAAGCCTGGATGGTACGATCACTTTGGGACATCTCTTTTGGCGGGGCCAAGCTTCGCTCGAGTGCACGCTGACTTATAAGGAACTCCCAGTATTTGATGACTATGGCCGCCTTATCGAGGTCAAATCCCGCTCCTACGCGAAGAACGGAACAGCTCAGGCTGTATTTCATCAGGACCGTACAGAGTATGTTGTGCGGAAAAATTTGCGCGGCGAAACGGTCATGGATGTTGTCACATATCGTGAGAGCGGTAGCTTTGCGGACAAGCTTGTTCATGATACGGATAAGGGAATAGCTTATACCCACGAAGACAGTCAGACCGTGACCTTCACATACTATCTTCCGGCCGATACGGTCTGGGGCGGCGGGGCGGCGGGGGACAATCTCATAGCGAACCGGTTGTTTGTCGATCAGATGAACAATCAGTACGGCTTTATCGGGATCGTGAAGGGGACTGACAATCCGGGTTCCTTGTTTGATAACCGGCTGATCGTTTACGAGGGGCGTCCCTACCAGGGCTTCGCCAACGAAGTTATAGCGAGTGATACGTTGTACAGTCACTGGGGCGTGAATTCCTCGCTTGAGCTGGTCGGCGCTTCGTTAGGTAACGTCAGGACTTTCCACAGTTGGAGAAGCTGGACCGATACGAATACTATCACCGGAGTTTCGCGGGAAGAAAAGATCAGCTTCTGGGAGTTCGGCAGGCTCTACAGCGCGCAAACCCTGCTCTGGGCAGCAGCTAACGCCCCCACGGCGGTTGCCATGGCTGGGATTGCCCTTTATGCGGGGGTCTGTGCAGTGGGGGCTATTGCAGGAGCTATCCTCTCGGCAGTGGGTGCCAGTACCGCAGCCATTATCATGAAAGTATCGGCGTATGCCATGTGGGTAGGAATTGGCACGACGATCCTGAAGGGGGGATTGGAGTACTGCGGTGTTATAGATCAAACAGATATGACCTATAAGGTCCTGACCACGATTGAGATGGCAGGTTTTATCCTGGGCGCTCTTTTCGGAGGTTGGGGCAGGAAGATCGCTGCGGAAGCCGTCAATGCAATCAGCAAGGGAATGAAGACCGCACAAGGTATTGCGCAGGCAAGCCGTGCTGCAGGATTTGTGAAATCGACCAAAACGGTGTTCTCCACAGTTTCGGGTATTAGCCGGCTCCGGCAGCTGAGCATGGCGGCCGGTTGGGCTGCCAACACTTCGAACCTCTTCGTGGGAATGGCCAGACTTACCACTCTGACCGGGCTCGGGCTTTGGGGGTTCGGCCTGGCGGCCCATCAGGATTGGGCGGTGGGCTACGGAAAATTATTGACCACTATCGGTGCTTCCGCTATCGCCATCGGTTCTTTATGGCGCATCGCTTTGGGGGTGAACCAATTCAGCAAGATCAGTTCTTCTATTGGATTTTTCGCGAAAACTTCCCGCGTTGTCGCGGGGATGATGAATATTGCGGCGACCGTCGGCGTTGCGATGTTTGGTGCCGGCAAATGGAGCGACAATCCTTGGTTGACAAACATGGGGATCTTGGTCGCGGGGTTTGCCATCGGCGCGCGGTTTGTCCAGTTCTTTGCGCCGTCGATTTCCGAGATCGCTGGAATTTCTTCCATCAAAACGGCGGCCGGCGCCGCCTCTTATTTTAAATGGGGGCAGGTGTTCCTGGGACTTGGCAATGTCGCCGTCTATGGAGCCGGTGTCGGGATGGCGGCGTATGGCGCCTTGAAGGGGAATAAACCGATCCGGGATGCGGGCATTACGCTCTTGATGGTATCGCTGGGTCTCAAAGCCCTGCAAGGAGTGCTTTTGGCCCGTTTGGTAACAGTCCAAGGAATTACAGCGGCCGGGGAGCTGTCGCTTCAGGGACAACTGCTCGTGGATCGTGTGGCTGGTTTGGGTGCGGCCTCCCGGTTCGGAGCGCGTCTTGCCCAGGAAAGCGTGAGTCTTAACACGAGCATCTTAAAGCTGTTAGTCATTGATGCCGGCCGGAGCGTGGTGACCTTCCATATGCTGCCTGTGGCCATGGCGGCTCTCGGGGTCGAACATCTTTTTGAAGTGGTGATGAATCAATTTGGAATGCATTTTATCCAGGATGAGGATCGGAGCTATTGGGGACATTTGATTTACGTTTTTCGCACCAACTTCCTTGATGCAAAAGCCTGGGCGCCGAGCCGTGTGCTTCATGATGTCCTGCTGGGGCAGGCGCTTCATTTTTTTGCGCCGACCTTCTCGCAGGGCCTTTTTGGACGTTTTTCAGAAACGAACGGGGTCATCCGGGCGCTCTTGCCGGGCTCTGTCACCCGATGGGCCGCGAAAATGACGGAAACGTATATGGCCCAAGGCTGGAAGCAAACCCTGGCGGGTTTCGCATCCTCAGGTTTTGCTTATGCCGATAATCTTCTGCTTTTTAATTTGGTGATGGCATCGTCACAGGCTTTCGCGACATTGGTTAAGGCCCCCGTCATCCAGCAGAAGGAGGGGCACGTTCAGGGAATTTCTGATGTGGAATCCATCCTGAAAGATTTCGCGAGCCTTCCCGGATTTTTAGCCGGCGTACTCGCGGTAGCGGTTTCAGGGGATTTTACAAGAGCCTTTACCGAACTCGGCACGTTCGCGGGCGCTCTTTCAAGAAGCGCGATCCTCCTGGTGCCTCAGGCAGCCGGCAATCTGCGGTCTCCGTTCCGGGATATTATTCGTGAGCCTTTGCGTCGTGATCAGGCGCGCTACACCGCTTTAAATGACAGGGCGAGGTCGGCCTTTCACGAAGCTATGGCTAACCGGGATCATGTCGTTGCGGAGAAGATCCTGATGAGTGCGCCTCCAATAGTTGTTCCACGCGCTCTGACAAGCGTGATCACGGATAAGGATGTTCTTCAGGACCTTCAAGCTTTCACAGTTTGGAAATTCATGAGCACGTCCACCGGCTCCGGAAGCATGATAGATGTTCGCGCCAATCTCCTCCCGGATTTCTTGGCAAGTCCTGACGGACTTCAGGGGCTTTTGGACAGCCTGAGCCCTCTCGCCCGCCAGAGCTATGACGCGGCGGGACGACTTTCTGATTTCGAGGTCGGATGTAATATTAGGCTCGGGATACTGAGCCCTGAGGTGCAAACGTTCGTCAATGGCCTCGGAGAAACGGCGAGAGCTACGATTTATCGCGCTCTGAACAAGGGGCGTTTGGATGTTGCCCAAGGCATCCTCGCCGATCTTGCCCGCCCGCCTCAATTATCCACGGGACTTTCCAGTATCAATAGGGGACGCCTGGATTTTATCGTTCGCGATGCTGCTATGACCGGCCGCCTGAGCCTCGAAAGTTTCAACTCCGATAAAGCGGGCGGCAGGCTGACCGTAGACGAACTGCTCAATAACTTTTATAGCGGTAAGCTTGCTCCCGCGGAAGTGACTCACCTGTTCGATGTGATCACTGGGGAGTTTAAGGCTGTGTTGCTTGATAACTGGACTCGTCCTATGGCCAGTTCCTTCGCAAAGGTTTCGGCCAGTGAACGGACGTCGGTTGGCGCGCGGCTTTTTAAGGCGCCGGAAGAGGTTAAGTCAGTACCCGTCAAGGATGCGGCCAATCCTTCCGCACCCAATCAGACCGCAAAACCCGCCGTCTCCATCGCGGAAAAAATGGGCGGCACGTTGCCCGAGGCCCTCCGAGGCCTCGAGGGACGGCTGGAAGCCAGCACGGACATAATGACGGCGATCGCGGATGCTTTGTTTACCGGCCTGCCGCGCGGCGAGTTTGGAGCTTTTCTGAATGAATTCTTCCGTCAGACGGAGACCCAAGGCTTTTTGTCGATCCAGGCCGCGGATGGGAGCACCTTCCAGCTTGTGCTCGCAGCGGGAGCAAGAGTGACGCGGTCGGGGGTCATTCTTGGAATTCACAACTTTACTATGGAGGAACTCAGGAATCCTGACACGATCGAAGTTGGTTCGGGTAAAAGAAAATTGCTAGATTCCTGGATTAACATCTCCCGGTATTCGTCCGACGCTTCGGTATCACGGGGTCTTTTAACTATCTACGTTGATGCTGTCCGTGCAGGAGAAGGCGACCGGTTCATGACGATATTGAATGACTTGTCCACTCTCGATGGCCACAGTGTCACGATCGACGGGAATAATGTTTTGGACCTTTTGATCAGTAAATTGAGTCCCTCTGAGTCGATCTTGAGATCTATCATTGAAACTCACGGAGGGATCTTTTCGGTGCGCTCCGGCCGGAGTCTTGAAGGGCTGGACGCTATCGGGCGTTTTGCCATTCTGCGCGAAAGCGCGCGGCGCATGGACATGCGCACGTCGATCGGGGTGAAGGAGCAGGTCAAGGCGCTTTTTGACGCTTTCCGGAATATCCCGGCGAGTCAGTATGCCGAAGGACAGGTCGCAAGGGTTGTTTTCGGGATCGACGGGGAGAAGGCGCCTTTGATCCTTTCTGTGGAAACGGCCGATCATCTTTTTCAGGTGATCAGTGGGTTGGACAAGAACGGCGCGTTTGCGAGAGCGCTCGGAAACGCGGTGCTTGACGGGGGGTATAAAGGGACGCTGCTTGAGTCTTTGATCACGAAGCTTGCCGAGACCAACTCACATGTCCAGATCGCGGTTTTCATGAATACTCTGGGCGTCACGGGAATTGATGCCGATCCTGAAAAGGCCGCCGCGTTCGAGGCTCTCCGCCATCAGGCTGAAAAGGTCCAGGCTCATAACCCATGGCTGAGCCAGGTAGACTCGCTGGTAAAAGTGGCGGAGCAGTTGCTGGATCTCAAAGGAAAATTCGAGGGGAAAGAAGCCCTTTTGAAAAATAGCTTTGCGACATCTGTCGCCCTCGAGATCATGCGTTTTTACCTGGCTCCGGAGATCAGGCGTTACGGCGGCGACGTTTCTTTTGTCGTTGAAAATGGGAAATTGGTGCTTCAGACGGAAAGTGACGGCAAACTGATTTTTAAGAACGGCACCAGTCCGCGCGTCAGCAATCCAGTCCTTGTCGAGTTTTTTGTGCGCCAACGGGTTCAAACGGTAAATGACTGGCTTGCAAGTGATCCGGTGCGGTCATGGAAGACGAGTCTTGAAAATTCTCCCATTGAGACGGCGGCTGTGGAGAGAGCTGCCAGCGCGGCGTATTATTTTGTACTCACCCACGGCGTCGAGAAGTTTAACGCGATTGATAAAGCCCCGAACCTCGATACCCTCGTTACCGAACTGACGGCTATTCACGCCATGTTTTTGAAGAACATAAAAAACCAGGCCTATCCCGTCGATGAGGCGCAACCCAGTCTGATTTCGGAGTTGTTAGACCCCGATACCATGGTCCGGCAGGCGGCAGTGGGAATTCTCGACACCGCTTTCGGGAGTGCAAAGAAATCTGCAAAGACGGTGGGACTCTCCGAACCGGAATTCAATCGATTCCTCGAGAGTTATCTTGCGCCGCGATGTGCGGCGGAAGGCGGCGGGGGATTTGAGAGCTATGCCCGTATTTTCGCATTCATGGAAAAAACCGTTCGCGACGCAAAGGCCGAGCCCTCGCTCAAGGATTTCTTCTCAAGCATGGGAGGCTTCAAGGCCCACGAAACGATGCTCCGTACCGCGGCGCTCGTCTTCAGCGCCAGAGGCATCAAACTTTTGCACGAGCAAATGTGCGCCATTCTGGAAGGACTTTTGGGCTCGAATGTGAACGTAGCCGTAGGTGGCGGGAAGACCTTCCTTATGGCGACCTTTGATTTCATTTTTGGCGCGAATGTCCATATCACTGAAAGTGAGCAGGCGGTCGGGCGTATTGTTGCTGAGCCGAATCAAAAGAAGTCTCCGGCTGAAAAACTCGCCAACGCTTTGGGCATTGAGCTGGTTAATGGGGAGAAATTGATCGAAGCCATCACCAAAGGCCCCGAGTCTGGCCGCGAAGCAGCTTATCAGCGATTGCTCAGCATTCTCAGTCAAGACGGAAATCAGGCCCGCGAGGTGCTGGCCGTGAGTTATACCACCCTCGGCCATCTGATGACGCATTTCCGGTCGACGGAGCTTGCCAAGTACCAGGAATTCTCCAAGGTGTTCCAAAGTTCAGTCCGCAATATGGACGAGATCCACCGCATTGTGGATCCGACTTATTTTATCCTCGGCGGCGATACGATGAAAGCCACCGAGCTGCGCTATTTTCATGTGTACTGCGCCTACAACGAACTTTTCGTGGATCCGGCCATGAAGGGCGACAAGAGTATCATGCTTTGGGAAAAGGACGGCGTTCTCATGGACCGCTTCGATAATGTCGTGGATCAGTCCAATCTGAGCTGGAGCGATCACATCATTGTGACTGAGAGCGGAAAGTATTTTAAGCAGTACGGCGACCAGAGGGCGGTTATTCTCTTTGATTCGTCCCGGTACGAGATACGGAAGTCCTCGACACAAGTCGGACAGTTCTTCAAGCGGGGCCGCGCAGCGGACGCGCTAAAAGAACGCTATAACAAGATCTATGATGCCGAGAACGAGTCGATCCCGGTGAATGACAGGAGCGAGAAGCTTGAGGATCTTTCGATCTTCACCTCAGAGCTCCAGTCCATCTTGAAATACCAGGCGATGCGTACCGCGGAAATGGTTGAGCGGGGTATCGTGGGGAGGATCCGGAAAGGGGTCGGGGATCAATACCGTCCCATGGGTTCTGACGGAAAGCAGGCGGATACCCAGATCATTTCGGATACCGTCGGTTTGATCACGATCAGCTATAAACTCAATGATGTCGGTTTGGCCCATGAATTGGCCGGTCTCGGCATCAAGGGGTCGAAGGAGGCCGGGTATAAGACTGAGACGCAGGTCCTGAAGGCCGCCGGAAAGGCGAACCGCTACGAGTCGTTGGATCTTGCCCAGATCCGCGGGAGCGCCAAAAACATCGAGATGACGAATACGCTCACGGCTTCCAGCATGGCCGATATCTTTATGCTTTTTGGCGGGGTTTCTGCCGCTTACGGAATGTCGGGCACTGTGGCGGAAGTGAGCATGCAGGCGAAAATGATCGCCGGCCGGAATACGGAAGTTATCTTCGGAAAGGGTGGACAGTTCGCGGATGCTTATATCCATGAACTTCTTTCTCAGAAGACGCGCGGACCGGGACAAGCCAAGAAATCATTCGAGCTCAAGTCTTGGAAACCTTCGAGTTTCAAGTCACAGGAAGCGGAAGCCAACTTTATCGCTCGAGAGCTAATCGCAGCGTTTAAAGAGGGACGGCGGTCGGTTCTGTCGGGCTTTTCGACGGATACGATGATCGACCTGGTTAAAGCGGAATTGGTAAAAGAGAAAATCAAGGTGGACCAGATCGTTGTGATCGACGGAACCTATGAAAGCCAGCAGAGCGTCAAGCCCTCTGTTGATAAGTTCAACCAGGGGAGCGAGGAGAAAATCGTTTTGGCGGCCCAGCACGCGCTGATCGGTTTCGATTATCAGCGTGAAAATATGCTTTATGCCGGGTTCACGCCGGAGATCACCTCCGTTATGTTGATTCAGAACCAAGGCCGTATTGGCCGTACGATCGCCATGCACGAGGTTTTTGAAGCGATGGTCTCGGCTTACGCGGAAGGGAAATCGGGGCTCTGGGGAACGTCCCAAGATCTTGCTGATCAGATTAATTCAAAATATTGGGAGACCTATAGTGCCGCGCTCAAAACTGCCTTGGGAAAAGGACAGGACGGGAGAAAACTGAGCGAGATTCTTTCAAGTGATCGGTCTGCGGCGGATCGGGTGACAGAGGAGGGGAGTAGTTTTCTGTCGGAAACGCTTAAGCCTGTCAATGAAGTGAAGTTTGGCGACAAGGATCGCTATGACGCGGATATTGTGGTCTATCAGAATCAGGATTTTCTTGAGAGCCAAATGAGTGTGTTCTCTGATTTCAAGGCTATTGACGGATGGCGCAAATTTTTTCTTGAGCGGATGGATACACCCGCAGGAAAAGCCTACGAGTATGGGAATAAATTGGGCGAGAACGGACCGAAGAACATCGTCGAGCTTCTTGACCGGCTGCGGAATGTGCATGAGGGGCAGTGGGAGAAATTGTCGAAGGAAGAGCAGTTCCTCCTCAGCTACGCGCTGAACAGCGCCCACGCGGCGGACGCGACAGCGCGTTCCCTTACCGGCCAGCTCATGGATTTCGCACTCATGTTCAACCCGATGCGCGACGCGATGTTCCGGGCGAATTTTACGCAGGGCGCCCAGGGCGTCAAGGAGCGCGAGATCCTTTGTGAATTCAATATTGAACTGATGCGCCATTACGGCAGCGATTATGATATGGAACGGGGCGACGATTATGTTTCCGGACCTCATTCGGTGAACAGCCTTGTCCGCTCAAGAGCGAAAACGGCGAAAGATCAACTTAACAACTTTCTCACGAAGGGAGCCGGAAAAGAGCTAAGCGAACCCGTGAGGCGGTCTCTCCAGGAGGCCGTGGAGACAGCCGGTACTGTGATCGAACGGGCGGGTGTTGAGTTTGAGGCGATCAATCAAGCGCAGCGGCGGCGCCAGTATGAAGGGGAGTTTTTCGGGAATCTCAGCTTTAAAACCGATGTGGCGTCCCGGGCGGACACGATGATCGCTATTGCTCTGGGTTTTGCCGTCGAGTTCGCGCCGGAATTGAGCGGGATAGGTGCCCGGGCCGGTCTAGACGCATCGAGGCGGGCGAGCGAAGTTACCGTGCAGGCGTCGGAGCTTACCGAGGGGACTCCCGACAAAGACAGGGCGATGCTTGAGACCCTGAATGGTGAGTATAAGGCGCCCGTTCAGACAGATAATACAACAAAAATCCGAACTGTGAATGTCGCGGGGATAAAGATTGATGTTGCGAAGATTCAGGACGCGAATCTCCGCCAACTGCTCACAAACAACTCCCTCCTGAAGGCCAGGTTCCAGGCCGGGCGCGTTGTGTTTAGCGTGAATTATGAAGACGAGATGAAGTCGCATCTTGAGTCTCAGGCAAGCTGGCTGAAATCTCTTCTCGGCGATACCGGTTTCGATAATTGGAAATCCTATTTGACTATCTATCATCAGTTGCTGGGCTATGGTCTAACCACTGAAGATATCACGGAGCTTCGTGGCGCCCTCCCGCGCGGGGGAGCTGTCAAGGTCTGGGATCTGATCGTGTCCGAAATGCTGGCGTTGCCGGGCGGTGCCCAGCAGGCCAAGCGGCGCGCGGTCCTTGCCAAGAATCTGAACCTGAGCGGCACGGTTTTGGACGCTCTGCAACAAATGGAGCCCGAGCAGCTTTCGAAGCTTGTAACCTTGTCCGAACAATCCATGATCACGGGGCAGGTCTTTAAAAAGGCCGGATTCAGTAGTGCGGAAGCGGATCAGTGGGGTGAAGTGATTGATCCCCTGGCGTTCTATCAGGTGCTCCGGAGGATGCCGCTTGCTTCTTATCAGCAGCTCTCCGAGGGTGTTTTCAAGGGCGCTCTCCGGCAGGCCCTCGCTCTTTCGGTGCTGGCAAGCGGGGTCGACCGGGCGGGCACGTCCTCCACGGAGCGGCGAACCGAAGTCCGCGATGTTGTGTCGCAGGCCGCGACGATCATCGGTGTGTCCCGAATTGGTATGAGCGCGGACGAACTCTTTGATTTCCTGGATTGTACTGGCTTTGAGGTAACAGACCCGGCGGATCCCACTAAGAAGATCAGGATTTCCGGTCCCTCCGGCCAGTATTCCAATCCCGCCGCACTCGTGATGAGCCGGGTCCTTGCCCTTGCTGCGGAACTTGCCCCGTCGCAGAATCAAATGCGAGTTCACCGGCAGGCCATTGCCGCGGCCCGTGTCCAGGGCAATCTTGCACGGGTCGAAGCCGATATCCTGAAGGACATCAATTTGGTGATCCGGCCGAGACTCGGTGATTTTTTAAACCAGCTGCATTTTGTGAAGGCCTTCGCGGGAGAGGACAGGTTGAGCGTGAGCCAGATCTTCGAGTTGTGGCGTGACACGGATTGGAGCCAAACGGACGCGTTTCAGACGGCGGCAAAGGCGGCGAACCTTTGGCTGGATCTTCAGGCCAGTTCGATCATGCTCGACGGGGGTATAGCGTTTAATCTCAAATCGCTCCGGGATGCTGAACTTCTGGTCCGGCTCGGTTTGACGGATGGAAACAAAGTCGATAAATTTCTGATGGATCTGCAGGCGCAAGGTGCTGTTTTCTCAAACTCGGAAGATCTTTTCCTTAATTTGAAAGGTCTGACTCTGACGTCCGGACTGACCCCTTCCGCCTTGGCGGCCGAAGCGAAAATAAAAATGAAGGAGCGGTTCATTCTAAACGGAAATCAGATCGTGAGTCATACCGGCGCGCCCCTTGTCAATCTCTCGGGTCAGCAGGTTACGAATTTTGAATTCCACGGCGGACAGTGGATCGCCGAGACGAACCGAGGGCGAGGGGTAAAGGTGTTTTTCAGCCCGGATAAGGTCCGCATTGAGGCCGGATCGGGAGTTTCGGCAATGGTGGACGGAAGTCGCGTGGTCTTGGCCGGAATTCTGGATGAATTCGGTCGTGCGATGGAATTCCAGCGTCATGATCTCGTGACCGCACTCTCTGTCGCTTTCGACGGAGACGTGCTGAAGCTCTCAAGCGGCGGCGCGAACCATGAGGGTGGATTTGCCGATCTCAATATAGTCGACGGGGCAGTTCAGGATGTCTTCCTCTTTGATAACATTAACCAGCATACGCGCGATGTCGGGCCGGTGCTTTATACCCGCCAGCCGGACGGCAAAAGTTTCGCGCCTGTGATGAGCCCGGACGGACGCAAGGTGTTGCTGGCCGATGCGCGGCTCGTGGAAAACAACGGTGTTCCCGGGATTCGGCTGAACGAAATATTTTTCTCTCTGGAGGAGCTTAAGAATATCGCCCAGATCCCAGATCCGGGAAAGAGACTACTGCTCGACGATTGGCTTAAGATCTCGGCGTACTCGACCGAATTTGCCGCTTCGCGGGCTCTTTTGCCGGTCTATCGCAGCGCTTTGTCGCAACAGGAGCCGTCGGCAGACCGGTTCATGGAGATCGTGGATCAGATGATCGAAGCGCGCGATCAGGGGAATCCTCCTGTCGACGATGTCAGCATGCTGAACCATCTGATCAGCCGGCTCGATCCCGTGCAAGACAGCGCCTTGATCGCCATTATCGAAGCCCAAAAAGTAGCTTTCGCGGAGGATCTCAAAAACGCGAACGAGAAGGCTCGGGCGGATATGCTTGCAGTTATGAGCTCTTCGGATCGTTATGAAGCGATGATCCGGCTCATGGAATCGGCCCGGTTGGCCGGTTTTGATCACTTCATTCAAGGCGCCGATTTCGCAAGATCGGCTATCCGGTTGATCCAAACCGATGGCGAATTCGATGAGAAAGAAAGAGATATTCTTTTGCAGCAATCAAGTTATGGGCTGATCCAGGCTTTCCTGAAGTCCCTGCAGAAGATCGACATCGGTGACAATGAACTCATGATGCTGAGACAGCAACTTTCTGAATTGCTGGATCCTCTGTCTGAGGCCAATCGCACTCCGGGTCGAATGACCGACCTCCAGGATATTGTGCCGCTCATGGAAAAGATCATGATTCTGCTTCCCGCGACGATCACCCAGGCGAAGCGATCGGTTTCCAATGATAAGCTCAATGAATACAAGTCTGCGGGAAAGAAGGCCCAGGAAGCGCTGGAGCAGATTAAGGCCTATGCCAAAGCCTATGAACTATTCCTGAAACGCGCGACGGAAAGCGGCTTGTCGGCCAAGCGTATGGGCCGCGACGGGACTGTCACTTCGGAAGTACTCACGAACGATACGGCGCAAAGACTTTCTGCCTTGGACCTTTTATCAACCGCAAGGCATTTGCGTGGGGTCGAAGATTTCGGCGCGTTTATAAGAGAAGCTACCGCCAAGGGCGATTATCGGTCGATGGCCGAATACTACGTGTTCACGATGGAAAATAACGAGAACGGGAGTCACCGGCTTCAGATCGATCCGGCTCGCCGTGCTAAATTCGTCGATTTCATCGAATCGAAAATGAGGGAAGGGAAGATCTTTTTCGGGGTTGCCCGTTTTGATCCGACCACGGGCCGTGTCGAGAAATCGGACGGTTTGGGAACCTCCATGGCAATCCCCGCCACGGCGAACCTGCCGGAAGACGCAGGTCTATCGGATCAAGAGCGGATGGACCTATGGATGTCGAAGCATGGATACACCAACATGGGGGTGCCCGTTTTTAATGTTGCCGAAGATATCGTCCAGGAGATAGGTGAATATTATGACTTTATGAAGAATAACTGGGTTCAGTCGACGGGTGCGGAAGCGACGGTGGCCCATGAATACAAAATTGCGAGAGATGGCAAGGGGCGTCCCAACTGGTTCACGTCAACGGGGATGGTCTATTGCGCCGATTACTGGTGGAAACAGTCGCCGCAACACGAATATAAGCATGTCACGCAACCCCGCCCATACCTGTACTCGCGGAGCGATTCACATGGCATGATCATGATGGAGGAAGTTTTTAACTTCTTCGGCCAGATCATCGAGCAGTTGCAGGACCGGGAACACGGACATACCTATAACTGGGAAGGGATCGACAGGAAACTCGAAAGTTACGCCCGGGGTCATAACTTCAGCTCGGAAATCATGAAGGCGTCATTCCGGTCATTCTTCCGGCTGTATCTGCTTCATGGATCTCAGGCCGTCCGGTTCGGAAAGTATATAACGAACGCCGCCGATCTCGTCCTGCTGGATGATTTGACTGCCGATCAATTGCAACAGAACGATCTCACGGACGACCTCATCGTTCATGCCTTGAGCGATCAATTGATGCCTAACGGTTCGATCACCTTGGGTAAGGCGAAGGCGGATGCCGAGAAACTGATAGACGAGCTCCTCGCATCGGAAGCGTTGAAGCCCCAGGCCGAGCAAATGGATCTCCAGGAACAGGGCCGGGCCAAGGCCCGTCTGATCGAACGTGCGCTGCGCGCCCATACGGGGAAGGGCTATGAGAAACTTGTTAGCTATCTGAACGCTCATCCGGAAGCCGGCGATGCTTCCGCTATTGCTCTGAACGCCTTGCGTGGTGCTCTTTATCAGGAATTCGGTCTTGTTCATAATGTCGCGGATTATCAGCCGATCAAGCTGACGGACGGTGTCCATGACGAATCATCGGTGCAAGCCATCCTGAGCCAACTCCTGGATCCTTCGAAGGTTTCTATCCGTGATGAGGGGTTGGCGTTGGATCAAACAAGGAGTCTCCTCGTGGGGCTTCTCGCAAGCGCCGGTCTCACCTCGGATCAGTACGCGATCGAGCAGATTCCGGGCAAGGGATTGGCCGTGAGGATCGCGGCGAAGAATCCCGATACGACAGAGGATCCCGTCCTGCACATAGCTCACGTGGACGTACGTCCCGAGGTTGCGACTGATCTTGAGGCAACGATAGACGCTTTCGGGAATATTCGCGCCAAAGACCCGCTTTCGGCTCTCGGAGCCGATAACCGGGCCGGTCTCGCCATAATCCTGAGCACGATCATCGCCTTAGTCCGGGAGCCGAAGCACGAAGGCGAGATCCGTCTTCTTGTGACGACGGGGGAAGAAGTCGGGCTTGGCGTCCTTCACGCGGTACAAAGTAAACCCTTCAATCAGATGCTGAAAAATGTTCTGACGGGGGTGCGGCGCGTTTATTCTGCGGACCGCCAGAATCAGACTGAAAAAACAGAGGATGATTATGGCCGCGGCGCTGCGAGCGAGCGAGTGACGGTCGGCGATGACGGAGAACCGGCTTATGAGAAGATCGAGTCTACGGGAGAAGGCTTTATGCCCTCCCAAAATATCGAGCATTATATTGATGTGGCGGCTCCCGGCAGCGCAGCTCAATACAAAGATGTCACGGCTCGGGTCCTGGGCACGCAGGGTATCCTGATTGACGGGAAAACGTCGGGCGCTCAGGATGATGCGCACAAAGGCGAAATGTCTGAGAACAGCAATGGGGATTTCTACCATATCCGCCGCTTCAATATTCAGACGGGACAATTTGACGCGGATAAATCCACGGGGAACGAGATCGAGGCTGTTTTTAATGTCTTTAGCGGCTACTACGCGCACTTGCGGGGATTTGAGTCGACGAATATCCATGAACTTAATCAAATGGCCGGGACCCTGAAATCCCTTGTTGATAACTTGTCCCAGGCTTCAATGGCCGCACTCCCGCCGCCAGCGCCTGCGGCCGGTTCAGGGCGCCCGGAATTGCGCATGGCCGCGAATGCTGCCGCTGCTCAGCCGGCGGGGCCTGTTGCGGTGCGCGCGGAAAAGCGCACGGGTATTCCCTCTGCCGAATCTCAGTCGAGCTCGGCGACTGGGCTTATGAAGGAGCGGCCTGTGACCGCTAAGCCGAGTTCCTGGAAGAAGACAGCCGCTATACAGTATGGATACCAGGTACTGCCGTTCCTTATTCCGTTGAGCGGCCTTTTTGCTCCGATTGCGTTGCTTGCGCCTATCGAGGACATCCTTACCCGAAAGTCGAAGGACACCCTGTTCAGGCGTGCCCTTCGCGGAGATGCTAAGGGTATTTTGGGGACCTTTCTTAAATATGCGGGCATTGCCGGAATCTCGACTGTCACCACGGGCCCTGTCGGCGCCGCGATAAGTATCGGAATATTCCTTGTGTTTGATGTGTTCTCAAAGCATGACTGGGTAAAAACCCGGCTTGAAGAACAAGAGTCTCAACAAAATGCCACAAATGAACCAGAGTCTGTCACGTCTGAGATGCCAGCAGCATCAGTTGAAATGGGTGGACGGACGGAGTTGCGATCGGCGGGTGCCGGCTTGCCGGTCGATGCGGATCCGGCGGCTCTTTCGCTTGGGGGATTCAAGAATGCCGGAAGGTATGCGGAGCGCTTTCGTCAGGTGGCAAGCGAAGGATTGCTCCGGACGGTCCGAGGTTCCATGCCGGCAATCCAGAGGAACGCTTTGGAGCGTCTTGAACGTGAGAGGGGCGTCTCCGTCCGTATTGGGCAAGTTCCGCTTGGGAAATCGGCTTTCTATATGGAGACCGAGACCACGAAACAGATCGTACTCTCTCAAAAATTCGTGGATGTCTTCAATGCTTCGGGAGCTCTGGATCAAGCGATGGTTCTTGATGCGATGGAATCGGCGTTGCGGCATGAATTGCGCCACGCTCTCGGAGGTGACGAGAAAGATTCTTACCGAGAAACAATTGAGTCCCTAAAGGCGGCTGACCAGGCGGCGGGAACATCTCGCCATTCTGCCGTCGTTAACGAATTGGAATTCCTTCTGACCGTGCTGGCAAACCTTCCCAAAGAGAGTGCTGCCTACGAGAAAGCTCTGCAGATCCTGGAAGCGACCATTGAATACCGTTCCGGCATGGACGCCTTGATCGAGAATGTTCGATCGATGGTCTATGGTATTGACGAGCCGCGCTTGCTCAATATTCCGGGGGTCAATAATGATTATCATTCAGTGAAGGGCCTCGAAGCGCTTGAGGCGAAGCTTTTGGCGGAAGCCAAGAGCGGCGCTTCGATGGAGCATCGCATCCTGACGGTCAATCCGAAGCTTCTGGCGTCTGTGCGCGCGCGTGGAGTGTTGAACCGCCTGATGGATAAGGGCGCCATTGTCATGATCAGTGACAAGGAAGGCAAGAGATTGGGCGAGCGGATCTTTGCGATCTCGCAATTGGCGGCGTCGATCGGCAAAGATCAGTTCAAGGACCTCATGAAGCAAGCTTCAAATAAAGAGACGGGCTATTTCTCGATAGCGGAGTGTTTGCGGAATGAGTTTATTCAGGCGGTCCTCAACGCTCTCGAAGCTCAGAATTCCGTCGCGGTTGCTGCCTAAAAGGTCCTGAATTCCAAGGGCCACTTCCTCATTTAAAAAATAGCGGATGTCTGTCGTCCGGTCCCATTCCCACCAAAACTCAGGGTTACCTCAAATTGCTGCGAGGAATTTTAGAATAATCTAAGGAGAATTTCTTTTGAATTTCGAGTCAACACATGAGTTTTCTTTTTCCAAAGGAGTGTTGCCCGGAAGGTGGATCAGGAAATCAAGAGGTTTTCTTATGGGGGTATAGGTTCGTGCTAATCGCGTCATCTGGGGTATCAAGGGCCAGACGGTTTGAATGGAGCATCGCTGCAGGGATAGCATCAAAAGATTATGGTTCGCTTCGTCGTAGTCAGGGTTGATCTCGGCGGCTCTCTGGAATGCTTTTAGCGCAAGCGTCGGGTCTCGTTTCCAATAAAGCGCGCCAAGATTGTTATAAGCGATAAAGTAAGCGGGATCCATTTCAATAGCTTTCTTGAACAGAGATTCTGCCTCGGCAGGGTTGTTCTCTTTGACAAACACGAGGCCCAACTGATTGAGGATTTCCCGTTCCTTCGGGTTCAATTCCCGGGCTTTTTGGAGATGTTTTTTGGCTTCCTTGTAAAGCATCTCATCATGAAAAGCCACGCCCAGTTGATACTGGGTCAGAGAAATGTTGGGATTGATATCCACGGCGCGCTGGAAAAGTGCCGTTCCGTTTTTCCAGTATTTTGCCTCGACGTAGGTCCGCTGAGTAAGTACAAGAAGTATTAGGATTCCCGCGATGAGGAGATTTCGCTTGCCCCTCGACTTGCCCTGAAAAAAATCAAATAACAGCCATGATAACATCCAGAAGAGCCCCACATAGGGCACATAGGTGTAGCGGTCGGCCATGGCCTGGGATCCGACCTGGATGATGCCAATCACGGGTGTCAGTGTGACAAGAAAAAAGAGCCAGCCCGCAATAAGATAGGGTTTTGCGCGCCGCAGGAGAACGCAAGCGACCGTTATCGCAACCAGAATGGCGCAGGAGCTTATCGTGCTCAAAGGAGAGATGTGTTGCGCGTAAGGATAAAAGATGGATAGGCGTGCCGGGAGGAATAGCTTTCCTATATAGCTCACACAGGCAGCCGCGCTGTTTTGGAGCCGCAGCGGTAAGGATAGATCTTCGAATGTTTGGACGGCTCCTGCCGAAGTCTGCGCCCACAGGGTCAGTCTGGATACGAAATACGCCACGATCAAATACGGGATTTTCTCAATCACGCGCTTCCATGAGTTCGAGAGATTCAATCTTTGCAGCGGCCAAAAATCCAGTATCAATAGAATGAAAGGCATGGTGACAAACATCGGTTTTGATAAAAGACTTAACAGGTAGAACGCGAAGCATCCAAGATTAAAGCGGCCGGGCTTTCGGACATAAAAAAGAATGGCGGTGAACGCGAGTGCCGTGCTGAGGACATCCTTGATCTCGGTTATCCAGGCAACGGACTGAACGTGCATGGGGTGGATCGCAAAAAAACAGGCCACGAAGAAGCTGCGGCCGTAGTGCTTGGTTGCTTTGCCCAGGAACAAGAAAAGAAGCGACGCGCTCAAGATGTGAAGAAAAAGATTGGTTGTGTGGAAGCCCGCGGCGTGGAATCCCCAAAGATTTACCTCAGCCATGAGCGTGATCCATGTGAGCGGAATCCAGTTTGCGGCGTAGCTTGACAGAAAGGCCGCTTGAATGCTGAATCCGGAGAGGCCGGTCCTGACCAAGGGATTTTTGAGAATGTATTGGCTGTCGTCGAAATTCAGGAAACTGAAGGTGGTAACCTGTGCCAGAGGGATCAGGGTGATGACACTCAGCCAGAAAAGGAGGGGCCAGGGGAAGGGCGCGCCCGGTGGCTCCAATGTCTCAGAATGAATATCGCTCTTATGTTTGTCTAGCCGGATATGCGCTTTTAGCCTGCTTTTTCTCCCCATGTTTTTTATTATATGAGATTCTTGATTTTGTTGTAACGGCTTTTTGCGTAGGTCGATAAAAATATTTGTTATAGCGTGTCAGGGTGAGTTGTGACTGAGTTTCATTCTGAGAAGGTCTACTAATCTCTACAGGGGGAGAACTGTTTTCTAAACAATATAACGTCCTATAATGTATCTTATGTAAAGTAATCTATAGGGAGAGCCTAGAGAATCTCAGGAGGCTGATAGACCGCCGCTTTGGCGGCTATTTTAGGATGGATTTGATGGCTTCCTGAATGCGCTTGCCGTCGGCCTTGCCCTGAATGGCGGGCATTAGAACCTTCATGAGCTTTCCCATGTCGGCAGCACTAGTGGCACCGGATGCAGCGATGGCCTTCTGGACTTCCGCCTTGAGTTCTTCATCGGAGAGTTGCTTGGGCAGATACGCTTCCAGGATCATAAGTTCGCTCTTCTCTTTATCCGCCAGTTCTTTGCAGCCCGCTTTTTCAAAGCTATCAATACTTTCACGGCGCTGTTTTGCCTGCTTGCCAATAAGGCTCAGGACTTCGGCGTCATCCGCTTTGTCCTTTTTGGCCTGTATCAAATAGTTGCCAACAGCGCTTTTAAGCATCCGGAGCGTCGACAACTTGACCGTATCCTTGGCCCGCATCGCGTCGATTACGTCCTTTTCGATCTGTTCCATCAGGCTCATGTCATTTCTCCTTTGTGTTATAAAACCATCTTTACAGTTTATAAAATAAAACTCGGGGAACGGCTAACGGGTAACGATAAAGCTTTCCCGTTTCCCGTTACCCGCGTATCTACCAATCTTTGTCCACCGCTGGCGGGTTTTTGTTGACTGGCGGGCGGCGGAGGTCCTGAAGCTCTTTTTCGGATTCCTTCATCGCGTCCAGAATGTTTAAGGCATTGTCCATGCTCATTTGGCCCTGAAGAGGCTGCTTGGCCTGGCCTTGGTGGTCTTTTTCAGCGCCTTCTTTTTTTTGTTCCTGGCCTGGCTGCGGTTGTTCTTTCTGCTGATCACCTTGTTGTTGGTCTTGCTTTTGCTGCTCCTGTCCTTGTTGCCCCTGGTCTTTTTTATCCTGATCACCCTGTTGCCCCTGGTTCTGTTGCTGGTCCTGGGGTTTGGGCTGCTGTTGCTGATCCTTTTGGTCCTGCTTGCCTTGCTGTCCCTGGCTTTGCTGCTGATCCTGAGGCTTCTGTTGATCTTGTTGACCCTGCTGTCCCTGGCTCTGTTGCTGATCTTGCTTATCCTTCTGTTCCTGCTTCTGGTCTTTTTGGTCCTGCTGCCCCTGGCCGCCCTGGTCCTGCTTGTCTTTTTGGCCTTGCCCCTGATTTTTCTGGTCTTGCTGCCCTTGGCCTTGTTGATCCTTTTGTTGGTCCTTCTGGTCTTGTTTTTGCTGTTGGTTTTTCTGCTGATTCTGGTCCTTATTTTGATCCTTTTTTTGATCTTCTTTTTTCTTTTCCTGATCTTTTTTGTCGATCTTGTTTTTCTGATTCCGCAGGAATTCGAGATTGTATTTGGCGTCCTTGTCGTTGGGGTCGATCGCGAGGGCTTTTTTGTAGGAGTCGATGGCCTTTTCAAAATTGCCAAGCCTGTATTGGGCGTTGCCATAATTGTAAAGGGCTTTGGCCTTCGTCGGAGGTTCCTGCGCCTTGGCTGCGGCGGTCTCCAAGTTCTGGGCCGCCTCCTGGAAGGAATCAGTTTTATAAAGCGTGGTTCCCAGATCGTAAAGTACTTCTGGCGCGTCCGGGTTCTTCACCTGCACCTTGCGGTAGGCGTCGAGTGCGGACTGGTATTGTTTTTTCGCGAATTGGGTGTTGCCCTTTTTGACTGTGCCTTGGGAGGTTTCCAGGAAGCCCGTGAAAAGAAAAAAAGCCGCCAGACAGACAAGAAGGCCCGCCTTGGGACGGTCTTTGCGCCGGACTAGCATTTCCGCGACAAGGAAGATAAAGGCGAAGATGAGGAAGATCTGATATTGGTCTTCCCTCTCGACCACCATTTTTTCTTCAAACTGTTGCTCGCCCCAGCCGCGCAGATGTTTCAGGATCACATCGACTTCCTTTTCGCCGGGGGTGGCGGGAAGATAGATGCCGCCCGTTTCTTTGGCGAGGCGCTCGAGGAGTGGCTGATTGAGCTTTGTAAGCACCATCTGCCCGCTACGGTCCTTCTTGAACCCCTGGCGCTCCCCTTTCTCATTCTTCAGGGGGATGGGCTCCCCTTCTGCGGTCCCAAGGCCGATCGTATAGACGCGGACATTGGCCTCTTTGGCCTCTTCAATGGCCTGTTCGATGCTCCCTTCATGGTCTTCCCCGTCTGAGAAAAGGATCAGGGCTTTGTATTTAAGCTCTTTTTGAGGGAAAGCCCGTAGGGCCAACTGTATGGCCTGAACCAGTGAGGTCCCGGGGTCGGGCAGAAATCCGACCTGAACGGCGTCCAGAAAGAGCAGGAAGGCC
Source organism: Candidatus Omnitrophota bacterium (assembly GCA_903884815.1). Classification (GTDB taxonomy): domain Bacteria; phylum Omnitrophota; class Omnitrophia; order Omnitrophales; family Aquincolibacteriaceae; genus Aquincolibacterium; species Aquincolibacterium aerophilum. The sequence continues at coordinate 17,069 of CAISGE010000021.1, read as the reverse complement.
GCGTGGTCGAGTGTGAGCGGCGTCTGGAGGAACCCCGATCCCGCGAAGGTGACCATACCGACGCGGTCCCCCTTCAGATTTTGAATAAAGGTCTCGATCTCGAACTTGGCTTTTCCCAGGCGGTTGGGTTTGATGTCCTCTGCGAGCATGGAAAGCGAGGTGTCGACAAGGAAGATGAGGTCGACGCCCTTACGCTGGACGCTTCGCTTTTCATCGCCCCATTGAGGCCTCGCGAGTGCGAGCACAAAGCAAAGGACGGCGAGCATGGTGAGGATCGCGCGGACGAGCCACTCGCCTTTCCGGTAGCCTGCGACGAGCTTTGCCAAGAGGGTTTCGTCCTGAACTAAGCGGCTCATCCTTTTTTTCCAGAGATTGTGAGAAAGAAGAAAAAGCGCCAGGATCGCCGGAACCAACCACAGATATAGAAAATTTTCAGGTTTAAAGAATTGCATTTAAGGTACTTTCATTAGAATCGTGCGCCGTAAAAAAATATCCAGGAAAAGCAGTAAGATGGCCGGAAAGAGAAAGATCGGAAAGAGTTCATTGAAGCTTTTGTATTCCTTGACCTTGACCTCGCTTTTTTCAAGCTTGTTGATGCGCTCGTAGATCTCTGCGAGTCCGGCGGTGTCGCGGGCCCGGAAGAAAAGGCCGCCAGTGATGTCGGCGATGCGCTTCAGAGTGGTCTCGTCGATATCCACGTTGGCCTGCACATAGCGCTTGCCGAAAAGCGGGTCATCGACCGGAAACGGCACCATCCCTCCCCGTCCAATGCCGATCGTGTAGACCTTGATGCCAAAGCTCTTGGCAAGTTCCGCTGCCGTGATGGGGTCGATATTCCCGGCGTTATTCTCTCCGTCCGTTAGGAGAATGATGACCTTGCTCTTGGCGTTCGAGTCGCGGAGGCGGTTCACGGCAGTGGCGATCCCCATGCCGATGGCGGTACCGTCGGCGATCATGCCGACACGGATCTCACCCAGAAGCTCAATCAAAATGCGGTAATCCAGGGTCAGAGGGCACTGCGTGAAGGCCTTTTTCGAGAAGACTACGAGCCCGATCCGGTCATTTTCACGGCCTTTGATGAACTTGATCGCTTCCTGCTTGGCGACGGCAACGCGGTTCTCCGGTTGGAAGTCTTCGGCGAGCATGGATCCCGAAATATCCAGTGCGATCAGGATGTCGACTCCATGGGTCTGGTATTCCCTGTCGCTTGAAACGCTCGAGGGTCTTGCAAGCGCCGCGATCAGCAGAACGAAGACGAGGGCGCGCAAGAGTGGCAGCATCTTCCAGAGAAACATCCGCGTGGTTGCCGGGCGGCCTTTTAGAAGATCCACCGAAGAATAGGCGAATTCCAGCTTCTCGCGGCCACGGGCCCACATAAAGATGAGCGGCAAAAGGAACACAAGCAGAAAGAACGCGGGATGCCTAAACACCATGGGAGGCCTCCTCCACGGGTGCTGGCTCCGGAGCCGGTGCTGCTTCCCGGACGATCTCTTCAGCCTTCTTATTGAGCTGTATCGTTTCGGAGGGCGTCGGGACCCACTTGGCAAATTTAGCGAGGTCGGAGGACTCCAGGACGTACTGGATCTTTTGATAGAGTCCGGGCTCAAGATGCAGCGGGCGGATGGCGCGCAGGATCTCGCTTGTGGTGGACTCCACGGCAAGGATCTTGTAACGCTTTTCAAAGTAAGCGCGCAGGATCTCCGAAAGCCGAAGGTAATACAGTTTTATAAACGCGCGCTTGAGAAGGTCTGATTCGAAAAGCTCCGTCAGGTGAAGCAGCGCCTCTTCCTCGGGCGTGAGGGGCGGCGCTGGAGGCAGGGCCAGAGCCTTGTGTTTACGGAGGAAACGGTAGAGGAAAAAGCCAGCCGTGGCTAGGGAGAGGCCCACAAGCGTCCATAGGAACTTTCCCATGCGGAATTTGAATGGGATGACGGATTTGACGTCCCGAATGTCTTCCAGTTTCTCTCCACTCGCGACGCTCTTGACCGTCAGGTAGAGCTTGTTGGTTTGTACCTTTTTGATGGCCTGTCCCTCTTTGCGGTACTCGATCGTTACGGGGTCGAGGACGAATTCGCCGAGGCGGTAGGTCGTGAGCATGAATTTTCGTCCATCAATGGATTTCTTCTTCAGTTTTCTGTGAATGTCCTCGACTTTTTTGATCTCAAGGACGTCCGAAGCCGGCGCCGGAAAATTGGAGAGAACCTGGATGTCGGGCGAGTGTTCCACCGTGACCGTATAAGTGACCGGGTCGCCGATCGTGAGGAAGGCTTTGTCGACTTCCGCTTTAACATGGATATCGTCGGCTTCGGCGGCGAGCGCCCAACCTCCTGAGAGAATGAAGAAAAGAAGCGCGAAGCCGAGGAGCTTTTTCATTTTTTCTCCCGGCTCTTGAAGAATTTGAACAGAGGCTCGATATACGAGGCGTTCGCGGGAATGTCAATGCGGTCGATCTGAAGACGTTTGAAGAGTTTTTCCAGGGCCGCGAGCTTTTGATCCGTTGTCTGGCGGAACCGTTTCTGGAATTGAGGCGAGGACGTGTCGACTAACATTGTTTTCCCCGTCTCCCGGTCCACGAGTTCGAGGAGTCCGACCTTCGGGAGTTGCTGTTCCAGAGGATCATGCAGATGAATTGCGACGACATCGTGTTTCTGGCTGAGGATCTTCAGCGCCTTTTCATAGCCGTCATCCATGAAATCCGAGATGAGAAAGACGACTGAGGTACGCGTCTGGACCCGGTAAAGATATTCAATGGCTTCTTTAAGATTCGTTTTCTTTTTCTGAGGTTGATAGCCGAGGATCTCGCGAATGACGCGGAGGGCGTGGTTCCTCCCCTTCTTGACGGGGATGAATTTTTCGACGCCTTCCGTCGCGATGAGGAGTCCTGTTTTGTCGTTATTCTTGACAGCCGAAAAGGCGAGGATCGCGGTGATTTCGGCCGCGATCTCGGATTTGAGTTTGTCAATGGAGCCGAAATACTGCGAGCCGGACATGTCGACTAGGAAAAATACCGTGAGCTCGCGGGTTTCGACGAATTTTTTGACGAAAGGGTGGCCGGTCCTTGCCGTGACGTTCCAGTCGATCGAGCGGACATCGTCGCCGGGGACATACTCCCGGACGTCGGCGAACTCGATCCCCTGCCCCTTGAATACCGACTCATACTCCCCGCCGAAGAGGTCGTTGACGAGACGCGTGGTCCGGATCTCGATCTTACGGACTTTTTTGAGAAGCGTTGCGGGGATCATCGTTCGATTCTATCCTTCCTTGCCGGTCCGAACAGATTCAAGATCAAAAAATTCGGATCCCGGATCTTGAATTGTTACGGGACTTCGACCTGGTCAAAGATCTTTTTGACGATGTCCTCGGACGTGATGTCCTCGGCTTCCGCTTCATAGGTGACGAGCACGCGGTGGCGAAGGACGTCCGTTCCGATCTGTTTGACGTCATCGGGAGTCACATAGCCGCGTCCCTGAAGGAAGGCGTTGGCTTTGGCCGCCAACGTCAGCATGATGCTCGCGCGAGGTGAAGCGCCGTAGGAGATAAGCGGCTTTAAATCGGCCAGCTTGTAGTCTTGCGGGTTGCGCGTCGCGAATACAAGGTCGAGGATATAATCCTTCACCTTCTCATCGATATAGATCTCATGCATAAGCTGGCGAAGTTCCATGATCCGGTCGATCGTCATCACGGGATTGACCTTGATGGGTTTGCCGATTGCCATGCGCTCCAGGATTTCCTTCTCCTCTTTCTTACTCGGGTAACTGACCACAAGTTTCAGCATAAAACGGTCGACCTGGGCTTCGGGTAGCGGGTAAGTCCCCTCTTGTTCAATGGGGTTTTGAGTGGCGAGGACCAGAAAAGGCACCGGCAGAGGGAATGTTTCGCTGCCAATCGTGACCTGGCGCTCCTGCATGGCCTCCAGTAGCGCGCTTTGGACCTTGGAGGGGGCCCGGTTGATTTCGTCGGCTAAGACGATGTTCGTGAAAATCGGGCCCTTCTTGGTCGTAAAATGCCCATCTTTGGGGTTATAGACCAGGGTCCCCACCACGTCGGCGGGGAGAAGGTCCGGCGTGAACTGGATGCGCTGGAACTGTGCGGCGATCGCCTGCGAAAGTGTCCGGACGGAGAGGGTCTTGGCAAGGCCCGGGACGCCCTCGATCAGAATGTGCCCGTCGGCCAAAAGCGCCATGAGGAGCCGGTCGACAAGATACTGCTGACCGACAATGACCTTTCCAATCTCACGGTTGAGGTCTTTTAGAGTGGCGCTAGCTTCGCGAATCTTGGCATTTACTTCCTGGATCGAGCTGTCCATGGGGGTCTCCTTCGTGCGCAGGTTGGTTATGATTACGAATTTGAATTTTCAATGATAATCTTGCCCTTTATATATTGCAAGAGGGTCTTTTGCAGCCGGTCGAGGTCGTAGGACGGAATGTCCTGCCGCGAAAATTGCATCTCGGTCAATTGCTCCAAAAGCTGTGAGACTTCGTTCCACTCCCCCGTGGGAAGCCCCTTCGACTTCAGGTGCAAAAGAAGCCCAGTGTTCGAGTTGCCCTTGGCGGTAGCGTCATAATAGGTCGCGACTACGGCTCGGAGCTGATTGGACCAGTGGGTGAGCTTGATCTTCGCATCCGGAGAAGCGAAAGTCGCGATGGCTTCTTCGGCGTTCGCGTAGATCCTTTGCCGGGGGTCCGGCGGAGGCATCTCGCTTGCGGCTTTCTTTTTCGCAAGGATCTTCTGAGTAATGAAAATGCCGTAGCCCAAAGCGGTGACGCCCAACAAAATGATGATTCCTATGAAGATCGATTTCAAGGGGAAGCTTGAAGTGACGCGAATCTTTTGTTCCGGAATGAGGATCGGGCTCCACGGATCCGTTTCCGATTTCCGATAGCTGATCTCGAACGGGTAGATAAGGGCTGAGCCTTTTTTGATGGCGCGGAATGTATACGTAATCGTCTGCCTGACCACAGCCCCTGTTTCCTGCGACTGATTTTGATCGACGAGTTCCAGGTTCTCTGTTTTTGGCTCCAGGGAATTGATCTCGTAGGGGTCTTCAGCGGCCGGCCATTCGAGTTGCAAGGTCAGTGTCGAGCGTTCACTCAGAGAGATTTGCGCGGGCGGGGCGGTTACCTTCAGGCTCGGGGCTGCGAACGCCGATGGCACCAGTATGGCAGCCAAGAGAAAAGAAAATACAAATTTCCGTTTCATGCGTAACCATCTATTTTGAAGGTTCACAGGACTTTCCTAACATGAAGAAACGTGCTTCGTGGCTGATCACTTCAGGTAATTTGTAAAATCAGATGGGCCAACGACAATCTTGCTTCTCGTGTATCTTAAAAGCGTGTCCCTAATCCCTTCTAATTCAGAGCTTGTCATGGAATCTGCCGAAAATTTCAGGCGCTCGAGATTGCTGAAAAGAGTCTTGATTTCCTCGATTTCACTTTCCGGAATATTCTTGGCGGCAAGCTCATTGAGGACCTCGGAGCGACTCGCTGAGTGGAGCGGAATGTCGTGGCAGGTGAAAATCACACGGAGTAGCTCCGAAGACCATTCGCTAAGCAGCGTTTTAAGAGCGGTTGCGTTATATCCGGAGATGAAGTCGTCGAACTTTAATGCGGCGTTCGCGTAGACCTGCTGTTTCGGATCATTCTGAAACTTTTTTTCATGTTCTTTCTCCACCGCCGAAGAGCGGAAGAGCCAGAGCGCAAAGGGAATGATGATGGCGAGCGTGATTGAGGTTAAGATCAGGATCATTTTTATAGGCAATCCCGGCTTTATGTCTACGAGGATGTTGGGTGTCCGGATTTTGTTCCAACTCGACCCTCGCGATTTCCGGTAGCGGACTTCGAAGCTGCTGACCATCCCTTGTCCAGCGGTGATCGGCATGATTTGATAGGTCAAGGCCAGACGGGAGGTGGGGCCAGAACTACCGGAATATGTATCTTGCGATTGGCCGTGATCGAGAAGTTGGAAGTTGCTGAATTTGATGTCATCCGGGGATTTGAACTCATAGGCGCCTTCGCTAGCCGGCCATTCAATAGTCAGCTTGAGTTCTACTTTTTGGTCCTGGTAAATATCTGCAGGCAGTTGCGCTCCCTCGAGAGCGGGATCCGCCCAAGCACTTGGCAAACAAGCGAGCACCAAAAATAGAAGAATGTATAGAGCCGTGCGTTTTACAATTTGAGCCATGAGCGTCTCGCCTTTTTTGCTAAGTGAAACGGAGAAAAGGGAACGCCCGCGTTGATCGCGAACGTTCCCCACCTGCTATTTTCTTCGGGCCCCTGGGGGCTATTTCCCAAGTTTATTGCTTCTCTTCTTCTTTCTTTTTCTTGCCTTCTTCGTCGACGACTTCATAATCCGCGTCCACGACCCCCTCATCCTTTTTGGCTTCTCCGCCGCCCGCTTCGGGAGCTGCGCCGCCTTTATTCCCGGCCTTCTTTGCGGCTTCCTCATACATCTTCTGAGCAATAGTATGAGACGCGGTGCTGAGCTTTTGCGCTGCTTTTTCCAGTTCTTCCTTAGCTTCGCTGGTGAGTGCGGTCTTGGCTTCTTTGAGAGCCTCCTCGACCTTCTTCTTCTCGTCTTCCGAGATCTTGTCGCCGTGTTCTTTCAGTGTTTTCTCGGTTGCGTAGATCAGGTTGTCGAGTTGGTTGCGCGCGGTGATGACCTCGTGCTGGCGTTTGTCTTCATCGGCGTGAGCCTGACCTTCCTTGACAAGCTTCTCGACTTCATCTTTGGAAAGACCGGATGAAGATTCGATGCGGATCTTCTGCTCCTTCCCCGTCCCAAGATCCTTGGCAGACACGTGAACGATGCCGTTCGCGTCGATATCAAAGGTCACCTCGACTTGAGGGACGCCGCGCGGCGCGGGCGGGATTCCCTCGAGATTGAAAAGCCCGAGCACGCGGTTGTGCGCGGCCATTTCTCGCTCTCCTTGAAGGACTTTCACGGTCACCGCGGTTTGATTGTCCGCGGCGGTAGAAAAGATCTCAGATTTCCGCGTAGGGATCGTGGTGTTGCGCTCGATCAGCTTGGTCATGACACCGCCGAGGGTTTCGATACCGAGCGAAAGCGGGGTGACGTCGAGCAGCAGGATGTCTTTGACATCCCCTTTCAGCACGCCGCCCTGGATCGCCGCACCGATCGCAACGACCTCATCGGGGTTCACTCCCTGATGCGGGATTTTCTTGAAAAGATCCTTCGCTTTCTGGACTACGGCTGGCATGCGGGTCATACCGCCGACCAGGATCACTTCATCGATTTCCTCGGGTTTCACACCGGCATCTTTCATCGCTTGCATGCAGGGGCCGACCGTGCGTTCGATAAGATCGACCACCAACTGCTCGAGTTTGGCGCGCGTCAGCGTCAGAAGAAGATGCTTCGGCCCGGAGGCATCGGCGGTGATAAACGGAAGGTTGACGTCCGTGCTTTGGGCTGTGGAGAGCTCGCACTTTGCTTTTTCCGCGGCTTCCTTGAGGCGCTGGATCGCCATCTTGTCTTTGCTGAGATCGACGCCTTCGGTTTTTTTGAATTCCGCGATGAGCCAGTCGATGATCTTCTGGTCGAAGTCATCACCGCCCAAGTGCGTGTCGCCATTCGTGGCTTTGACTTCAAAAACGCCCTCACCGAGCTCGAGGACGGAAATATCGAAGGTTCCACCGCCGAGGTCGTAGACGGCTACGGTTTCATCCTTTTTCTTGTCGAGACCGTATGCGAGTGCCGCCGCGGTCGGTTCATTGATGATGCGCAGGACTTCGAGTCCGGCGATCTGCCCGGCATCTTTGGTGGCCTGGCGCTGGGAATCGTTAAAATACGCCGGCACCGTAATGACGGCCTGCGTGATGGTTTCCCCGAGATACATTTCCGCGTCGGCCTTGAGCTTCATAAGGACTTTCGCGGAGATCTCCTGCGGCGTGAAATCGCGTTTTTCCTGAGGAATGTTGAATACCGCTTCGCCGTGTTTCCCGGCTTTGACCTTGAACGGCACCATCTGGACCTCATGTCCCGCTTCTTCAAAACGGCGGCCAATAAAACGCTTGGCGCTGAAGATGGTGTTCTCCGAATTGGTCACGGACTGACGTTTCGCGGTCTGCCCGCACAACTGCTCCCCCGTTTTCGTGAAAGCGACGATGGAAGGCGTGGTTCGGTTGCCTTCCTTATTCTCGATCACCTTGGGCTCCCCGCCCTCGATGATGGCCATGCATGAATTGGTGGTTCCTAAATCGATTCCTAAGATCTTTGCCATTTTATTCTCCTTGCCTGCCTTGGGCAGGTCTTTGAGTTTTGTTGATAATACGAGTGACGTCCATCATAGCTCAATTACCGTGCCATTATTCCAAAAAATAAAAAATTATAACTCGTTTAATAGAAATGGGTTGCATTGATCAAGTTTCTGATATGAGAATTGAAGTGCTTGTCTGCGCCATAATGGCGCAGCGCTTTGTGCCTAATCGTCAAACAAGAAGATGTTCTTATGACCTGAAACCTTGTGCAGAAAAAAAGAACGGGAAAAGCCCGAAAAAGGGGCCATCCCCGTTCAATTTTAAAATAGTTATTACGCGCTGTGAGCGGTCGCGAAAGACGCCGCAAGGCCATTCGTAATGTAGCTCACAAGCTCGCTCATGGCCGCCAGGAACCTCTTGAGCATTCCCGGCAATACGTTCACCTGTTCGTATTTTTCAAGCAACAGAACCGCGGGAACCTTTGCATTCCCGTCGCCATAGAACAGCGCCTTAATCGACGACTGCTTGCCAACAAGCCTCACGAATTCAGCGTGGTCATTCTCCAACACAGCATTCACCGGCTGTCGAATACCTGCTTTCTCAAGACGGAGATTAAGCTCCGCAACCTGTGCCAAATCCCCGTCATTTCTGCAGATCAAAAGGATCATTTGCCCTGGATAGGCTCGACGCATGCCCGCCGGCACTTTAAGGTCCGGATCCTTCCGCCACAAATCGCGGGTTAGCACCAGAACGTCTGAAGCGGTAGGCGCTTGTTTTCCCACTAACCCGAGAGCCCCTTGGGCGATGTTCGTGAGCTTCTTCTCAAGATCTTCTGAGATTATTCCCGCGCGCTCCGGCATAGCAAGCGAAAGAAGTTTCGCCACAGCTTTCGCCTTGGCGATGACCCAGGTCGCATAAAGCCCTTTTGTCACTTCCCTCACCGTTGTGGCGATCCCGGGAAGTGAGGTTCCTTCACGCTCCATGGTCTCTGTCAGAGACAATGCCTTCGGCGCTATCCACGCTTCCGGTGCAAAATCCGCCCTCTTCTCGGAGCGGACCACTATGACATTTTGTTTCTTCATTTCATCGATAGACACATCTGAACTTTGCAATTCTCTACCATCAGCATCCACAAAGTGGACAGTTGCAATAATACGTTTCGGGTGGTCAGGGTCTGGTTTGGTTTGGCTATCCCGGATGGGATCATAAGCACTTGGTACATGTGTCCAGGTTAGGCCTTGGGAGATCTCCGAAATAAAACTTATCACTAAGTGGTGATACCCCTCTGGAATAATCGAACTCCCGTCCGGCGATAGTTCCTCTGGAAAGTAGCCGTAAACATGATCGCCCGGCTTTAACCCCACCTGTTCTATAGCGTCTCCCTGCACGCCTTTTTTGAGCGAAAGGATATGGGCTTTCCTCTGAGCTTGCAGCTTGCTGGCCTGCGCTTTCAAGGCCGCTTGACCCTCCGGGCTTTCCTGCAGACTTGCGGTCAACGCCTGAGCCAGTCTCGCGTAATCTGTCACCTGAACACCGCCGGAGTGTTTCGGAAAGAGGGATCGTGGCTCGAATGAGGCTTCGGTATCATTAGAGGATTGATCGTGGATGGAAAAATAGACACTATCCATGCCAAGGAACTCGACCCTAAGGTCCCAAGGCAAATTACCTTGAAGTTGCAGCTTTTGAATGGCGCCCAAAAGACCAAGCGCAGACTGCGGGGCGATATTGACGCTCTCCGAGCGATTCCCAATTCTCAGAACCGTCCGGCCATTAACGGTCACTGCAGACGCCGAATCATAACGGGCATGAAACGCGCGGATGTCGTCTTCCGGATTGCCAATTCTAAAACGAGTAACGCTATTATACGGCATTGGCTTCATCATGTCGGGGGTCACCGGCTGTGATTCGGATTTTAATTCAGATAGCAAAAAATTCCCGGCAAGAGTAAGAAGCAGACCGCGATCGCGAGTAGGAAAATCACTCCGCGAACGACCGAAAGCGGGATTAAGAGTCTTGGGGACCGGCAATCTGTAGATCTGGTTGCCCTCAAATATCAAAAGCCAATCCGGCCGTCCTTCCACACCCAAGCTGTCATCGACTGCCTCAATGGCGTAAAGAGCACCCCCGCCGTGAGTTTTCCAGCCATTCCATGGATGCCCAACAACTTGTTCAACGCGTGCAATCTCCCGCTGATCCTCTGCATACATTGAATAGATCCACAAAACCAAAGGCCCGAGGACAGTTAGCCCGAAAGACAAGAGCACTATCCATCCCTTGATTTCACTTCTTCTTGATGGGTCGGAGGATTCGTGCCTAGTCAAACTGTTCGTCCTCTTCTCGGAGCGTGGTGGTTGGATGAATGGCAAATCCTCTAAACTATTGCTCTCCGGAACGTTTTGGATCGCTGGCAACTGCTGCATTATAAAATCTCTCGCCTCGTAAACACCCCACGCTCCCAAGCTTAAGATCAAAGCCGTCGCTCCCGCAACGAGCCACTTCATCCGGGTCGAGGGTGTTGTCGCCCGTTCAGGAAAGTTTTCAAGAAAGAAGAAAAGAAATAGAAACGTTATGAAAGAAGCAGCGAGGATCGGGAGCGCCCTGGGGTCCCCCAGGATCGAAAAGCGTATATAGAGCGCCGATAACCCAAAGACAAGAACAGACGCAACAAGCATAGCGTAACCTACGCTCTGCAAGGTTAAGCTCATCGCTTCACGCCCTTTTTGAATCATCTCGGGAGAGATCCGCAACCTCGTCTCGGAGCGAGGGGGATTCAAAATACCGGGATTTTGCTTCACATACTCTTTTGCCTTCTTCGCAAATTCAGCGGGCTCTATGACTTGTTTGCCTTTCAATTGTTTCATTGTGTCGCGGAGCATCGGCTCCAGAGCCCTCTTCCAATCCGCATCACTGATTTCTCGCCCAGTATTCCGAGACCAATAACCATCAGTCAGAAAATCGTTACCGCGGAATGTTTTTTCGTTCTCCATTCGATCGAGTTCGGCCAGAACTCCCGCGGAAAAAGCATTCTTGTGTTTTTCGAGTAATGACAGGAATTTTCCGGCTCGGCCCGCAAAATCCTCTGGGGAAATGATTTTTTCTACCTTAAGTGGGACCATGGCATATTGAATCATGGGCTCCAGGATCTCCGTCCAATGATGTCCCAGGATTGTCCGGTTCATATTGCGCACCCAGTACGTCGAATAGGTAATATCGTTGCCCTTAAAACTCTTCTCCTTCATCATCCGCTCGAGCTCGGCGCGGACCCCCTTCAACAGATTTGCGCGCGCTTGCTCATCGTCTACCGGCGATTTCGTGTCCGGCTCTGCAGCATTCAGACCTAATCCTGTACCCAAATTGAACGCAAGAGCCGAAGTTGCTGCCTTTAGAAAATCACGTCGCTTTGTCCTCGTCTCGGAGCGGGCGAGTTCGTGAAGTATTTCTTCGATCGACCGCACGAGTTCCTCGATCGGCTGGTCATCCGGCGCCATACCTCCCCTTTTCTTGTCGAGCATCCATTTAGCAACGCCCTTTGCCTTCGCTTCTACGTCCTTGGGTTTCGTGGGGAGACGGTCTTTATTCGCCGCCGTCTGCAGAATTTCGGCCGCGATTGCTTCTATTTTTGGAAGATCGGTTTTCTTGACAGCCTCGTCATAGGCCGGTTTTAAATTGCTAAAATCGAGCACGTCTCCTTTGGGTGTCTTCAACGAAACAACGGAGTTCTCGCTGGCAAGTTCGGGAAGTTTGTCTTCAATCGCCAACAGGAGTTTCGCGAACGGCTGGTTAGCCGGCGCCATACCACCATTTTCTTTGCCGAGCATCCATTGAGCTGCGCCCTTTGCCACCGCATTCGCGAGCCTGGGTTTCGGTTTGAACTGTCCGATTTGCGCCGCTGTCGCCAGAATTTCGGTCGCGATCGCTTCTATTTTGGAAAGATCGGATTTCTTGACAGCTTCGTCATAGGCCTGCATCAGATCGCGGAAAGTGAGTACGACCCCGTTGGGTAACTTCAACAAAACACCGGAGTCCTCATTGGTGAGCTCGGGAAGTCTTTCTTGAAGCAACCGCAGAAATCCCGCGAACGGCTGGTCCGCAGTCGCCTTACCGCCCTTTTTTGTGCTGAGCATCCGTAACGCAACGCCGTCAGCAATCTCTGCCGCGACCCCGGATTTCGGTGTTAGTTTGTCTATTGAGACTACGGTTCCAAGAGCACTGATTCCGAGCTCTTTTATTTTTTGAAGATCGCCGTTTGCAACAGCCTCGTCATAGGCCGGTTTCAGTTTGTGGAAAGTGAGCACGACTCCGGCGGGTGTTGTCAACAAGACGCCTGGATCCTCCGCTATCGGGCGGAATCCGGATTGCGGCGGATTTTGAGCCGGGGCAGCGGTTTGCAGGATCTCGGATTTTTCGGCAGGCGTATTCGGCGTACCTTTTTTGCATGCAGACGTGATCAAAACAGCGGCAAGAACCAGAACGCCGGATCCCGCACTCCTGATGAATCCCATCGCAGAAGCCAACCGCGTCTCAGCGCGGAGCTGTAATTGACCGATCTGATCAACCAAGCTTCGGTGAGCTTGGGTAAGATCAAACTCTGAGGGCGTCTTTTCCTCAGGCGGCGTGAGCAACACATCGATATTTGCAAGTGTCAGTCCAGGCTGAAACAGTTCCCTCACTTGAGCCCAATTTGAAACGAGTGGCGATACCCATTCCTTGAAAAAAATCAAATCATTTGGGTGTGATTTAAACCCGGCAATTAAACTCAGAATCCCTAATCCGGTGACATAGGCCCTGTTTTGTGCTGCTTCCAGGCCACCGAGAGTGGTCGACACATTCTTCGGATTAAACCAAGGTCTGTCAACGTCCGGAAGAACCCCAGACTGATCGTCCGCCCGTGCGATGACCCTGTAAACAAAGTCAACTTTGCCGGTGGAAGCCGGCAGCAATTTTATCTGTAGCATTTCTCCGCTTTTTCCTCGTGCAACGTTCCAAAATTCTGTTTTAAGGAAAGTCTTATTAACGGACCCCTCAGCGCGAACTTTGCCGAGTAGTGCGTGATTCCCAAGAATGTCGTAGCCGTAGGTTTCACCCTGATCTGTCACCCTGATCCCAAGGCTATTTTGAAGAAAGAGAGAGGGTTTCTTGCTACCGAGTTTGAGCGTTGCTCCATGGGTCTCTCCATGGAGTATGATGGGCCCTGAGCCCCGAGGCGCGGCAGGAAGAGATTCATGAGACCGACTTTTTTGGTTCATCTTCCGGTGAGCTCTGATGAACGGCGCAATGAGTAATGCGACAATCACGCCTAAACCGCCATAAAAAACGCGAGCCGGCAGCATCCCGGGAAGCGGCAACGCCCACACTATCGCCGCAATGCTAGCAACAATCGCGGCCCCGTAAGCCACTCTCATCAGGGTGGCCTTCGCGTCCGTGTGTTGGTTCATCTGCCAGTAAGCTCCGATGAACGGCGCAATGAGTAATGCGGCAAACACGCCGGAACTGCCATAATAAACGCGAGCCGCCAGCATGGCGGGAATTGGCAACGCCCACACTATCGCCACAATGCTTGCAAGAACCGCGGCCCCGTAAGCCACTTTTATCAAGGTGGCCCTCGCCTCGGTGCGGGTGGCGGAGGTCCGAAGAGCGATAAAAAATCGGGCCATTTCCGAATGGGTGACCCCATCGCTCTGCATGCCAAGCCACTGGTCAATGGCTCTCTGCGGATCGCCCTGGTGGCCAGGTGCGATCAAGTCAAATTTTGATTCTTCGGTAGTCTCAATCTTTTTTAAATCGAAAGTCGCCACGCTATTTCGTGTCGTTAAAAACACCCATCGCCCATTTTGAGACGTCTGAATTCCTGTTACCTCCTCAGCAGAAGGAAAAACACCTTCGAAGGAAATTCTTGCGACGGGTTTCTTGGTCTTGCCGTCCCAAACCGTGGCCCTATTCGCAAGGCCTGCATTCGGATCGGGAACTGTCACGATGACGGTGTTACTGGAATCCTTGGTTTTCTTTGTCTCGGGATCCGTACCGCCGGCATATGCAAAAAAGCGTACTTGCTCAAGGACTTTACGAAAATTTTGAATGTTTCTTTCGCCAAAAACTACCACCACGGGAAAAAGCTCGTCTTGGTACCCCCTCTTTATATCATCATCCGTATACCCTAAAAGTTCCTTACCATAACCATGCTCATCGATTCTAAAAATGATACCTCCCATAGCGCGGACCAAACCCAGGGATCCGGCATGATCCCAAAGCTTCATGATGCCGCCGTACACCGCCAAATTGCCAAGGATGGTTTCCATAATCCCCACAACCGAGGAATCCCATTTATCCGAAGTCTGGTAATCCTGAAAACCCGCTTGTAAAGGCCCTAAGTGCGGGTTGGGCCCCTCGCTTTTGGAATCCCTGAGAACAACGATGTTTTCTTTTCTCGATAGAGGAGGCGTCAGCTTGAGGTTGCGTATGATCAGCCCAAACGTACCGTGTGGAAGGACCCCATAGAGGAGCTTGTGTAGGATCTGCATAAACGCACTTTTGGGAAGGGTCCCGTAGAGAGAGACACGGTCCTCCCGCTGATTGTATTCCAGCATCGGACCGTAGATCGTCCGTCCATCTCGAAGCGTAAGGGTGTATTCCGGAGCATAAGTAATACTATAACTGGGTTCATGAAGATCTGTCGCGGGGTTCCAAGTCGTGCGCGCAAGCGAGAAACCATACATCAAACTGCCTTTCTTGAAATTGCTTGTTCCATCCATCGGGTCATTAATGACAAAATTTAAGGGATTCAAATGACTCTTACCGTCCAGGACATCCTCAATGGACCACCGAGCCGCTACGCTCTTTTGAGTTGCCCGATTCTCGTGATCTGCTTTCAGTTGCTTGAATCGCACCAGTTCCTGACCGAAAGTCTTCTGAAGCTGGGGCCTGTCGATCTTGGCTAATTCACTAAACTGATCTTGAAGATAATCAAGATCGATTTTTTCCTCTCCGAGAAAATAATCGTCTGGAAATAACTGTTGAAGTTCTAAAACAAGCAAAAGCTGAACCAGGTGATCGGCAACGGTGACAACGTGCAGATTGTCTTTTTCATAAGAGTCTGGAAGGCCGGAGTAAGCTTGTTTTACAATTTGAAAAACCTTCCGGAGATCATTTGCTGCAAAAAGGCGCAACTGATCTTCCTTTGTTTGCCAACGGTTAAAGAACGGGAGATTAAAAATTCTCATCTCGGCGCGGTCGGCCAACAATTCCCTAAAAAGGCGGTCATAGGCAAAGGCGATCGTGTCCATGCCGAGTTTCGAGGCGACATCCCGGTTCTTTTCGAGCATCGTCCTTCTTCCGGCCGGATCACGGATCATCGACAGGATCTTTTCAGCGCCGGCGCTATAGTTGATGGCCGTGCCATCGATCGGCACTTGGAGGATCCCGAGTCCTTCATTTGTCGCGACGTCGTTCATGGCCGGGGAATCCAGCACCACATAGATTGCCGGCACGCCCATTAAATGGAGGGTTCCGGAATATTCCACCTTCGCGGTACCGCCCTTGGTCACTTCACGGTAAAGCTGAAGATTGAAATCGATCAGCCCCGTTTCCCACTCAGCGAGAGAACTTCCCTTGGAGGCGGATTCTGTCCGGATAATCGTCCGGCTCTTACCAGTCTTCATGGATTCCGCATAGATCATTCTCTGGAATCCTGCCGCATCCTTCACATCGTGGTCCTCGATCAGTTGCTCCAACTCCGCATTGCTCAGGAGCCAAACGTCTTCCCGGCCCCGGTACTCTTCTAAATTGTCCTTCGCTTTAGACCCGGCCGGATGACCGAGATAGCCCAACACATTCAGCCCGGTTCCTTTGGCCTTGACCTCCGCGATCAGTTTCAGGGCGTCTGGAATATGACGCATGTCTTTCATGTCCCAGGTCGTAATGGAACCCACGGTCGCGATTGAGCCTGGATCTAGACGACTGTAATCGATCGTCCCCATTTCAAAAAATCCGTGAGGGATCGTCGTGACTACTTTGTCAGGATAAAGCTGTTGATAAGTCTCAAGAGAAGCAGGCCCAAGCAATACGAGGGCGTCTGCGCCCGCCAAGAATTGGTCCCTCTCCGCTTTTGTTTTATTCCGGTCCAGAAATTCTTCAGGCCGATGGATCAGCACCACCACTTTTCCCGGAAATTTCCCTGCCGCAACGGGTTTCTCGGAATAAGATCCGTGAACCTGAACCAAGGTAATGTCCGCTTGCGCGCTTTCGGCTTCTCGGATCACATCAGACTCACTGGACGTCTGAACACCCGCCATGAGCGTGTCGACGGTGGTCGCAGATCCCGAAATCCCCCGAAAACCTTTTTCCAAATATTCGGCATACCTTACAAGAGAGGCCGGAGAAAGTTGCTGAACAGTGATGGGCGTTTCTTCCGGATGTCCTTTTTTCCAGGCCTCAAACTGCGCCGGTAGTTCGTTAATCGCTAATCCCCTCTTCTCAGAGCGGGCGGCGGGAGCGAGGGGACGATTCCTCCCCTCTAATCCACCCTGCGGATAGCGGGGGTTGGGATTACGATTGAGCAATTTCTGCGGCGGAAGCTGGGCGATGCTCTGCCGATTACCGGTATCATTAATTTCCACGCCCGGGAGTTCCCGGACAGAGGTGGGTGGACGTCTGTCCTCAAAAGGCGTTGTGGGTCGCGAAGACCGGACAATTTTTTTCGATTGAGCGCGGGGTTCGGACTGCTTAGCAGGCTGCTGAAAAACCCTCATCCGGGGTGGTAGAATAAGGCTTCTACAACTCTGGAGGTGAGGGATGCGCGGCAATGATCAAGAGAACAGCGGGCTATTCAGCTATGTGAGCATGGAAGATCGTATTCCGAAG
>CAISGE010000020.1 GCA_903884815.1 Candidatus Omnitrophota bacterium | reverse complement strand
TCCATCCCAACATCGTCGAGATGATCTCTCTTATGCGAGCTGGAAATCCAAAACTGCGAATTGACATATCGACTAACGGAATGTTCATGGATAAAGGCATTGCCGATTCATTGATCGATAACCGGGTTAACTTTCTGAGTATTTCACTACATGGCGGGCACCGACAAGAGGGTCTTATGAAATACGCCCGCCAGGGCGCAGATGTTCAGGTCGTCGCCAAAAATGTTCGCTACCTCATCGAAACAAAGCGTAAGCGAAACACAAAGCTTCCTTGGGTGTTCCTGAAATCCATCCTATTCGATTGGAACGATTCCCGAGAGGAAATGGAAAGCTTTTTGAGCTTCGGCGAAGATCTTGGCGTCGATCGAGCCGGATGGGATCTTAACGCTAGCGATCCCACACACTCTTCGAAAAGGGTTGCTTTGGGAACAACAGCTTATGATGAATTGGTTGCACGAAAACTGATACTCCGGGATTTGGAGCACAGCTTTCCTGTGTGGCCGTAAATAAGCTTCTCACGTCATCTCGTCCGTTGTCGGGAAGAAGGGATTGCTGGAAAATCTGTCGTCGCAGTCTTCAAACGAAAGAAGTGTCGTGAAAAGGATATTCGTCAATGCACTTTAGTATCGCGATGCCCGTTTGTCGCCAAGCCCATTTTCTACCTTTGGCACTTAAAAGCATCCGCGCCCAAGCCCAGGATGTTGAGCTCGCAGTGATGGATGCAACTCCGGATAGCAGCGTACTAAACGTTCTGGAAGAATATCGAGATCTATTAAGTTATCATCGGCATGGCGCAGATGAGGGGCAGGCATCCGCAATCCAGGAAGGCTGGAATAATACTCACGGCGAAATACTTGCGTGGCTTTGCGCTGACGATTATTATTTTCCCTATACTTTAGACGAGGTAAAAAAAGCTTTTACCAGCCATCCCGATGTGGATGTGATCTATGGCGACTCAGTCCTTGTGGATGAAGACGGTCGGTTTTTAAAATATTTTCCCACCCTTGATGGCGATATCTCTTCCATATTGGAAGGATGTTGCATCTCTCAGCCATCCTGTTTTGTGCGCAGAACGGCGCTAGAGAGGGTCGGGTCTCTGAATTCCACTTTACACTACACAATGGATTGGGATTTATGGACACGCCTTTACCGATCAGGCGAAAAATTCCATTACTTGAACAAACCTTTATCCGTGGTAAGAATGTATAAGGGAACAAAGACATCTAGCCGTTCATTGCGACGATTTCTTGAGATCGGGCGCCATTTATATCGGAATGCGCCTCTCGCAATTGCCGCGAAATCTTTATTGGGCTTTTATTACGAAGATTTATCGACTTGCCAAGTAACCGGCTTGGAGCGATTCTTATTAAAGCTGCTGCAATTTTTTCATCGACAGAAACGACGCCTTAAAAGTTCTAAGGGCGTTGGCGATCGCTGCAATTACGGATTATCTCAATATCAAAATACGGTCCAGGCACAAACTGTCGTTTATCTTCCATGGTACAAACAGGTTTGCCCCGTGGCAGTGAAAATTTCGTGCGATCTTGAAATTGCTCCAGAAATCTATTTGAACGGGATCAAACTATCGGTCAAAAATGGCTCGAGATTTTATTGCGAAATTCCACCGCTGGACCTGCCATTGCGTTTACTGGAACTTCGGCTCTCATCGCAAGCGAATGGCATATGGCATCTTCATGGAGTAGCGTTTGAATGAATGCACTGTGACATGACTTGATCTGAAGAGACTCGCATGCAAAAGACTGCCTATGAATACGCCTAAAATTGCAATCGTAGTCCATTGTTTTTATGTGGAGCAGCTGGAAGCCATTATTGGTTTCTTGGAGAACATTCCGCACGAATCTGATCTTTATGTTTCGTCAGTGGCCGAAATCAGCTTGGCAGTCCGGGCTCTTCTTGAGAAGGCTTTCCCCAAAAAAAAGACGGCGTTCAGGACAGTTCAGAACAGGGGTTTTGACATAGCTTCGTTCGTTTGCGAATTCCGGGATGTTTATCCTGCCTACGATCTTGTGCTCAAGATCCACACAAAAAAATCCTCGCAAACGTCGTGGCTGAAGGAATGGGGGAGCTATCTTCTTGAGAATGTGGCGGGAACTCCTGCGACGGTGAGCTTGATTCTCAAAATGTTCGCTGAAGATAAAGCCCTCGGATTGGTTTATCCTGAGATCATTCCGCCTCTCAAGCAAGTGCTGATGAAGGATCCCTGGCAAGAGAACTGGGGTATTTGTCAGAAACTTGCTTCACAGTTGGGAATTCTGATACGAAAAGAGATGTCGCTGGATTTTCCCGCAGGCTCCATGTTCTGGTTCCGGCCCAAAGCGCTGGAGCTTTTGTTTAAGCTTGGACTCATGCCCGATGATTTCCCCGGGGGCTCGAGTATACGCCGCAACGGGACTTTGGCGCATGCCGTCGAGCGGATGCTCGTCTTGATCGTCGGTAAAGCGGGCTTTAGTTCGCACGCGGTTTGCTTTGAGCCGTACAAGATTGTGCGGGATATGTCGTTCTCAGGCCGGTTGAAAAACAGAGCCAGTTGCGAGTGGAGACGTTTCCTGGATTTCCTGGGGAATCACTTATGAGAACAGTTGTGTTGAGCATCATCATTGTTCACTTCAAGACCCCGGAGTTGACTCTTCAGTGCTTGAGGTCTCTTCGGGAATTTTCCCCGCAAGTCGCGCATGAGATCTTTCTCATCGATAATGGTTCCAAAGACGGGGTTGGGGGGATGGTTGCGAAGGAGTTTCCCGGGATCCGGATCCTTGAAATCGGCCGAAATGAAGGCTTTGGCCGGGCGAATAACCGTGGGATCCAGGCGTCGAGAGGTCGATATATCCTGCTTTTGAATAGTGACGCAAAATTGATCATGCCGAGTCCGGATACGATGATCCATTATCTGGAGACTCAACCCGGGGTGGTCGCAGTGGGACCCCGCGAAATTGACAAGCGAGGGAGGTTCAGGCCTTCGACTGGAGCCTTTCCCGGCCTCTTTTCCGAACTGACACGAAAGATCCATCATGCGCATCTCCTTAAGGGGGACGAAGCTTTGCGCAACCGCCTGGACTTGCAAAATTCAGCGGCCAAAACAGTGGATTGGGCTTCCGGTTTTTGTATCATGGTCCAGCGTGAAGCTCTTTTGAAAACTGGGCTTTTTGATGAGAATTTCTTTCTGTATTTTGAGGACATCGACCTTTGCGCGCGGCTCCGCCGCTTGGGGGGCGAAGTCCATTATCTCCCGGAAACGACTGTTGTTCATGAGAGCGGCGCTTCGACCGTTCACCGGAGGCTCGAGGTTTCCATGGAGTACCGACGGAGCCAGATCTATTTCGCGCGCAAGTATTATGGACTTGCCGGAGAATTTTTGACTCGGGTGTATTTGTTTTTGAAGTATCTGGATGGTGGGATTTTATTGTGCCTTGAGTGGTGCGGGCAAAAAGTTTTCCGCATCGACACCTCGAAATCCGTTGAGTGTCTCAGGTTATTTTCGAGGGTGATGAAGTTGCTTTTTTCCGGTGTCCCAGGGGTGCCTGTCGAACCAACCCTTGAGAAGCCGTCCGGAGGGATTTCATGAGCGCGGAGTTTAAGACCGGCCTTGATATTAGAATGCTACGGCATTCCGGGATCGGGACTTATTTGAAAGCGCTTGTTGCCCAGTTTCACGAGATGGGCATGGACAAGGAGATGGGGTTGTTTGGTCCCGTCATTCTGAACTCGCCAAAGGCGGGTGAAGAATCTCAAAGAGAGATCCTTCGCAAGAAAGCGGCTCTGGATGACGGGAAGGGGAAAGTGCCTCAGGATGACGGGAGAGAATGCCGAGGCCAGGGCAACGGGGAACGGAGAATGGAGCACGACAAGGTAAAATTCACCGTCCCGATCTATTCCCTCAAGGAACAGCTTCAGTATCCGAGGCTGCTGCGCCGTTGCCGTCTCTGGCACGCGCCTCATTACAACGTGCCCCTCTGGAAAGGGAAGACGAAGCTGGTTGTGACGATCCATGACGTCATTCACTGGATCTTCCGCAAGCAGTTTCTTACGCCGCTTCAGGCTGCCTACGCCGGTTTCATGCTCACCCGGGCCGTAAAATCCGCGGATCGCATCATTGCGATCTCCCATCACACAAAAAAAGATCTGATCGAGTATTTTCATGCGCCCGAGTCTCGGATAACGGTGATCCATCAAGGAGTCGATCAAACCAACCGCCCGCTTTCTTCCGATGTTCTCAAGCCGGCCTTTGAAAAGATTCGGGCCAAGTACCATCTTCCGGAGAATTTTTTCATTTATGTTGGGCTCATCAAGCCGCACAAAAATGTCCTGATGCTTCTGCGGGTGTTTCGCGAGCTCAAGAAGCAGGGAAAGATTCGCCCGGCGCTTGTCCTGATCGGTGGCAAGGACAAGCGGTATCCTCCGGGTTATGAAATGCTGGCCGGTCTGGCTACGGCGGGGGATATTCACTATTTGCCCAGGATCGATCCAGGCGAACTGGAAATTTTCTATAACAAGGCGGTGGCGCTCGTTCATCCCTCTCTTTATGAGGGCTTCGGACTGACGCTTCTTGAGGCCATGAGCTTCGGGACGCCAGTGTTGACTACGAACTCTTCTTCGATCCCGGAAGTGGTCGGGGACGCGGCGCTTCGGCTGGAAGCCACTGACGAGACCGCAATGGCGGCGGCCCTGATCCGGTTGGATCAGGACGCGGGACTCCGGGAGTCCCTGCGCCAAAAGGGTCTCGAGAGGGCTCGAGCGTTCTCCTGGAAAGAAACGGCACGCAAGACGGCGGAAGTGTATGAATGCGCTCTAGGTACCCCGTAGAACGGGGCAAGCGGGGTGAGGCGTACGGAGTTCGGAGTAAGAGGTAAGCGGTAAGTGGATTGCTGGCTTAGCCAAAAGCCTTTAATATGAAACGAAACATTTACGGGGAATACCCGAGAAAGCCATCCGGAATCATGCAAAACAGATTATTATTTTTTTGCGGACCTGTTCTCGCCATCATTCTTGCCACTTCGTTGATCGGCTGCACCAAAGCTACGCCTCCACCACGGCCACAGGCTGAGGATGTTCCAAGTGACTTCGATTGGAGAACTTATCTCAAAAATTATGAGGAGTTGGAAGAAAAAGGCATCGACACCGAGCAAAAAGCTAAAGAACATTGGTTGACTATCGGGAAAAAGAAGGGCCTCTCTTATCACGATTTATTTTCAGACCTTCCTTCCGATTTTGATTGGGAAACGTATGTCAGTAACTACGAAGACCTTCGAAACGTAAAAACCCGGGGAAGAGCGGCAAAACATTGGCTCTCGATCGGTAAAAAAGAAGGCAGGACGTATAAGTATATCCCTGCTTCGCCCTCGGCTGTTCCCTATATGCCGTGGCTCAAGGACAGCCAAGAGACGGAAGAAATCGCTAGAATCGAACGCTAAACCCCTGGCATTGAATCTGCGCCCCGGAACAAAGCAAGTTCCTTTGAGGGAAATAGCTTTTCCTGTAGAATAACGCCTCAACGTAACCGGAGGCGTGATGATACGGGAAAAATGTATTACTGTTCTCGACAAGGCCCTCGAATATTCCTTCTACGGGTTGGCCTTTTTTATTCCGGTCTCGATCGCCTTTACGGAGATCTTTACGACCCTCGCGATCACGGCCTTCGTTCTAAAAAGTCTGCTTTGCTTGAAACATCAACGAAAGGCAGCGTCTCCCGCCTCCTCATTTTTCGCCCTACCCAATATTTTTATTTTGCTTTTCTTTTGTTTCTGCGCTCTTTCGCTAGTTCATTGCGCATCGGTTTTGCCCAAGAGTCTGAATGCCCTCTTCGGCAAGTGGGGAAAATTCATCATGCTCTATTGGGTCGCGTCGGCATCCTTTGCGGAGGAAGGCCGTTTCAGAAAAATGGGGCTCGTCTTTTTGGCATCGGCTGCGTTGGCCGTGGTCGACGCGTTCTCCCAGAGATTTTTCAGCTTAGAATTCCTGCTTCACCGGCCGTTGGTGGACGTTAATTTTGCGGGCCGCACGGAGTGGGCTGTTACCGGGGCTTTCAAGCATTCCAACGATTTTGCTACTTATCTCATCTGCTCTATTCCCTTGCTGGCAGGTATCGCAGTAACCCACCCTCAGTCTGTCGGAATTCAGGAGTCACGGAGGTCGGGTATCTCTAGTGTCTCATTTCTTTCCGTGGTCCTTCTATTGACGTTCTGCCTTATCCTGACGTTTTCGCGGGGGGGATGGCTCGGGTTTATCGTCGCTTGTGGAATGATGTGCTTCCTGCTTCCTAAAAAGAAGTTCTTTTTCTTCCTCGGGCTGATTTTCTTCGCGTTGCTTTTTTCTTCGCCGGAGATCTTGAAAAGGGCGGCCACCGTCTTCGGAGCCGGCGGTGATTCGGGGCGGTACCAATTGTGGGACGGAGCGTGGGCCATGATCGCGCAGCATCCTTGGATCGGAAACGGCGTGGGGACCTTCATGGCGTTTTTTCAGGATTATGTCCAGGGCCGGGGGGCGATGTATGCGCACAACTGTTATCTTCAGATGTGGGCGGAGGTCGGGGTCTTTGGGCTCCTGTGTTTTCTGCTATTTCTCGGGACGGTGTTTCGAAGCGGATTTCTGGCGCTCCGGCGGTGCGCCGGTTTGGAGATGGCCCCGATCCTAGCGGGACTTCTTTGCGGGGCCTTGGCATTTCTCGTCCAAAGCGCGCTGGATACGAATCTCTATGCCCTTCAGCCTTCGGCCCTGTTCTGGCTTTTTCTGGGGATGATCCGGGCCATGTCGGGAGATGAATCTAAAGAGAGATCCTTCGCCAAAGATCGGCTCAGGATGACGCAAAAAAATTCGTCATTCTGACCTCGCTGCTGTCTTGCAACAGCAAGACGCGAGGGAAGAATCTGAAATGCGATTCTTCACAAGGGGACGCATTGCTCAGGATGACGGAATTGTGAGGAATTCATGAAAGTCGCGCTCGTCCACGATTGGCTGATCCATATGCGGGGCGGGGAGAAGGTTCTCGATGCTCTGGCGGAGCTTTACCCCGAAGCCACGATCTACACCCTTTTTTGTGACCGGAAAAATATAAGTTCGCGGCTGGCGAGTCTCGAGATCAAGACTTCATTTTTGCAGTATTTTCCCGGAATCAAGTCTTATTATCGTTGGCTTCTGCCAATCTTCCCTTGGGCGATACGGTCGGTGAAGATCGGGGAGGCGGATCTTGTGATTTCAAGTTCGCACTGCGTCGCGAAGGGGATCCGTGTTCCCGAAAATGCTTTCCATGTTTGCTATTGTCACACACCGATGCGTTATCTTTGGGGGTTCCAGGACGTTTATTTCAACCGCACTCTGGCTCCAGTCCGATTCCTTATAAATGGGGCCCTTCATTTCCTCAGAAGATGGGATCTTGGCACGAACTCGCGGGTGGATCTTTTTGTTGCAAATTCGTACTACATCAAAAAACGCATCAAGACTGTCTACCAGAGGGATGCCGTGGTCGTGTATCCTCCTCTGGATACGGAATTCTTCATTGCAAAAGATCGCTCGCAATTGGAGTTCGGAGTGCCCCGGGAAACCGCAGGAGGCACATGCGATTTTTATCTTGCCGTATCGCATTTTGTTCCGTATAAAAGGCTGGATCCAGTGATCGAGGCTTTTAACGGACTGGAGCGGCGGCTTGTCATTATTGGCTCGGGTCCTTTGGCCTCTTACTATCAGAAGCTGCGGAAAAGCGAGCGGATATCCTTTTGGGGTGGCGTGTCGGACGAGGAACTCCTCAAGGCTTATTCCGAAGCCCGGGCACTGGTTTTCCCGACGGAAGAGGATTTCGGGATCGTACCGCTTGAGGCGCAGGCTTGCGGGACGCCGGTGATCGCGTTCCGAAAGGGCGGGGCGCTGGAGACAGTGAAAAGTGGCGTGTTTTTTGATGCGCAGACGCCGGAAGCCATTCGCTCAGCCGTGCTGCGGTTCGAGGGGCAGCGTTTCGACCCCCAGGAAGTTGCCGGGAAAGTTCAGGAATTCGGGAGGGAGCATTTCCTTGCGGTTATGAAAAAAACCATCGATAGTCATTACACGGTTAGGGGAGTGACGGCATGAGATCCTCTTATTCTCGGCGTATGGCCACAGCAGCGGTTCTTCTCGACTCGGCCATGATCCTCTTAAGTTTTATCTTGGCTTATTTCTTCCGTTTTTCGGGTGGCCTGCACACGGATTCCAGTGTGCCGTCCATTTCCGATTACTGGCATGCTCTTTTCGTTATCCTTCCGGTCTTCCTCGTGCTTTTTCGCGAAGCTGGCCTTTACCAACCGTGGCGTTACATGCGCCGTGTTGAAGAAATATTCCTCGTGATCAAAGTGGTGACCTATGCGGTCGTTCTTCTCATGGCGATTACATTTTTCTACCGTGAGTTCTCCTATTCGCGGCTCTATCTAGTCTTTCTCTGGTTCTTTTCCTGTCTCTTTATCAGCCTCGGCCGCTATGGGTTCATTCAGTGGGGGTATTGGCGCCGTGAGCGGCAAAAGGATCTTGTCGAGGTCTTGATCATCGGATTGAATCCGAACACGCGTGCTTTGATCGAATGGGCCAAGAAGAACCCTCATTATGGACAGAGCCCCGTGGGCATTCTTGCCCAGAACGTAGAGGATATCGGGAAATCTGTGGAGGGCGTTCCTGTTCTGGGTCTGATAGAACATTGGGAAACCTTTATCCGGAAACTTCACCCCGGGCAGGTGGTGCTTCTTGACGAAGGGTTCTCCAGGGAAAAGGTCACGGAAATAGTGGCTGTCTGCGAAGACCTTCTGGTGGATTTCAAAATGGGTGCGGATATTTACGGTCTTATTGCCAGCAACGTTGGCGTGGAATATGTCCGGGGGATCCCTCTCCTCGGGTTCCGTTCCCTGCCTCTCGACGATCCCTGGAACCGGTTTCTGAAAAGGGCCTTCGATTTGCTTTTGGCCGGCGTGATGACGCTCGTTTTTTTTCCGGCCGGTCTCGTTATTGCGGGTTTGATCAAATTGGAAGGCAAGGGGCCGGTGTTTTATTTTCAGGAGCGTGTCGGCCGGGACGGTAAAGAGTTCCGGCTGGTCAAGTTTCGTACAATGCAGCCCGACGCCGAAAAAGAGACCGGTCCGGTGTGGGCCCGTCCCGGAGATGACCGCCGGACAGGGATGGGAGAATGCCTTCGACGGTGGAATTTCGATGAGCTCCCTCAGCTTATGAATGTTCTCCGGGGAGAGATGTCCCTCGTGGGACCGCGGCCCGAGCGCGCGCATTTTGTGGATAAGTTCCGTGAAAGCGTGCCGCGTTACATGGCCCGCCACCGGGTGAAGAGCGGCCTCACGGGTTGGGCCCAGGTGCATGGACTTCGCGGCGATACGTCGATCGAGGAGCGTCTCAAGTATGACCTTTATTACATGGAGAATTGGTCGCTGCTTTTGGATGTGGAGATCCTGGTAATGACCCTCCTTGCGTTCAAGAACGCTTATTAATATCTGATGCGTAGCACTTGGTACATAGCAGGTGGGACATAGTGGGTGGTAGGTGGGAGGACAGGATAGTGGATGGAGTGTGATCACCCGTTCGCAGACAAACACCAAGATACCAGCCTATTGTGCCGGGATCATAGAGGATCGGAATATCGATGAGTGAAACACCTCGGAAAAAAATCTGCTTTGTGATGACGGCGCCGTCCGCGCTGCGGGCGTTCATGGCGGACCCGATCCGTAGGCTCGCGCGGAAGTACGAGGTCTCGGTCTTTTGTAATTTCTCAGCCGATGCTTGTGAGAATCTGTTTGACGCAACGGTGACGCGGGTCCACATCCCTTTTGAACGGAAGATCCGCCCGTGGGCGGATCTCCGGTGCCTTTTCCAATTGTCTTCGGCCCTGCGCCGGGGCCGTTTCGACAGTGTTCATTCCATCATGCCGAAAACGGGTTTGCTGGCTATGGCGGCCGGGTGGCTTGCTGGAGTTCCTGTTCGTGTCCATATGTTTACCGGGCAGGTCTGGGTGACACGCGCCGGTTTCTGGCGTATGCTCCTGAAATCCATGGACCGATTGATCGCCTGGTTTGCTACCGATATATACGCGGACAGTCCTTCTCAGAGGGATTTCCTGGTCGCGGAAAAGGTGATCAGATCCGGAAAAGTATTGGGGGACGGGTCGGTGAATGGCGTCGATTGTGACCGTTTCAAGCCGGATCCTGCGGCGCGCGCGGCGGTGAGAGCTCAATTGGGGATTCCTCAGGACGCGGTCGTTTTTGGCTTCCTGGGACGGCTCAACACCGACAAAGGGATCGGGGATCTGGTCGAAGCCTTTGCATCTTCCTCCGTCGCACAAAGCGCGCATCTTTTGCTCGTCGGCCCGGATGAAGAGGGCGTTGAGGCGATGATCCGGAAAAAATTTCCCTCAATGCGCGAAAAGATCTATTTTGCGGGGTCGACGGATCATCCGGAGAGATATTATCCCGCGTTTGATGTATTCTGTATCCCGAGTTACCGGGAAGGGTTCGGGTCCTCGGTGATCGAAGCCGCGGCTTGCGGGGTTCCGGCGCTGGCTTCACGCATTTACGGGTTGACCGATGCCGTCGCGGAAGGCGTGACGGGCTTGATGCATGCGCCGCATGATGTCTCAGAAATACGGGCGGGTCTGGAAACCTATGCGGCCGATTCCGGAATGCGGCAAAAGATCAGCCGCGCCGCCCGGCAGCGCGTGCTTGATAAGTTCCAAACGGAAAGGCTTGTAGAGGCTATGGCGCATGAATATGAAAGGTTGCTCGCTCATGGTTAAGCGGATCCTGGATCTTATGTTCTCGGTGGGATTGCTGCTCTTTCTCGGACCGCTGATCCTCTTGATCGCGATCTTCGTGCGCCTTAAAATGAGTTCTCCGGTTTTGTTCCGGCAAGAGCGCCCGGGATATAAGGGGCTGTCTATTTTTGTTTATAAATTCAGGACCATGCTTAATACGCGGGATGCCGCGGGGAACTTGTTGCCGGACGAAGATCGCCTGCCGGCGTTCGGAAAATGGCTGCGCCGGACGAGTTTGGATGAGCTGCCGCAACTCTTTAATGTTGTAAGGGGGGACCTTAGTTTCGTCGGCCCCCGGCCTCTTCTCATGGAATATCTACCGCTTTACAGTCCGGAGCAGCGGCGGCGACATGATGTGAAGCCCGGGATCACGGGTTGGGCGCAGGTGAACGGGCGGAATGCAGTAGGCTGGCCGGAGCGACTAGCGATGGATGTTTGGTACGTGGATCACCGGTCTTTTATATTGGATCTGAAGATCCTGGGGATGACCTTGCTTAAAGTGATCCAGCGGGAAGGCGTCAGCGCGGATGGACATGTCACGATGCCGAAGTTTACCGGGAATGGGACGCAGGCGTAAGTGGTAGAGAAATCGCTTTGTCGTCATTCTGAACCCGAAGGGTGAAGAATCTCAAAGAAAGATCCTTCGCCCTCGGCGGGACTCAGGATGACATGGTGGGGCGCGACGATCCAGCATGACGAACAGAATCTATAACTTACAAACAGGCGGGAGATAATCATGAGTGAGCGGTTTTCGAAATGGAAAATGCCGGTAGTGAAGGAGGGCGTCCCGACGAAATACAATTGGGTGGTCCAGAATAAAAAAGGACTGAAGCTCGGACATAAAACCGATATCGGGGCATTCACCTACATCAACGCGAAAAACGGGGTCACGATCGCGGCCGAAGTTCAGATCGGTTCGCATTGCTCCATTTATTCCGTTTCCACGATCGACGGGAAAGCGGGTCCGGTCGTTTTAAAGAAAAATTGCCGGATCGGCAGTCACTGTGTGGTGCTGCCGGGGGTGACGGTAGGCGAGAATACTGTAGTCGGGGCCATGAGCCTTGTAAATAAAAGCCTGCCGCCGAACTGTGTGGCGTACGGTGTTCCGGTCAAAGTCGTAAAAAGACCCTAACTTTCTGATAAAGGACTACAGGCTCGTGATTCTGAGCCTCGAAGAAGGCGAAGAATCTCAAATGGGATCCTTCGCTGCGCTCAGGATGACAACTTTTTTGACATGTCGGAAACATCGGGTTGCAAAGATGCAGGCCTCACTGTATTAGACAGTGTGCACGAGTGAAGTCTTTTAAAAAAAAGGAAATGCCGTGAAACAGAGGATTTTTTTATCGCCGCCGCATATGAGCGGACGGGAACAGGAACGGGTTCAGGAGGCCCTTGCCTCGAATTATATCGCGCCGCTGGGGCCGATGGTGGATGCCTTCGAAAAGGAATTCGCCGAATATGTGGGAATCCCTCATTGTGTGGCGCTTTCGAGTGGCACTGCGGCCATGCATCTGGCGCTGCGCCATCTGGGGGTCGGGCCCGGCGATGTGGTGCTGGCCTCTTCGCTGACTTTTATCGGCAGTGTTTCACCGGCTTCTTTTCTCGGCGCGGAGCTTCGTTTCATCGACTGCAACGAAATGACTTGGAATATGGATCCCGTCCTTTTGAAAAAGTCGGTGGATGATTGCCTGCGCGAGGGCCGGAAGCCCGCGGCGGTGATCCCGACCGATCTCTACGGGCAATGCGCGGATTATGACTCGATCCTTGCGGTGTGCGCGCCTCACGGTATTCCGGTTCTTATCGATTCTGCCGAGGCAATGGGCTCCCGGTATCGGAGGAGGCATGCCGGCTGTGGTGGTGCCGCGGCGATTTTTTCTTTTAATGGTAATAAGATCATCACGACCTCCGGTGGCGGGATGCTTGCGTCTGAAGATAAGGCGATGATCGAACACGCCCGAAAGCTTTCAACCCAGGCTCGCGAAAATTTTCCCCATTATGAACATGTAGAGATCGGTTATAACTACCGCATGAGCAATGTGCTTGCCGCGATCGGCCGCGGTCAGCTGGAGGTGCTGGATCAGCGCGTCGCGCGCCGCCGGGAGATCTTCGAATTTTATAAAAGTACGCTCGGGAAGCTTCCCGGGATCAGCTTCATGCCCGAGGCGGATTACGGAAAATCCAATCGCTGGCTTACCGTCACGCAGATCGACCCCAAGCGGTCGGGGACTGACCGGGAAAAAGTCCGGTTAGGCCTGGAAGCCGACAATGTGGAATCCCGCCCCATCTGGAAGCCCATGCATCGTCAGCCGGTATTTGCCGCCTGCCGTGTGTATGGCGGCTCTGTCAGCGAGTCGCTTTTCCGGAATGGACTTTGTCTTCCTTCGGGGACCGCCATGACGGCGGTGGATCTGGAGCGTGTTTGTACCGGGATTAAGAAGCATTGGGGCTTGAAGGATTAGGGCCTTTCAGAATTGGGGCGGAGGTGTCGCTCTATTATTTCAGTATACTTTTGGACCTTAAGATTTTATGCTTAACGCTCTTCAAGGTCTTGAGTAAGGATGGCGTCACGCACTGATTTAGAGTCTCGGACATAGTATGTCATTCTGATCCCGCCAATGGCGGGTGAAGAATCTAAAGATGGATCCTTCGGCTTAAGCATGCCTCAGGATGACGGGGTGGTGGTCTTTCGTCATTGTGAGCGTAGCGAAGAATCTAAAGAGAGATCCTTCGCCAGAAAGCGGCTCAGGATGACGGGCGTCGGTGCGACGCAGAATGACAGTCATTGTTATGAGCTCTTTGTTTTATGTGTTTTCCTGTTAACGATCGGATTCATAATGGCTCTCTCTGAAATCAAGGAACAGCTCCGGAAGTGGCGGCGGTCGCTCATTGTGGCCGCGCATCTTTTCTTTATCGTTTTGGCCTACACGTTTGCCTTCCTGATACGGTTCGATTTTTCATTGCCCTCACAGTTTCTGCCCGTTTTTTTTCAGGCCCTACCGCTATTGATCGTGACGAAGCTCACGGCTCTTTATTTTTTTGATCTCTACCGCGGCCTTTGGCGCTATGTCGGGATCACAGATGTCCTGCAGATACTGAAGGCCAGCGTGGTCGGAACCGTGCTCTTCATTCTCGCGAATGTCTTTATCAGGACAGGAGGAGCGGTTTTTCCGCGTTCCATCTATCTGATTGATCTCATTCTTTTCTTTTCACTTGTCGTCGGGGTTCGTCTGTTGACCCGGCTGATCAAAGAGCGTTACCGCGGACCCGCGCTTGCGATAAATCAGGTGAATGTGCTGATTGTCGGGGCGGGGCAGACCGGTGTACTGGTCTTGAAACAATATTTGAGCAAATTTTCCGTGGGGAACGTGGTGGGTTTCGTGGATGATGATAAATCAAAACACCGCGAATCGATCCTGGGCGTCAAGATCCTGGGCGGCAGTCAGGACATCGCCCGGCTGGTTCTCAAATACGATGTCGGAGAGATCATTCTCGCCATGCCCTCGGTCAAAGGGGAGCAGATCCGGAGCGTGCTTTCCTGTTGTGAGGCCACGGGGGTGAAGATCAAAACGGTTCCGGCGCTTGAGAAGATCCTCGACGGGACGCTGGAGACAAAACCGCGGCAGGTCAAGCTGGACGATCTGCTGGGCCGGGAAGCGGTCGCGATCGATAAGGAAAATGTCGAAGGTTATCTCAAAGACAAGCGGGTGCTGGTCACCGGCGCCGGAGGATCCATCGGTTCCGAGCTTTGCCGCCAGATCCTTCTTTATCATCCCAAGACGATCTTTCTGCTCGATCACAACGAGAATGATGTCTATTTCCTCGAACTTGAACTGCGGGCCCGGTTCCCGGAAGCGGATTTCAAGACCATCATCGGGGATATTCAGGACGTGGGCCTGCTCCGGCATATTTTTACGATGCATAAACCCGAGGTGGTCTTCCATGCTGCCGCCCACAAGCATGTGCCGCTCATGGAGCAAAATCCCATCGCCGCGGTGAAGAATAATGTTCTGGGTACCCGGAATCTGGTTTATGCCGCGACCCATTATGGCGCGGAGCGTTTTGTCCTGATCTCGACCGATAAAGCCGTGAATCCCACGAGTGTCATGGGCGCAACCAAACGTATGGCCGAAATGATACTTCAGTCCAAGGCAGGGCGGACGAAAACGCGTTGCATGGCGGTGCGATTCGGCAATGTGATCGGCTCCTCCGGCAGCGTGGTGCCTTTATTCAAGAAACAGATCGAAGCGGGCGGCCCGGTGACAGTTACTCATCCGGAGGTCACGCGTTATTTTATGAGCATTCCGGAAGCGGCGTCGCTGGTCCTGCAAGCGGGCGCGCTCGGCAAAGGCGGGGAGCTCTTTATTCTCGATATGGGGGAGCCAATCAAGATCGCGGATCTCGCGAAAAATCTCATTACGCTCTCGGGCCTTGTCCCCGGCAAGGATATTCAAGTGGAGTTCACGGGCCTCAGGCCGGGTGAAAAGCTTTATGAGGAACTGCTCCATGATACAGAACATGACAAGGTGACGCGCCACAACAAGATCTATGTCTCCACGCCCGAGAAGTTTGAGCCTTCGCGGTTCCGGTCGCTCGTGCGCCGGATGCACCATTACATCAAACTCTCGGACGAACAAAAAGTGGTTCAGCTGCTCACGGGGCTTGTGCCCATCCAGAAATCTCCGGCGGGCGACCGTCCGGCGCCGGAGGCCAAACTCGTATGAATAGCAGGAGGCCGAAAAACCCCGTCATCCTGAACGATGTGCAGCATCGTGAAGGATCTCCGCGCGAGATTCTTCGCCCTCGAGGGGCTCAGAATGACGCAAATGCTGTTTTTCAGCAGCCCGCTAGGAAGCGTCTCTTTGCCGTGACGGAAACCTGGAGCGAGTTTTTTTTGTACGGCTTCATTTTTTTTACGCCGTTGGGGCACGCGGGGGCTTCGGTCTTTTTCGGCTTTCTCGCGCTTTGCTTTGTGATCCGGAAAGCGCTTCATCCTGATTTTTCTTTCCTCAAACAAATCGAGCATCTCTGGCTCCTCCTTTTTTTTATCCTGTGTGCGTTGTCTCTCGTCAACAGCGGTCCTTATCTCGAGAAAGGTCTCAAGGCCCTGTTCTTTAAATGGGGCGGATTCATGCTGGTTTTCCTCTTTGTCCGCGAAGCCCTGGCGGAAGCGGCGCGCCGGCGGCGCGTGGGTTGGGCTGTTTTGATCGCCGCGGCGATCATTGGCCTGGACGGTCTGTTTCAGTTCTTAACGGGCGCGGATCTTTTTTATGGCAGGCCGATTTTCGAACTCCCGCCCCCGTTTTATCAGGCTATGACCGCGGTGTTCAAAAACTCGAATGACCTGGCTTCTTATCTTGTCCTTGGGACCTCTGTCGCCCTGGGGTTTTCCGTGGAAGCAACCACGCGAAGGTCCGGCTGGATCTTCTGGTTGCTCACCGTGCTTCTGAGCACCTGTCTTTTGCTGACTTTTTCGCGGGGAGCCTGGGCCGGGTTTTTCTTAGGGGCACTTCTGATGGCTTTGATATCCCGGCGATGGAAAGCGTTGCTTCCCGGACTGTTCCTTCTTGCTATTCCCGTGTTGCTTCATTTTTCGGCTTCGGGCCAGGTGGCTTTGGACCTTTCTTTTGGAACAGGCAAACAAACTTCCGGGCTTTCCGGTCGCTCGGAGCTCTGGGGAATGGCGATGCAACTGATCCGCGAAAATCCTTTTCTCGGGAAAGGCATCGGGACTTTTATGGATTATTCCGGGCAGCGCCTTTTAACCATGGCTGCCAATTATGCCCACAACTGCTATTTGCAGATCGCCGCCGAATCCGGGATCCCCAGTCTTGTCGCCTTCCTGCTTTTTCTCGGGACCTTGTTTGTGAAGGGGATACAGGCCTTCCGGAAAAATCATGACCCGCTTCTTCTGGGACTTCTCGGCGGTCTCTTCGCCTTTTCGATCCACAGCGCTTTTGATACGCAGTTCTATTCCGTCGCGCAGTCCTTTCTTTTCTGGTCCATGCTCGGTCTTCTCGCCGCCGCCTCGCAGGGCGTTTCCCCCGAAAAGTAATAGTCTTATCCTCTGTTATTCTGTTTCCCGTTATCCTGACCTCTCTATTGTCTTGCGCGAGCAAGTGCGAGGGAAAGATCTCTCTAGATTCTTCGCTGCGCTCAGAATGACACGACTCTTATTTTTCGGGTCAGAATGACGGCTGCGAGAATCGGGTGCTCCTCTCGTGTCTTGACAGGTCTTTTATCCGGTGTAATACTGTGTATGGACAATGTAATACACGTAAAGGAGTGTGAATATGAAACGAAAAGGAGTAACCTCGGTTCAATTGCGGCCCAAGATCGCGAAAATGGTCACGGTGCTGATGAACCGCGAGGGCATGACCAAGACCGAGATCATCAACGAGGCTCTCCGGCGTTTCCTTCTGGAACGGGAATTTCAGGGGGTCCGGGAGAAGCTTATTCCCTATGCCCAGGCTAAGGGGATCTATGCCGATGAGGATGTCGAGCGGGTCCTTGGTTCATGAGAGTGGTGTTTGACACCAACATCCTTCTCTCCGCTTTTTTGACCCAGGGAGGCGTGGCCCAGCAGGTTTTTTCAAAGTCTGTTGCGGCCCACGCGGTCCTGACCTCGGAATATATCCTTCACGAGGCGACTGAAAAGTTGTCAGGGAAGCTGAAGGTCCCCGAACGGGAGATAGCTTCCTTTATGCGTTTTGTGCGGACCCGCATGACCGTGATCAATATTCCGGGAAAACCAGGGGGGATCGATTTTAAGGATCTTGATGATATCCCGATCCTTCATCTGCTCGAAGTTGCGGGGGCTCACTATTTTGTCACGGGCGATAAAAAGCTTTTGGAGCTAAAAAAACACAAGCAGACGCTTATCCTGAGCCTCCGGGAAGCCCTCGAACTTTTGTAAATGGCCCTGCCCGCGGGGGGAGACTCGGATTAGATTTTAGGCCTTCCGAAATCAGCGGGGACGGTTGTCTTGAAATTTGATATACTCCCGGCCGACATCGGACTATTGTTTTGGTAGGTATCTTGTTTTGGGGCTCATAGCTCAATCGGTTAGAGCAGAGGACTCATAATCCTTTGGTTCCTGGTTCGAGTCCAGGTGGGCCCATATCTTATTATTCGGTCCATACCGGACCTGAGGGTAACAGTTCGTACCGGAGACATAGGTTACACTATCTCCGGTACGAACGGGTACTCTAAAGGTTCCAAGTTCTTGCTATCCTCGTCGAAATATCCCAGATCGTAATC
>CAISGE010000019.1 GCA_903884815.1 Candidatus Omnitrophota bacterium | reverse complement strand
CACCCGGGCCTTGATATTCTGGGGGTCTTTTGCGAGTACCTCCCGGTACTGTTTGACGGAACTGTCATAATCCTGTTCGATCATGTAGCTATCGCCCATGAGCTCCTTCAATTCCTTCTGGTTCACACCTTCTTCCGCGAAAAGAGGAGCAGCCACGAGCATGAGTCCGGTGATCAAAAAAAATATTTTTTTCATGCGGTTTTTCCTCCCCCTTTTTCAGAGTAGCCGGAAAGCTCCTTGAAGATCTGGAGCGCCTCTTTCGTCTGGCCCGAATAGAGGAGCGCCTTCCCATAAAGAAATTTTGCCCGTGCATCCCCCGGACTGATCCGGAGCAAAGGGATCAAGATGGCTTTTGCTTCCTCGAACTTACTATCCCAAAGATAGATCTCGGCCAATCCTTTTTGGGCGTCCAGGTCGGACTTATCGGCGAGAATAGCCTCCTGAAAAATCGCCTCGGCCTTCGCGTATTCTTTATTCCAGGAATAAGCGCTTGCCAATGACTTCTTTACGCGGAAAGCTTTAGGCTCAAGGGGAACGATCTTTTGGAACACTTGGATTGCCGCGGGAAAATTCCCGGACCAAAGATAGGCGTAGCCCAGTTCCGTTAAGGTCTTGGATCGCTTCGGATCCTGGGCGAGAGACGCGATAAAAAGAGGGATAGCGGCCTGATATTTTGCTTTTACGAAAAGATCATGCCCTTGGTAATAGAAGATGTCCGCTTTTTGGGTGAGGTGATACACCCCGGTCGTGGCAACAGCGATCAAAACCAGCATCACTCCGACGAGGATTTTCTTCATGGTGATTTCCACGGCCCAAAAGTTGCAATCGGAATACCCCGCAAAACAATACCGTATTATACACAAGCGACCCTGAAAGCTTGCCGCTTTTTCATTAAGAACTTAAAAACTCTGATGCTATAATCAAATCCTATCTTGGATTCCAACTGAAAAAAGGAGGGCTCCCCCGTGGCCTCGCATGATGCGCCTCAATGCCGAAAAACCAGAATGAACATCCTCGCGATCGGTCCACACCCGGATGATATTGAATTCGGCTGCGGGGGAACTTTACTGCGATACGGCTATTCCGGAAACGATATCTTCGAGCTGATCCTGACCGACGGCTGCGTCGGCGGAGATCCCGTCATACGCAAGCAGGAGCAGGAAAAGGCATCCGCTGCCGTGAATGCAAAACAACTCTTCTGGGCGGGATATCGCGATACCGAGTTGGAAGACAACCGGGCCCTTATCTGCTCGATTGAGGACGTAATCCGCGCAACAAATCCGGAAGTTGTTCTGGTCAATTCGCCTGAAGACTCCCATCAGGATCATCGCGCTGCAGCCCGCGCCGCGATCGCGGCAACTCGTAACGTCAAGGAAGTTTTCTTCTACGAATCGCCGACCAGTATGAATTTCATGCCGGATATTTTTGTGGATATTACCGATATCCTGGAAGAGAAGGTAAAGCTTCTCGAACTCCACGCATCGCAGATCGAAAGGACCAGCATCGAAAATCTGCGCATCACGGAGATCGCCAGGGCTTACGCGACATTCCGGGGAGTTCAGGGGCGGGTCAGGTATGCGGAAGGATTCCGGGGGCTACGCCTCTTGCGCAATATTAACGACCGGATGTGTCTCTAAAATCCCCACACCGCTCTGGCGCGCTCATTCCTTTTCCAGAACCCCGCGTCAGGATCGATCAAGAGAGAAACCGGAGGAGCTGATTGCGAAGCTTCTGGAGATCGTGGCGCACCAGTTCCTTCTGATCCGCAACGTCGGCAAGAATGGTCTTGGCCTTTGTAACGCCTTGAAGATCGTCTTCTGCATTCATCAGAACTGGATGTTGATCCAGTTTGGCATACCGCGCGATCGCTGCCTTTGAAAACCGGGCATTCGAGGCCAAAACATAATCAAGCCTGTCCGCACCCAAGGCCCCGACGATCCTCCGGACGTGCTCCCGCGCATCCAACCCTGTGGTCTCGCCGGGACGTGTCATGAGATTGCAGATATAGATCTTTTTCGCCCGCGTTAAAGAGATCGCTTCGCGGACTTTGCCGATGACCAGATTTGTGATCACGCTCGTAAAAAGGTCGCCTGGGCCGATGATGACAAGATCCGAGTGAAGGATCGATGCGTAGGCGCTTGCATCGCAAACAGCGTGAGGTTCGTGCCACACTCTACGGACCTGAAGCGCCGGGTCGCTTCCCTCGCAGAGACTGATCCGGCTTTCCCCGCGGACCACTTTTCCATTTTCAAAACGGGCCACAAACTCCGTCATGGTTTGCGTGATCGGAAGCACGATCCCTTGAATATTGAGGATGTCCCCCATCGCGCGAACCGCCTCGGCCATAGAACCCTTCATGCCGGTAAGTCCCGTCAGCAGCAGATTCCCCAGAGAATGGTCCCGGAGTTCCCCGCCGCGATCAAACCGGTAGTTCATAAGCTCGTTCATGACCTCCGGCGCGTTCGAAAGCGCGACGAGACTGCGACGGACATCACCGGGAGGGAGGACCCCGAACGACGCCCGGAGCCGGCCGGAGGATCCACCGTCATCGCTCATATTCACAAGGGAAATCAAAAGAATATCTGGCAGTGTCTTAAGGGCGCTCAAGAGAGTAAAAAGCCCCGTTCCGCCCCCCAAACAGCAAACCCGTTTCCGGCCCTTAAGCGTGGCAAGGACCCTTGCAATGAGCTCGCGACGATTGGAGGGGTTAACAATATAGTCACTGGAGCCAGCCTCAAACGCCGCACGGATCCACTTGAGATCCCCTCGCGACGAAAGAACGATGACTTTTTTGTGGGTTTTCCGGATCTTCCGCACAAGACTCGTGACCCCCTTGGGGTCTTTCACGCGCGCCTCACCGTCCAAGTCCAACAGCACGAGATCAAAACGTTTGCGGTTATACTGTTTGGAAAAAAGCTCTCCCGAACTTCCAACCGTCAAATGGATTCCGGCCCTTGAAAAAAGCTCTGCGAATCCTTCCGTCTCCTTCTCCCCTCCGGAAAAAAAGACCTGGGGCTCATACTGGAGGATGGCCAGGATCTCTTTTTCCATAGCCACGTGTTTCGCCTCATCACGGACAAGACGCTGTAAGGCGAGAAGGATCTTGGGGTCTGTGACTTTCGACTGAAGGTCCGTGTAAATATCGAGTGCGTTCTGGTCCGCGGCTTTCAATTGGCGCAGTTGTTCAAGGATCAGGCTTATTTCCAAGGGGATCACTCCGAGAGGTGTTTGATCATACCGGACACAAGCTTCTGATGCATAAGGGTATCCGCATGAATAACGGAAAGCATCTTTTGGACCTTCTGGCGTCCTTGCTCCGGAATCTTGCTAGCAAGCACGTGCGGCAGCGCCAGAGCCGTAAGGAGATCGGCCATGATCTCTTCCATTTCATAGGCCTTTTTCAAACTGTCGAGGAGTTCTTCTCGGGGGATCTTCACAAAACCTCCTGGGCCTTTCCCTATGAGAAAAAAACGATCTAAGATGAATGCCGGAGAACCTAACTCCCAGAACAGAAGAATTCTTGTCGGTAAGCTTTAGACCCGCTATAATCCCCCTGCTTTTTCCTGCCCTTTGATCTTCTATCCTTCGTTGGGGAATGGTGCCCCGGCCGCAGATCAGCCGGGACTGCGGAGAAAGGATAGTAACGTATCAATGGCTGCTGGCTGCAACTATATTTTACCGCATCAATTTCGTTGGGGAATGGTGTAACGGTAGCACCGGTGCCTCTGGAGCACCTAGTCTAGGTTCAAATCCTAGTTCCCCAGCTTCGTAGATAGCATTCCAAAAGCTGTCACGAAGCTGTACTTGCGCATTGAGCGCAAGTGCAGTTTGCCCCGTCCTTAGAGCGCGACTTTACCCCTTCTTCTCCACCTTGCCCCAGGTATCCCGAAGAGTCACGATCCGGTTAAACGCGGGCTTACCGGACTGCGAATCCTTGGGATCCGCGAAGAAATAGCCTAATCTCTCGAACTGGACCCGCTCCCTCGGTTTGACTTGTCCCAGCGCCGGCTCGAGCTTCGCGTCCTTCAGGACCTCGAGAGAATTCGGATTCAGATTCACAAAAATATCTTTCCCTTCCGGAAAATCGCTCGGATCCTTTGTGGCGAATAAATGGTCATAGAGGCGAACTTCCGGAGAAATAGCGTGTTTTGCGGAAACCCAGTGTATCGTTCCCTTGACCTTGCGGCCGTCCGGCGGATTGTTGCCGCCGCGCGTTTCAGGATCATAAGTGCAATGCACTTCTTTGACTTCCCCTGTCGCAGAGTCCTTGATCACTTTCTCACACTTGATAAAATAAGCGTACCGGAGACGCACTTCCTGGCCGGGCGCCAGCCGGAAATATTTCGGCGGCGGCACTTCCCGAAAATCATCATGCTCGATATAGATCTCACGCCCGAACGGGACCTTCCGGGACCCCGCGGAAGGATCCTCGGGATTATTGACAGCCTCAAGCTCCTCCGTCTGCCCTTCCGGATAATTCGTTATCACCACCTTAAGCGGCTTCAGGACCGCCATCATCCGCGGCGCGGTCTTGTTCAACTCTTCCCGGATTGAATTTTCCAGAATCACCCTGTCGATCGTACTGTTGAATTTCGCAACACCGATCTGATCGCAGAAATTCCGTATAGAGGACGGCGTGAAGCCTCGGCGACGGAAACCCGAGATCGTCGGCATCCGAGGATCATCCCAACCGGAGACCGTCTTCTGCTGGACCAGTTTCAGGAGAATCCTCTTGCTCAGAACGGTATGCGTGAGATTCAGCCTCGCGAACTCGATCTGCTGCGGCCGGTGAATGCCAAGCTCGATCAGGAACCAGTCATAAAGAGGGCGGTTATTTTCAAACTCCAGCGTACAGATCGAATGAGTGATCCCTTCGATGGAATCCGAAACGCAGTGAGTAAAGTCGTACATCGGATAAATGCACCACTTATCCCCGGTCCGGTGATGCGAAGCCTTCTTGATCCGGTACATCGTCGGGTCGCGCATCGTGATATTGGGTGACGCCATATCGATCTTGGCACGCAGAACGCGCATCCCGTCCGGGAACTCGCCTTTCCGCATCCGTTCGAAAAGGTCCAGGTTTTCCTCGACCGTCCTGTCGCGATTCGGGCTTGGCTTACCCGGCGCAGTCAACGTGCCGCGGTGCTGCCGCTGTTCGTCCGCGGTAAGATCGCAGACATAAGCCTTCCCTTTTTTAATGAGGGTGAGAGCGTGCTGGTAGAGTTGATCGAAATAGTCGGAAGCATAATATTCCCGGTTCCCCCAGTCGAAGCCGAGCCAGCGCACGTCCTCGCGGATCGAATCGACATATTCGACTTCTTCTTTTTCGGGATTTGTATCATCAAAGCGGAGATTGCAGAGCCCCTTATAATCGCGGGCGATCCCGAAGCTGATGCAGATGGCCTTGGCGTGGCCGATATGAAGATAGCCGTTGGGCTCGGGGGGAAAACGGGTGTGAACGCGACCGCCGTTCTTGCCTTTGGCGATGTCCTGATCAACGATATCGCGAATAAAATTGGACGGCATCTTGGGAGTTTCCATAGGACGGGATTATATCAAAAACATGGCTCTATCAGGATAGAAAAGCGGCGAGGCGCTTGAGGCAGGTTTCTTTGCCGAGGAGACTCATAAGCTCGAAGATGCCCGGAGTCGCGGAGCGCCCTGTAAGAATATAGCGGAGAGGATGGATGAGGTCTTTGGACTTTAAGCCCGCGGTCTCGACCACCTGTTTCGTTTTCTGGTCGAGGACCTGGACATCTTCGAAGTCGCCGAGAC
This sequence comes from Candidatus Omnitrophota bacterium, assembly GCA_903884815.1. Taxonomy (GTDB): domain Bacteria; phylum Omnitrophota; class Omnitrophia; order Omnitrophales; family Aquincolibacteriaceae; genus Aquincolibacterium; species Aquincolibacterium aerophilum. The sequence goes on along the minus strand of CAISGE010000019.1, from coordinate 31,551 downwards.
TTCCCAAGGTTTCTAACAACTGCCTGAGTAGCCCCATACTCACAGCATTCTGCCTGATCTCTCCGGTCATCGCGGCATCCGCATATTCCGGCTCCGTAAAGAAATAGTCCGTTTGCTCCTTAAGCTCCCCGTAGATCTGGATGCGCGGCCGATAAAGCGCGATAATTTTCCGCCATTTTTCTTCCGGCATCGCCGGCAGTTTGTCCTTCCAGAATGCCGTGATCTCACGCTCATAATCCTCACCGGGCATGGCGCGCATATGCTGGCCGTTCACCCAGAAAAGCTTCTCGGGATTGAATTGGGCGTTCGATTTGATCACCCGCTTCAGCGAAAATTGCTTCACAAGCTCGGGCAGGGAGAAGATCTCCTGCGGCGTTCCCGGATTCCAACCCAGAAGCGCGAGATAATTGATAAGCCCTTGCGGAAGAAAACCTTTGTTCCGGTACTCACTGACCGCGACCGCGCCGTGGCGTTTCGAGAGTGGCGTACCGTCCGCACCGAAGATCAACGGCAGATGCGCGTATTTGGGTGACTTCCATCCTAGCGCCTGATAGAGGAGGATGTGCCGGGGGGTGTTGGGTAGATGGTCCTCGCCGCGCACGATATGCGTGATCCCCATATCATGATCGTCGACGACCACAGCCAGATGGAAGACCGGATAGCCGTCGGACTTCATGATCACAAGATCGTCAAACTCTTTCGAGTCGTAGGTCACTTCCCCGCGGATAATGTCATAGACTTTGACCTCGGTCTTCGGAATCTTGAACTTAATGGCTCCTTCAAATTCATAGGCAAGTCCCTTGGAAACCAGCTCCTGCGCGACCTCCCGATAGCGTTCGAGACGCGCGCTTTGATGGACCAGCTCTTCATCCCAATCGAGGCCAAGCCATTTGAGAGACCCAAGGATCTCCTGTTCGAACTCCGGGGTGGAACGCTGGCGATCGGTATCCTCGATGCGAAGCAGGAACTTGCCTCCCTGCTGGCGAGCGTAGAGGTAATTAAAAAGGGCGGTGCGGACGCCTCCAATATGGAGATTTCCCGTCGGAGAAGGGGCGAATCGGACTCGAATGTCAGACATAAGCGATCAGAATTTTTGGGTTAGTTACGTACCGTGCGGGACACAGTATGGATGAGGGATTTCACGCGGTCAAGGTCCAAGGGCTTGCGGAGGCACACCATCGCACCCAGATGCAGGATCTCTTTTTCCTTCGATTCCGGCATGAAACCCGTAATCAGGGCCACCGGCACGGGACTAAAATGACGAATGCGCTCGAGGGTTTTTTTTCCGTCCATGACCGGCATCGACGAGTCAAGAAAGACCAGATTGTATTGATTGGCCTGGATCTTCCGGAGGCCTTCCTTCCCGTTCAGAGCGCAATCGACCTGATGGCCTTCGTGCTCAAGGGTCTCGCGGAACTCCTCACAGATCATCTTCTCATCATCAACGATCAGCAGCTTAACGATGGTCTCACCCCGTTTGAAGTCTGGAACCGGATGCTATTCAAAACCGGGAAACTTGAAATTTTCCCGGAGCGTCTGAAGATAACTCCGCTTCGAACTCCTGACAAGCGACAGGGGCGTGTGAAAGCGGGTCACTTCGACACTATAGCTATCGTCGATTTCCATCTTTTCTTGACCATCGGCAGTGAGAAGGGCCTTTTCCTGGGGATTTTCTGTACGAATACGGATCGTAATCTTTTCGTCCGGTCCGACCACCAAGGCACGCAGGTTCAAGGCGTGGGGACAGATCGGGGTAATCAGCAGGGCTTCCAGTTTCGGATGCACCACCGCCCCTCCGGCCGAAAGCGAATAGGCCGTGGAACCCGTCGGAGAGGCGATCACGACGCCATCTCCACGGAAACTCGTGAACTTCTCTCCGGAGATCGTGACGTCCAACTGAAGGATACGGGCCAACCCCTCGCGGCTGATCACGATGTCATTGAGCGCGATAAAACGCCTTTCCTGAGCCGTCTTCTTCCCCCGCACCGTGCAGGAAAGCATCAGCCGGTTCTCAACCGCGGGCTTTTGGACCAGATAGGCGTTCAGTTCCTCAAAAACTTCCTCAGCCTTCGATTCTGTCAGGAAACCGAGCTTCCCGAAATTCACTCCCAGGATCGGCACCACCCGTGTCTTCATCCGGCTCACGACAGAAAGGATCGTTCCATCCCCCCCGAGGCACAAAAGCAAAGTCGAACTTTCAATCAGATCATCCAGAGAGACAGACAAAGAATCCTGTGCGGGAATATCGCGTTTCGCGAGCCAATCCTTCAGTTTCGCGCAAAGCTCCGGCGCACCCTTTTTCTTTTGATTGACGACAATTCCAACTTTTTCCATGGCTACCACACTCCTTTGAGTGAAGGCTTCGTCCTTAATCTACGGTAACAGTGTTCCCGCCAAATAACACCTGTTGCCCTTTGCGGATCTTACAGGCCTTGCGCGTCTCAATTTGCCCGTCCACTTCGACCTCGCCCTGGGATATAGCGTGCTTGGCCATTCCCCCGCTATCACAAAGCCCCGTCACCTTAAGCAGCTTGAAGAGTTCGATGAATTCCCGGTTGAGCGAAAAAGAAATTTCATCCATCGCAACGGTTCCTTATTTCGTGACCCGGCTAAGTTCTTTCAGAACCGCCACGGCGATCTTTTCGGGCGAGAGGCCGAACTCCTCAAGCTGGGCGTCCCGAGAGCCGGCTTCGATGAATTCATCCGGAAGCGCAAAGCGTTTGAGCGGCACTTGCCGCATGTTCTTTTCTTCCAAAAACTCCATAACCTTCGAACCAAAGCCGCCGGTCCCGACGTGCTCTTCCAGTGTGAAAATGAATTTCGTCTTCCGCACGGAATCCAGAATCAGTTGTTCGTCGAGAGGACGGGCAAAGCGCATGTTCACGACACGGGCCGAAACGCCTTCTTTTTCAAGAAGGGCGCGAGCCTTACAGGCGGCCTCCACCATGCTCCCCAGCGCGAGAAGCGTCACATCCTCTCCGTCAAAGAGCACCTCCCCCTCCCCGACTTCGAAGCTTTTTCGTGAAAAAGCTTCGAACATCTTGGAAATGATCGCCCGGGGATAGCGGATCGCGAACACCGTCGGATGATTCAAAGCGAGTTCCAACATCTTGTCCATCTCGTATTCGTCGATCGGAGATGCCAGCACGATGCCCGGCACGGCCCCTAGGAACGCCATGTCGAAGATCCCCTGATGTGTTGCCCCATCGGCGCCCACCAATCCCGCGCGATCGATCCCGATCACAATACTCTGACGTTGGAGCGCCACGTCATGCATGATCGAATCGTGGGCGCGCTGAAGGAATGACGAATAGATCGCGACAACCGGCTTGAGCCCCCCACGGGCGAGCGCACCGGAAAAAGAGATCGCGTTCTGTTCCGCAATCCCGACGTCAAAAAAACGGTCCGGAAATTCCTTCTGGAATTGCGCCAGCCCCGTCCCCGTCGGCATCGCCGCAGTGATCGCGACGACCTTGGGGTTGCGGCGCCCGAGTTTGGAAACGGCATCTGCGAAAGCCTGCGTGTAGGAGACGTTGGTCCCGTGCTTCGCGGCAAAGACCTGTTCGATTTTCTCTCCGGTCTCGATATCAAACGGCATCACGCCGTGCCCCTTTTCGGCATCGCGTTCTGTATATTCACAACCTTTCCCCTTGCGCGTGATCACATGGAGAAAACTGCATGAATTCAGGGCCAGCACGTCTTGAAGCGTCTTGACCATCCCCAAAAGATCATGGCCATCGACCGGGCCGAAATAACGGAATCCGAGCTCCTCAAAAAGAATGCCGGGCACAAAAAGATGTTTCATGCCTTCGAGGGACGCATTGGAGAATTTCTGAAGTCGCGGAAATTTCTTGAGCTGTTTATCCACTTCACCGCGGATCCGATTATAGAGCGGATTGGTGATGACCCGGTTGAGGTACCGGCTCATGCCGCCGACGTTCTTGGCGATCGACATCTCATTATCGTTTAGGATAATGAGCATATTCTTCTTGAGATGCCCCGCGCTGTTCAAAGCCTCGAACGAAAGCCCCGCAGTCATAGCGCCATCCCCGACCACGGCCACGACCTTCTCATGGCCCTGATTGATATCGCGCGCCGCGGCGAGGCCCAGGGCCTGCGCGATCGCGGTACCGGCGTGCCCCACGATAAAGGGATCATGTTCGCTTTCCCAGGGAGCCGGAAAACCGCTCAGACCACCCGGTTGGCGCAGGGTGTGCATCCGGTCCTTACGCCCCGTGATCATCTTATGGACATAGGCCTGATGCCCCACATCCCAGCAGATCTTGTCTTCCGGGGAATTCAGAACATAGTGAAGCGCGATGCTCAGCTCGAGTACTCCGAGACTGGCCCCCAAATGACCGCCCGTCTTCGCGACAGACTGGATCAGAAATTGACGGTATTCTTCCGCAACCTCGGGAAGCTTTTCCAGAGGCACCTGTTTCAGATCGTTCGGACATTTGATCTTATCGATCCATTGAGTCATCTATCAATCCTTCAACCATTTCAAGCTACGAGGTTGAAATGGTTATTACGGTATTCGTGCTTTTAAAAAATCCGTCAAAAAAACGAGATCCTGCGCCTTTCGGCCGAACATCCTGACGGCCTCTTTCGCCTGATTGATAAGTTTGACCGCCTTTTCCGTCGCGGCCTTCACGCTCATCACCTTACAGTAGCCATCCTTGTCCAGAATATCATCCACCACCTGAAACGCCAAGCCGAGACACTCGCCGTAGCGGATCATGGCTTTGATCTTCCCGGGAGTCGCTCCCGCAGCCACTGCTCCGGCCACAGCACTCACCCGGATCAAAGCACCGGTTTTGTAGCGACTTATAAAATCATGCTGGGCGAGCGTCTTTTTCCGTGCCGGCGCCTCGAGATCCGCCACCTGTCCGCCAATCATACCATGCGCCCCAGAGGCCGTCGATATTTCGCAGAGGATACGCACAACCCTTTCCGCGGGCCGGATCCGGGAGATCGTTTCAAAAGCCAGGTTCAAAAGGCCATCCCCCGCGAGGATCGCATTGGCTTCACCGAATTTCTTGTGGCAGGTCGGTTTGCCACGTCGCATATCATCATTATCCAGAGCCGGGAGATCATCATGCACCAGCGAATAGGTGTGGATCAATTCGATCGCCAGAGCGGCAAGGATCGCGTCCTCCGGCTTCCCGCCGCAAGATTCACAGGCCGCGAGGGCCAGCACCGGCCGGAATCTTTTTCCGCCAGTAAAAGCGGCGTATTGCATCGCCTTGTGGATGCTGAGCGGCCGCGTCTGATAGTCAAAGAGCAGGGTCCTCAGTTCTTTTTCAATGAACGCCAAGTGCCGCTTAAAATAGGTCTCGTAGTTCACGTGCTAATCCTCATCCCCGGAATTTTCTTCGCTTCCTTCGGAAACAACCTTTTTCTTTTTTCCCTTCCCTGCCCCGCGCGGCGCCTCCTGCGGATCAAAGGCCTCTTTCTTGAGCGATCCGTCGAGCGTCCGCGTCAGCACCTCGATCCTTTTCTCAGTTTCGACGAGCTTCGACTGACAGGCCCGCACTAAAGCAACCCCCTCTTCGTACCTCTTGAGCGCCTGATCGAGCGTCAGCTCCCCGCTTTCCATGGATTCCACGATCTTCTCAAGGTTTTCCAGCGCGTTCTCAAATTGGAATTTTTCGCTCATTTTCGTTTCCCCTATTTAGTGATAGCCGTAATTTTTGAAACCAAAGAACCTTGATGAAGACGGGTCCGCAGAGTATCCCCCACCGAAAGCTGCTCAGACGCTTTAATAATCTCCCCATTTTCATTAAAAGTCACGGAATAACCGCGATCGAGAATCGCGAGCGGGCTCAGCGCGCCAAGCCGTCCCGCCGCAGCGCGAAAGGCCTGGTTTTTGGAATCGATAAAACTTTTAAGACGGCCCTCCATTTGCCGGCCCAGATCATCTACCCTTCCGGTGAACTGCTCTAAAAGGCAGCGCGGCTGACGGAACGCCGCACTCGACGCAAGGTCCGAAAGCTTTCCCTGGTTTCTCTCCAAGATCCCGCCCATCGCGTAATCTAATCTTTCCTTGCGATCACGCACCCGGGCCTCCAACTCCAGACCGCTTGCAACCACAAGCTCGGCAGCCGCGGAAGGGGTCGGGGCGCGAAGATCCGCCACAAGATCACAGATCGTCCAATCGGTCTCATGACCGACTGCGGAGATCACAGGAATCCAAGATCCGAACACCGCGCGGGCGACCGGTTCTTCGTTGAAAGCCCAAAGGTCTTCGAGGCTTCCGCCGCCACGTCCGACGATCAGCACTTCGGCTTCGGCCTGCTCATTCATCGCTTCGATAGCGGCCGCAATTTCCTGGGCAGAACCTTCGCCCTGAACCTTCACCGGGAAAAGAAGGACATGCGTGCCGCAGAAACGGCGATTCACCACATTTAAAATATCATGGATCGCCGCCCCAGTCGGCGACGTGATCACCCCGACGGTCTTGGGAAACTTCGGAATAGGCCGCTTCCGCTCTTCGCTGAAAAGGCCTTCCTTGGATAACCTCTCCTTGAGCTGCTGGAAAGCCAGCTGAAGCGCGCCGACGCCCTGCGGCTCGACGCGTTCGATATAAAGCTGGTATTGGCCTCGAGCTTCGTAGATCGAAACACGACAGAAGGCGAGGACTTTCAGCCCATCTTTCAGCTGGAATTTGAGCCCGCGCTGGTACTGGCTAAAAAAAGCCGCGGAGACCTGCGCGGATTCATCCTTGAGCGTCAGATACATATGTCCGGAGCTGTGGTGCTTGAAGTTCGAGATCTCCCCTTCTACCCAAACCGAGGGAAAACGGGACTCCAGAGCCAGCCGACTCTGCCGGTTCAACTGGGAAACGGTGTAAATCTTGCGGCCTTCAGACAGCTGACTCCCAACTTCTTTTTGGATTTCCATGGTATCTACTCCGGGGCGACGGTCAACGCCCAACGCGCAACAAAAAAATCTCTCGTTGATCGTTGTGCGTTGCGCTCATTCAGTCCGTTATCACGCGATTCATCCTCACATCGAGCTTCGTCATCGGCACTTTTTTCACCAGCTGCTCCTTAAAACACAGCCCGATCTTCATAGCTTTTCCGGCTTTCCGGAGAAGCCGGTCGTAATATCCCGCGCCGCGTCCTAAACGCCCCCCTTGTCTGTCAAAAGCCACTCCGGGAACAAGGATGAGGTCCATTTGGTTCGCAGAAAGCTTCGGACACGACGCCTTCGGCTCCATAATACCATAAGCTCCCTTGACGAGATCCCCCGAACAGGACCGTATCCGGCGCAACGTCATTCCCTTGCCGTTGGCGGCGACCCTGGGAAGATAGACCTTCTTGTTCTTGAGAAGGATTTTCAGAAAAGGCCGTGTCAGGACTTCAGGGACGATCCCGTAATAAAGAGCAATAGGGTCGGCTGCCTGGAACAAGGGATCTTTGGATAATTCACGAAAGATCTTTTTACTTTTTGCGAGTCTTCGTGCGGCGGGAATATTACGGCGTTTCTTTAGAAGCCGATTCCTAAGAGCTCTCTTTTCCAGCATAAGCTACAGGGTTAAGAAACGGCCGCTTTCTTTTCCAGTTCAAACTTCTTCCGCTCCGCCTCGAGCTGTTTCGTTTTTTCATCGAGCGAAGCTTGGAGCCGGAGCAAGCTTTCTTTCTGGCGATTCATTTCCGAGAAGAACTTCTTCCGCTCAGCCTGGAGCGCGGCCTTTTGCGCCTCGAAACCCACGCTATCCCCAAGGGCTGCGGCGCTGAAATTATCCACCGGAAGGATCGGCGTGGACGCCTTCGGAGCTTCCGGCTGGGACACTGTGGTGGAAGCGACCGTCGGAGTGTTCAAGGTCTTCATTTTGGCGAAGATCTCTTCCTTGAGTTTTTCAAGCTGTTCCTCTTTTTCGCGGATCATCTGGATCTGCTGCTCGCGAACCGCTTCCCATTCTTTTTTTAGATTATCCAGCTCGGATTTCGGCGCTGCTTGTTCGATCGGAGCGGGCGTCGCGGCCACTTCCTGAGCGGCCTCGGACTTGACGGGAACAAAAAGAAGAACAGCCAAGGCAACCCATTTTAGAAGCCGGCTCATTTTTCTCACGTTTGCCTCCGGATACCATTTGCCAGAAGATCTCAAAAAAGAAGATCGTGCCCCCAGCATGAATCGAACATGCAACCCTCTCCTTAGGAAGGAGATGCTCTATCCAATTGAGCTATGGGGGCAATGAATCTTAATGACTCGCATACGCTGGAGTTACCGATTCAACTTGAAGTACCCCAGTTCCAACTTTTCCCGGGGGTGCCCCTAGAGTTCCTTCCGGGCATTCACACCCCTCATACCCCGGGTCCTGAAAAGTGCGCTCGATGATACCAGATTTTCCCGTACCTGTCTCGGATGACTGACTTTGCGAAACAGGATTCTATCACTTCACTGGCAACGCTGACCCTCCGGATTTCTATCCCTCCGGCGAAAGCAGTTTTTCCAAAGAGACCAAAAGATCCCGGCTTTCACGGAATGGGATAACATGATTCTGCGGGATAAAATCATAGGCCTCGGTGGTGTACTTCGCGTAGCAAAAAACATAAAAAGGGAGAGTTCTAAGCGTAGGGCTTTCCACAAAGGCTTTATCGATCTTCCGAACATTAAAAACGCTCCGATCCTCCCAGAGCTGTACAAAAACGTAATCGGGCCTCATCGCCCCGGCCTTTTGGATCACCTCGTCGTCCTCCTTGACCACCTCCACGGCAAAGCCTTGGGATTCGAAAAGCTCCCGAACTTTTTTGAGAATAAACTCATGCGGTCCTCCCAAAAGGATCCGCCCTCTCCCCGAAGAGGGGCCTGAAACTTCCTTCTTGGGTTTTTTGACCTCTTCCGTTTCAACGCTCGCGACAGCCAAAGCAACTTTCCTCAAGAACGCCGCAGGGAAAACGGGCTTTGAAAAAAAATGGAAGATATCCATCCGGTGAAAAAGATTTTCCACTCCGGCCCGATCCGCAATGATCATAATGGGAGTCCTCAGAAAACCCGGCAGAGCTTTCACTTCTTCGATCAGCTGATGACTGGACATTTTGGGAAGTCCCGCATCAACGATAATGAGCTGCGGATTTAGTTCCTGGACTTTTTGAAGACCAAGCAATCCGTCTTCCGCGGTAAAGACCTCATACCCATCCATAAGAAGGCGGGCTTCGATCGTGGCCGTTAAATTAAAATCCGCGCTAATAATCAGGATTTTTGGCATCTTCTTAAACCACCCCGCCGGGCCCCCGCATCATGGATCTTGAAAGGAGGGTTGCATACGATGAGATTCTGCCGAACTGTTCAAATGAAGAGGGGAAAAACTGCCACAGATTTGCTGAAACACCGAAGGAAGCTTTGAATCGCCCCGGGCATGATCGCCAAAGAGTATCTGTCCCGAGACATTGAGGCGGTGTTCCTCGCCGAAAGGAAGGCCGGCAATCCAGACACCTGTTCTTTCTAATACTGCAAGAGTGAAAAAACATCGTGCTTCTTGAGTTTCTCCCGCCCGTTCAGGAACCCCAACTCGATCACAAAAGCAATCTTCACGACTTTTCCGCCGATACTTTTCACGAGTTTCGCGGCAGCCGCGGCGGTCCCCCCCGTCGCCAGAAGGTCATCCACGATCACAACCTTCTCGCCGCGTTTGACCGCATCCTGATGGATCTCGAGGATCTCTTTGCCGTACTCTAATGTGCACGCGATCTGCTTGGTCTTCCAGGGGAGCTTCCCCTTTTTACGTATGGGCACAAACCCGACTCCGAGCTTTGTGGCAAGCGCCGTCCCGAAAATAAATCCACGGGATTCGATCCCCACGACCGTGCTGACCTTTTGTCCCTTCAAAGATCTCGCGAGACGAGCAATGATCTCCCGGAGCGACTTCGCATCCTTAAGGAGCGGCGTGATGTCCCGGAAGAGTATCCCTTTCTTTGGAAAATCGGGGATATTGCGAACTTTGGCTTTGAGAGATTTCAGGTCCATGGACACTCCTTGCAAATTGGAAACAGCGTTGAAATGCGGGACACCTAGTGTGACGAATGCGGAAGGTAATTCTCGAACTGGTCGCCTTCCAAAATAAGCTGGGCGCGGATCTTCTTGAGCACCACACCCTCGATCTGCCGGATACGTTCACGCGTGACGCTGAAGTGCTGCGCGACCTCTTCAAGCGTGTGCGGATCATGATGTTCCAGTCCAAATCGGCGCTCCAGAACCTCACGCTCACGGAGGTCCAGAACACCCAAGAGTTTGCGGATCCTCTCGCTCTTGAGAACTTCGCCGACCTTTGCGTCCGGATTGCTCTCTTCTTTATCTTCGATCATATCGATCAGTTCGGCCGTTCCGTCGAGACTCAGCGGCGTATTGAGAGAGCTCGGACGGTTGACGATCGTTTCGATCTCCTTGACCTTGGCGATCGGGATCTCAAGAACCTTTGCGATCTCGCGGCGCGTCGGCATACGGTTGAGATGTTGCATCAAGGCATCACGCACGCGACGCCACTTGGAAATAATGTCATACATATAGACCGGAATACGGATCGTCTTTCCCTGGTTGGAAAGCGAGCGCATCATCCCCTGCTTGATCCACCAGGAAGCATAGGTCGAAAAGCGATAGCCCCGTTTGGGATCAAATTTTTCCACCGCTCGCATGAGACCGATATTGCCTTCTTCCACAAGGTCCGAGAAGGCAAGCCCCATGTGGGAATACCGTTTCGCAAGAGAGATCACCAACCGGAGATTGGAACGGATCATCCGATGCCGCGCAATCTCTCCCGCTGCACCTCCCGCCTGAACCTTTTCTCCGAGAGATATCTCCTCATCCGCGGTGAGAAGCGGAAAGTGTTCGATTTGATCAAGATAAATGCGCATCGGTGTGCGGTCGAGCGTTTGATCATTCGCGTCATCCGCGTGGGCGTCCGTCTCTTCATCTTCGCGTTCGCTTTTGCGGCGATCCGGAATACCCTCGACCTTCAGGATGCTTTCGGCTTCCTTTTGGAGGGCTATTTCACGAAGCAAGAGAGCTTCTGTCTCGTCCGTGGTGCTGAGGGATTTTTTCGGAGAATGGACCTTGAGCTTTCGCATCTTCCGAAGATGGGAAACCGGACGAGAACGCTTGGGGCGTCCCCGTCCGGCTTTCTTCTTGGAATGCTTGGGCTTCGCCCCGCGAACGGGACGCGCCTTCTTTTTTTTATTTTTTTTGCCTGCCATAGGATCCGGATTCCCCGGCCCCGTCAGAGACGGGGCTCAGGACACTCTCCTAAAAAGATGCGGGCTTATTTTTTCTGATTCAATACCGCTTGAGCCGCGGCAAGTCTCGCGATCGGAACGCGGTAGGGCGAACAGCTAACATAGTTCATCCCGACCTTGTTGCAGAAAGCGATCGAACTGGGATCCCCGCCGTGCTCCCCGCAAATACCGATTTTGAGGTCCTTCTTTGTTTTACGGCCTTTTTCCACCGCAAGTTGAATCAAAGATCCAACGCCCTCCTCATCGATCGTCTGGAACACGTCTTTCTCATAGATCCCCTGATCCAGATACGCGCCCATGAAAGAGCCTGAATCGTCACGCGAAAAACCGAGAGTCATCTGTGTAAGATCGTTTGTGCCGAAGGAAAAGAACTCGGCGATCTCGGCCACTTTGTCCGCAGTCAGCGCGGCGCGCGGCACTTCGATCATGGTCCCGATCATGTACTCGACCTTGGTCCCCTTCTCGGCGAAAACCTTGTTGATGGTCTCGATCGAAAGGTCCTTCAGGATCTGAAGTTCCTTCTTGGTCCCGACGAGAGGGATCATGATCTCGGGAACGATCTTCATTCCCTTTTTCTTGAGATTGCAAGCCGCTTCGATGATGGCGCGGACCTGCATGGCATAAATCTCAGGATACGTGATCCCGAGACGGCAGCCACGATGACCGAGCATCGGGTTGAATTCATGAAGCGCTTCCACCTTCTGCTTGACGACTTCCACGGGCACCTTCAGAACATCCGCCATTTCCTGCTGGTTGGCGGCTTCCTGGGGAAGGAACTCGTGAAGCGGCGGATCCAGAAGACGGATCGTCACAGGAAATCCCTTCATCGCCTCGAAGATCCCTTCGAAATCCCCGCGCTGCATCGGCAGGAGCTTCGCCAGGGCCGCCTCGCGGCCGGCCTTGTCACTGGCGAGGATCATCTCACGAACCGCGATGATGCGATCGCCTTCAAAGAACATGTGCTCGGTACGGCAAAGGCCGATACCTTCCGCGCCAAAACGGACGGCCACTTCCGCGTCATGCGGCGTGTCCCCGTTCGTGCGAACCTTGAGCTTGCGGGTTTCATCGGCCCACTTCATGAGGGTCGCAAAATCACCGGAAAGCTTGGATTCGATGGTGCTCAGTTTGCCGAGATAGACCTGACCCAGGCTGCCATCGAGAGAAATGAAATCCCCTTCCTTGACGACCGCTTTTCCGGCGGTAAATTGCCGGGTCTTATAGTCGATCTGGATCTCGCTGACGCCGGCCACGCAGCATTTCCCCATGCCACGGGCCACGACGGCCGCGTGAGAGGTCATACCGCCGCGGGCGGTCAAAATGCCCTTGGCAACGTTCATACCGCCGATATCTTCCGGCGAGGTTTCAATGCGGACGAGGATCACCGCTTCGCCTTTGGCTGCCCAAGCTTCCGCATCTTCCGCCGTGAATACGACTTTGCCTGTTGCGGCGCCCGGAGAAGCCGGCAATCCCTTCGCGATCACATCTTTTTTCTGTTTCGGATCGAACGTCGGATGAAGCAGCTGATCGAGTTGTTTGGGATCTACCCTCAAAAGGGCCTGATCCTTGGTCAACATTTTCTCTTTCACAAGCTCCACCGCCACACGGACGGCCGCTGCGGCGGTACGCTTGCCGTTACGGGTCTGGAGGATGTAGAGCTTCCCTTCCTGGATCGTAAATTCAATGTCCTGCATGTCCTTGTAATGTTTTTCAAGGCGCAAGCGGAGGGCGTTCAGCTGCTTGTAGACCACCGGCCATTTCTTGGCCAGCACATCGATCGGTTCCGGCGTACGGATCCCGGCAACGACGTCTTCGCCCTGGGCGTTGATCAGGTATTCCCCGTAGAACTTGTTCTCGCCGGTCGAAGGGTTGCGCGTGAAGCAAACGCCCGTGCCGGAGGTTTCGCCCATATTGCCGAACACCATGGCCTGGATGTTCACGGCCGTGCCGAGAAGACCGCGAATCTCATTGATCTGGCGGTACTTGATAGCGCGGGGATTGTTCCAGGAGTTGAAAACCGCATTCGTCGCCTTGACGAGCTGCTCGAAAGGATCCTGGGGAAATTCTTCCTTGGTATGGTCCAGATAGATCTTCTTGAACTGGCGGACCACATCTTTGAGGTCATTGGCGTTGAGCTCGGTATCGCTCTTCGCGCCGACCTGCTGTTTCTTCTTTTCGAGCACATGCTCAAAATCATCGCTCGGCACTTCCATCACGACATCGCCGAACATCTGGATAAAACGGCGGTAGGAATCCCACGCGAAGCGCTCGTTCTCGGTCTTCACGATGAGACCCTGCACGACCTCGGAGTTGAGTCCGAGATTAAGCACAGTGTCCATCATGCCCGGCATGGATGCCGCAGCGCCGGAGCGGATCGAAACGAGAAGCGGATTGTTCCGGTCCCCGAGCTTGAGTCCCATGGACTTTTCGAGCTTGGCAATGTTCTCACGGACCTGGGCTTCAAGACCCGCGGGCCATTTCTTGCCGTTCTTGTTATAGAGGTCGCAGGTTTCGGTCGTGATCGTAAAACCGGCGGGCACGGGAATACCGATATTCACCATTTCCGCGAGGTTTGCGCCCTTGCCGCCCAAGAGGCTCTTCATCTTGGCGTCACCATCGGACTTGCCATTGCCGAAGAAATAAACAAGTTTTGTTGTTTTTGATTTAGAACCGGATTTTGAGGATTTCTTAGCTGTTGCGGTACTCATTGTAGCTCCTTTTCACTTCATGTTGATTTTTGACGGATGATGGTTAAAAACTGCCCTCCGAAGAACCTTCAGGGGTCTTGAAAGAGGTCTGGTGCTTTTCTGATTTTTTTATTACGGGTAAACGGTATTGTGAGCGTTTCTTGAACGCAGGCGCCCTACCAAAAGAGGGCGGAGTATATCACTCTTCTTCAATTCTGGAAAGAGCAGAAAGATCGGCCAACCTGCCGGTAAAAAGACGGCTAACCTTGGCTACAAGGGCCATCCGGTTCTCCCGCAAAGCGGCATCCTCGGCATTCACAAGCACATTCTCGAAAAAGTCATGGACCGGTAACAAAAAGATATCCGCAAAAAGGCGCGTTGCTTTCTCATACTCTTTCTTTTCAAGAGGCTCCGAGACATCCTGCATTCTTGTCCGTATCAATTCAAAGAGTTTTTTCTCGTAAGGCTCTACCAACAACTCCTCTTGGGGCTCGCCGGGTGTTTTGCCGTAACCTTTGAGCATATTCGCCGTGCGCTGGATCACCTTGGCCGCTTTTGCCAGGATCTTAAAATCGATCGCGTTGAGCACTTCAAAGCGCCGGAACACATCCGAAATATCCTCAAAAGAGGCGCGCATGACCGCCTGCAGGATCTCATAGGGACGCGTGCCAAGTTTGACGCCCAATTCGAAAGAAACACGTTCCTGTAGGAACTTCACGAGTCGCGTCTCCAGCCCATCCTGTTTTGTCAGTTTGCCGGCATAAAGCTTCACATTCTCTTCAAGAACTTTCCTCAGGGAAAACGAGACCCCGAAGGCACGGATCAGTTTGACCACCACGCCCCCGGCGCGCCGAAGAGCGAACGGATCCTGGCTTCCGGTAGGTTCGATGCCCGAACCCAGCGCCCCGGTCAAAAGGTCCAGACGGTCCATGATCCCGAAGAGCGCCCCAAGGAGGCTCATCGTTTTTTTAACATGCTCATGAGATTCCGTGAGATTCTTGGGCAAATACTGCGTCCCGATGGCGATCGCGACCGCTTCCCTCTCCTTGGCCTCGCGAGCGTAATCGCGACCCACGATCCCCTGAAGATCCGGCATTTCATAGACAAGATGACTCACCAGATCAATCTTGGAAAGCGCCGCGACGCGCGCCAGGTCCTGAGCAAGCTCCGGGTGCCTCACCGTCGGAGCGAACTCCCCTGCCAGCTTCTCAAGCCGCTCCGTCTTGTCGAGCACCGAACCCAGCTTGCCGAGATAGACCAACTGGGCGAGAACGGGTTTTTTCTTTTCAAAAGATTCACGAGTATCCAGATCATAAAAATAACGGGCATCCTTCAGGCGGGAATCGAGGACATTCTCGTAATCCGCGCGGATCTTCGCCAGGCCGTCACGCTTCCCGTTCATCACGGCGACAAATCCATTCTTCATCTTCCCCTTGGTGTCGTAGCAGGCAAAGACTTTCTGGTTCTTTTTCATGCAGCTCGCGAGGACCTCGTCCGGAAGCTCAAGATATTCCTGGGAGAACGTCCCTTGCAAAAAGAACGGCTCCTCCACCAACTGGGCGTTCATATGCGCCAGCTCTTCATCGATCTTTTTCTGCCCGAAACGGTTCGCGAGAGCACTCTTCACCATCGCTTCGCGCGTCTCAAGCGGCAGAAGCACGTGCTTCTTTTTGAGAAGCGCGACATAGGATTTCCAGTCGGCTTTCAGGATCGAGAAACTTTGCGGTGCGAGGAATCGGTGGCCCAGGCTCTTGTTCCCGGACTTGACGTCGGCAAGCGCGCACGGGATCTTTTTAGCATCCAGCAGCACGACAAGCCAGCGGATCGGACGCGGGAAACGGAACCCCGTGGATTCCCACCTCATAAGCTTCGGGAAAGAAAGTGAAACAAGAAGCGTTTTAAGCATTTCCGGAAGGATCGCCGCCACGGCCCGGCCTTTTTCTTTTTTCTTCAGGAATATAAATTTCCCCTTGGGCGTCTCGCGGATCTCAACCTCGGCTTCCGTAGACTGTTTGCTCTTGAGAAATCCCTGAAGCACGGGAGTGGGCCTCCCCTGCGCGTCATAACATTTTTCGTGAGAGGGGCCGGAGATCTCAAGCACACGATCGGGTTGCATCAGGGCGATCCCCTGCACATAAAGCGCGATGCGCCGCGGCGTTGTTTCGACTTTCACTTCCCCGAAAGCAATACGCTCCTCCACGAGCTTCTGGCGCGCCTTCACGGCCAGCTCTTCATAGATAACGTCGAGCGCGCCAACAGGCAGTTCCTCGACCCCGATTTCGATCAACAGATTAGACATGGCTCACTTCTTCACTTTGATAAGTGGATAATTCTGGGTTTTGCGACTCTCGGCATAACCTTCCGCGCAGCGGCGGGCCAGGGCACGGACCCGGGCGATATAACGCGGCCGTTCGTTGACGCTCACGGCACCGCGGGCGTCCAGAAGATTGAAAATATGCGAGGTCTTGAGACAGCAATCGTAGGCCGGCAGGACCATCCCGCCTTCAAGCAGCCGCTCCGCCTGCTTTTCATAGTCCTCAAAGTGACGGCGGTAGATCTCGGGGTCCGACCCTTCGAAATTGAATTTCGAGAATTCCCGCTCCCCCTGAAGATGGACATCGCCGTAGGTGACTTTGTCATTCCACTGGATGTCGAAAAGCGATTCTTTTTTCTGCAGGAACATGGCGATGCGCTCGAGGCCGTAAGTGATCTCGCAGGAAATCACCTCGAGATCGATTGAGCCGCATTGCTGAAAGTAAGTAAACTGCGTAATCTCCATACTGTCGAGCCAGACCTCCCAACCCAAGCCCCAAGCGCCAAGTGTCGGCGATTCCCAGTCATCTTCCACGAAACGGATATCATGGGACAACGGATCGATCCCGACCGCGCGAAGGCTGTTCAGATAAAGTTCCTGGGGATTGCCCGGCGAGGGCTTCAAGATGACCTGGTATTGATAGTATTGCTGGGTTCTATGCGGATTTTCGCCGTAGCGGCCGTCCGTGGGCCGGCGCGAAGGCTCGACATAAGCGGCTTTCCACGGCTCGGGCCCAATGGCGCGAAGAAAGGTATGCGGCGAGAACGTGCCGGCGCCTTTTTCGAGGTCGTAAGGCTGCATCACCAGGCAGCCTTGCTTCGCCCAATAATCGTTCAGCTTTTGTATTAACTCCTGAAATGTCAATGGCTTAGGCATCGCGTTCCCTGAAAGGTCTTGTGCGGGTTAAAAACGCTTCTCAAAAGAGGCGGCATTGTAACAAAAACCCCAATCCGAATCAAGCAAGGGGTCGAACGGATCTCAAATTTGAGATTCGAGATTCGGGGCAAGATGCTGAGCCTTGAGCCTCTCCAGGATCGTGAACGCCTCGCGCCGCTCTTCCGGGAGCGGGTCCGCCTGACAAGCAACAAGAGTGATAAGCTCGCGAAGCAATTCCTGGGCCGAGATCAGCCGCTTCGATTCAGTCTCTGCCCTCTCGATCGCGGCACCAAGAATGGATTTCACGGATTGGACCCGCCCATAGTCGCAGGCGGTGTCCTCCTCACGAAGCAGGTCTTGAGCCGTCGTTACCACTTCCGCAAGACACCGGCGATAACAGTTTTCTTTCCCAGCCGCTGCTGTATTGGTTTCCCCCATGGATCCCTCCATCGCCAAAGATTTTCCACCGCCTATGGCGGGGTCCCGTCCGAAGGCGGGAAAATTTTAAATTCGAGATCGAAAAACGCTCCCCCGCCGGCCGGACGAGGGAACGTCTTTCTTTTTCACCCCACCAATCTCAGACCATCACCTGATCTTTGATCCGTTGCAGCTTGTTGCCGCCAATCCCCTGGACCTGGGCAAGATCTTCGATCGCCTTGAATGCGCCGTTCTTATCGCGATATTCGATGATCCTCTTGGCCATGACGGGCCCGATCCCGCGGACCTTGATCAACTCTTCGGCGGTGGCTTTGTTGACATTCACCATCACCGGCGACTGGGCCTGGCCCTGAAGCTGCAGTGTCGCCTTGGGCTGCGCGCCCAGAACCTTCCCCACGACGATTGTAGAAAGCCCGCCGAAGAAGAATGCCGCAAGGACCAACGCTCCCAAAACCTGTTTCACTGATTTTCCATACTTCATTCGAACACCTCCTTTTTTGATATTGAAAGGAGGGTAACTTAAATATGATTATTTGTCAATATCATATTTTAATTAAATAATATATTTTTATGACCTATCCTTATATAAAGCTTGACCTAAAGTAGGCCTTGGGTAAAATACGCTCATGCTTAAGAACCTCGGTCAGAGAATCAGGACGCTCCGCAAGGAGAAGGCTCTCACTTTAGTTGAAATTTCGGCAAAGACGGGTATCGCCCAGGCCACACTCTCCCGCATCGAGACAGGAACCATGATCGGGACAGTCGAATGCCACGAGAAGATCGCCGAAACCCTCGGCATCGGACTTTCGGAGCTTTATACCGGGGTCGACCGCCGCTACGAGCAAATCAGCCATCAGGCCAAGGAAGCACGCGTAGCCACCCATCACACCAAAGACGTTCATGTGGAAGTGCTCACGCAGGAAAGCTCCAAGAAGAAGATCACGCCCATCCTCCTCACCCTTCAGGGAGGCGGCAAGACGGAAAAGGAGCACAATGAGCGCGGCGTGGAAAAATTCGTGTGGGTGATTGACGGACACGTGAAGGTCAAGCTGGAAAACCAGGAATACGACTTAAAATCGCAGGAAACTCTCTACTTTGATGCTTCTTTCCCCCATCAGTTCCTGAATGAAGGCCAAAAGCCCGCCAAAGTCTTCATCGCTGTTTCCCCGTCCAAGATCTAATTCTTTAAAAATCTTTTCCCAAATCTTCTATCTGTTCAAACTTTTTTTTGGGTTTTCACGCTTTCAAGCAACAGACCCTCTAATTCTTTTGCCCTATCGGGATAGCGCATATCTCTCAACCTCTGGATCTGCCTTTTAACATTTTCAATATCCCCCAGCTGAAGATACACTTCTCCAAGCTCCTGGACGGGGTACGCGTACCCGGGAGCCAAGTCACTGGCTTTCTGGAAAGATTTGACGGCCTTTCCAAATTCTCCTTGCATCCGCTTAACATTCCCCAAATGATAATACGCTGCCGCGTGATTGGGATCCACCATCGTAGCGACTTCAAAACTCGAAGCCGCTTTATTCAATTCGCCTCTCTTCTTGTAAATAATCCCCAAGTTGTCATACCCCATGACAAACATCGGGTCCGCCCGCAGAGCATTTTCAAATGCCTTTTCAGCACACACAAGATCGCCTTTTTCCCCACACAGCATCCCTAAATTATTATAAGCCCTTGCCTTGTTCGGGGCCTTCGTGACCACATCTTCCCAAAGAGATATTTCTGATATCCAGACACGGTTCCGCGCGTAGGTCAATCCTGAGAGGACGGCCACCACGATCGATCCCGCAATTGCCGCGTAGCGCACATTTTTCATCATGAAAAATATCAGCGCCGGCAGAATCACAGCAAAGCCCGCAAGCGGCAAATACATGCGGTGCTCAAAGATAACGTCCTTGATGGGGATGATACTTGACTCCACACTCAGCGTTAAAAAGAACCAAAAAATCGAAAACGAAATGAGCCGGTTCTTTTTGAGAAAAAAAACGCCCGATGCCGCTAGTCCTAATAGCAAGAGAGCACAAGCGAAGGTTTTTGGATCCAGCAAGGAATTCGACACCGGATAATCGTAATCCAGGGTTTGACGGACCGGAAAAAAGAAAAGGCGGAGGTAGGTGCACAGAACATTCAACTGCGTCAAAAAATACCGGCCGCGAGAAAGAACACTTTCCGGATCGGCCGGAATAATATTCTTGCCCGGGAGTTTCCCTCCCCAAAATAGAGCGATCGACATGATCGCCAAATAAGGCACCCCCCGGAGCAGAACTTTCCATTTTCCTTCCTTTTGTTCGAAGAACAGAAGATCCACCATCACGATCGCCAGGGGCAAAGTGACCGTGTTCTCTTTGCAGAACATTGCACCCACGGCCATCACGAGCGATGCGCTATAACACAAAGCCCCCGATCCAGACCGCGCCTTGAGATACAAAACAACTGCCCCCAAATAAAAAAATGCGGCCATGGAGGCCGTACGTTGGACAATATAGGTCACCGCCTGTGTCTGGAGAGGATGCGCCACAAAGATCAGCGTACTGAATGCGGCAAGAAAAAAAGCTGCATCCCGGGAATAGACCCCCCGCATTTTCGGCGACTTTAAAATAAGGCCCATCATAAAGTAAACCAAGAATGCGTTCAGAACGTGGACCCCAAGGTTAAAGATGTGATAGTCCACTACCTTTTTCCCAGCCATCGCCCAATTTACGGCAAATGAAACATACGGCAAAAACCTTGTTTTCGGATTCGCGATCCATATCTGGGAAAAGGTCGAGAGACTGAAGTTTTTGATCGAGTCATTCTCTACGATACGAAGCTTGTCATCCAGCTGAAACGGGACATTCCAGGTATTGGAATAGACCGCCAACCCCAAGATCAAGATACACCCCAGGAGCAGCGCGATCTGTTTCCAGGAGACAATATTTTGAGGCTCCGCCTCCGGAGATTTCGCGACAGGAGTGACTTTGGATCTTCTATCTTTACGCGTCATTTAAAATCCTCCACCCAAGTTAAAAATTAGAATAACGCCGACACATCAAGGTCAAGCTGGAGAACCAGGAATACGACTTAAAAGCGCAGGAAACTCTCTACTTCGATGCTTCTTTCCCCCATCAGTTCCTGAATTAAGGCCAAAAGCCCGCCCAAGTATTCATCGCTGTTTCGCCGTCTAAGATTTAATCACAGAACGCCGCTCGCGGGGAGACGCTTTTAAAATACTCCGCAAAAAAACAAATCCATCAAGTCTCGCTACTCAATCCCCTGCCTATCTCTTGGCAGCATCCGAACCAGAAAGATCCAGAAAAAATTTCAGTTTATTAAAAATAAAATCCGCCGCCAATTCATTTCCCGCAATATTCCAATGAGTATCTCTGGGCCTGTAGCATCTTTTGCTTTCCGGAAGAGCGGAAAAATCATCCAGTAAATCAATGTATGGGATATTCATTTCGCGAAGACGCACTCCGAGCAACATGTTTGGAAATTTAAAATCAAAAGCCTCTTCCGCTAAAGCGCCGTAGCTTCCGACAACTTCCTTTTGCAAGGAAATACTAACCTGCGCTTCATCGGGAATAATCACAACTAGAAATTGAGCACCCCGCAAAGAGCATACTTCTTTCATGCGCTTCAAGTTTGAAGTAGCCCAATCGAGCTTCGCTAAAAAATCCTTGTTATTTTTTCTAAAATTCAAACTTCTTTCTCTCTCAATCGCTAAAAATTTTTTAGGATTAATATTGAGCGCATCATCCCTGTAAGATGCAGAACTAAAAACCGCCTCCGCATTCTCAATATGAGCTATATATAAATATTTCAAAAATGCGTACAGGTAAGAATGAAAACGGTTGGGATGCGATTCAAGGCGGTCGTCGAAATCATTTCCCATAAAAAAGCAGCAGATCACAAGATCAGGGCTTAAAGAAAGACCTTCGTTCACCAAAAGCGCGAGGTAGCTATCCGTGCCGATATTGGGAATGCCCATATTTACAATTTCAAACAGTGTCTTTTCATAGTTGAGTTTTCGTTCAAGCAAGGCAAGAAAGTTTTTCTCGCGAGGAACCACTCCGAAAACAAACGAGTCGCCGATCCCCACGATTCTAAAAATGTTCGATTTTTTATTCCGGGAGTGTTCAACATCATTAAACCCTTGAGAGTTCAGCTGAGACAGATATCTTTTCGCAAAGGACACTCCTCGAAATCGATTGTATGAATCAGAGGGGAAAATAAAAGTCGGATTAAGTTTATTGTAAATTCGACACACACCCTCAAGCAACAAAACGGTAACTAATGAAATCGTAACTATTTTGGCTAGCACACTAACCAGCGACCGGGGCGGGATGTTGCATTTCCCACCCAACATTTTCCAGGATTTAACAGTCCACCCCAATTCTAAAGGCAGAAGCTCGCAGAAGTTCACTTTTCACGATGTCGTCTCCGCTGCAATAAAATCAAGATAAGACCTACTGCCTTTGGTAATGGGCAGACAGACGATCTCGGGAACTTCGTAGGGATGGTTCTTGAGGATGGCGGCTTCGAGTTTTTTATAAAGTGAGGCGCGGGTCTTGATGAGGAGGAGCACTTCCCGAGAGGTTTCTTTCATCCCCTTCCAGCGATAATGGGATTCGAGGCCGGTGAGGAGCTGAACGCAGGCGGCGAGGCGTTTAGAAACTAAAAGGCCCGCCAATTGGCGGGCCTCCTTGATATTCGGAGCAGTACTAAGAACGCAACAGTACTTCACGCGCGCTTTTTATTTGCGATTAAGTGTCGCCGAATAACCGCTTTCGGGAGTTCCCAAAGTGATGTGGCCTTCTCGCGCAAGCCAACCGAGACTCATGAGCACAAGTTCGCGAGGGCGCTTCAATCCTTTGGTCAGCTGATCCGCTGTGGCGCTTTGCTTTTCGTCAAGAAAGTGCCAAATCTCTCCGGCGACAATTCCGATTTCCATAATCATAGGGGGCTCCTTTTGCTGCTAGATTTTCCACAAACAACGAGCACAATATAGCAAGAAACGATTTCGTTTAAAAGAACTTTATTATTTTCCGTTTGTAAGAGCGCGAATGTCCATCAGCCTTCTCCTGGCAGAATCTTGCGAAGGAACTGGCCCGTATGGGAGCCCATGACCGCGGCAACCTCCTCGGGCGAACCTTGGGCGACAATACAGCCCCCCGCTTTTCCGCCCTCCGGCCCGAGATCAATAATATGGTCCGCCATCTTGATCACGTCCAGATTGTGCTCGATCACAATAATCGTATTCCCCTGATCCCGGAGATTCAGAAGCGCCTTCATGAGATGCTGGATATCGCCAAAGTGAAGACCCGTAGTCGGCTCATCCAGAAGATAGAGCGTCCGGCCCGTCGCTTTCTTGATAAGCTCGGCCGCGATCTTGATGCGCTGGGCTTCCCCGCCCGAAAGCGTGGTGGACGATTGTCCGAGTTTGACGTAGCCGAGTCCCACCGCCTCGAGGATCTCGAGACGCTCACGGATGAACGAGAGCTTCGAGAAAAAACCGATAGCTTCACGCACGGAAAGGTCTAGCACCTCCGCAATATTCTTGCCTTGATAGCGGACCTCGAGCGTGGGCTCGTTGTAACGCTTGCCGCGGCAGGATTCGCAGACCACAAAAAGATCGGGCATGAAGCTCATCTCGAGCTTTTCCGCACCGGCGCCGCGGCATTGTTCGCAGCGCCCTCCCTTGAGGTTGAAACTGTATCGCGACTGGGAATAGCGCCGGAGCTTCGAGAGTTCCATATCGCTGTAAAGTTTCCGGATAAACCCGAAAATGTCCGTATAGGTCGCGGGATTGGAGCGCGGCGTCCTGCCGATCGGCGCCTGGTCGATCTCTATGATCTTGTCGAGACGCTCCGCTCCCGAAAGCGAATCGAAGGCACCGACTTTGTACTGCGTCTTCCAGATCCGGTTGTGAAGCTCCTTATACAGAATGTCGTGCACGAGCGTGCTCTTCCCGGAACCCGAGACGCCGGTCACGCAGATCAAAAGGCCGAGCGGAAACGCGACATCGATATTTTTTAGATTGTGCTCGCGGCAGCCCTTCAGGGTCAGCTTCGGAGCTTTCCGGCTGTCCTTGCGCGACTTGGGAACCTCGATCGAAAGCTCTCCGGAAAGGTATTTAAGCGTGAGGGACCTGGGGAAATCCTTCATCTCTGAAAGCTTGCCCTGAGCAACGATCTCGCCACCCTCGATACCCGCGCCCGGCCCAAGGTCGATCACGTGGTCCGCGCGGCGCATCGTCTCCTCGTCATGCTCCACCACCAGCACGGTATTTTTCAGATCCCGGAGCTTTTCCAGTGCGCCGAGCAGCTTGTCATTATCCCGCGGGTGAAGACCGATGCTCGGCTCGTCCAAGACATAAAGCACCCCCGTCAGACCCATTCCGATCTGCGAGGCGAGGCGAATGCGCTGAAGCTCCCCTCCCGCAAGCGTCGCGACCGTCCGGTCAAGCGCCAGATACCCGAGTCCAATATTAAGCAAAAAGGCAAGCCGTTCCCGGACCTCGCGGAGGATCGGCTCGGTCACCGTTTTCTGAGCATCCCGGAAATGTAACGCCTGAAAGAACGGAACAGCCTCTTCAACCGGCAGGGCTGTTACTTCGGCAACATTCTTCCCCTCGATCAAAACGGCGAGGCTTTCCTTGCGGAGCCGCTTGCCCGCACATTCGGAGCAAACCTCCTCCCTCAGAAATTTCCGGACCTTCGCGCGTACTTCCTCGGAATTCGTCTCATGAAAAAGCCGTTCCCATTCTTCCACAAGCCCCGAGATGTCTCCATCCCCGAGATAGAACACCTCCTTTGCCTCTTCCGGCCAATCCTGATAGGGCGTATCCCAATCAAAGCTGTATTTTTCCGTCAGATCGTGGAGCAGGTCCTCAAAGAAATATTTATTGAACGAGAAAAAAACGTCTTTATTCAGCGCGCTCATGAGCGGCTTCTGCGGCGCCGAGATCACGCCCTTCGCGAAGATCTGGGAGAGCTTCCCCAGCCCCTTGCATTTGGGACACGCGCCGTAGGGACTATTGAAAGAGAACATGTTCGGCGTCAGGTCCGGCAAACTGATCTGGCACTTCGCGCAGGTTTTGGTGGTAGAAAAGAAATGAAGCTTGCCGGCTTTTCCTTCTTTTTCAAGGATCGCGACATGGCCTTTGGTAAGGTCGAGGGCACAGATAACGGAATTGCGAAATCGACGATCCTCATTCTTTAAGGGCGTCAGCTCATCGATCACGATCTCGATGTCGTGGCGCACGGACTTCCGAAGCTTCGTGTCCTGTTTGATGATCTTGACCGTCCCGTCGATCCTTGCTCGGTCATAACCTTTCTTGAGCGAATCCTGAAAAAGCTTTTGGAACTCCCCTTTGCGGCCGCGCACAAGCGGCGCCAGAACCTGAACTTCCTTCCCCGCGAAACGCCCCAGAAGATCCTTCAGAAGATCCTCCCGGGTCTGGCTCTGAAGCGGCTCCTGACAGGAGGGGCAGTGCGCCGTCCCGGCCTTGGCAAAAAGCAGCCGGAGATAATCGTAGATCTCTGTCACAGTCGCGACGGTGGATCGTGGATTGTGAGTGACAGAACGCTGCTCGATCGCGATCGCCGGGGAAAGGCCGGAGATATGGTCGACTTCCGGCTTCTTGAGCTTTTCAAGGAATTGCTTGGCGTAGGACGAAAGACTTTCGAGATAGCGGCGCTGCCCCTCGGCGTAAATGGTGTCAAAGGCGAGGGAGGATTTCCCGGAGCCTGAAAGACCTGTGATCACGACGAATTTGTTGCGAGGGATCCTAAGTGAAAGATTCTTGAGATTGTGCTCCCGGGCCCCCCGGATCTCGATGAATTCGTCCATGAGAGGAATTCCTCCGCCAGACGGCCCCCAATTCCTATTCATTGTAACTTTTTCGAAATTGGGGCGGTCCTGACTACCATTCATAAAAAGAAACCCAAAGTCAGGGCCGTCAGGTTCCGACGCGAACGGAAGCGAAGGCCTTCTTGAGCGTGGCAATGGCGGAAAGAATGGCGAGATAGCTGGTCTTGGGATTTCCGGGCGCGGGCCGGTTCTGCGTGATGGTCGTGAACGTTCCAAAATCCCCTTCCACGGTCACCTCGTGCCGGTTCCCTTTGTAGGCGCGCGAGGTCCAGATCTCCACCTGCGTGCGCTCAGGCCCAACCCCCGCAAGGCTCAGCACCGCGGCGACATTGATATTCTGCGGAAAATGCTCAATGGCGTCCGCCGCGACGCCGCAAAAAACACGCCGTTCTTCCGTAAGCGATTTGAGCACAGGAAAGGGATGCTTAAGAAAATACGCCGCGCCCATCAACGCTTCGGGGGGCTTCCGCGTCACCAGACGAACCTTCCGGATCTTCCCGTTGGCCGCGGCCAGAACGCCGTCCACCCCCGTGATGGCGCCCGAAGGGCAAAAGATGCGGGACTGATTCTTCCTCAGGATTTCCACGACCGGCGGTTGGAGCAACCCGCCAACGCTCATAATAAGCACTTTTTTATTCCACTTGCTGGCAAGCTTTACTACTTGCGCCGCGACCTTGGGTGACGCGGCCTCGATGATCAGATCCGAACGGCGGACCAATTCGGTCAAAGGAACCAAGCGAGCGTAGAACTGAAATTTCTTCTGGAGCAACGCGGCCTTTTCCGTGTGCTTCTCGCACAGGAATTTAAGCTGGGCAAAGGCCTTCAAATCCTTCACCACCGCATGCGCGAGCGCCGTTCCGATCGTCCCGCCCCCGATGATCCCGACCTTGATCTTTTTTTTCATTCTATTTCTTCTTAGTGATGCGATTCTTGGCATCCACGTAAACGACTTTAGGTTTGTGCTTCCGGGCTTCCTTTTCAGACATTAGGGCAAAGGTCAGAATGATCACCAGATCCCCCGCCTTGCCGTGTTTGGCCGCTCCCCCGTTCAAGCAGATCACGCCGGAACCCGCGGGCCCGGAGATAGCATAACTTTCGATGCGGGACCCGTTATTCAGATTCGCGATGAGGACTTTTTCATAAGGGAGAATGCCCGCGCTCTTGAGGAGAAGGCTATCGATCGTGATGCTGCCCTCATAATCAATGCAGGCTTCCGTAACGGTCACCCGGTGGATCTTGCCGCTTAACAATTGTTTTTGCATACAGATTCGAACTCCTTATGGGATTCGTGAGGGCGGGATTATAACATTATCGATAAGCCTTGTCTTGCCGACAAAGCAGGCCGCAAGCGCGACCCTCTTTCGCCCCCGCCTTCTCGCCGGGTGAAGCGTCTCGGCATCCACGACCTCCAGATATTGGACCCGGTCCATGTCCTTTTTCAATTCATGGAACGCGCGTGCCCGGAGACCTGCGACCGTTCCCGCATTCCTCTGAAGATCACGCCTCAAACGAAAGAGCGTCCGCGAGATCGTAAGAGCCCTGCGCCGCTCGTCAGCGCTGAGATAGCGATTTCTTGAGCTCATGGCGAGCCCATCCTTCTCCCGGACCGTCGGCATGACACGAACCCGGACGTCAAGGCCCAGATCCCGGATCAGCTGACCAATGACAGCCGCCTGCTGGCAATCCTTCGCTCCCAGATAGAGCCGGCAGGCTCCCGTGATCCGGAGAAGTTTTGTGACCACAGTCACCACGCCTTGAAAATGCCCCGGACGGAATTTCGCGCAAAGACCCCGAGCAAGCCTCGGCCATTTCGCCCCAGCGAACTTCAGGGGCTTGTTGAAACCCTCGGGATACATGGCCGCAGTCGAGGGGCAAAAAAGGTAGTCGGCCCCGACCGTCCGAAGCTTTTTTCGGTCCGCGCCGAGTACGCGAGGATATTTCGTATAGTCTTCTTGGGGGCCGAATTGCGTGGGGTTCACAAAAATGCTAACGACGCTGATATCGTTCTCACGGTTCGCGGCCCGCACGAGCGACAAATGACCTTCATGCAGTGCTCCCATGGTCGGGACAAAGCCGACGCACTTCCCTTGCGCCCGAAGTTTATCCAGGGCTTTCGTGAGTTCCTCTGGCTTTCTGATAGTTCTCATATTTCCGTTCTACGCGCAACGATCAACGCACAACGGGAAGTCATTTCGCTGCGCGTTGCGCGTTGTGCGTTGCGCCAAGATTATTCAAAAGCTGTCGCATCGTTTTTTTTAAAACCGGATGAACAAATTCAGGTTCCAGATCGCAAAAGGGTTCGAGGACGAAACGGCGCTCATGCATTCTGGGATGCGGCACTTGCAAGCCGTCTTCCAGGATTTTTTCATTCCCGTAAGCGAGGAGATCCAGATCTAGCGTCCGCGCCGCGTTAGGTTTGTGGCGCTCGCGATCCGCTTTCGACTCGATCTCATGAAGCTTATTCAAAAGCACGCGCGGCGATAAGTCCGTTTCAAAACTCCAGACCGCGTTCAAAAACGATCCGCCTTCAGCTCCTACCGGCTCGGTTTCATAAACAGGAGACAACCGGAGATCCGTAAGCCCCGCAACCAAGGAAAGTTCCTTCCGGGCAAAGGCGAGGTAACCGGACCGGTCACCAAGATTCGAACCGACCCCGATAAAGACTTTAGGCATGTGCTTCTCGATTTGGGACTTCAAATTTGAGATCTGAGATCTACCGATGATGCGGGTGGCTTTTCTTGATCCGGTCGAGAGCTTCCATGATCCGCGATTCAGCCACCGTGAGAGAGATCCGGAAATACCCTTCTCCGTTCGGTCCGAAGCCGTTCCCGGGAGTCACGACGATATTGAGTTCTTCCAGGAATTTCAGCGCTAATTCGGAGGAAGTGTAGCCCGGCGGCACCGGGATCCAGACATAAAAAGTCGCCTTGGGTGCCTCGATCCTCCAGCCAAGGTCCTTAAATCCCTGGACCAGAAGATCGCGACGCTCCTGATAGATCTTGAGATTCTTTTCTAGCTCCGCCTGCCCGTCCTGAAGCGCCGTGATGCCCGCGATCTGTATCGCCTGAAAGATCCCGGAATCCAGATTCGACTTCACCTTCGCCAAAAGCGCAAGGACCTGCACGTTCCCGACCGCGAATCCGATGCGCCAGCCGGTCATGCTGTAGGTCTTGGAAAGCGAGAAGAGTTCCACACAGATCTCTTTCGCGCCGTGGACTTCGAGAATGCTCGGGGACTTCAACCCCTCGTAGCACATCTCGGAATAGGCCGCGTCGTGCGCGATCAAGATGCCGTGCTTACGCGCGAACGCCACAGCCTTTTCAAAAAAAGCTTTATCCGCGACTGTCGAAGTCGGATTGTTCGGGTAGTTGAGGAACATGAGCCGCGCGTTCTTGAGCACATCCGCCGGGATCGCATCAAAGTCCGGCAGATAATGGTTCTTTTCCAGAAGCGGCATCGTATAGGGAATGCCTTCAGCGAAAAGCGTGCCCGAGCGATACACGGGATAGCCCGGATCCGGGATAAGGCAGACGTTGCCCGGATTCAGCACCGCAAGCGGCAAATGCCCGATGCCTTCTTTGGAACCGATGAGCGGAAGAATTTCCTTATCCGGATCGAGCTTGACGTTGAAGCGGTGTTGGAACCAGTCGCGTATCGCGTGACGGAATTCCGGCATCCCTTGATCTAAGGCATAGCGGTGATTGCGCGGGTTTTTAGCCGCGACGTTCAAGGCTTCGATGATGAAATCCCCTGTCGGAATGTCCGGATCCCCAACGCCGAGGTCGATCACGTCCTTCCCTTTGGCGATGAGCTCGCGCTTTTTCTTGTCGATCTCCGCAAACAGGTAAGGCGGCAGTTTTTTGAGACGCTCGGTCGGTTCAAACGAAATAGGCTGTTGGGTCATGGCGCATCCTAAGCTGGGTTAAGAGTGAAAATCAAGGGCCGGACTAAGCCTGCCCCCTCGGAAAACGTGCAAAAGTATAGCAGAGTCGACGGAGCTTGGAAACACCGGAAGGAATCCCGGGGAAAGAGACTACCTCTTGCTGTAAGGGGCGTAAGGCTTCGGTGGATTCTTGACCCTCTCGGGATCCGGGATAGGGAGCCCGTAGCCGATGTCCGGAAAATCGACGGGGATTAAAAACGTGGCAAGCTGGACCACGCCGGCCCCAGTATTGATCAAACCCTCGCCAAATCCTGCGGAAAATCCCACCCATTCTTTGGAATATTTGGGATTCTTGGCCTCCGCCCAGGGCGTCATCCAACCCAGCAGCGTATTCTTGAGGCCAAAAGCGAGCTTGCCGCCCGTCCGCGGCCCATACCCCTGTTTGTCCGCCCAAGGGGACGCCGCATGTGCCGACGCAAGACCGGAAAAAAAGAGACAACCCGACAAGAGAAGTGCCATAGAAAAGCGGCTATTTTGTATATTCATGAACGATCCCGCCATGAGGTAGAGGAATATCCAGAGAAATAGGAAAGGTTACTGCGTGAAGAGCGCCCCCGAGAGTATCGGTGGCGAAATAGAGAACCCCATTGCCGAGGCCGGTGAAGAAATTCTGACCGTTGGCGGGTTCAAAAAAAAGCGCCGTCCAGCCGGCCGTAAGGTTGAGAAAGCCGAAGCCCAGTTTCTGCTCAGTCTTCTTCAAATAAGTGGGCTCTTTCGTCCAGTCACTGGCCTCAAAAAATCCGGCATACGCGGGTGCGGCCAAAGCAGAAGTCAGGATTAGAATAAGGAGAGGGAGGACGAAACGAGAGGGGGCAAAGCGATTCTTTAGTCTCATAAGTGAAAAAATACTAACTGTTTAGGACGCTCAAGTCAAGAAATCGAACAAACGCTTGTGTTGTATATCGTATGTCGCAGGTCGCGCAAAAAACCAGCCGCTGCTACCTCCGACATACAACCTACCACCTACGACATATTGCCTTTAAATCGTGCAGCCTTGCGTTGACTGCGTAGGCCAGGCGGGAACATCGGCAGTCATAGGCTTGAAGACCCCGGTACAGTCCCAATAGCTCGGATTAGCAGCATCTTCGGAACCCACGAAAACAATACCATTGGTCTCCTCATTGTTCCATACGGCGAGCATATAAGAATTAACATCAGCATTTGTATACGAATATTGCCAATCCTTTGATTTCTCAAGACCTTGGAGTCCCAGATCCGACCAATCGCCTGCAGTCATAAGCCCATAGGCCGAACTAATCCCTTTGTCTGAAGGCGAGGGAAGAACAAAAGTACCATGGAAATCGTAGTATCTTTCCGCGGCTCTTTTGAGACCACCAACCATCTGCAGAGCTTCGGCGGCCTTGGCTTTGTCGGTCTGCATGAGCATACGCGGCACAATGAGAGACGCGAGGATCGCAATGATCACCACCACGATCAGTACCTCCACAAGCGTGAATCCCCTCTTCACGTTTCGCATGATCTGCCTCCTCGTATCCTATCCTAGAACACGCGGCATTCCCGTCGCATATACATATGGAGTATGTCGAAAAAAACCGTCTACTACTTCCTCCGACATACGACATACCACATATTACATTTTAAATCGTGCAGCCACTCGCTCCGGAAGAATCATTATCGATGTATTTAAACCCAGGTCCACATTCCCAGCCGGTCATAAGTTCGTAATGCGCTTCATATTTTTTTCCGACTAATCCCGTAGCGCTGTCGTAGTCCTGAGCGCGCAAGACGAAGTTCCCCACGTCTCTTAAGTAACTATATTTCCAATCCTTTGTTTTCTCAATACCTGTGAGTCCTAGATCCGCCCAGTCGCCGCTGGTACCTGCAGGGCTCGAAACAATATTCACACTGGGCACATCATAAGTCCCATTAAAGTCGTAATATCGTTCCGCGGCACGCTTAATGGCACCGATCATCTGCAGGGCTTCGGCAGCTTTGGCTTTTTCGGTCTGCATCAGCATGCGCGGCACGATAAGCGACGCAAGGATAGCGATGATCACCACCACGATCAGTACCTCCACAAGCGTAAAACCTTTTTCAAAATTTCTCATAGACGATTTCCTTCTAGGGTTATGTCTTAAAATCCCTGTAAATTCAGGGTTATAAAAACGAGTGGCATGAGGTATTCTTTGGTCGCTACAAACAACCGGGCTTTGACGAGCCCTAAACCAAAGGAGATAGCCCCAT
>CAISGE010000018.1 GCA_903884815.1 Candidatus Omnitrophota bacterium | reverse complement strand
GGGGCTTTCGGATGAGGCGCGAAGGAATTTAAGAAGTGTGAACGTCGAAAAGTCCGTCACAGCGGAGGCTTCAAAGCCGATCTTTGTTTTTCTGCTTGAGGCCGTGTAAATCAAAACAAAAAGGAGAGAAAAATGGACAAAGAAAAAAAGAACAAGGGTTTTGTTGAAAAAGAGAGAGTGCGCGTTGTTCCGACGCGCAGCGGAGAGGAGCTGCATTTCACGGTAGTGGAGGTGAACGGAAAATTGCGCGGAGACATCCGTTTCTTCGTGAAAAACGAGGAAAACGACGAAGTGTTTGCCGCGAAGCGCGGGATCAGCATCCTTCCGAGGCATTTCAAGGCATTCCAGGAAGGGGTCGCGGAGCTCGGAGCGAAACTGGCGGCAGAACAGAAACCGGAGTAATCCGGAAACGCTGGATTTCCCAACGAGACAGATAAAGGAGGAAGACTCATGACGAAGTGTTTCAAGGAGGGGAAAACGTTTTGGAGGAGAACAGTCTGCCTTGGACTCACGGTAGCGGTCCTGACGGCGTCCTTCAGCGCGTACGCCGCGGAATCGGTGGTGCTTCGGCCGTCTGGCGCGCTTCTTAGCATTGACGAAGCGGTTAAAAACGCGCTAAAGGATTCAAGCGAGATAAAACGCGCGCTCGCGCGTCTTGGCAAAGAGGCGGCTCTTTACAAGGGGACGCTTGCCGAGTTCTTTCCGAAGCTCAAGGCTGATGTCCAAGCGGGTGCTGCCACGGGAGAAAGGACATTCCTGTACTACCTGGATACGGGGATCGAGCAGCCGATCTTTCAGGGCGGGAAAGCGGTTGCGGAAAAGCGGCGACAGAGCGCTGTCTGCGAGATCGAGAAACTCCGGCTCGAAGAAGTAAAACTCGATCTGGAGCTTGCGGTGCGGGTCCTTTACGCGCAGGTCCTGGCGGAAAAGGAGCTCACGAGGATCGCCCAGGGAGAGGTGAAGGAGCTTACAGCCGAGTGCGAGCGGATCAAGAAACTCTCCGGGAAAGAGATGCTCCCGCATCTTGAAGCTTTCAAGGTCGAATCTCATCTTGAAAGCGTGAAGCATTCGCTCGTGAAGCACAAGGAGACCTACGACTACCTGCTTACGGTCTTACGGGAAACGGTGGGGATCGGGGAAGGAGAAGTCCTTGAGCTTCAGACGTACGGCACCATTCAGGAAGTTGAAAGCGGGCTCGAGTCGTTTCTTGGCGCGTCGCGTGAAGCCGACCCGGTTTACAAAGAAGGGTCTCTCATGATCCTGGCGAAGCAGCAGGAGAAACGCTCTCTTCAGGCGGAAAGATTCCCGCAACTCAGCCTCTCAACGCGGTGGAACAGTGTTCGGGACGTGTACGTGGACACGAACCGCGTGATCGTGGGGATCGAAGGGAAATGGAACATTTGGGATTTCGGCCGGCTTGGTTCCAAGATCCGCGCGAAGGAGCAGGAGATCGAGGAAACAAAATGGGCCGAGGATATCCGGATCCGGAATCATGAAAAAGAGATCAGGCGTCTCTTTCATGAAGCGAGGGCTTTGCGGCAGAAGATCCGGATGACAGACGCTTTTCTCAAAGAAAATGAGGAAAACTACAAGAATGAGAAAACACGTCTCGTAACGGGTGGTAAAGGCGCCGGGGAACTTCTTGATTCCTTTATCGCATTAGAAGATGCGCGATCAGCGGCCGTTCAGGCGGTAGCTGAATATCGGGTACAAATGGCGCGACTTGAACGGACCCGTGCCTTCAAGCCGGCGGCAATGGAAACACCTTCGGCGAATACTTCCGTGGACGATGAGGAGGATAGATCGTGAGATCCTTTCCAGCGATCCCGGCTGGACGCTTTCCGCTAAGTCCGGAGACCCGGACCGCGCTATTTCTTGGCGCGGTCGCGCTCCTGACATGCCTTGCGGTGTGGCTCGTGTCGTCGGCGATCGTATGGACGGAGGAATCCCGTTTATTCGGGATCCTCTGGGTCGCGGGCTTCGGATTTTTATTCTTTGACGTGGCGTTCCTTTTTTCCTTGAGCGTTCTGCGGCCGTTCCTTAAAGAGACGGCACTGAAGGGAGCCTACATCAAAGAATTTCCGAAGACCGCGATCGTCTATCCCGTCCGTAACGAATCTCACGGCCTCTTCGAGCGAATCATGTATTCATTTTCGGGGAATAAGCTCCCGAATACCGATCTTTGGGTCCTGTCTGATTCTTCGGCTGAGTTTGAGCCGTATGAACGGGAAATTGTCGCAAAGCTTTCGGAGAGTCATCCGGATCGCATCTTTTACAGGCGCAGGGATGTTCCCGTTGAACGTAAACAAGGAAATATCGCGGAGTTTCTGGAATCGCATCCTGAATACGTCTATCTTTATGTTTGCGACGCTGACGGGATGATCCCCAAAGGGACGCTTCTCAAGCTACTCAGAAAGGCCGAGCATCCGGAAAACAGGGACATCGCGATCTTTCAGGCGTTCATCCGGATCGCTCATGCAGCAAGTTGGTATGCCCGTTTCGAAAAGATCGGGGCGAATTTCGCCCAGAGATTCAATTTCGCCTCCTTCCAGACGATCTTTGGCCGGACTATTTCTTTTGGGCATCATCACCTCGCCCGGGCCGGACTTCTTTCGAG
>CAISGE010000017.1 GCA_903884815.1 Candidatus Omnitrophota bacterium | reverse complement strand
TAGCTACATGATCGAACAGGATTATGACAGTTCCGTCAAACAGTACCGGGAGGTACTCGCAAAAGACCCCCAGAATATCAAGGCCCGGGTGTCCCTCGCCGACGTGCTCAGTTGGCAGCAAAAATATGAAGAAGCGGTCGCCGAATATCTGAAGGTGCTTGAGCTCAAGCCGGGGGACCTTGAAGTGGAACAGAAACTCGCGGTTGTTTATTCCTGGAAGAAGGATTTTTTGAAAGCGGAAGCGTTGTATCAAAAGATCCTCGCGACAAATCCGTCCGATCCGAAACAGACGGTTGCCTTCGCCGAGGTCTGCTTCCGCCTCGGAAAAACACAGGAGGCTGAGCAACTGGTGAAAGGGGTTTTGGAGAAGGATCCCACAAACAGAGATGCGAAAGTGCTTTTGGGGGATATCTACGCGGGCGATCAGGATTTTGAAAAGGCCTTGGCGCTTTATCACGAGGTTCTGGATGAGAAATACGACCGGAAAGTCAAAGCGAAGATCGGGGACGTCGAAAGCTGGACCCGGCACTACCGTGAAGCCTTGCAGATCTACGATGAGCTCTTGGCCGAGAAGGAGGACGCGGCCTTAAGGCTACAAAAGGCCCGGATCCTCGGCTGGGAGAGGAAATATCGTCAGTCGAGAAAAGAATACCAAAAGATCCTGAGCCAGGGACCCAATGAACTCGTTAAAGAAGAGATGGACGCCAAGGAGTTCTACTGGAGCAATAGAGTCAAGCGCGCGATTGCAGCTTATAAAAAACTGCTCAGCAAAGCCCCGGAGAATGCGGAGGCGATGTTCGACCTAAGCCAGATCTACTCCTACCAAGCCATGTGGCGTGAGGCGACGGATCAGTATAAGAAGATGCTGGATGTCTTCTCGGACCATTTCCGGGCGAAGGAGGGGTTGAAAAAAGTGGTGCTTATCTCAAGCCATCCCGTACTTGCTTCCGGGTATGAATTCTTCAAGGCTCGCAGCGGCGCGCGCGATGTCGATATTCACAAGAATTCATTTAACAGCCTTATGAATGTCCCGCTCAATATGCAGACCGATCTTCAGGCGGGTTATAACCTTACACGGAGGTCTTTTGTTGATTTCCACGATCTGACCGAGAACCAGGCCCGCATTGGATTGAGCTATGAAAAAAATCCTGACTGGGCGGCCGGTGCTTTTTTCAATCTCATCACCTATAACCGGAGCGTCGCGCCTGTTTATGAATTCGGCGAGCAGTTCGCATTCCGTACTTTCGATGTCGGCCAAATGACGCTGTCGCAGGAACAGCAACGGCTCGAGAATAACAGCACCGTGATACGGGACAGGCTTGTCCGGAATAATTTTAAGGTGCGACAGGATTTCGATCTCACGAAGCGATGGAAAGCGGGTGCGGATTATATGTTCTCGTATTTCTCGGACCACAACCGGTGTAGTGACGTCGCGGGGGATACCTTGTATTTTCTCTCGCTTGAGCCGAGAGCCCTCTACGTGAAATACCGCTACGAGTTCCGGAACTTCAGAAAGATCGAAACGGACTATTTTTCTCCGCAGGGATATTCCCTGCATACGATTTCGCTTAAGTGGAAGCATTTTCTGAATAAGGAAGAGGTCTTCTTTGATGCGAACGACATATATTACGAAGCCGGCTATGACGTTTCGTTCGACTCTACGGGTATTACCGGCCATTCGGTCGGGGGCAGTCTTACTTGGGACATTACAAAACGTCTCCAGATCAGTGGCGGGGGACAATACACGATATCCTCAACAAAGATCTATGAAGACGCGGGGGCGAAGGGCTCCGTGAAGTACTACTTCTAATGGAAAACAAACAAGAACCGCGAGGCAGTGTTGTGCTGGAGGCCCTTGGAATCCTCGCGATCCTTGCGGCGATGACCTATTTGATCGTCCGAGGGGTTCTGCTCGAGCGGGCCCGATACTCGGTTGTGGATGGTGTTTTTGCGGTGCTTATTCTTTTGTCGGAAGGGTTTATTCTTTTTCACGGTATCGGTTACGCGATCGCGATCCTCTGGAGTAAGAAGAAAGCCCAGAATATGTCGGCCATTTCCGAGGGCCTGCATCTTCTCGAGGGACACGATGAACCTTCTGTCGCGATCCTTGTTCCAGCGCGTCACGAGCCGCGGGAAGTTCTTGCGAAAACTTTTATCACGATCGATAACATGGAATATAAGAATAAGCGGGTCTATTTTCTGGATGACAGCATCAAGGAAGAATACCATCGGGAAGCAGAAGAACTCGCTCGGGAATATCATCTGACTCTTTTTCGGCGCACGAAACCGTGGCACGGCGCGAAGGCCGGGATCATTAATGATTTTCTGGAGCAGATGACGGAAAAGTACGTGGTGATCTTTGACGCGGACAGTAATCCGATGCCTGATTTTCTTGGCCCCGTTGTTCCGATCATGGAAGCCCGAGAGAAATTGGCCTTCATCCAGACGCCTCAATTTTATACGAATATTGATGATAACCGGATTGCAAGGGCCTCGGTTCTCCAGCAAGCGGTTTTTTACGAGTATATCTGCGACGGAAAAGGAATCGTCGATTCGATGTTCTGCTGTGGGACGAATGTGATTTTACGGGCGAGTGCCCTGAAGGCCATCGGAGGCATGGATGAAGGGACCGTGACTGAGGATTTTGCAACTTCTCTCAAACTTCATTCCCACGGGTTTTCTTCGCTTTATTACAACCACACGTGTGTGTTCGGGATGGGGCCTGAAGACCTGATCGGTTATTTCACACAGCAGTTCCGCTGGACTGCGGGGACCCTCCAGGTTTTCAAAAAGCTCGTCGCACAGTTCTTCACAAAGCCGTTTTCACTCAGTATGGGGCAGTGGTTTCAGTACTTCCTTTCGGGCACTTATTATCTGGTGGGGTTTGCCTACTTCATCTTGATTTTAGGGCCGCTGCTTTATATTTTCTTTAGGGTTCCTTCGTTTTTTATCCGGCCCGAAGTGTATTTCCTGTCCTTCATACCCTACATGCTGCTTTCCACGAGCGTTTTCTACTTTTCGTTGCGGAAGCGGAATTACAGGCCGGGCGACCTGATCCTTGGCCAGCTTTTGGGCGCGTCGAGTTGTTTCGTCTATATGAAAGGTGCTTTGGCGGCTTTATTGGGTTTAAAGATCTCATTTGGGGTGACTTCGAAGGCGAAGGGAAGTGCAGTTCCTTTGAGGGTGATCTGGCCGCAGCTCGCGGTCATGGCGGCGACTTTTATTGGCCTGGTTTGGGCCATGAATCGTTTTGTATATGAACACGAACCGGCGCTTATCATCAACGCTTTCTGGACCTTCTATCAGTTCCTGATCTTTTCCAGCATCTTTTATTTTAATCAGGAAGCAAAGTGAAAAAAGCATTGGCTGTCATCATTGCCTTGGGGGCATGCGTGCTATTCGGTTCCTGTGCTTCTCAAAAAGGGGCCGGGTGCTTGACGGGAGCCTATCTCTCGGATAAGCCTACGGTGGCTTCGATCGAGAGCTTCGAAGCCGATTACGGCAAGCGACCCGCCGTGGTCCTGACCTTTTTGGATTGGAAAAGGTTACCAGACGCTGATGTGATACGTGATGTTTATAATAGCGGTTCCGTTCTCATGATTACGTGGGAACCCTGGCGGGCGGTCCAGAAGGCTGCGATCGATTATGAGGCTTTACTCCGAGGGGAGGAGGATGCCTATATCCGTGAGTTCGGATTGACCCTTCGAGCGATCGGCAAGCCGGTACTATTAAGGTTTGCGCATGAAATGAACGGGGATTGGTATCCCTGGTCGGCCCAGAAGATAGGGGCCGATAAGTATAAACGGCTTTTCCAGCATATACGAAA
Source organism: Candidatus Omnitrophota bacterium (assembly GCA_903884815.1). Classification (GTDB taxonomy): domain Bacteria; phylum Omnitrophota; class Omnitrophia; order Omnitrophales; family Aquincolibacteriaceae; genus Aquincolibacterium; species Aquincolibacterium aerophilum. Next base: position 16,244 of record CAISGE010000017.1, on the reverse strand, counting down.
AGTGTTCGATGCTGCCGGCGTTCGCAATGTGCGTTGGGTTTTTTCGATCAACGCGGAGAATGTTCCGAAGGAGAATTCATATTCCGGCTGTTATCCGGGGGACCGTTATGTGGATTATATCGGGCTGGACGGATATAATTGGGGCACGAGCCGGTCGTGGAGCCAATGGCGGAGTTTTCAAGATATCTTTTTCGGCGTTTATGGGGATGTCGTCAGGCGTTATAAAAAGCCGGTGATCTTTTCGGAGTTTAGCTCGACTTCAACCGGGGGAGACAAGGCTCTCTGGATAGAAGACGCACTTCGAGAGATGAGAAGTATGCCTGAGGTGAAAGGGTTGATCCTGTTTAATGTCGATAAAGAGACCGATTGGCGCTTTCCGCCGGAAGCCGCAAGCGGCCAAAAATTGAAGGCGGGGCTTCGAGATTCTTATTTTCTGAAAGCATGGGAAGGGATTTTGAATGACCAAAGATGAGCTTATCGAGAAATTAAGGCAGCTTCATAACGAAGAAGAGTTGGCGATCCCCATCTACACCAAGCATCTGGAGAGCACTTTTTTTCTTTCCCGTATCAAGCCGCATGCTCAGAAGGATATCAAGGAAATGCTTTTGACCTTAGCGATGGAATCAGAAGTGCACGCGAGGATGTTCGAGGCCGTGATCAAAAAGGTCCAGGAGTCGGAGCGCGATGTTTACTAGAGAAGACTACGATAATTATTTTGAGCAGATTGCCCGAGTCGAGAGAAAAATGGTCTATGGGGCTTATGAACTCGGACGAGAGATCAATGACCCTTCCATTACGCGTGTTCTTGAAAAGATCGGGGATGACGAAGTTCGGCACTATGGTTATATCCTGAAGATGCTTCGGGAGATCGAGGATCCGAAATATTTCGAAAAGAGGCGTGCGGAACGCGCCTATGCCCTGGGCACCATCCTCCTACGGTGTCCTTCTGATAAGGGCCCGAAGGAGGCTCCGGCTTATTGCGTCAATTTATCAAAAATCGGAATTTGCCTGGAAGGTGCAGAAAAACTTTCTCCCGGAGTCGTCCTAGAGCTGAAGCTTCGCTTGTTGGATGGCGAAAAAGAGATTTCTTGTATGGGGAAGGTTGTCTGGAGTAAAGAGGTTGAAGCGAACTTGTTTATCAGTGGTATCGAATTTGAACCATAGCCCTTTCCGCAGAGTGAAAGCACCGGAAATTCCGCTTATGCATCAGCTTTTTCTCCACGATGCCTTTTCCTTCGTGTGCCGTGAAATGCGATCCACCTCTTTTCTTTATGACAGGAGCGGCGAAGGAAGGTCGAAGGGCCTGATCGGGAAAAACTCTCGGGTCGGGGATTTGATGAAAATGAGCGCGCAACTTGAGCGGAATCAATCAAGCCTGACTTCTTGCGGGGTTTTCTGATGGCGCACAAGATCCTGATCGTTGATGATGAACCGGCCCTGCTCCTTATCCTGAAGGGGCGTCTTGAAGCGGAGCAATATCAGGTTGTGACAGCCGGGGATGCGGACGAAGGTTTGGCGAAGTTCAAATCTGAAAAACCCAACCTTGTGATCACGGACGTCATGATGCCCGGGCTGTCAGGCTACGAGTTCTTCGAGGCCCTCAGGAAACTGGGAGGCGAGGGTGCCACGGTTCCCGTCATCGTGACTTCGGCGCGCGGCAGTATGTCCCAGTTTTTTGATACGTGGGCGATCACGGCTTTCGTGCCCAAGCCCTTTGATATGCCTTTGCTTGTCAAAAAGGTCAAAGAGGCCATGCCGGCTCCCGTATTAACGCACCCCGTAGCAAAGGCTGCGCCTGTTCCAATAAAAGGAGAGCAACGAACGGCTCTGTTGGCGGGGGTCAGTGAGTTCGAGCTGCGGAAAATGAAGGATTTTTTAGAGCAGAACCTTTGCACGGTGGTACAGGGGTTGGATGAAGAGGATGCCTTCCGGACGGCCAGAAAATTGAAGCCGGATTTCATTTTTTTCGAGTTTTGGGAAGATCCGACGAGGTTCGATGCGGCCAAGCTGCTCCATTATCTTAAGGCCGACTCCATCACGCAGCAGATCCCTTACGCCGTTTTTTGTAAGCCGGCGCTCGTAAATGATGCTAACAAAAGTTTCAATACCAAGCATTTGTTGGTTGCTTGCGATGCGGCGGAACTGGTCAATCACCTCGAGTCTTTAATGCAAACCCCGGAATTCAGGAAGCGCAGCTACTGATCTCAAGTGTTTTCTTTTGGAGGCGTTATGTCTTTGAAAAAGGATCATGTCCGGTTCATGAAAGAGGCGGTCAAAGAAGCCCGGAAGGGAATCTGCGAAGGGGGAATCCCGATCGGATCCGTTCTGGTGAAGGACGGTAAGGTCCTCGGGCGCGGGCACAACCGCCGGGTCCAGAAGGGTTCGGCCGTTCTTCACGCGGAAATGGATTGCCTCGAGAATGCCGGCCGTCTCAAGGCCAAGGATTACGAAAAATGTGTGATCTATTCCACGCTTTCGCCCTGCGACATGTGTGCCGGGGCCATTCTGCTTTATAAGATCCCGGTCGTGGTGATCGGGGAGAACAAAACCTTTAAGGGCCCCGAGGCGTATTCCGGGAAGCGCGGCGTGAAGCTTGTGAATCTCGATCTCCCTGAATGTAAAAAAATGATGCGGGATTTTATTTCCGCCAAACCCAAACTTTGGAACGAAGACATCGGGGTGTAAACCGCATTTCAACCTCGTAGCTTGAATTTCAAGCTACGAGGTTGAAATGGTTAAGGGATTTATGTTTATTCGTAAATTAAGGGATTGTCCGGAATTTATCGCGGGGGATGCGTGCCACCTCCGGGAACTCTTGAATGCCAGAACGGACCATCGGGCTTACCGCTACAGCCTCGCTCATGTGATCGTAAAACCTGGAAAAAAGACCAAGCCTCACTCCCTTAAAACTTCCGAAGTGTATTATATTCTCGAAGGGCAGGGCCTCATGCATGTGGATCGCGAGACTCGGGAAGTTGGTCCCGGGGACTGTATTGATATCCCGCCCAACTCGCTTCAATGGATCGAAAATGGCGGTAAGATCGATCTCGTGTTCCTTTGCATCGTGGATCCCGCCTGGCGGCATGAGGATGAAGTCGTGCCTCTTGGGTAGGAGGGTGAACCTTGAAGATCTTTGCGGCCATTGCGCCGCTGTGGGTTCGATGCCATAATGCGTTGCAATAAATAATCTCGAACTAAGTGTCCATCCAGGGAGGATTCTATGGCCAAGATATTGATCATTGATGACGATGCGGATATTGTTGAAGCGATGCGGCTTGTGCTGGAAAAGCGGGGACACAAAGTCGACATGGCCGTGGATGGTAATGAAGGCCTGGCCAAAGCTCGCGCGGGAAAACCCGACGCGATCATTCTGGATGTGATGATGCCGGGTCTCGACGGTTTTGAGGTCGCGCGGGAGCTAAAAGGGGATAGCCGGACCCGGGATATTGCGATCCTGATGCTGACCGCGATCAAGGATAAGATGGGTTTCGATTTTCAGAAAGAGACGACCGATCCGAACTGGCTCCCCGTGGATGATTATTGCAATAAGCCGCTCGATTACGAATTGCTTCTGGAAAAGATCGACCATATCCTGCGTCATAAAAAACGCTGACAGATCGGCCAATGTGGCGCCGGTGTCCGGGCCATAGCCGCAATCCTATCAGGCGCTGGTTTTAACTTCCGTCAAACAGAGGCCTCGCGGTTCATGAAAGCGAAATCCGAAAACAGCAGTACCGGAACCCAACTGATCGACCGGGTGTATTGGCTCACCCGATTGCGGTGGGTCGCGATCCTCGGCGTGGTCGCAACCATTCTTACCGTGCCCCGGTTCTTTGGAATTCCTCTAGCCATCAGCCCGCTTTTCCGCGTGGCGGCACTCCTGGCGATCTATAACGGGTTGTTCGCCTGGCTCATTCCTTTTTTGCAAAGTCGCCAAATGTACAGAGCGATCAAAGCTCTGGCGAATCTCCAGATCTTTCTCGACCTGACCTGCCTGGCGCTTCTGGTCCATTTTTCAGGAGGGGTCGAGAATCCCTTCTATTTCTATTTTATTTTTCACATTATCATTGCCGGCATCCTGCTGTCCCGCCGTGAAACTTTTATTCTGGCGAGCTACGCCGTCCTTATTTTTCTCGGGATCATTGTCGGGGAGCAGCAGGGTCTTTTGCGGCACTATGGTGTGCTGGGGACTTCGGCGGCTTTCTTGCATGAAAGTTCAATGTACGTTCTGGGCGTTTCTTTTGTGTTTTCCAGCACGCTCTACATTGCCGCTTATCTGACCACCTCGATCTCAAACCGGTTGCAGGAGCGGGAGCGCAGCCTGACCCGGGCGAATGAAATGCTGGCCGAGAAGGACCGCATCAAGAGCGAATACGTTCTTCGAGTGACACATGATCTCAAAGAGGATCTTGCGGCCATCCATACCTGCATTGAACCGGTGCAAAAGGGATTTACCGGGAGCCTGAACGAGGAGCAGACGAACCTTCTGAGCCGCGCCAAGGTCAGGAGTAAACAGCTTATTGTTTATGTTGATGCGCTTCTTGAGATCACGAAACTCAAATTGACTGAAAAAGTAGAGATGCACAGTTTTTCCGTCGCGGACCTAATCCGCGAGATCTCAGACTCCATAGAACCTCTAGCCCATCATGAGCATAAAGGCTTTGAGGTTCTGATGGATCTCAAAGTTACGACTATGAAGGGAGTGCGTGTCTATATCCAGGAGGCACTGCTGAACATTCTGAAGAATTCCATCAAATACACGCCGGAAGGGGGGAGAATTACTCTCGAGGTTCAAAACGACGCCTCTTTGCTTCAGATCAAGGTGACGGATACGGGAATCGGTATTCCCGCCGAAGATCTTCCGAAGATCTTCACGGAGTTTTATCGCGCCAAGAACGCAAAGGCCTTGTACAAAAAGGGGACAGGACTGGGTCTTTCCATTGCCAAGAAGATCGTGGAAATGCATCAGGGGAAGATCGGAATAGAGTCCCGACCCGGGGAAGGGACCTGCGTCAGGCTGGAAATTCCCCTGGCCTTGTGAAATTCGGATTTTTTCCTCGCGAAAATTTGACATTTTTTAAAAAAGGATTAGGATAATCTTCCAATCGTTCCTGATTTCACAATTGTATCCCGGAAGGTAACGCGTTGAATACTCAGGCGGTAAAACCCCAGGATTCTAAAAGCTCTTCCGCGGGATGTGTTTGTCAGCCCACCGAAGAGGAAATGCTCCGCAGTCTTGATGCCGTGATCGATGGCTTCGCCAAGACCGATGGGGCGCTCATCCCGATCCTTCAAACCGCCCAAAATCTTTTTGGTTATCTCCCCAAGACCGTCCTCAAACATATCAGCCTCCGGCTCAAGATCCCTTACAGCGAAGTGACCGGGGTAGTGACCTTTTACTCCTTCTTTTCCACCGTCCCTCGCGGCAAGCATGTTGTTCGCGTTTGCCTTGGCACGGCTTGTTACGTTCGCGGAGGCAAGGAAGTGCTCGAGGCCTTCAAGAAAAATCTCAAGATCAATGTCGGAGAAACGACACCGGACAGGATGTTCTCTTTGGAGGTCGGACGATGTTTTGGCGCCTGCGGCCTCGCCCCCGTCGCGATGATCAATGACGACGTCCATCAGAGGGTAAAGTCGGCCAAGATCCGCGATTTGATCAGCCAGTACCAACGTGAAGGCGAAGATGTGAAGGAGGCCCGGTCATGACCGAGACTCCCCGCAAGATCGGATCCCCCCAGGAACTCGACCAGTTTAAAAAAAACATGCTGGATGAAAAATCCAAGAACGCCTCGAAAAAAAGAATCCTTCTGTGCGCTGGCGCTGGGTGTATCGCGTCGGGTTCCCTGAGGCTTAAAAAAGCCCTCGTGGAAAAGATCCGGGAAGAGAATCTTGATGCGGAGGTTGTCGAGACCGGATGCCTCGGACCCTGCGCGCAAGGCCCCGTGGTCGTGGTGGAACCCGATCAGACCTTCTATGAAAATCTTAAGCCCGAGGATGCCGCAGACCTCGTGAACGAACATCTCCGGAAGGGGAAACCGGTTGAGCGTCTGATGCCGCGGGATGCCAAGAACAATCAGCCTGTTCCGAAGCAGGGGCAGATGGATTTTTTTCAGAAGCAGACCAAGATCGTTCTGCGCAATTGCGGGGCGATCGACCCTCTCAAAATAGGGGATTACATCGCCCGGGACGGCTATCAGGCGCTTGCGAAGGTACTCACCTCGATGACGCCCGAGGAAGTGATCAAACAGGTTAAGAAATCAGGCCTTCGCGGTCGCGGTGGCGCGGGGTTTTCGACGGGCCTTAAATGGGAATTGACCCGTATCGCGCCCGGCGATGTGAAGTATGCGATCTGCAATGCGGATGAGGGTGATCCGGGTGCTTTCATGGACCGGAGCGTTCTTGAGGGCGATCCTCACAGTGTGATCGAGGGAATGGCCGTCGCGGCCTACGCGATCGGGGCCACGCGTGGATTTGTTTATGTCCGTGCCGAATACCCACTGGCGGTTTCGAGGCTCACCAAGGCGATCGAGCATGCCAAGGAAGCCGGACTTTTAGGCGAGAATATCCTCGGAACCAAATTTAAATTTGATCTTGAGATCCGGATGGGTTCCGGCGCGTTCGTGTGCGGGGAAGAAACGGCTCTTATGAATTCCATTGAAGGAAAACGGGGAGAACCCCGTCCGCGACCGCCGTTTCCGGCGCAGAGCGGACTTTGGGGCAAGCCCAGTCTTCTCAATAACGTTGAAACCTACGCGAACATTCCGGTCATTCTTACCAAGGGCGCGGATTGGTACGCGACTTTCGGGACGGTGCCGAGCAAGGGGACTAAGGTTTTCGCGCTGGCGGGAGCTATCCGGAATACGGGTCTTGTGGAGGTTCCGATCGGGACGCCGCTCGGGGAGCTTATTTATGATATCGGCGGTGGGATCAAAGGCGGAAAGAAGTACAAGGCCGCGCAGATCGGCGGTCCTTCCGGCGGTTGTATTCCCAAGGAATTTTTGAACGTCGCCCTCGATTATAAGACGCTCGAAGAACTCGGTGCCATCATGGGCTCCGGAGGTCTCATTGTGATGGATGAGGATTCCTGCATGGTGGACGTAGCCCGTTTTTTCCTCGACTTCGTTCAGGATGAATCGTGCGGGAAGTGCGTGCCGTGCCGCGTGGGGACGAAACGCATGCTTGAGATCCTGGAGCGGATCTGCGCCGGCGACGGTGCGGAGGGCGATATCGAGAAACTGATCTCTCTCGGCAAGCAGATCAAGGAAACTTCCCTTTGTGGTCTGGGCCAAACAGCGCCTAATCCCGTGCTCTCGACGATCCGTCATTTCCGCAAAGAGTACGAACAGCATATTCGTGAACGCCATTGTGAAGCCGGCGTTTGTCCTTCTCTGGTCCGGGCTTCGTGTCAGACAGCCTGTCCCGCGGGAGTGGATGTCCCGGGCTTTGTGTCCCTGGTCGGGGAGAAGCGCTACGCCGAGGCTCTCAAACTTCACCGGGAGCGGAATCCTTTCGCCGCCGTCTGTGCCCGTGTTTGTTTTCATACCTGTGAGGACAAATGCCGCAGGGCAAGTCTCGACGATTCCGTGTCGATACGGGGCGTCAAACGGTTCATGGTCGATCAGGAAGTCGTGATCCAGGTTCCTGAGGTCCGCCATAACGATCAGAATGCTGCGCGGAAGATCGCCATCATCGGGGCCGGTCCCGCGGGTCTTTCCTGCGCTTATTTTCTTGCCCGGTTGGGTTATCGTCCGACGGTGTTCGAGTCCGAACCGAGACCCGGAGGGATGCTGGTGCAAACGATTCCCGCCTACCGGCTGCCGCGTGAGACCCTTGCCCGTGAGATCCGGATGATCGAACAACTCGGCGTGACGATCGAGACGAACAAGCGTCTCGGGAGGGATTTTACGCTGCAGGAACTTCGCGACAAAAAGTATGACGCGATCTTTGTCGGGATCGGCGCCCCTGAATCGTTCGGGCTCGGGATCATGGGCGAGGATGCTGACGGGGTCGTGATGGCCCTTCCGTTCCTGAGGGAATATAACATCCGGGGATCCGTGCCTGTCGGAAAAAAAGTGGTGGTGGTCGGCGGCGGGAATGCTGCGATCGATGCCGCCAGGACGGCGCTTCGCTTGGGTGCGGAATCCGTGGTCGTTCTTTACCGCAGGAGCCAGGAAGAGATGCCGGCTTATGCCGAAGAGGTGCGCGAAGCGATCTATGAAGGGGTCAAACTTATGCCGCTTACGCATCCCGTGGAGATATTGAAGAACTCTGCGGGAAAGGTCACCGGCGTAAAATGCATGGCCATGAAGCTCGGGGATTATGATCGCAGCGGACGCAGGTCTCCGACTGCGGACGGGGCGGAGCAATTCACCTTAGAAGCGGATCAGGTGATCGGTGCGATTGGCCAGACCCTTCAGGCCGGAAAGCTTTTCGAGCTTAAGGATGCCGAGATCAAGATGACTCCGAATAAATTCGTCTATGCGGATTCCGTGACGGGGCAAACTTCGGTCCCCGGGATCTTCGCGGGCGGTGACGCGGCCTCAGGCCCCTGGTCTGTCGTCGCGGCGATCGGCGCCGGGGAGAGAGCGGCCGTGGGGATCGATCAGTTTTTGACGGGAGAAGATCATGCTTTCTGGCGGGAAGAAAAAGTCGTGGATACGGATTATGATCCGGACGTGGACCCCGCTCCGTATCCCCGGGAGGTCGTTCGTTCGATTCCTGTTGAAAAAAGAAAGCACAATTTTGATGAAGTGGAACTTTCGTGGAACGAGAATGTGGCGCAGCGCCAGGCAAAGCGATGTCTTCGCTGTGATTACGGAAAGACGGTCACGCGCAGGGGACATAAATAATGCCGAAGATCTTTGTGAACAATAAAGAGGTTGAAGTCGCCGCGAATGCGACCATCCTGGATGCCGCGAGGTTGGTGGGCGTCCAGATCCCGACACTTTGTTACTATGAAGGAAAAGCTCCGATCGGCGCGTGCCGCGTCTGCCTTGTGGAAGTGGAGGGCGCAAGAACGCTCGTGGCTTCCTGCTCGACCCCCGTGATCGACGGGATGAAGATCCATACCAACAATCAGCGGGTGCGCGAAGCCAGGCGGACCGTGGTGGAGCTGATCTTGAGTGAGCATGAGGGGAGCTGCCAATATTGCACGCGCAGTGAAGATTGTGAGCTCAAAGAGATCGCGTCCCATTTGGGGATTGAAGATATCCACTACAAGGGCGAAAAGCCGGTGGTGCATTTTGATAACAGTACGCCGGCCCTCGTGCGGGATTCCGGGAAATGCATTAAGTGCCGCCGCTGCGTGACCGTTTGCGCGGAAGTCCAGGGTGTGGGCGCTCTTTTTCCTCAAAATCGCGGTTATAAGACCATGATCGGTCCGGCGTTTGCGATGGATCTCGACAGCGTGGCTTGTGTTCAGTGCGGTCAGTGTGCCGCCATTTGTCCTGTGGGTGCGATCCAGGAAAAGAATGACATTGATAAAGTCTGGGCGGCGCTCGAAGACAAAACGAAGCACGTCGTGGTCCAAACCGCTCCCGCGATCCGCGCGGCTCTCGGAGAATGTTTTGATTATCCTCCGGGGACTTTGGTGACCGGTAAAATGGTGACAGCCCTCCGGCGCATCGGTTTTCATTCGGTGTTCGATACGAATTTTACGGCGGATCTGACGATCATCGAAGAGGGAACAGAACTTCTGATGCGGCTTAAAAAGGCCTTAGTCGAGAAGCAACCCGTGTCGCTTCCGATGTTCACGAGCTGCTCGCCGGGTTGGATCAAATTCGCGGAGTATTATTATCCGGAATTCCTGCCGAATCTCTCCAGTTGTAAATCGCCTCAGCAGATGTTCGGCGCGCTCGCGAAGACTTATTACGCGACTCAAAATGGTATTAAGCCCGAGGATATGGTTGTGGTCTCGATCATGCCCTGCACGGCCAAAAAATTTGAAGCCCAGAGGCCCGAGATGAATTCGAGTGGCGTGCAGGATGTGGATTATGTGCTTACGACGCGGGAGCTCGGGTTTATGATCGAATCCGCGGGGATCGACTTCAGGAATCTGGAAGATGGCACCATGGATTCTCCTCTCGGGATCTCCACCGGCGCGGCGGATATTTTCGCCAATACGGGCGGCGTGATGGAAGCGGCCTTGAGGACGGTTTATGAACTCGTGACGGGTCGCGAATTTCCGGGGGCGGATCTTCGGCTGGGTCCCGTGGAGGGCCTCGCGGGCATCAAGGCGGCATCGCTTGTCATCACGGGGACCGTTCCCGAATGGTCTTTTTTGGAAAATGTTGAAGTGAAGGTGGCTGTGGCGCATGGGCTTGCGAATGCCGCGAATCTTCTGGATCAGATTAAAGCGGGAAAAGCGAATTATCATTTTATCGAGGTGATGACCTGCACCGGGGGCTGCATCGGCGGGGGAGGGCAGCCGCGTTATACGGATGATTCCGTGCGGATGGCACGCATCAACGCCATCTATGAGGAGGACGCCGGGAAAAAACTCCGGAAGTCCCACACGAACCCCCAGGTTAAAAAGCTTTATGACGAGTTCTTGAAGAAACCCCTTGGAGAGAAGTCCCATCATCTGCTCCACACCCATTACCACGAACGCGACAAGAATTAATTCCGCATTTTTTTGTTGCAGATCTTAGTTTTCTTTGATAATATTCCAATCGTTCGGTTTTTCACGAATGCGCTATGAAAAAACTCCCCCGGAAGATCATTACCCGCGTCCTGCTTTACATACGGACGCTTGAAGGTCTGATCAAGGAAAAGCGTTTTCTGGTCTCTTCAAAACAGCTTTCGGAGATCACGGGCCTTTCGGACGTCAAGATCCGCAAGGACATTTCGAATTTTAAGACGGTGGGGAAACCGCGCATCGGTTACAAGACCGCGGATCTGAAGAGGACGCTTGAGGCTTATCTCCTTCAGAAACACGTGGTGCATTTGGTGCTCTTTGGGGTCGGTAATCTGGGATCCGCGATTTTGAGATACCCGGGCTATCACCGGGAGAAGGTCAAGCTCGTCGCGGCCTTTGATGTTTCCGACCAGAAGGTCGGGAAGAAGATCGACGGGGTCCGGATCTATCCGGTGGAAAGAGCGCCGGAGATCATCAAGCGTTGCCATGCGGACATCGGTATCATTGCGGTGCCGAAGGAGCATTGCCAGGAAGTCGCGGATTATATGGTGCTTTCGGGGCTCACGCGCATCGTCAATTTTGCGCCGACCTCGATCAGCGTGCCGTCCAAGGTGCAGGTTCGGAATATGGATTTTACGATCGAGTTTTTGTCGCTTTTTTGTGATTCGCCCAAGTAGAAGACCAAGAGAATGGGGGATACCATGGAATATGACGCGCTGAAGATGCTCAGTCAGTTCAATGAAGCGATGGTGGATATCCGTAAGGCCGTGCCGAAAGAATACGAAGCTTTCATGAAGGAAAAGGAAGTGGTGTTGGCTTCCGGGAGGGTGCCGGAAAAGACAAAATGGTTGTTGCTGTTGGTTGCCAGCACGACCCAGAAATGTCCGGTCTGTATTCCCCGGGCGGTGCGCCATTGCCTGGATGTCGGTTGGACGAAAGAAGAAATGTTGGAAGCCTGTATGGTTGCCGTGCTGGTCGGCGGCTCCAGCGCCATGACCTATGTGACGCTCGTGGATAAAGCCATCGAACAGATGAAGAAATAGAAAAATGATTCGAAGGAGTTTTTGAATGGAAAAAGAACTTTTAGAGCGGGAAGTCAAGGAGATCGCGGATTCCTGGAAGGGTAAGGAAGGGAATCTGATCATGGTGCTTCACCAGATCCAGAATCGCTACGGCTACGTGCCGCGCGAGGTCTCGCTTGTGCTTTCCGAGATCCTGGATGTTCCCCTTGCCCGGATCTATGAAGTGATCACGTTCTATCATTTTTTTCGCCTGACGCCTCCCGGAAAACACACGATTTCCGTTTGTATGGGGACGGCCTGCTATCTGAAGGGTGGCGCGGAGCTCATGACGGAATTGGAGCATCTCCTCTGCGTGAAACCCGGCGAGACGACCAAGGATGGCCAATTTCATCTCGAAATGGTTCGTTGTCTCGGATGTTGCGGTTTGGCGCCGGTGCTGAAGATCGGCGAGAAGATCTACGGCGGTGTGAAGAAAAAAGATATCGGTGACATTATCGCACATTATTCCGAAGAAGCTGAAGCCCAAGTGACTGAGTAACGGGGAGGAACGACACACGTGACCAAGCTGACCAAGAAGGACCTGGAAGCCCTGAAGCAGCAACACGCCGGGGTGGATCGCAACTGGATCAAAGTGGGTTTTAGCACCTGCGGGATCGCGGCCGGGGCCAAGGAAGTTTACGAGACGCTTATCGAGGAAGTTCGCAAGCATAACGCCGATGTGGAAGTGAAGAAATGCGGGTGCGTGGGGATGTGCTCGGCGGAACCGCTTGTCGAGGTCCATGTGAAGAACATGCCGACGGTATTTTACGGCAAGGTCGACAAAGAAGTTGCGACCAAGATCGTGGAAAAACATATTTGCAGCAAGATGCTTTTGAACGATCGTATTTATGACATGAAGCTTAATTGAGGAATCGGAAAAGCCATGGGGAAGACAGTTTTCATAAAGGATACAGCGATCACAGGCAAGGATAAAACGCGCGATTTCTACGGGGTTTTTCTCGGGATCCTGAGGGAAAAAGGCCTTGAGAATGAAGTCCAGCTTGTGCGTGTCGCGGACATCGGTGTTTATGGGCAGGGGATGGTCGTCCGGGTGTTGCCGGACAATTTTCTTTACGAGAATGTTCAGGAGAGTGATATCCCGGCGATCATTCTTGAAAGTGTTGTGGGGGGGAAGCCCGTTCAGGGAAAATCGAGCACGCATCCTTCCCAGCAGCTTCGTATCGTGCTTCGCAATTGCGGTGTGATCGATCCGGAAAGTATTGAAGACTACATCGCACACGATGGCTATCAGGCCCTCGCCAAGGTGTTGGACGATACGCCGGAAAAAGTCATACGGGAAATGAAAGCGAGTGGTCTGCGAGGCCGTGGCGGCGCCGGGTTTCCGACCGGGATGAAATGGGATCTGACCCGGGGCAGTAAGAGTGATGTGAAATATATGATCTGTAACGGCGACGAAGGCGATCCGGGCGCTTATATGGACCGCAGCGTCCTGGAAGGAGACCCGCATTCCGTGATCGAGGGCATGATCATCGGCGGATACGCGATCGGCGCCTCGAAAGGCTACTTCTATATCCGTGCGGAGTATCCCTTGGCCATCGAGAGAATCGAAAAGGCCATGAAGCAATGCTATGATCGCGGGATCCTCGGAAAAGATATTCTCGGCTCCTCTTACAGTCTTGATCTGGAGATCCGTTTGGGCGCCGGCGCTTTTGTCTGCGGTGAGGAAACAGCATTGATCGCATCCATTGAAGGAAAGCGCGGTTATCCGAGTCCGAGGCCTCCCTTTCCGTCCGTCAAAGGACTCTGGGGCAAACCTACCTGCATCAACAACGTTGAAACATTGGCGAACATTCCCGTCATTTTGATGAAAGGCGGGGCTTGGTTTGCGGGGATCGGGACCGAAAGTTCCAAGGGGACGAAGGTATTCGCGGTCACCGGCAAGGTGAAGAACTCCGGGCTGGTCGAAGTTCCCATGGGCACCGCCATCGAAGATATTGTTTACGGGATCTGTGGTGGCGCTATGAGCGGGAAAACGGTCAAGGCGATCCAGACCGGCGGTCCTTCCGGCGGCGTGATCCCGAAAGAATTTTTTCAGACCAAAGTGGATTATGAAAGCCTTCAGAAAATGGGTTCCATCATGGGGTCCGGCGGCATGATCGTGATGGATGAAGACGATTGCATGGCGGATATCGCGAAATTCTATCTCGGGTTTTGCGTGGATGAATCTTGCGGGAAGTGTGCCCCGTGCCGTATCGGCGGGACGCAAATGCTGAAACTCTTGAGGAAAGTCACGGACGGGGAAGGGACGCAAAGAGACCTGCATCAACTGGAGCAGATCTCGGTCGCGATGCAAAAGGCATCCCTTTGCGGGCTGGGTCAGACGGCGCCGAACCCCGTGCTCTCGACCTTGCATTATTACCGTGCCGAATATGACGCGCATGTGGATAAGAAAAAATGCCCGGCTTGTAAGTGCGAGAAGCTGGTCCGGTTCATGATCCTGAGTGAGAAATGCGTCAAGTGCGGCATGTGCTTTAAGGCTTGTCCCGTGGGCGCCATTTCCGGGAACCGCGAAAGTGGTTATCTGATCGATCAGACGAAATGTACCCGCTGCGGACAATGTTTTGAGGTCTGTAAGCCCCGCTCGATCAGTCGTAGTTAATACAGTTTTTATACGCAACAAGGAGAAGTTCTCATGATCAAGGCAGTGATTAACGGACTTAAAGTCGAGGTGCCCGAGGGTACAACGATCCTGGAAGCGGCCAAAAAGGTTCAGACCCGGATCCCGACGCTTTGTAAGCATCCGGACGCCTATCTTCACGCCTCGGCGGCGTGTGGTGTTTGCATTGTGAAGGCCAAGAACACCCGGAAGATGTTGAGGGCCTGCTGCACACCCCTCGAAGAAGGGATGGATATTACCACCCATGATCCGGAGATCGTATCGATCCGGCGGACCGTGGTGGAGCTTTTCCTTTCGAACCATCCCAACGAATGCTTGACCTGCGGACGCAACAACAATTGCGAGTTGCAGTCCCTCGTGGCCGATTTCGGGATCCGGGAAGAATTCTATGAAAAGATCGTCCGGGATATTCCCAAAGACGATTCGACCGGGAATATTGTGCTGGACCCCCGGAAATGCATCAATTGCGGCCGCTGCGTGGATGTCTGTCAGAACGTTCAGGATGTGTGGGCTCTTACATTTTTACAGCGCGGTTTTAATACTCGCATGGCACCTGCCGGGGATATCAGTCTCGCGGAATCTCCCTGCGTGCGTTGCGGCCAGTGTTCCGCACATTGCCCCACGGGCGCCATTGTGGAAAAAGACGATACAAGCCTGGCCTGGAAAGCGCTCCGTAATCCCGAACAATATTGTGTGGTCCAGATCGCCCCTGCGGTGCGTGTTGCGCTCGGAGAAGCCTTCGGTTTTCCGCTCGGGGCCAATGTGACGAAGAAAATGTACACCGCGCTCCGGCGCATGGGCTTTAAGGCGGTCTTCGATACGAATTTTGCGGCCGACGTCACGATCATGGAAGAAGCGAGTGAATTTATCGAACGGTTCGTCAACAAAAAGGGAGCGCTTCCGCTCATCACAACTTGCTGCCCTTCGTGGGTGGACTTTATGGAAAAGTTCCACTCGGACATGATCCCGCATTTTTCTTCCGCGAAATCTCCTCATGAAATGCTGGGTGTGTTGATCAAGACCTATTACGCGGAAAAGAACAAGATCGATCCCGCGAAACTCAAAGTCATCTCGATCATGCCTTGCACGGCGAAGAAGTTCGAGATTTCGCGAAGTAAGGATATGTCGGCCTCCGGATTCCAGGACGTGGACGTGGTGCTCACGACCCGGGAACTTGCCCGTATGATCAAGCAGTCGTGTATCAGTTTTGAAAATCTTCCGGACGAGGAATGCGATCATATCCTGGGGGATTACAGTGGCGCCGGGACGATCTTTGGAGCGACGGGTGGCGTGATGGAGGCGGCGCTCCGGACAGCTTATTCCTTCGTAACAGGGAAAAAGCTTGAGAAAGTCGAGTTTATGAACGTTCGCGGTCTCGAGGGTGTCAAAGAGACCAAGATCAATATCGAGGGCACGGAGGTGAGGATTGCCGTTGCCCACGGTTTGGCGAACGTGGAATATGTCCTCAACGAGATACGCAAGGCCCAGAAAGAGGGCAAGCCGCTTCCGTATCACTTCGTGGAAGTGATGGCCTGCCCGGGTGGTTGCGTGGGCGGTGGCGGACAACCTTATGGCGTCACGGATGAGCTTCGCATCGCGCGTTCTAAAGGTCTTTATTCGGACGATGAGGCCCAGACGGTCCGTTGTTCGCACGAGAATCCTTACGTGATACAGCTCTATAAGGAGTTCCTCGAGAAACCCTTGAGCGAAAAGGCCCATCATCTGCTTCACACCAAGTATCAGCCGTTACCGATCTATCGAAGATAAGTAAGTCGTATCTAGCAGGCTGCTGAAAAACCCTCATCCGGGGTGGTAGAATAAGGCTTCTACAACTCTGGAGGTGAGGGATGCGCGGCAATGATCAAGAGAACAGCGGGCTATTCAGCTATGTGAGCATGGAAGATCGTAT
>CAISGE010000016.1 GCA_903884815.1 Candidatus Omnitrophota bacterium | reverse complement strand
GGTGCGTATTCCGCTGAAAGCGACAGGTCATTCCGCTGAATCCGACAGGTGCCGGTCTTCCGCAGAATCGATTTCTTAATTTTACAACACACCTGTCGCTTTGGTGCAATTTTTCGTTGCATTTTCCAGACCGTTTACGGGACTGGGGGTTTAGGTCATCCATAGCCGCGGTCGTGGCTATAAACGCATTTAAATGCTCGAAATTCTTCCGGCCGTTATGATTTCCCTCCTTTTGTTGAATTCCGTCTGGAAAAAAGACTCATGTTTTTTTGTGTTCTCGTCTCATAGAAGGTCCTTTGAGTTCGAATTTATGAGCACCGTGGAGAAGTCGGTCAAGGACTGCGTCGGCGATGGTGGGATCTCCGATGTGCTCATGCCAATCCTTGATCTCCAGCTGACTTGTGATGACCGTGGCGCCTGTTTTGTAACGCTCCTCCACGATCTCAAGAAGGTCCTTTCGTCCCTGGTCATTGAGAGCATGAATCCCGAAGTCGTCGATCACAAGCACTTTGACTTTGGTCAATTTTTCGAGACGCTTCAAATATGAGCCTTCTCCGCGCGCGGCGTAAAGTTCCTCAAGAAGCTTCGGCCAGCGGCGGTAAAAAGCCTGATGTCCTTGCCGGCAGGACCACTGCCCTAAGGCGGATGAAAGATAGCTTTTGCCGATGCCCGTGGGTCCGGTGATGAGGATATTCTGCGAAGATTCGATCCAATCCTTGGTCTGAAGCTCTACGACCTTCGATTTCACAAGCAGCCGCGGATGTTTGTAGTCGATTTCCTCGAAGCATGCCTGAGGGATCCGGAGTTTTGCTTTTTGGAGCAGCCGCCGGAGACGATTATTCTGGCGGTAGTAATATTCATCGTCGACGAGAAACCCAAAAAGCTCCTCAGGGCTCAGCTCTTGCTTGACTGCGGTCTTCATACGCTCATCGAGAGAACGTGTCATCCCGAAGAGCTTCATTTCGTTCATCTTACGGATCGTTTCTGACAGAGACATGGTTTTCTTCTCCTTATGTTTGATTAATTCGATTGGTAATATTGCGGACCGCGGAGATTATCATGCTGAATCAAGGGTTGAGCCGCCGGAGATTCCTTCATCCCATCCAAGCCTTTTTCGAGGATTCTTTTCACACTCCCATAGCTCAGACTGCGGTACAAAAGCGCCCGCTTGCAGGCGTTCTCAAGACGCCCGGCGCCATAACGCTTCGCCAGCTGGATGATCCCCAGGGAAGAGCGGTAGGCCTGCTGGGGAAAGGAGCGGGCCGCCATGAGCTTCTCCACAAACTCTTTCACAGACGGACCGTATTTCTCCGCCCAATGGAGGATTCTTTCGGGAGTCCACTCCAAATATTTTTGATGCGCAGGGGGCATATGTTCCCCCCGGGTTGTATAGTAGTTTTTCAGAAAACTGCGAGGATGCGTCAAGATCCTTTGGCTGTGTTGCAAAAACTCAACAACGGTGGAAGTTCCACGCATTTCCAGTTCCTGATGGATCAGTGTGTAAGGAACTGAATAGAAATTCTTGTCGAATTCAATGTGATAATTAACCCCGACCTTGTGCTTTTCCCAGTCTGCGAATTCAAACGGATGTTCCGGAAGCGGACGCGCGTTAGGTTTGTCGAGCTCCCAAAAGAGCGCCTTACGGCTCGTTTGGGGTCTTCTCATCACCCGGTCATTGAATTCAACGACAAGAACCATGATCGCCTCGTTTAATTCCCCAAGACTTTCAAATACCTGGTTCCGCAAACGCGCCATGATCCATCTTTTTGCCAAAAGCACTCCGTTTTCGACTTTCCCTTTATCTTTTGGGCGATAGGGACGCGCCGGAAACACGCACAAATTGTAATGTGCCGCGAGGTCTGCGTAAGTGCGGTTGATCTCCGGTTCATACCGGCAAGCTTTTGTTACCCCGGATTTCAAATTGTCCGGCACGAGGGCTTTGGGCGAACACTCACAAAATTCAAAGCATTTCACATGGACATCGATCCATGACCTGAGATCTTCTCCCGCGGTCGCGTGCGCAAAAAGATACGACGAAGCGCCCCAAACGGCCACAAACAGACTGACCGGAGAGAGAATGCCGGTTCTGGCGTCGCGGATATGAAGGCCAGCCCCGAAATCCACAAAAAGCTTCTCGCCGCCCTTGTGGTCCTGACGCATCGAGTACGACAGCGTTTTCTGATACGCCTTGTAAAGTTTCGCGAACTGGCTGTACTGATATCCGGTCGGATCGGCTTTTTTATACTCCTCCCACAGGAGCATGAGCGTCACGTTCGGCCGCTTCATTTCCTTGGAGAGATATTCCAAGGGAATGATGGGGCGAATGTGTAGGAGGGACGGTTGTTTCGGGAATAGGCGTTCTTCAATGACACGATCGTCCAAGCCCTCCGGAAGCGGCCACGAAAGCCCGGAGGCTTTAAAACGACGCGCATATTCAACAATGGTGGTCCGGCCGACATTCAAACTCTTGGCCGTTTGTGCCTGAGAAAACTTCAGACCCAACAACAGCCGCATAGCTTCTTTGATCTTCCGCATGGGAATCCTTTCGTTGGCCACGGAGGCCTCCTTTCGGGGTTGAACGAACCCGGAAGGATAGCTTCCAAAGACCACTTTTGGTTAGGATTCTGCGAAAGATCTGGCGCCGTTATTGGCGGGTTCCGACAATCCGACAGGGTATTCCGATAATCTCAAAAAAGGTGTCGCTTTCAATCGGAATACCCTGTCGCTTTGAATCGGAACGGGGTGTCGGGTTCAATCGGAATGGGGTGTCGCTTTCAAGCGGATTTCACACTT
>CAISGE010000015.1 GCA_903884815.1 Candidatus Omnitrophota bacterium | reverse complement strand
GTCCAGTTCACGCCACCGTGGGATAACGCGTCGATCCCCGTCCAATTCACGGTAGCTTTCGAAAGCGCGTCGATACCTGTCCAGTTCACGCCCCCACGGGATAAGGCATTAATCCCCGTCCAGTTCACGCCCCCACGCGACAACGCCTCAACGCCCGTCCAGTTCACGCCACTCTTGGAAAGAGCCTCAATCCCCGTCCAGTTCACGCCGCCCTTCGACAACGCTTCGATCCCCGTCCAATTCACACCAGATTTCGAAAGCGCATCGATCCCCGTCCAATTCACTCCAGATTTCGAAAGCGCATCGATCCCCGTCCAGTTCACTCCGCCACGAGACAACGCCTCGATCCCCGTCCAGTTCACGCCCGCTTTCGACAGCACATCAACGCCCAACCAGTTCACTCCGCCGCGCGACAAAGCATCGACCCCCGTCCAGTTGATCCCCCCGCGCGATAAAGCTTCAACGCCCGTCCAGTTGACCCCGGATCTCGACATCGTGTCGATCCCCGTCCAGTTCACTCCGGCCTTCGACAGCGCCTCCATCCCCGTCCAGTTGATCCCGCCTCGGGACAAAGCCTCAAGCCCCGTCCAATTGATCCTCGAACGGCTTATCTCATCCATCCCCGGCCAATTCACCCCACCGCGCGACAACGCCTCGATCCCCCCCCAATTGATGCCGGCTCTTGACAGTGCCTCGATACCCGTCCAATTCACTCCGGCTCTCGAAAGCACGTCCATCCCCGTCCAGTTGATGGCGGCCCTCGACATCGCTTCGATCCCCGTCCAGTTCACGCCAGACTTCGAAAGCGCATCGATCCCCGTCCAGTTCACGCCCGCTTTCGACAGCGCATTGATCCCCGTCCAATTCACACCCCCCCGCGACAAAGCTTCAACGCCCGTCCAATTCACCCCGGCACGGGACAACGATTCAATCCCTGTCCAGTTCAAGCCCGACTTACTCAATGCATCAATCCCCGTCCAGTTCACGCCTCCCTTCGACAAGGCCTCGACACCCGTCCAGTTCACGCCCGCCTTCGAAAGCGCCCCGATCCCCGACCAGTTCACGCCCGCCTTTGACATCGCGTCAACCCCGATCCAGTTGACCCCTGCGGCCGACATCTCCCCGAAATTCGTCCAGTTGATCCCGCCCCGCGACATCGCGTCGATCCCGGTCCAGTTCACATTCGTATCGCTCATCTTTTTGATATCCATCCAGTTCACCGCCACCTTGGAAAGAGCCGCCAAATTGCCCCAGTTGATCGTCTCCGTCCAGTTCATCCCGGTGCCCGTCATCTTCGCCAGATCCAGCCAGTTCACTCCCGCAGCCGCCATTTTCGAGATGTCCAGCCAGTTCGTCCCGACGCCCGACATCGCAGCGATGTCGTTCCAGTTGACATGCCGCGACGACATCGTCGCGATATCCTGCCAATTGACCTGCGCCGCCCCCATAGCCCGTAGCATATTTCCCGCCGCATTCAGGGCCGCCACATTCCCCCCTCCGCCCATCCCCTGTAAAAGCGTATGAAGGGCATTAAATGAATCCGCGGACATGTTGGAGGAGCCTAAGCTATTAGCGACCACGCCGAGTTTTATCCAACCGCCCCCGGCACTCGAAAACATCGCCCCGGAAGCGCCTTCGACGACGCCTCTGAGAACGCCCCAAGAACCGCCCATGGACGAAAAACCCTGGGAATTCGCGCCGGTAGCAACGTCGTTGAGGGTCGCCCAACCGTTCCCCATACTCCCAAAACCCGACATATTCGCGGAGGTTACGACGCCGCCGAGCGTCGACCACCCGCTCCCCATAGACCCAAAACCAGCATAGTTCGCGGCAGATGCAACACCGTTAAGGGTCCCCCAAACAGCCGAAGATCCATAGCCCGCCGCATTCGCGGCGCTAGCGACGCCTTTGATGGTGTCCCAAGTAGCAGAAGTTCCATAACCCGCACTATTCGCTGAGCTTACGACGTTGCTGAGGGTCGCCCAACCGCTCCCCATACTCCCAAAACCCTGGGCATTCGCGGCAATAGCAACGCTGGAGAGGGAACCCCACAGGTTTCCATATCTGTTGTACATGTCATTGAGTTCATGGCCAGAGCAACTCGCCTGATCGTAACAAAGGCCATTGATCCCTTCAAAAAACTTCTTCGCAACAACCCAGTCAACGCCAGCCTTACTCATCTTGGTAATATCGGGCCAATTCACGCCCGCTTTCGACAGCGCGTCAATGCCCGACCAGTTCACGCGCGTTGCCGCCATTTTCTGAATATCCAGCCAGTTCGTGCCCACCCCGGACATCACACCGATATCATTCCAGTTCACGGCCGCCGCGTTCATGGAGGTTGCGAGGTTGTTGAGAGCTAACCAACCGGTACCCGCAGTCCCAAAAGCTGCCTGCGTTTGGGGAATGAACTGAGCGAGATCGATCCAACCAGTACCCCCACCAGTTCCGAAACCGAAGCCTCTTGCAAACTGCTCCGCGGCGATCGAGGAGACGGTGTTAAGACTAGCCCAGCCACTGATATCCCCATAACCCGAAGTGTTCATAGAACCCGCGACGTTTTTAAGCGCAACCCAATCCACGCCCGCCTTCGACAGCGCGTCAATACCCGACCAATT
Source organism: Candidatus Omnitrophota bacterium (assembly GCA_903884815.1). Classification (GTDB taxonomy): domain Bacteria; phylum Omnitrophota; class Omnitrophia; order Omnitrophales; family Aquincolibacteriaceae; genus Aquincolibacterium; species Aquincolibacterium aerophilum. The sequence goes on along the minus strand of CAISGE010000015.1, from coordinate 119,104 downwards.
GACGCGTGTCGCCGCCATTTTCTGAATATCCAGCCAGTTCGTGCCCACCCCGGACATCACACCGATGTCGTTCCAGTTGACGTGCCGCGACGACATCGTCGCGATATCGTTCCAGTTGACATGCTTTTGCGACATCAACCCGACATCGGCCCAATCCACGGCAGTCATGTTGCCAAGCATGTCTGCAATTTGAACCCCCCCCCCAGCGTCGTTTAATTCAGCGAAAAGTGCCCCAAACGTGGTACCTGCATTAGCTATGTTATAGCCTGCCGCATTCGCGGCATTATTCGCCGCGGCAAAAAATTCCCCAAGCCGGTTGAACGCGGCAGGTGAATTCATGGACGAACCGCTAATGGCGTTGGCAGCAGTAAAGAGAGCCGCCCAGCCTTGCCCCGAAGTCCCAAAACCCGCATTATTCGAGGCGGCAGCGAGGCCGTAGAGGGTCGACCAACCGAGCCCAGGATTCCCAAAACCCGCAATATTCGCGGAAGTTGCGACGCCGTTGAGGGCCGCCCAGGCAGTGGAAGTTCCAAAACCCGACGAACTCGCGGCGCTTGCGACGTTTTTGAGAGTATTCCAAGTCGCTGAGCTGCCATAACCCGCCTGATTCGAGGCGGTTGCGACGTTTTTGATAGTATCCCAAGTCGCTGAGCCGCCATAACCCGCCGAATTCGCGGCAGTTGCCACGTTTGAAAGAGCCGCCCAACCCGTACCACTGCCGGTGAACGACTGGCTGGTAGAAATATCCGCGTTTTTCAAGCCAGTCAGCATCGAAGTAAGCATCGGCCAGTTCACAAGCGCCTTCGACAGTGCGTCAATGCCCGTCCAGTTCACGCCGCCCTTGGACAAAGCCTCGATCCCGGTCCAGTTCACCTTTGCCTTCGACAGCGCGTCAATGCCCGACCAGTTTACTCCCGTTGCCGCCATTTTCTGAATATCCAGCCAGTTCGTCCCAACGCCCGACATCACGCCGATGTCATTCCAGTTGACGGCCGCCGCGTTCATGGAGGTTGCGAGGTTATTGAGCGCTGACCAACCGGTATACGAAGTCCCAAAAGCTTCCTTCGTGTTGAAAACGAGCTGAGCGAGATCGAGCCAAGGATTGCCAGCACCCGAACTACCATAACCGGCTTCATCTTGCGCTGCTGCAACGCGAGCAATGGTGTTGATACTGGCCCAGCCAGCGGTGCTCCCATAACCCGAAGATGCCATGGCGTTCGCGACCATGCCAACGCTGGGCCAGTTGACGCCCGACGTCGAAAGAGCTTCGATCCCCGGCCAGTTGACGCCCGACGTCGAAAGAGCTTCGATCCCCGCCCAGTTGACCCCGCCTCTGGAAAGCGCTTCAATCCCGGGCCAGTTCACTCCCGCCTTTGACATCGCATCGATACCCGTCCAATTCACGCCGATCGCCGACATCCGCGCGATATCCGACCAATTGGTATGCGCCGCCGACATTACGCCAATATCGTTCCAGTTGACGCGCCGCGATGACATCGTCGCCACATCATTCCAGTTGACGGCCACGTCACTCATGGACCTCAACATGGCTCCAACATTTACCGCATTCGCAGCTCCCATGCCCGATATGAGAGCGCAAAGGCTGTCGAAACCAACAAAACTCATGTGACCATTAATGCTGTTAAAAACGTTGGCAGCCCCGACCCATTTCACGCCGCCTTTAGACAAAGCGTCAATCCCCGTCCAGTTCACCTGCGATTTCGACAGAGCGTCAATTCCCGTCCAGTTCACGCCGGCCTTCGACAACGCCTCGACCCCCATCCAATTCACACCGGATTTCGAAAGAGCATTGATCCCCGTCCAGTTCACCTGCGCCTTCGACAGCGACTCCATGCCGGTCCAGTTCACGCCGGCTTTCGAGAGCGCGTCTATGCCGGTCCAGTTGATATTGGCGGAGGCAAGGGATTCGATCCTGCTCCAGTTCACCTGGGCCTGGGACAGCGCGGTAATGCCGGTCCAGTTGACGCCGGCCGAGGCGAGCGCTTCGATGCCGCTCCAGTTGACGCGCTGCATCGTCATTTTTTTAAGATCCTGCCAGTTCACGCCCTGCGCGGCCATCGCGCCGACATCCGCCCAGTTAATGCCTTGTTTGGTGACGCGGCCAAGGTCCGCCCAGTTCACGCCCTGTTTGGTGACCACCGCGAGATCCGCCCAATTGATGCCGGCAACGCCGAGCTCCTGCCAGCGAATCCCCGCCTTCGCAAGCACCCGGAGATCTTCCCAGTTGATGCCGCCGCGCGAACCCATCGTACCGATGTCGTCCCAGTTCGCCTTGCTGGTATTAGCCAGAATAGTCGCGATCTGACTCGCCATGGATCCGCCGGACACATGAACCCCCACCGCGGACTTGATCGCATTGATGTCGTTCCAGTTCATCCTGGCATTAAGGGTGTCGGCGGTGTCCTTGATGTGGCTCACGTCCGCCCAGTTGATCGCGGCGGTTTGCGTGCCGATCGTCGCGAGCGTGCCGCCCATCACCGCCGGGTTGTAGGTGAAATTGCCGGCGAAAGTGGAGCCATTGTAGGTGATCGCCACGTTGGCGAGGTAGGTGTAGGCGCCGCTCGAGGGCGGGACCCAGCTGTGACGGAAAACGCTGTTGTTCATCATTTTGTCAAACACGGGAGCGGTCACGGAATCGCCGTTGCGGTCCACGATCGTCACGGTAATATTCGAACTGCTGAAAGAGGCGTCCGCAACGATCGTCCCCTGCGACTCGAGCCAGCTGTTGATGCGGTAAACGCCCGCGTCATACGACAATTCGGATTTCACGGCATAACCGATGCCGGTGCCGATGCTGAAGGAATTGGAAACCGCCGTAACGGCCCCCGCCGTGTCAAGCGTGGCGCTCGCCTGGATCGTGTAAAGATCGCCCGCCAGATTGAGCGAAAGCGACTTGCCGGTGTAATCCGCGACGCCGGCGACCGCAGCCTTGGTTTTGGTTCCGGAAAGCGTTCCGCCCGCGGGGTTGTTCAAAAGCGCCAGCGTCACGGTCTTTGTCGAATCGGACCCGCTGGTGACAACATCCCCGTTGGCGTCCACGATCTGAACCACCACGTTAAAAACCTGGCCCGCCATACTGTTCGCCGGTTGGGTCGTGAACATCAGCCCCGTCGCCGTCTTGTCGGGCTCGCCTTCGACATACGCGTCGCCGCCGTAGCTGCCGCCGTACCAGGTTTCGGTTTCCCCAATGCCTTCGCCCGATCCGCCCCCGCCGCCGCTACCGCCGTAGGTGTAAGCCGCGTAGCCGAGCGTTGACCACAAACAGAAAAGCACCGTCGTCAGCCACACAATGCGCCGGTACGTCCGGTTCCGTTTGTTGAAGAAGTGGAGGAAACTCATTGTGGCGCCGCCTCAAATACGGCGGAAGGCGTACGGCGGAAGGCGTAGGGCGCGAGGCTTTGCGCAGTGTAGCTTTTTCGTCTTACTCCGTACACCTTACGCCGTACTCCGTACTCGTTCATCATGGCGCCTTGACTTTCATCCATTTTTTCAAACTGGAAGTCAAGTGCAGTCCCAATCCTTTTCAATTTCCGCATTTTGGAAATTGGGGCAGTCCAAACTACCATTCTGGAAAAGAAATGAATAGTTTGCACAGTCATGATTTCTATTAATTTTTTATAGATGAAAATCATGGCGCCGTCCTCGCGAGCCGACCGCCGTCACTGGAGGTACGGTCGGGATACGAATTCGCCGCGATAAGTCGGACCGAAGTTTTCGCGAACGAGGCACCATAGCCCCAATCGCCGCCGCGAAAACCCATGCCCGTGGCGCCGGTGACTTCTCCGGAGCTGTATCCCGGCCAGTTGGACACGTTGGCATTGCCGTTTGTGCTCAGCGTTCCATCCCCATGCGTGCCCGTGAACGCCCGCCCCGCGGCATTTCCCACCGTTACGGGGTGTTCCCACAAATTTCCGCTCAGATCCAGATTGCCGTAAAACCCCGCACCGGCTTTCTCTCGTGTATTGGACGAGGCCGTCGCGAAGATGCCGGTACGCAAGGCCCCAGAATCCCCATCGCCGCCGCTGAACGCGGACAAACCATAATGGTTACAATTACCGCCCGAAGTGGCACAGGTCTCGGTGCCATCTTCCGTGCCGCTGATCGTGGCGCATTGTGTGATAGTCGTCGTCCCCCAGGCGAATTCCCCATACACCGGGGCCGCAGTCCCGCGCGCGGCTTTCTCGTATTCCAGCTCCGTAAAAGGCCTCAAGGCCGCCCAATCCGCGTAGGCCATTTGATCCATCCAGGAAAGGGTGCTCGCCGCACGGGAATCCCGGCCACCGGCATTAAAGATCACGCGGGTCGGAGAGGTGCCGTTCCCTGTCGTGGAGCATTGTATCGTGCTGCGAAATGAAGCGTACGTGGTATCGCTCATCACGAAATTATTCGTTACGTTCGAACCGGAAACAGTCGATTTCACGCGCGTCCCCTGCTGAGTGCGCGTGAGCATGTTCAAAAACTGCACGTACTGGCCCTGCGAAAGTTCGTATTTCATGAGATAGAACGCCTTGTAGCCGGTAGGCCAGCTTGAATTTCCAGTAATACCGCCTGCGTTGATCGAGAGGGGCGACGAGTCGATATCGTCGAACCCATTAGCATCGACGGTAATAGATTTGGGAGTTCCGGTGATCTGAACCGCTGTGTTGTCCACGCCATTCTGATGGAAAGCATAGTTTGACTCAGACGACCCGTTCCCGTCACCGATATAAAAAGCGCCCGACGGAATATAGGTCATCTCGATCCCGAAGACGCGGATGCGGGTGTTCGCACCGTTCGCATCAGCATCGCTCACGCCATCCGCGGAGTAGTTCCACGTAAGTTTAGCAAACGTATTGGCCACGGTCCCCGTCCCCGTCCCGCTACGCTGGATAAAAGCCCCCTTCTCGTCGCCTGGAACGATCACGTCCATCGGGGTGAATTTACCGCCGCTAAAACCCGCCGGATTGGTCCCGAAGTTCGCAAGCGTCGCGTGATGCCAGGTGCCGGTGGAGCCGTCGGCGCAATTCGCCGTGCAGTATTTGGCGAACACCCAGACGGCGTCGCTATTCGTCGCGTCCTTCCAGGAGTTCTCCCACGAAATGTCGAACTCGATGGCGATGGTCCCCGCATCGACATTCTTACTGCGAAGGGAGACGTTCGTGATGGAAAGGTTATTGGCGAATGCGGTCGTGGAGAAAACGCAGCAAAGCACGAGGGCAAAGAGTGCCGGCTTCCGCCCTTTCGCCTTACTCCGAACTCCGTACGCTTTGGTTTGTTCTCCGTACGCCGTACTCCGTACTCCGTACGCATTTATCATGGCGCCTTGACTTTCATCCATTTTTTCAAACTGGAAGTCAAGCGCAGTCCCAATCCTTTTCAATTTCCGCATTTTGGAAATTGGGGCAGTCCAAACTACCATTCTGGAAAAGAAATGAATAGTTTGGACAGTCATGATTTCTGTTAATTTTTCATAGATGAAAATCATGGCGCCGTCCTCGCGAGCCGGCCACAATAACTGGTGAAGCGGGTGGCATCTCCAGCAGCCGCTTGGCCTCTTTCTGATATCATCCCGTAGCTATAATCGTAGCCAAAATCGTTGCCGCGCGCGCCCGCACCGTCGGCGCCGGTGACTTCGCCGGACGTGTAGCCCGGCCAATCCGGTACATCCGCGTTGCCGTTCGTACTCAGCGTTCCATCCCCATGCGTGCCCGTGAATGCGCGCCCCGCGGCATTCCCCACCGTCACGGTTCTTTCGTCTTCATTGCCGCTCAGATCCAGATTGCCGTAATAACCCGCGCCGGATTTCTCGCGCGTATCCGTCGAACCCGTCGCGAAAATACCGACGCGCAAAGGGCCCATCCCGCCGTCGCCATTGACAGACTCTGTCCAGTTAAAATTGCAATTGGCGCCTCCGGTGACGCAAGTCTCGTTGCCGTCTTCCGGGCTATGATTGAGCTCATCGCATTGCGTGATATTCGTCGTCCCCCAGGCGTATTCCCCGGCCACGGGCGCCTCGGGACCGCGCGCGGCTTTCTCGAACTCCAGCTCCGTCATGGGCCTTAAACCCGCCCAGTCGGCGTACGCCATGAGATCCATCCAGGAGATATAACTCGCAGCGCGGGCATCACGGGAACCGGTATTGAATATGACGCGCTCCGGAGATGTGCCGTTTCCCGTCGTCGGGCACTGTATCGTGTTGCGATATTCGGAGGCTGTATCATTAGCCATCACATAGTTATTCGCCACGGCGTCTCCGGAAATATCGGACGCTACGCGCGTTTGCTGCTGGGTGCGGGTGAGCGTGTTCAGAAAACGGACGTACTGCCCTTGAGAGATCTCGTATTTCATGAGATAAAACGCGCCGTAGCCTTTCGGGAAGGCTGCGGGGATCGTGAAAATTTCGTTGGTGGAGGCTTCGTCGAGAACGTAGGCCGACGTGTACTCATAGTCGTAGGGTTCACTATTCTGAGTGGTGATGGGATCTTCGCTTGTGATGCTCCAAGGACCGCTACCGTTTAAACCGAAAGAAGCGTTAGAATAGCCGTCTCCCGCGGTAAAAGAGCCTTCGGGGATATACACCATCTCGATCGCGAAGAGGCGGAATTTCATGCCCGATTGCGTCACCTGCGTGTCGCTTACCCCGTCCGCGCCGTAATCCCACACGAACTGCATGCCGGTCTTTGAAACCGTCCCGGTCCCCACACCCTGGAGCTGAACTAAAACACCTTTTTTGTCGCTCGGAACAATAATATCAACGCTCGGATCTCCGACACCGTGGACAAAACCGTCAGGTTGTTCTCCCGAGCCTTTCATCGTCATATGATGCCAGGTGCCGGTGCCCCCGTCGGCACAATCCGAGAGGCAGTATTTTCCGAACACCCACGCCGCGTCATAATTATCCGCATCTCGCCAGGCGTTGTCCCAGGAAAGATCGAACTGAACCTGGATGGTATTGGCGAGCGCGTTCTTATTTATAAGTTTACTGTTGGCCAGGACAATGTTATTCGCGGAAGCAACGGAGGAAAACAAGAGGAGAAATATAGCAACAGCGAGCGCGGCTTTGCACGCGCTCACTCGCGTAGCGATTTTAAGTGGGCATAAAATTCCACATTTTGACAACCTCAAAAACATTTTGGGCATCAACTGGGCTTTCTCAATTTCCGCGCGGCGTGGACGAGACGCCTCGCGTCAATCGTAACCAGCCCTATCCGGGCCGGCGTGAACTGGACTTTAAAACTTCGACGAAGCAGCGAAACCTAACCTCAACAACACACATTGTTTAACGCATGATCTGAGGACCTATTGCTGCTAACTAGAAGTATATCATACATCGGCATTTTTCCTATACCGGAATAGGAGAAAATTAAAAATAATTTAGGCCAAAAAAGGGGCCCTTTTTGCACTTTTTTTTGGCCACTTTTTTGCGCAAGGGGAGGCTATTTCTTACTATTTCTTGATGGACCGCCTAGAGAGCGGGAATCGGCCCGCTCCCCAACCTTCTTATCACGGGAATTGGCTCAAAAAAAACAATTCCCGGAGTTGAGGACACGGCGAGAGAACGAGCGGTGAATCGAGGGAACATTGATAAAACGGGGAAAGTACGAAATCCGGATTCCGGGACAAACTCGAATTGTAAAATTCCAATAGGTCAATTTAAAAAATCAGTGCGGGTATTCCATGATTTGATTTTCGGATTTGTTACGAATTCCGGTATTCGCGCTACGAATTTTAGCGCTAAATCTTGCGGGACTCTTTGAAATCCTTCTCGAGGGGCGTGGCAGGTTGAAGCTGGGTGAGCCCCTCAAGGTCCCAGATCCGGATGCGCACTTCATTCGCTTCTTCGCTGGCGAGCCTCACATTCATGTAGGCCTTGTATTCCACCAATGCGTCACGGATCCGGTGAAAATGATAGTCATAGATCACGGCCAGATTGTGATGCGCCCAGGCATGATAGGGATTCCACTCGAGGACATGGAGATACTGCGCGACAGCTTCCTCGTAACGGCCCAGGTCGTAGTACATATTCCCGAGGTCGAAATAGGATTGAATGACCTGTTCTTTGAGCGCGATATTCTGCCCGTTCATCGCGGCGATCTGCGTTACCGCGGTCTCGACCGCCGCGTCGTTCTGGTTCATCCGCGCCACGATCTGATCGCGCTCGGGTGTGAGGATAGCCTTCTTCAACACCTCCCGCGACTTCGCCTGCTCAGCGCTCAAAGCCTCGAGTTTTTTCTCAAGCTCCATTTTCTGCGCGACAGAGGCCGTGTTGTCGCCCTCGAGCTTTGCCATGTCCCGCTTCGATTGCTCAAGCTGGGCTGTCAACTCATCGACCTGGCGCCCCGCGTCTTTATTTCGCTGAATGGCCAATTTCTCAACTTTTTTAACCTGGTCGAGGAGATCACTTTTTTCGATCGCTATTTTCTCAAATGCGCTTTGAAGATCGCGCATGCTTTCACGGATCTTGCGATTCTCCGAGAGTGTTTCGTTCAGCGTATAAAGCAATTTCTCGGAGTCGGCCCCGGTCGGAGGCGCCGGAGCGGCCGTGGCTTTTTTCGAATCTCCCGTAAATGTCTCTGGCATCGACGCACTGTCGGCGGGATTATTCTCCGAAGAAATATTCTGGGATTTCCCGGAGGACTTTCCCGGCATTTTGGCCGCAGCATAAAGTGTGGCCGCGCCGCTGAAAATGAGACCGAAAATAAAAAAAGAAAAAATTCCTGTACGCGCAAACCGAAGGCAACATCTCTCGACGCTGTGCCCCTCGTTCTTTGCCCTTTGTGCGTCGCAACTCGGAATTTGAAATTTGAGATTTGAGATCAAAGACTTCACGCTTTCCCTTTCTTAATAGGCGAAAGTTTCTGGAAAAACCCTGAGAGACTGTTGGGCGCGGGCCCTGCCGCCTCTTGATCGGCCACCTGAGCCGCCGCGGCCGCGAGCGCCTCATGCGAAACGGAAGGGGGCGGGTCTAACGTGCTTTCGTGAAAGCTCGCGGAACGGATATTGCCGGTAGTTTTCCCCTTGATCGCCATTGGCTGGTCGAGCGTATCCTTGCTTCCGTCCACGATATGCGGCGTAATAACGATCACGATCTCGGTCTTTGTAATCGATTCGTCCCGGCTCTTGAACGCATTGCCGATCAAGGGAATATCCATCAGATAGGGAACGCCTTTGTTGGTTTCGCTCATCTCATCACGGATCATGCCGCCCAAAATGGCGGAAACGCCGTCGCGGACGATTACGGTCGACTCCACATAGGTGCTGGTCACTTTGGGGATCTTGTTGGAAATAAGGGCCGTCACGGCCGCGGTCACTTCTCCGGTCTGGCTCGAGATCTCGGGCCGGATCTTCATCGTCACGTAGCCGTCGTCGTTGATGATGGGTGAAACCGCAAGAATGATGCCTACGTCGATAAATCGCACGTCCTGGCTGATACCGACCTCCGTACCGGAAGTAGCGGTCGTGGTCGACACAACATAAGGGATTCTCTGGCCTATATTGATCTTGGCTTCCTGACGGTCGAGGATCATGAGGCGCGGGTTGGCAAGCACCTTCGTGTTCGCCACCTCTTTCATCGCCTTAATGTTCATAATAAAGTTGTCGCCCGCCTGGCCGACGGAAAACTTTCCGAAGTCAGGGATCACGAGCCGTCCGGTGGTCGGGTCCTTCACCGGATTGACATAGTTGAAATTATTGTCGATCGTCACATCCTTGCCGTTGGCCGGAAATGCCTTTTCCCAGTCGATCCCGAATTGAAAGGAGGGGTTAAGCGTCAGCTGTAAAATGCGCGCTTCTATCAGCACGGCTTTGGTCTGTTTGTCGAGGGCGCGCACCATTTTAACGGCATCATCGAGGCGGTCGGGATACGCAGTAAGAAAGATCTGGTTTGAGCGCGCGTCCGCGAGGACGGAGCCCACCCCTTTGCCTTCGATCTGGGGCTTGAGTTGCGCGGCCACATCGTCGGCTTTCGCGAATTGGAGTTTGATCACCGTGGTCTTGAGGTTGAGCTCGACCTTGTCGAGAATGCCGTTCATCTCCATCAATTTTTCCGGAATATCGATCATCACGATGGTGCCGGTGTCCTCATCGATAATCACCTTGCCGATGGAACTCTGGACACCCTGGAGCGCGGCCATGGCGTAGCTGGGCTTCGCGGTCTTGAGTGTACGGATCATGATCTTTTTCTTATCGTTGAAATTCTTGCCGTGCGTCTGGGCGTATTCATCCTCCGTCATGATGTAGAGAATATTGTTGCGGACCTCGTAGGCCAGCTGGTTGGAGATGGCCAGAATGTCGAGTGCGTCCTTGATCTTCACATCTTTTAGGAGAAGTGTCGAGCGCCCCTGAACATTCTTACTTGTGACAATATTAAGGCTGCCCTGAACGGCGATAAATTTAAAAACATCGATGACGTTGATATCGCGCAGATCAAGGAATATCGTCTTTTCCATGCCCGCCTCAAATCCTTTTGGCGATTGAGGTTGCGCCAAATTAGGCGCCGGAAATGCGGACAGCTTGGCTGGCGGTTTGGCAGGCACTGGCGGCGTTTCGGCAACGCCCAAAGGCACGCCGAAAAAGACCATCGCGATCGCCATCAGACAGCAGGCGAAACGGCTTGCCCGGACTCCCGATTTTTTATCGGATTTCGACGGTTTCATTACCCTGCTCCAGGACCACAAAGTCCTCGTTGATCTTCCCGACCTTCAGCAATCCGATAGGATCGCCGACGCGAAGAAAGGTCGTGATATTTTTTTCCACATCCTCGATCATGCAAAAAGCGCTCTGAGGCTCGGCGGGATTGTAAGAAATCCCCGTTAGCTTCAGCTTTTTCGTCATTTCATCGAGCCGCGACGACTGCTCTTTCTTGATCTTATCGGCTTCTTCCTGGCGCTTGCCGTAAGGCATGAACAATTTTCCAAGGTCCCACTGCTCCACCGCGGTGCGCTCCGCCGCGGCATCTTTGATCGGTTCCTCTTCGATCATCTGACCTTCCTGCACCGTCACCGATTTCGAAAAATCTTGCTTCAGGCTCGAAAGGTCCAGTAGCAGACTCACCCCGAAGAAGAGCACCATCCCCCCGACGATGAATTTCAGGATCTTATTGAGTTCCCGGATCCCGAAGGTTTTCTTTTTCTTCTTGAGAAAAGCGTCGCTTTGCCCTTTGAAATTCGCGAACTTCCCCCGGAAGGCCGCGAAGGAAAAAAGCTCCTTGAGGCTCTTCCTCTTTTTGGCCGGCGCAGACTCCTTTTTATAGGTGTCCGGTTCCTCGATCAGCTCGAGGAGCCGCTTTTCCGGCGTTAATGATGGGTCGTTGGAGTCAGCCATCCCGCACGCATATCCTCAGAGACGATCTCCCCCACAACTTCCTCATCCACGGCCCATTTCCGTTTCATCACAAGCTGCTTGAGCGCGCGATGGCAAAGCATGGTGATCTTCCGGGGATACCCCTGCGAGATCTTGTGGATCATCTCAATGGCATCCTCCTGGAACAACCGGGCGTTGGAGCAATAGTTCGCCTGCTTGATGCGGAACTGGATCATCTCGCGCGTTTCGCTCAAGCTCAGGGGGTTTAAGGTGTATTTAAAACTGATCCGGTCCATAAAATTCGGGATCTTGGTGATCTTGGCGTGAAGCTCCAGCTGCCCGAAAAGCACTAACTGCAGGAGTTTGGTGTCATTGGTCTCGTAATTCAGGATCGTGCGCAGCATTTCCATGGCTGAATCGCTCAGCTTCTGCGCTTCGTCCACGATCAGCACCACGGTTTTGTTGCCGATCACCGTTTTTTCATAAAGGAATTTCTCCACAGCCTCCTTAAGATCGAGCACGCTCGCGCGGCCGCCCTCGGGGCCGGCCCCACCATAAGAATCCATATTGATAGAAAAATTCCGGACCAGAGAATAAAGGAATTCATACTCGGTCTCAAAACAAGGATCCAGCACATAGTGCACAATAAAGTCGCCCCGCTCGCGAAGGGCTTGAATGAGCTTGCGAGAGAGCGTGGTCTTCCCGGTCCCGACGTCGCCTAAGACAACCGAGAGGCCGCGCCGAAGCCGGAGCTCGATCAAGACGTTCGTCATAGTCGCTTGATGCCCCTGGGCCAGATAGAGAAACTCAGGGTCCGGACTTGTCGAAAAGGGTTCTTTTTCGAATCCGAGAATTTTGTAATAACTCATTCACATCTCCTTTAAAGCCGGACATTCCGAAGACAGCCCTCCCATGGGCTTTAGCGCCTTAGTTGGGCTACGTAGTGTTTCGGCAGGTGGCCTTAAATCATTTAGCGGAGAGATGATTTTATTTTGGGGCCCAAACCACCTCTGATACCGGGAATCAGAAGGGTTTTGGAATTTCTAGGATTCCTGACGCCCGCCGAGATGGCGGGAGAGGAAGGCTTCCACGGCACGATAAAACTTCATACGACTTTCGGGTTTCAAAAATCCGTGTCCCTCGTCTGGAAATACCCAGTATTCACATTCGATTTTTCTCTGGCGAAGCGCCTCGACCATACGGTCGGATTCGGAGCGCGGGGTTTGCGCGTCATTAGCTCCCTGCGCGATCAGAAGAGGGATGCGCACTTTATCTGCGGAAAAAAGCGGGGACCGTTCTCGCAGGAGTTCGGATTCGGTATCCGGATCGCCAACCCTTCGCAGGGCACCCGCTTTTTCATCGGCCCAGAAAGCCGGCATCGCGCGGATCAAAGTCGCGAGGTCACTCGGTCCGAACTGATCGACCGCGCATTTAAAAAGTCCCGGGGTAAAGGCCGCTCCTGCCAACGCGGCGTACCCGCCGTAGGAGGCGCCCATGATCCCGACGCGCCGGGGATCCGCGATCCCTCTCTTTATGGCCCACGTGACAGCATCGGTGAGATCATTCTGCATTTTCCGTCCCCATTCTTTATTGCCCGCAGTCACAAATTTTTTTCCGTAACCCGTGGATCCGCGAAAATTGACCTGCAGGCACGCGTACCCGCGATTCGCGAGCCACTGAGCCAGCGGATCAAATCTCCAGCGATCCCGCGTCCACGGCCCGCCATGGACTAAAAGGACCATCGGGAAGGGGCCTTTTTTTTCGGCCGGAAACGTCAAATAACCGTGCAATTTCAGGCCATCCCGTGAGGGGATTGTCACCGGTCTCATCGGCGCAAGCCGGTACTTTAGAAGCGCCGGACGGTGGACGAAAAGAAACTCAGCGACCTTTGTTTTCCTATCATAAACATAATAATTAAAAGGACTTACATCATTATTATATAAAACGATCCAGAAACGGTCATCCCGACTCCGGCTGACGATCGAGAGGTCCCCGGACCGGATCTTCCGGAGCCTCCGAAGGTCCGCACGAACATTGTCGTTCAGGCCGGTCCAGGTCTGCCGCTCGCCAACAACCGCGACCATGTCGGGTTCGTGATCGACGGGGTTCAAGGACACTTCGCTGACATCATAAACCGGATTAAAGAAAAGGATTTTCGCGACGCCGGTATTAAGATCCCTCCGGACAAAACGCGCGGTATCTGCGCCCCGCGAATCGATCAGAAAAATTTCCTTTCCATTTTTCGAGAACCCGAGCGCGGCGGCGGCCATGGTGTCTTCCAGATTCCACGCGAGCCATTTCTTCCAGGCCGACTTTTCCGTGTCGCGAACGATCACCCCCGAGCCGCCGCTTTGCCTTATCGCGACGGCACCGCGCACCTGACGCTGGGGGTCCAGGATCCAATCCGTGATCTTTCCGGTCTTGCGCGCGACAAGTTCGATCGCACCGGTCTCGAGATCCAGCCGATAAACATCGTGGCGCGCGGGATCTTCCTTATTGAGTTCGATCAGGATCTGGTGCGGGGACGGACCGTCCGCGGAGAGAACTCGGGCCTGCACGCCTTCAAACGGCGTCAAGTCTTTTGCCGGTCCGCCGGCGAGATCGATCTCTTGAAGATGCCCATCCGTCTTGCCTCCCTGGTCCTGGCGAAAAAGGATCGCGTGCCCGTCCGGTGCCCAAGTAAAAAAAGAGATCCCGCCGCCCTTTTCTTGGGTAAGAACGCGATAGGTCTTTTCCCGTAGGTCATAGATCCAGACATTCAGGACTTTCTCATAAGGCGCCAGATACGCGACAAGTGAGCCGTCGGGGGAGATCTTGGGATCGCTTCTTTCAGGCGTGCTGAAGAGAACTTCGCGAGGAATGAGAGGCGTCCGCTCTTGAAGGTGGAAGACAAAAAGAGTCCCGGCAAGCAAAAGCGCCGTGAACATCGCAACGATCATTCGGGTGAGTGGAGAGCGTATCATAGGCGGTATCCTACCAGCATTTTAAAGACTCGGCCCGAAATTTCGGCGGACTTCCGCCATCAAGATATTCTGAAGCTGTACGATAATCTCTAAGGTCTCAGCCATCTTTTAAAAGGAGCCACGCCCATGCTGAATGTCCCGATCCAGGAAATGATGGAATCGAAAGTGATCACGATCACCGAGGATGCGACGCTTATTGAAGCCGAGGAAAAAATGCGCTCCCGCGGGATCCGGCATCTGCCGGTCGTGGACCGCAGCGGAAGACTGACCGGGCTCTTCACCCAGCGGGACCTGTACAGGATCCTGCCGTCCCGATTAAGCGAGGACGACCCGATCGATATGACGGCCCTCAAACCGTACGTTCTGGCCGATGTCATGCGGCGGATTCCTGAAGCCCTCAGCCCCAAAGATCCCGTCTCAAAAGCGGTCTCGCTCATGTGGGATAAAAAATACGGCTGCGTTCCGATCGTGGACGACGGGCGAAAAGTCGTCGGCATCATTACCGCGATCGACATCCTCCACTTCGCCGTCCATTTCCTGAAATAAGAATCCCGGGAAACAGCAGGCCGTGTTTAGTAACTCGTATTCTCGAGTTTGACCTTGCCGCGGAAGATCCAGTAGATGCTCACGGTATAGCCCACCACAAGTGGCATACCGATCAGGGCGATCACAAGCATGATCCCGAGGGTCTTGGGCGAAGACGCCGCGTTATAAAGCGTGAGACTCCACTGCGGGTCGAGCGTGGAATAGACCAGGTCCGGCATCATCCCGATCCCAAAAATCGCCATCAAAGAAAAAAGCGAGACGCAGGAAGAAAGAAAGGCCTGAAAATCTTTTCCCTTCGCCATAACGCGCGGGATATTCGCGATGGCGAGCACATTCACGAGCGGGAGAAGAAATAGCGCCGGGTATCGGCCAAATGCGGCGAACATGCGCGGGACATGAATGAGTGTCGCGACCGTGGTCACAAGATAAGCCGCGACAAAAAAGATCATCGAATTCCGGACCCAGCCCCGCGCCTGCTCATGCAACTCGCCTTCGGTTTTCATCGCCGCATAGATCGCGCCGTGCATCATGAACGCGGCCAGCACGAGAACGCCGACCCCCAGGCTGTACGGATGGATCAGCGTAAAAAAATTCCCCTGGAATTCCTTGTCGGCTCCGATGGGCACGCCCCAGATGAGATTCCCAAGCGCCACGCCGATGAGAAGGCTTGAGACAACGCTTGAAAGGCTGAAGCAGACATCCCACACCTGATGCCACCAGCCCATGGGCTCTTTGCCCCGGAACTCGATCGCCACGGCGCGAAAGATCAGCGCGAAAAGAAGCAGCATGAACGCCATATAAAAACCGGAAAACACCGTGGCGTACACATCCGGGAAGGCCGCAAAAAGCGCGCCGCCGCCGGTCACCAGCCACACCTCATTCCCGTCCCACACCGGCCCGATGGCATTCAGCATGATCCTCCGGTCACGGTCTGTCCGTGTGAAGAGATGCAGCGCGCCGACGCCCATATCGAAGCCGTCGAGGACCGCGTAGCCGGTTAGAAGGATCCCGACTAAAAAATACCAGATAAGATTCAGATCCAAATGCATACGTTCAAAACTCCGTCCGTTAGGCCGTTTGCGAAGGCCCGGCCTCTTCGACCGGTCCCGCCTTGATCTTCTGGTTCAGGAGAAATAGAAAAAGGAAAAGGAGCAGCGCGTAAACGCAGGAGAAAAGAATGATCGAGGCCAGGACATTCCCGGCGCTCACGACGCGTGAGACGCCCTGTTCTGTGCGCAGCAGTCCGTAGACGATCCAGGGCTGCCGGCCGATCTCCGCCGTCATCCATCCGAATTGATTGGCAAATTGGGGCCCGATCACCGCGATCACAAAAAGCTTCAGGACCCAGGCCGTTTCAAAAAGCTTCCCGCGCCACCATAAAAAACAGCCGAGCATGCTCAAGCCGATCAGCCCCATCCCGATCATCACCATCAAGTGATAAGCCTGAAAAGTCGCCTGAACGGGCGGACGGTCCTTGACCGCAACACTCCGGAGACCCTGGACCGGTGTCGAGGAATTAAAATGCACCATGAGACTCAAGAGACGCGGCATTCCGAGGCCGAGAACTTTTTCATTCTTCTCATCCACATATCCGAAAAGCCACATCCCGGCGGGGGCGCTCGCTTCGTAGACGCCTTCCATCGCCGCGAGTTTGACGGGCTGGTACTTGCTCACAATAATGGCGCTTGAATGTCCGGAAAAAAGCTGAAGCACCGAAGAAAGCAACGCGACCACGAGCCCGATCTTGATCGAGGCCTTCGCGAAATCCTCATGCCGTTTTTTTAGAAGATAAAAAGCACCGACGCTAATCGCAAGCCACGCGCCGGTTTGCCAGGCGGCGAGAAGCACATGGAGCAGGCGATCCATCGAGGAAGGGTTGAAAACGAGAGCCAGAAAATCCGTGATCTCGGCGCGCTGCCGGAGGCCTTCCCCCACGATATGGTAACCGGCAGGGGTTTGCATCCAGGAGTTCGCGACCACGATCCAGATGGCGCTGAACATGGCGCCAAGAGAGACCATGAGGGTGGAAAAAAAGTGCATTTTGGGACCGACCTTGTTCCAGCCGAAGAGAAGTATCGCGAGAAAACCCGATTCGAGGAAAAACGCAAAAACACCTTCGGCGGCCAAGGCACTGCCGAACACATCCCCGACGTAGCGGGAATAGTACGACCAGTTGGTCCCGAACTGGAATTCCATCACAATGCCGGAAGCAACACCGATCGCGAAGACCAGGCCGAACACCTTGACCCAAAAATGAGCCATGCGTTCATAAAGGGGGTTTTTCGTCTTGAGGAAAAGGCCTTCCATCACAACTAGGATCACGCCGAGGCCGATACTGATCGGAGGGAAAATGTAATGGAACGCGATCGTCAGCGCGAACTGGATCCGGGAAAGCAGCACGACATCCATTCTGGGAATCTCCAGGGAAAAGTGTTTGCCTGACGCGGTTAATCCACCTGCTGTGCCGTGAGAAAAATGGATTTCTCAAGCGCTGCGAAAAAATCCTGATAGGGCTTGGGATCTTCCACCGCTTTAACGCCGTACTCCGCATTAGCGCGTACCAAGAGCTGTTTCGCGTTCCGCTCTCTGACCATCACGGACATTTTTACGATAACCATCCCGCTGTATTTCTGCCCCGTCACGGTGCCAAGGTCCAGACTCGAATCCTGGATCAGAAAATCAAGGTCCTGCATCGTATTGATCACGCTTCGGAGCATCAACTTTTTATCCGTGGTATCAAACGCCCGGCTCTGGATATTGCGCAACGCCACCTGGCTTTGATTCGTCGCGAGGATCTGCTGCTGATTTGTGGCGCACCCCCCGCCCAGGAAAGTGCACGCCGTGATCAGAAGGATCGAAAGACAAGAACCCCGCCGCAGCTTCATATTTTTTGTTCCTCCAAAAAGATCGATTTGGAAACCCTTTCAAAAAAATCCTGATAGATCTTGGGATCCTTAATGGTCTCGAACCGGGAAACCTGCCCCTGCACATTCCAGACCACCGTTTGGAACTTGACCCGCACAACCGTCGAATCCTTGGCAAGCGCAGAATTGACCATGACAGAGGCTTCGATCTTCTGGGTTTTGTCGGTCTTTCCGTAGAGGTTCGTGTAGCATCCGAACACCACACAGGCCGCATCGGCTGTAAGTGCCGCCGTCACCTGCCCGGCACTAACCGCGGTGCTATTCTTAGAGGAAACGACCATCCCGAGATCCATTTCGCTCTTATCGATCGTAAATCCGAGATCCTGGAGTGCCCCTGCGGACGCCTGGATCACCTTCTTCTCATCGGTGGTGCTGTATTTCCTCATCTGCTGTTCACGCGCGGAAAGATAATTGGCTGGCATGACCAGAAGGTTATCGGGCATGGACGCGCAACCCGCCAGACAGAAACAAAGCGCTACGGGAGTCAGATTTTTAAAGAGAGCTTTTGGGCGCATCATCTTAGACTGTTAGGAACTTAAAATTTTGAGCTATTGTAAGCAAAATCCCGGACCTTGCTTTCCTTGTCGAACTTGATGACGATCGTGAGCGTCCGTTGGGTCGTGGACGCAGCCGCGGAATCTCGCCCCGAGCCGAAGAGGATCAGGGTCCAATACCCGCCGCTCTGGGAGGCGGTCACTTCCGACGCGACCTTGTCATAGACCCAGACCTCACAGCGGTTCTCGTCCGTCGTAACGACATTGGGCGATCCGAGGATCTCCGCCACCTGCGCATTCGTCATCCCCAACCTGATGTCCCGCTGGACCTTGCCGACCGTCAAACTGTTCTTGCCGTTGTCCGCAACATCGTTGCGGAGGGTGCTTGCAGAAGAACAACCGGATAAAGCCACCACTAAGAGCAAAGCCAGTATTTTTTTCATTTTATCCTCCTCAGGATGAACTTTTTATGAATGCCGAGACTATAACATCCCTGATAAAAATCACAAACACAAAACCCGCACCCGTCCCTCTAGTTTCCGGAGCTGCGATAGCGGGCGACGTAGCCGTCGAGGACACGCCGGATCATGCGCTGGTATTTCGCGTGATGCTTCCGGGCCGCCTCCCTAAAAAAATCCACACTCGCTTTTTTGAGAACGATCGTCACCTTGACCGTATCACTTTTGGGCGGGAAAAGCTCCTCGGGCGGCGGCAGAAAATTAGGGATCCTTGTCATTTTACCGACGGGAAAATCCGGATCCGAAGGATCATCGTCTTTATAACCGTCATAAGGATCCTTCTCGCGAACCTTATTTTTGTTCTTCTTCATAACGCTTCCTTCCTTTTCTCCATTCGCCGGCGCCAAAAATCCTGATCTTTTTATCCCGATAAGTGAATCGCACCGTCAGGATCCTTTCACCGGCCTTCCCAACGGCAAAAAATCGATCTTCACCGGTACTGTGCGCCTCGTCTATAAAAATGATTATCTTGGCATCTTCGAAAATCCGCATCGCCTCATGAAAGCTGACGCCGTGTTTCAGAATATTGAGCCGTTCTTTTTCCTCATCCCAGATGAAACGGCGCGACTCCCCGTCAAACATAAGCATACCTCGCGTACGGAATTTTGTACATATTTTTATATGTATATTGGTACATTAAAAAAGGAGTCTCCCCACTCAGGGGACACTCCCGAAAAACTCCTGCCGGTCAGCCGTTAATCCAAGTTGAACTTCTTGAGGCGCTCCTTGAGGTGATCCTGAACAGCGGGGAAAAGATTGCTGAGATACTCATGATACGGACCGTTCGCCCCGGTCATGTTATTCCGGATCCAAACGAGCGCTTCTTTCTCGCGCGCTTCATCGCCCGTCAATTCCGAAGTCCTCTGGATCGCCGGGTAGAGCATCACCCAATTCGCGAGGCCCATTTCCTGGGTGATCGTTTCTTTTTGGGGCAGAAGTTTCTCGTAAACCGCGCGAGCTTCAGCGAATTTGTCATCCAATTCCAAAAGCGCTGCCTCCTTGAAAGACGTCGCCACCCCTTTGGTCTGCATGGATTCAAGGAACCGCTTCTGCCGTTCATGGTCCGCGCTCATAACCTGCGGATACGTCTTCGCCACGCTTTCGCTTGTTTTCTTTTGTTCCTCAATTTTTTTAAGAAGATGCACCTCTGCCGCCTTCATTTGGAAATACGTTCTATCAAGAGTAGGATTATTCGTTGGTTTCAATTTGGCAAGAAACCAGCGCACATTATCTAGCGCCTCATTGTATTTTCCAAGCGCCTCATAATTGTCAGCCAAGCCCCCCCGACAGACGGCGATTAATCCACCGCATTTATTTATTTCATACGCTCTTAAATAATATTCTAAAGCACTTTGATAGTCTCCCTTCTCCTCGGAAGAAGACGCTTGGCGAATAAGCCCATGAATTTTGTCTTGCACGCGCAGCGCTGTCGCATATTCTTCTTGTGACATCTTCGAGGGAAGAGATTCCTCCTTTGCAATTAGACAAGAATCTAGGAGAAAAAATTGAGCTATAAGACATGCCCCACTGAGTGCTGCAATGAGTTTTCTGTTCACAGTCGGTCTCCATTAGGCGAAACGTAAAGCTCTGGATCTAGCTTAATAAGTCCATTTTCAATGGTTATGCCTGGCGTTACCACCGATAGAAACCTATCACGCTTTACTTGATCATTAGCTACCAAACTCAAATCCCGCATAAAAAGATTCACTTTCGGATTGGTCCGAGCATCAAAATCGCAGTGTCCAGCTCCTGCAATTTCAATATTGTACTGATTGGGGAGCGGCGTGCGATTACCATTTTGATCGGCAATCTCAAAATTTCGATGATCCAGGAAAGGAACCGAGAGACCGTCGGCCGACCCGCGAACCCGGATCAGCGCCTGAAGATAGGGATCATTAATGATCCCATCCCCGACATACGGTCCTTCATAAACGATCACAGTCTTGAGACGCTGTTGGTATTTCGGGTCCATATCTTCCAGAGCCTTGATCAGAGGCTGAAAATTTCCCGAATGGGCGAAATAAATATTCGAGACACCGGGATCAAGACCATACTTTTGAATGTTCAGATCGATTAGATCAAAATAATTTCTGAGATCCGACTCGATCTTATCTCTCATGAAGTTGCATCCGAACCAAGTCTCCGCGGACCATCTCAGGGCATTCCCGATCAATCCGGTTTCCGAGTAGAGCGTAACAGGCAGCGACGCGGTGGTCAGGACATTTCCGTTCGTATCATGAGCAATATTGCCGTGCTCATCCAACAAAACAAAAGCCGGTATTCCATTCCGGGCCTGGTCTTCGGTAATATTGTGAATAAAATCAATCGAGAGCTGGGGGACACCGCCCCAGGCGCCATGTTCATTCCAAAAGCCGTTCCCGGTAAACAAAGTGAAAAACTGACCTTGCTTCTGCGCGCCCAGATTGGAAACGTCGAAATCATAGATTAGATTGTCAAAATCCTGGAGGTCGGGTGCCGCCGTCAGATTGAACTGAAACTTCCCGCCCGCTGAAAGATGCCCTGCAATGCCCAGGTTGTAATTGTTGAACTCAATGGCGCCTTGGGGGTTATAAGTTAAAGTGGCAAAGGTTTGATTCTCCCAATCCCTGAATTCGATCTTCTGTAGATCCCCGTTCACACTTAAAGTGTCTTTCCTCTTTGTCCCGTCCGGCATTCGCTCCTCCACGGTAACGCTTGTGATATTCCCCTGCGCGTCCATATTCCATTGCGTGAGTCTTTCCATGTTTTGATTTTTTTCATGGATTCCGAGGATCTGAAGACGGCCATCCCCTAAAGTTCTGAAAATAAACTCGATGGTTTTTCCGTTCTTGACCGACTGGAGTACTTTGGCGGGACCACTCTGAAAAAAAATATCGCGCGCAAAGGGGAGCCCCTCCGCGATGATCCTCGTGAAAGTCATCCCGGCCGAGGTGAACTCCTCGATCGTATCGCGGCTTAAAATAGCAGTCGCGTACTGGTCGAATCCCCCGGCAAAACCTTTTTCCCGGATTGCCTGAACAAGAGCCGGTAAATTTTTCGGATCCAAAGCATGATAGATGGAATTGTCGATTGATTTGATGATGCTGTCGACCAAGCTCAGTCGAGCCCCTTGAGTTAAAAAATCCCCCATGATGCCGGCGACAATACGAGAAGAGAATGCCGTAAAAATAGATCGGTCTAGTCCCAGCTTATCCACGACAAATTCAGCGCCTAGCGAGACCAGGCCTCCCACCACTTCCCGCCTCCAAAAAGTATCCTGGATCGATCGCCAGAGAGAGGACACGGCACCGCTCCGGCTGAAAAGATCCCGGGTGATCCCGCCCACCGCCGTGGCGATCGGGAGCCCGATCAATTTTGCGATTCGTGGATCAATCCCGAGAAAATTGCCAAGTCCCGCGACGCCGGTCATGACGAGTTCTTGCCCGATCATGGGCATCAGATTCCGGAAGGCTTCAGGCAATTGCGAGGGATTGGTGAGTGTTCCCGCGAGCGTTCCGGAGATCAGAGAAAGCATACTTGAAACCGGAGGCGGCAACCCGATATGGAGCGCGAGTTCATTGACGCCGCTGATCGCCAGCGATTGAAGTCCTGAACTTATCATGGTGGTCCCAAGACTCAAGGCACCGCCTACCAAGCCAATCACTCCTCCTGTGATAAAGGCGCCCGCAAGATTCGCGATGGTGGGACTCACGCCCAATTTATCAAGCGTCTTTCCGCTACCGAGGCTCACGGCAACCCCGATCACCTGCCGCGCGACGATCTGCCCCGGGGTGAGGGCCCCCGAAGCGAATTGCGGGCCGCCGGGAAAGGTCAGGAATTTCCCGAAACTCGCAAGCCCTTCTTTCAGGAAGGAAAAACCCGAATAAAGCCCCCGCAAAAGTCCTTCCGATACAAAACGCACGCCCGCGAAAAAATGCTCCGCCAAATAGATCAATCCCTGGCCTATCTGCAGGATGACCTGCGCGACCATCGATAGGATGCTGGCCACCACGGTTATGATCGTCGTAACAAGGGCTACGACCGCCGCGATCGCGATGGTGATCGCCGCAGCAATGGCATTAAAAATAAATGCCAAGAAGATCCCTATGATGATCGGGAAAAATGCGCCACGGATCTGTTTGGTTTCCTCCGAATTGAGGATGTGCGCCTGAGGCGCCAGAGTCATCGGCGTTAAAACCACTCCCGCCTGTTCACCCGTAACGGCCCAAAGCTTCAGAAATTCTTCTTTTGAGATCCTCACCACTTCCCCCTCGGGCCCCGCGTTGCTTTCCTGATAGGTGACCATCTCAACCATGACCGCATTACCGTTCCCATCGAAAACAAGCTTGCCGGCATCATCGGTTTTCTGCGTTAATTCAACCTTCGTCACTACCACATAGTGATTTCCATTAATATGGGTGAGGATACCTTTCCCCTGCCCCGGGAATTCGCTCCAACCAGCCGTAAGTTCACGTTTCAATTCTTCAAAATCGATCCGGGCCGCCGTAAATTGAACCCCGGGATGATCTGACAGGTGTATCTTTGCAACGGTCTGCAAAGAGAACAGCGAGAGTTCCAGATCCCCGGTCGTGAGCGGATGAATGATACCGGTAAGAATATCGATCAGAATAGCTTCCTGGGCGATTTCAAGAAGCGAGACTTCTTTGCCGCTCTCGCGCATGAGTTGCTGGATCGATAAAAAGGCGGAATGTCCGAAATGCAGGTCTCTCGAATCAATCCAATTCAAAACGGTGTCGACTTCCGCCTCGGTGAGATGCACAACATCGGCGGGCAAAAGCCCTAGTGACCGGGTCATGTCGTCGCGGGCAATCTCCCCGGCGGGCAAATAACTGTCTTTAAGAAACGTCCGGACCGCGGCCTTGATCTGGTTGACCGTGGCAAGCCTCGTCGCATGTTCCGCGCTTGCGGTCAGTTCGTTTGCCAAAGCCAGACAATTCACTCTCTCAGAGGCCAGCACCAACGCTAACCTCGCGTTTGTTTCCACCTGGTCAGGATCCCTCCCCAGAATTTTCCGGTAGTAATGATAAATAACCGGACGGAGCTCCTGCTTGACCAGCTCCTGATAAGTAGCCATGCGTTGTTTCTCAAGCTCCACAAGCGCCTTCGAGGCATCCTGCTCCATTTGTTGTTTTTGGCTAGCAATGGAAGTATCCAGTGAAGCCAGCTGAGCCGCAGCCCCGTCACGAGCATCACGCTCCGCCTGGTCCAGCTGCGCCATGGGACCGCTGATATCCACCGTCACCGTCTGGCAACTCTTCCAGAAGAGGACCTTCCGGCACACTTTCTGTTCGCTTTGATCTCTTAGCGACTGCCTCTGCGCCTCAATATTCGCCAAGGCATCGCTCAATATCTGCTGGATATTTCCTACGGCTTTCCCTTTCGCAACGGCCAACTGCATCAAGGCCTCTTCTTTCTGTTTCGCGATCTCATTTTGAGCCTCAAGATTCTGCGCTGCGAGATCGTCGCGAGATTGGACCAAGAAGACACGGGTCAGATCATTAGCCCCGTCATACTCATAATCAATCACGAGGGTGCCGCTATGATCGGTCACCTTGTCGATTGTGCCATTCGCGTAATGAGCCACGGTCTGGTCCGCGTTCGCCACCATGAGTATTTCCCCGTCAGATTTCCGGTAGGCAGAGGCGATAACCGTATCCTTGTCGAGAACGCGAGCGTTCACAATATCCCGAATCTGCGCACAAATAAGCCCCCCATCTCCCGAATCCGCTTGCGTCGGGGTCGTCAAAGTAAATTGTCTCGCCGCACTATTTTCGAGACCGGATCTAAGAATTAATTTGTCACGAATGACCGCCGGCACGGAAGGAGCTCTCTTCTGGCTCACATACGGCACAGCGATATTCGTCCAGTCTGTGGCCGCAAAATCCGCCCGGCTGTAAAACGCCAGATCACTGACCTTCATGCTAAACGCTGAAGCCGTCGTCGCGACGAGTCGAAATTCCCCGAAAGCCGGAAGACCTTGAGGAACTTCAAAATAGACATCTCCACTCGGAAGGCCTGTATAAACCTGGCTGAACAAAAGCGTGCTTTTGTCCGCGCCATAAAGTTCGAAGCAAAAGGGAACAGACGATAGATTCACGTTGAGTTTGATATACGCCGCAGTGCCGAGTTCCGCCACCGGATCGACCAGAATTCCCGCATTGGTGCAGGAGCCACCGCAACGACCATCGATAGAATAAGCAAGCCGAGGAGTACTGTCCAAATTGGGAAGAGCGTAAAGAAATTGGCTGAAGGGATAGATGATGAGGCCACCCGGTTTTTTGATGGTTTCATTGATCAGAGAATAACCGCTCACAATTTTACCGCCGGAGGCCACAAAGCCATTGAAACCATCCGCCAAATGGAACTCGGCGCTGACCAGCGCGTCCTGCGCGCCGGTGGTGATATTTGCCGCATAGGCACCACTCGAACGGTCGATCCGCGTGACTGTGTCAGTCCCTGTGCCCGAATAACTGATGGCATTTCCGGCGGGCGTTACGATCGAAGAGACTGCCCCGTTTTCAAAATAATTGAAAACGGTGCCATCCAGCGTGTTTTTCTGAATCACCCTTCCGTCCCAAATGCTAAGTTCCACCCCATCTTTTGAAAAAGCACCCGAACGAATCGAACCGTCTGAATTCAATAGGACTTGTTCAACCTTTCCCTGCCCTGCAGAAAATAAGATTGAATCCAAAATCCCATTTATATAATTCAGAACATCCCCCGACGGACAAGTGATCCTCTGAACGGCACCATTCACATAATCGATTTGCGTCATATCGGGAAGCGTTGCTTTGAGCAGAACTCCCGAGGGAGAATAAACGCGCGTACTTTCTTTATCCTCCACAGTGATCGAGGCAACAGCTCCCGAACTATCCTTGTGATAGGTGATGACCGTGAGATCCCCGTTCGCGCTAAGGTAACGCTCCAGGAACCCATCCTGAAAGATCTGAACCCCGGCGGCCGAGGAGGTGACATGTATCACTTGGCCATTTTGGATGATCGCGATGCGGTTGTCCGGTGCCGGGTATTGGACGATGGCTTCTCGCACAGAGTTATCCGCGTTTAAAATCAAGTTTGTGAGCTGTATCCCGCCGGGCGTGATAATTTTGATGGGTTTTCCCTGCACGTAGTCGGCCGTCCCTTTGAGAGATGTTGAAATTCGGACAAGATCTTGCAGAATCAGGTCCTCGCCCTCTTGATCGGACAAGGTCGAATAGTCGTAGATCTGCCCCGTACTTGTTTCCAAATGCTGCAGAAGTCCATCGGAGCCATAGCGACGCAGGGTCCCGGAATCATCCCGAATCACCGTGTCGGAGTTTTCGTAGGTGTAGGTATATGTCGCGAACACGCGTCCGGAACGCTCCGTCTGCGCCCGGCAGATGTGGCCCGAATCGTCATAGGTGTAACTCGTGATAAAACCGGTGCTCAAACCCTTCACGGATAAAAGGCGGTCCCTCAAGAAACGGCGTTCCTCTTTCACGCTGACGTCTTCGATGACCACGATCTCCTCGCCCTCGGAACCAAACTCATAGGCGTAGTGATAGACGACGACCCCTTTCTTGAGAATTTCGCGGATCTTCCCATAGGCATAACGGATCTCGGTAGACGAGGCATCTTCTTCACTCGGATCGATCAAAATACCCGAAAGCGCCGCATTTCCCACATCGCTCCCGTAGGTGTAATGGAGCACCTTATTATCAGGAGTGATCACTTGCGATACCTGCTGATTTTGATAATGCGCAGCGATGCTCCCCTGCAGGCTAACGTGAGAGACGGAGCCATCGCTCTCATACCCGATCTCAAGGGCGGTCCCATCGGCAGGAGCCAAAACCCTGGGCCCAAAAGCATAGCCCACGTCCTCCCATCCCGTGACAGGAACTTGCCATGAGCCATTGGGATCCGAAGCTTCGTTAAAAGCGACATCCCGATGCGTTACTCCGAGCCGGTTCATTTGATCGTCATAGAGAACCGTCACGATGGCAGACCCGGGCAAAATAGCCCCGGAAACAGAATTGCGGATCGAAGACGCGAAAAAAAGGTCTTCGGATACTGCGGATAAATTAAAAGTTGCGGCAGATTTAAATGTGTTGGCATCGGATTCCAGGCCTGCCTTCTTTTGCAAAACGGTCCCGATAGCAGGCAAAAGTGAGGGCGCAACTTTCTGACTTGTGTACGGCACCGCGAGATTCGTCCAATCCGTAGGCGCGAAATCCGACCGGTTATAAAATGCCAGATCGCTGACCTTCATGCTAAAAGACGAGGCCGTCGTCGCGACCAGGCGGAATTCCCCGAAAGCCGCGAGCCCTTGGGGGACTTCGAAATAAACATCTCCATCCGGAAGACTTGTATAAACCTGGCTGTATATAAGCGTCTTCTTGTCCAGGCTATAGAGCTCGAAGCGAAAGGGAACAGAAGAGACTGTCACCTTGAGTTTGATATAGGCCGCCGTGGAGAGTTCCACCACGGGATCGACCAAAATTCCGGAATTGATGCAGGAGGAACCACAACTACCCTCGAGGGAATAACCAATGCCAGGCGTACTATTGTAATTGTAAACCTTGCTAATGAACTGTTTGAAGGGATAGCTGATGATGCTGCCCGGTTTTTTGATGCTTCCGTTGACCAAGGCATACCCACTTAATATTTTACCGCCGGAGGCCACAAAGCCATTAAAACCGTCCGGCAAATGAATGCCGGCACTCACGAGCGCATCCTGTGCATCGGTGGTGATATCTTTCGCATAGGAGCCATTCGTCCGGTCGATCCGCGTCACCGGATCCGTCCCTGCGCCCGAATAACTGATGGTATTTCCGGCGGGGGTCACGATCGAGGAGGCTTTGCCATTTGAGAGAAAATTAATCACCGTGTTATCGGGCTTGATGATCTTGGAGAGATAACCGCTTTGGATGATCTGGCGAGAGCCATCGCTCGCATTAAAGGTCCCGGCTGCCAGATTGTTATTGCCGTCTAAGACGATACCCGTGAGGGATTCCTGGGTTGCCAGGAAGTTGATCCGGTTCAAGGAACCGTTGGAATAAAGGAGTTCTTCCTTCGCGGGGGTATAGATCCTTTGAAGAACACCTGACGCGTCATAAGTGATTTGTGTGCCGTCCGGTTTCGTCGCGGAGGCCAGCACGCCCGCCGCGGTATAGGTTCTTGAACCTAATGTGTCCTGCACCGTCACAGACACCACATTCCCAGAGGAATCTTTAGCGTAACTTAAAGTCGTGACAAGAAGCGAAGACGTGGTGACTCTCTGGAGCAATCCCCCTGTATAAAGTTTTACGGTGCCGTTCGTTTCTGAGATCTGCGTCAATTGACCGTTTTGAATGATCCCGGTCGCCCCACTGGGGTAACGGACCGTTGCTGAAAAATCACTGCCGGGACCTAAAACAATATCCGCGACCTCTATGTTATCGGGGCGCTTGATCGCGGAGGGTTGCCCCTCGGTATAATCCACCGTCCCGCTCAGCGGGTTTACGATCCGAACCAGGGTTTGAAGCACCCGGCTATTTCCCTGGGCATCGATTAGAGAACTAAAACGATATTCCCCGCCTTGAGCCATCGTCAGCGTCGTTAATTTCCCATGGCTATCGTAATACCGGATAGAACCTAATTGGTTGGTGACTTGTGTTTCGCCCGTTCCATACTGATAAACGAATCGACCGGTCACCACCCCATTGCGTTTTATCACGGCTTCGGAAATGCGCTTTTGATCATCGTAAGCATACGTTGTCACGATGCGCTCTTCACCCTGCACTTCTTCGATGCCCGTGACTAGCCCCGCCGTCAACAGAACACGGTTCCCAGCCTGGTTGCGGAATTCGATCAATTGGCTCTTGGAGAATCCCTGGGGATCGGCGCCCGACGCCTCAAAATACTGATAGACGCGCCCATCCGTCATTTTCGCGAACGAAGGTTTATCGTTTTGAAATTCGATGACGGTTTGATCCGGGAGCGCCATCTTGATCAAATGTTGTAAGCTAAAAAAAAGCGTTCTGCCATCGGGCATGTGAACTTGCGCATTCTGCAAAACGCCCGCGCTGTCATAGGTCAGCTGATCATAAAAAGTGCCGTCTTGATAACGGATGGAAACTACCTGGCTATTCTGAATCCCAAACACGGTCCCGCTCGAGTCCGTCAGTTCTTTAAGAGCGCCCTGAGAATCATAGCGCCGAATCAATCCCTGCCTTGTCACTGTCATCCCATGGATCAAACCGCTCGGATCCATTTCCGGGGCATAAGTAGTTTCATGGCCCGATGGGTCCATGACGCGACTAACACCGCCTGAAGGATCAAAGTAAAAAAGAGTCCCGTCCGGGTTCGTCATGCGAATCATTCGGTTCTCAGGATCATAAAGGAGACTTTGAGGAAAGTTCGAATCTGCAGGAAGAGAAGGCGAAACGATCTGACATTCAAAACCTTCTGGGTTTACGGATATCGAATACTGGTATGTCACGCCATTTTGTTCGATGCGCGCTAACTTCCCCTCTAAGAAAAAAAATTCCGCGCCATTCGGATGATGATATCCCACCATATTTCCCGAGGGGCCCAAAACAATCTCAGAGGCTCCTTCTCTGGCGATCGTTCTAACAACCTCGCCCGCAGCATTCACTTCGTAAGTAAAAGAAGTGACATCAAGGTCAGAAGTAACCTTCGAATGGATCCTCCCCTGGGCGTCATAGAAAAGACGGGATCCATCGGCTTTGACTTCTTCCGCCAGAACACCGTTTGATAACCGGTAGTAGTCCCCTGCTCCGGCGCGGAGCCATCCCGATTCAAGCGTGCCGGAAGCACTGAACGTCGGAGAAAGAAGCGTTGCCGCTTCTCCGCTCAGATCAAAATCCAAATGAAAACTGTCCGAGGGCAGCGTGGGACCTGGAAGCGCGTTCAAGATCACCAGGAAATGCGCTACTGTTTTGCTGGAACCGCTCGTCTCCTCGACGCTCAATAAATTCGCACCTTCATGCAACGTGTAAGGAATTTTTTTCTGAGCGCCATTCACCTGATAAACAAGGTTGTAATTCGCGGAGGTCACGCGATTCGGTGAAGTCACGACGATCTTCGGGAAGGGTTCGGTGAGCGTCACTTGAAATACAACCGTTGTTTCATTCCCCGCCAGATCGCGAACTGTGCGGGTAATGTCATTCGCACCGGAGACGAGCACAAGATCTTCCGTTCGAATTTCACCGTCCACATTGTAGATCAGCTGATAATTTGAGGTGGTCACGGACAATGGAGACACAAGTTTCACGACTGGAGAGATCGTGTCCACCGTTACATTCCAATTCACAATGGTCTGGTCGCCTAGAAGATTTGTCTCTGTGATCGTAAGCGTGTTCGCACCCTCTGTCAGATTCTGGAAGGTCTTCGCCTTCGCGATGCCGTCGGAGGTGTAATGGATCGTGAATGAAGGGGCGTTCGTCACGTGCTTCGCAGCAGAGCCCACAACTACCGCTGGGGCGACGACATCGCTGATCCCAAGTCTATAGAAGCGCATCCCCCCCGGATTCACCGAAGGATCGGTCCAGGTAGTTTCCGCAGAACTGGCTTTCAGCACCGTGAGGGTCTCCCACGTCCTCAGGTTGGTGGAGACCTGGATTTCATAATTGACACCGGCCTGACTCGTGAACTTCATCTTCCAGCCATTCATGGGATTCGGTATCTGAAGGATCTTGGGCGGATCGGGCGATAGCAACGGCGCGGGAGTCGGCGCGCTGAGCGGCGAATTATTTTGGGATAGAAATTCTTGAGTGGTGGAAGGCGCCGCCTCCTGAAGCGTCATCGCGGGTGGGGTTGAGGCAAGGGTCGCATCCACGACGGGAAGTTCCGGAGACTGGGTGAGATTCTGCGGCAAGATCCCGTCCGCGAGGACGATCTGGTCCCAGGTAAAAATAAATAGCATGAAGATCGCGACCATTTCGACTTGAAAAGAGAATGCGTTCTTAACTTTGCCCGATCCTTCTGCGGTACGTTTCATATCTCCCTCCGTCAGTCAGATTTTTAAATTCGACAGACATGAAACTAAACCCGACATGATCGAAAGAAAATTGAAAGGAGCCGAAACTTTTTCGGAGGGATACTGGGAAGCGACTAGAGACTATCTATAAAAGATATTAAGAATTTCAGGGGACCCTTTCAACCGCGTCCTTCTCGTTTAGTTCATTATCTTCATGGTCGACAAGGACTGCACTGATTTCCAATTTTAAAAATTACAGATAATCAGGCGTAGGTTGAAAAGGTCCAAACAGAGGCCTCCCCGGAAAGGACCGGGCCCAAGTGAGAAGGCGATCGCCTACCGTACGGAAGAGGCGAAGGCCTCGAGGCTGAGACGCACAGGCGCTCGACTGGACTCGAGGATGCCCATGATCTCATTGATGTAGATCTGAATATGCGGCGGGGGGTTGTCATCAAAAAGAAGGAAAAGATTCAGGAGAAAGCGACGCACCTCGGTGGCGAGTTTTTTATCTTTGATCTGGTCTAACCGGCTTTCCAACTCGTTTGAGGACATCAGATTCTCCTTATTTCTATTAGAAACCTAGCACCCTATATTAATAAATGCAAGCTAATTTCGAATTAAAACTAGCATTAGATAGCATTAATAATCACTACATCTAAAATAGTCTGAAAAACCCCTAAAAGTAGCTGAAGAAAATCCCCGGAGGGTTCGATAATCTTTCAGAAGCGACCGACTTTATTTATTGAACAAAAGTGCCCGATAAACTCATAAGTGCCGTTCGCCATCAAAAAACAAACAAGGAGTTTGACCTCATGATGAAAAAAACTCTCGCGCTCGGGATCATCATTGCCTTTATGGCTCTCACGCCCGTCCCCGCTTTTGCGACAGGGTCCGGCGGATACGAGAACGCCTCCTTTAGCGCGAAACAATTGGCCCTCGGCGGAACCGGGACCGCGACGCCGGATGAAGCGGCAGCCATTTCCTATAACCCGGCCGGTATTGCCGATCTCCCCGGCGTACAAGTCCAGGCAGACGCAAACTTTATCAGTCTGATGACCTTCAAAGATAACGACCAGACGGGATCGACCCGAAGTTCCGGCACGTTAGCCCTGGTTCCCACCGGCTATGTGACAGTCAATCCGGGCAAGATGTTCTGCGACAAGCTCGCATTGGGGGTCGGGATGGATTCACCGTTCGGGCTGATGAACAAATATAACTCCAACGATCCTGCCGTTCACTACACCGGTTGGAGGAATGAGCTCAAGATGTATGCGATCAAACCCACGATCGCATACAAAGTCACAGACAAAATCTCGGTGGGCGGCGGACCTGTCTATTACAGAATTGATGATTTCGGCTCCATCCAGGGATACCCCAATTCCCTGATAGTTGGCGGGCTTCCAGACGGTCAAATGCGCGCCAATATGTCCGGCAATCGCTGGGGATGGCAACTCGGCACGCTGCTCAAGCTCACTCCGAAACATCGCCTCGGCTATTACGTCCGAGGCCCGGTGGTTGTGAAGGCGAGAGGCCAGGTAAAGGTCGAAGGGGCCAGCACATTGTGGGGACCCAGTGATTTCGAGACAGGCGTTCACACCAAAGTCAATCTGCCCATGAATATGACCTGGGCTTATGCCTTCCAGCCAACAGAAAAAACGCATTATGAGGCAGATTTCACCTGGACACACTGGTCGGTGCACAAACGCCTTAGAGTTCCGGCTGATCCGGCGCCTGGAGTCTGGAACAATACGATCCTGGATGGTGTTGGAAATTCCTCCGGCTCGGATAAAGACTGGAG
The DNA here is from genome assembly GCA_903884815.1 of Candidatus Omnitrophota bacterium. Classification (GTDB taxonomy): domain Bacteria; phylum Omnitrophota; class Omnitrophia; order Omnitrophales; family Aquincolibacteriaceae; genus Aquincolibacterium; species Aquincolibacterium aerophilum. The sequence goes on along the minus strand of CAISGE010000015.1, from coordinate 86,601 downwards.
GGATGGCTACGGCCTACAATTGGGCGCAAGCCATAAGCTGACAAAGAATTTAACGCTGAGGGGTGGAAGCTGGTTCTATTGGACGCCAATACCGAAAGACCATTTCACTCCCGCAGTCCCGGACGCTAACCATTTAGCTCTATCCATGGGAGCTGGTTACAACATCAACAAATATCTTGTCCTGGACCTCTGCTATTACAACTCGTTCTATTTCAGACGACGCATCAATAACAGCATCGCTGAGAACCCTTCGCTCTCTAATTCTTCGGTAGACGGAACGTACACAACGTACTCTCAGGGATTCACGATCAGCTTAACACTCAAGTGGGATGATCTGTTCCCGCGCGTGGGCGGCAAGGTCGACGAAGGACCGTCGATCGAGATGCCGAAGGTGGCGTAAAAGCCTCACACAGTCGGTAGTATGTGGTAGGTGGATAAAGCTAGCTTTGCGATAGGCAACATAAAAAAAGGCCGTTCCTTCGATGTGAAAAGGAATCGGCCTTTTTTATTTCCGCTTGGGAGAGGTGAGGTCGAACGCCTTCCACTCGTCGTAAGGCGTTCGGGAAAGAAGCGAGGCAACGGCTGCGGCCGGGGTCTTGTGCTTGTAGAGCATACTGTGAACTTCACGCAGGATCGGCAGGTCGAGCCCCACACGTTCGCAGAGCTGATGCGCGCTTAAAGCCGTATCGACACCTTCCGCGACCATTTCCATCCCGCCCAGGATCTTTTTGATCTTGCGGCCTTTCCCGAGCTCGCGGCCGACAAAAAGGTTGCGGCCGTGCTTGGAGAAACAGGTCGTGATCAGATCGCCGATCCCGGAAAGCCCGAAGAAGGTATCCGGGCTCGCGCCCATTTTAACGCCGAGGCGCACCATTTCATAAATGCCGCGCGTGAGAAGTCCTGACTTGGTGTTGTCCCCGAACTGGAGGCCGTCACAGACCCCCGCGGCGATCGCGATCACGTTCTTGAGCGCGCCTCCGAGCTCCACGCCCGTCACATCCTTCTGGACATAGACACGGAATTTCGGATCACGGAAATATTCCTGAACGCATTTTGCGCTGGCGGCATCGTCTGAGGCCGCGACCACGAGCGTCGGGATATTCCGCGCGACTTCTTCGGCGTGAGAAGGACCGGAGAGCGCGACGATCCGAACCTTTTGCCCAAGCACCTCACGGATAATCTGGGAGGGCCGCAGGCACGTTTTTTTCTCGATCCCCTTGGCAGTGCTGACCAGGATCTTTTTCTGATACGGAAGACCTTTCAGTTTCAGGAGGACATGCCGGAGGAATTGCGACGGCACGGCCAGCACCAGCACATCGCCGAATACCACGGCTTCTTTAAGATCGGACGTCACGCACAGGGCTTTCGGCAGTTTCACGCCGGGCAGAAATTTGACGTTCTCGCGTTTTTTCATGAGAACTTTGGCGTATTCTGGGAAGGCAGACCAGATCATGACGTCATTCCCGCGTCGAAGATTCACGAGCGCAAGCGCCGTCCCCCAACCGCCATCGCCGATCACGGATACTCTTATATTCTTAGGCATCTTGGTCTTTCCTTTTCGAGGCATTCTCACATTCACTGGCACAACGCGCAACGGTCAACGCTCAACGGCTTTTTCAAGCTTTCACGTTGTGCGTTGCGCGTTGAACGCGTCTCATTTACACCGGCATCTCTTTTTGAGAAGCACGTGCTCTTTCACGACCGCCTTGATCTCCTCGGGAACGCGGCAGGGTTTCATCGCCTTGTTCACGAACACATGGAGCGTCGATCCCGTCGCGACCACGACATGGGTCTTCGCGTTCATCACCTGGTATTCAAAGCGCAGCGTGCTGTTCCCGATCTCCGCGACACTGGTCCTCACGATAATGTCATCGTCGTAGGTGGACGGCGAAAGATAATTCACATGCGCTTCCGCGACCGGCAGGTAGATCCCCTTTTTCTCGCATTCCGTGTAGGGAAATCCCAGCGTCCGGAAATATTCATTGCGACCCGCCTCGAACCACTTGAGGTAGTTCGCGTAATAGGTGATCCCCATCTGGTCCGTATCCGCGTAAATCACCCGATATTTATAATCAAAATATTCCATAGCACATCCTCCCCCACCCTACTAATTCCGGGAATTCAATTCCCGGAATTGATCGGGTTAAAAGAAACTTTTTTTGCCGCTGATCTTTTCTTTGCGCTCGGCTGCCAATTTCTCCAGGAGCTCGCGCTCGATCTTGCTGGGTTTGGTCGGGATCTCAATATCCACTTTCACATATTGGTCCCCGCGGCGCTCCTCCATGCCGAAGGCCGGAACACCCTCGCCCTTGATCTTAAGCACCTTGCCGGCCGGAGTTCCACTTGAAACCTCAAGCCGCGTTTTCCCGGTCAGTGTCGGAACTTCCACTTCGCCGCCCAACACCGCCACCGTGTACGGGATCAGCACCTCACAATAAATGTCATGCCCCTGCCGCTCGAAGGTCTTATTCTTTTTGATCAACACCGGGATGTAAAGATCGCCGCGTGATCCGCCGCCCTGTCCCGCCTCGCCCTCTCCCGTCACACGAAGTTTGGAACCGTGCTCGATCCCGGCTGGGATCTTCACCTGAAGCTTGCGTGTTTTCCGGACGCGACCTTCTCCGCGACAAGTCTGGCAGGGTTTCTCGATCGACTCTCCCTCCCCGTGGCATCTCGGGCAGGTCCTGCGGATCGTGAAAAACCCTTGGGAAACCCGAACCTCGCCGCGCCCCCCGCAATCGGAGCATGTCGTTTTCCGAGAACCTTTTTCCGCGCCCGTGCCCTGGCATTCAATGCAGGTTTCCTTGCGCGGAATTTCCAGATCAAAGGTCTTTCCCGTGAGAACTTCGGCGAGCTCGAGCTCCACCGTGTATTCCAGATCGGCACCCCGCTGCCCGCGACCGCGGCGTCTTCCGCCATCGCCTCCGAAAAAACCCTCAAAAAGATCGCCGAAGATATCGCTGAAGCCGCCAAAGGCATCCTCGAAACCTTCGAAACCGGAGAAGCCCTGACCTCCCAGGCTGTGCCCGTACTGGTCGTAGCGGGCTCGCTTGTCCGGATCGCTGAGGACGGCGTAGGCTTCCGCGGCTTCCTTAAATTTCTCTTCCGCGGCGTGATTTCCGGGATTGCGGTCAGGATGATGCTGCAAGGCAAGCTTGCGGTAGCTTTTCTTGATCGTCTCGCTGTCCGACGCCTTGGTCACACCCAACACTTCATAGTAATCGCGTTTTGCCATAATTCCTTCGGAATCGCGCAACGCTCAACGATCTGCGCGCAACATTCTTTTTTTGTGCGTTGCCCGTTGCACGTTGAGCGCGTTTTAAGTGATTTCTTCCTGCTTCTCCTCGGAAGCGGGCGTTTGAGGCTGGGGCGATACACGAACGCGGACCTTGGCGGCCCGGAGGAGACGGTCATGAAGGGTGTAGCCCGGTTCAAGTTCATCGACGATCTGATCTTCCGGTCCTTCCTCAGGCACATGGGCAACCACTTCGTGGAAATGCGGGTTGAACATCTGCCCGGCAGTCTCGACCCTTTTGAGACCGTGCAACTTGAGAGCATCGGTAAACTGCTTCTGCACTCTCTCTACCCCCGAAAGCAGCGTCTTCAAATTCTGCAGCAGCGCCTCATACGAGGTCGCGCTCGCGGAAGCCGTCGTCGCGTGACCGACCGCCCTTTCAAAATTATCCAGAACGGGGATCAGTTCCCTCAGGATCCGTTCCTGGCTGAACTTGATAAAATCTTCTTTGTCGCGCGCGTTCCGTTTCTTCGCGTTCTCGAAATCCGCCGCCGCAAGTAAGAATTTTTCTCGCAAGCCTTCAAGCTCTTCGACCTTCTTCTTAAGCGCCTCGTATTCCTGCGCCGGAACTTCTACTTTTCCGCCATTTTGCGAAGCCGCGGCATCCTCGACCTTGCCGTCCTCCGCCATCTTTTTCCCTTCGTCCTGTTTTTCGTGATGATTTTTCTTGTGGTGATGACTCATAAGATTTCGGGCTCCATTCGTTCAAACATATGGCCTACCACAACTGCCATGCGCGAAACCAGCGGGATGATCTGCCGGTACGCCATGCGCTTGGGCCCCAGGATCGCGATCACGCCGCGGCGGTTTTCCCCGGCGTCATAACGCGCCGCCACGATCGAGCAATCTTCCAAAGCCTCTTGCGAGTGCTCGTGGCCTACCGAGACCGAAACATGCTCGGAATCAACGTGCGTCAGCACCCATTGGGTAAGCGTCACTTTTTCCTCGAACACGCCCAGCAAATTCCGGACTTTCCGAACATCCTGGAATTCAGGCTTTTCAAGGATATAAGGGAGTCCCTGTAAAGCAAGCCGGGTCCTGCCCGACTTTGAAGACGTCTTCGCTTCCGCGCCGGGCATCAGGGTCAATCCAACTTCCTGGGATAAAGAGGACAAAAGCAGAGAAACATGGTCGAGGAACTCCTCCAACATTTGAGGGCTTGCCGCGGGGACGAGCTCTTTTTTGAGACGGCTGAGGGACTCCTCGGAATGATCTTCGAAAGGCGTATGATCCAGATAATAACGATAGCCGCAGTCTGTGGGAAGGCGGCCGGACGAAGTGTGGGGATGTGAAAGATAACCCATTTCTTCCAGGGCTCCCATTTCGTTCCGGATGGTCGCGGGAGAAAAGGAGGTGGCATATTTCTCGGCGATCGAACGGGACCCCACGGGTTGGGTCGTTTCGATATGCGTTTCGATGACACCACGCAAAATATTGTTCTGTCTGAGGGATAAGGTCTGCATAGGGGGCGTATCATAACAAAAAACGCCCACAATGAGAAGCGGGCGTTACGAACGCGCTTACATAGGAGGGGCGCCGCCGGCCAGCCAGGCATCGACTCTTTTCCGGAAGATCATGATCAGCGCCAGGAAGAGCACCGAAGATAGCGAGAGGATCTCGCCCCATTGCCTGACAGGAGTGGTCCCAAAATGCACCCTCACGGAGGAATCTCCAGGGGGCACCTTGAAAAGGATCAAGCCAAAAGGATTCGACGGATAGATCTCTGTGGCCCTGCCATTCACAAAAACCTCCCACCCCGGGAAATAATAGGAATAAAAACACAAGGTTGCGAGCGTCGCGGCGGTCACATGAAAGCGTCTGTCAAGAGGGCTGCCCCCCTCCTCCACGACCTGCGCCTCCCCGCGGGTGACCTGCACTTTTTTAGCGGGAGACAGGATCCTGCCATTTTCAACCCACTTCGGTACAAATCCACCCGATTCATGAGATTTCAATGTCCTGACATACGCCTCCGTGGATCTCGTTTCATGGATCTTCAAATAAAAAACCCTGCAGTAAGAAAGATTGAAACAAATGAACAGAATGCAGCCAAGAAACAAGGCGACCTTGCGCAAGCGAGGCGAGAACAAGCAAATAACACCTCCTGACAAAAAAGAGAGCGAGAGCGCCGCCAGCATCATAAATCGCCATGGGAATTGCACATAAGCCAGCTTCGGGATGATCCTCCAGCACGGGGCAGACACGGGTAAGGTAAAAAAGATCGCCAGGATAAAAAGTGCAAGGAAAAAAAGCATCTGCCGTCCGGCTCCTTTCACTGTCAGGACGATCCTCCTCCAGAACAGGAGAAGAACCAACACCGCCAATAAATGGACCTCGCCGGGAACGATTGCTTCCCGAGCACTTGCTCCCCGGAACTTCCACGGAGCATAGAAGACATGCCCCAGACGAAGAAAATTTTCCCGATAATCAATGTTAAGAAATCTTTCAATATGAACGAATGGCTGCTCAAGCATGGAGGGAAGTACAAAATAGGCAGTCACCCAAAGAGCTCCTCCAAAAACAAAACCCATCGCCATCAGCTTCCGTACCTCAAAACGCCCCGCCGCCGCCCAAAGGAAAAGGCCGTAACCGACGGCCCACGGGAGAAAAATGAAAGTGGCCAGCGGATGAGAAAGAAAAAGCCCTGCAACGCCGAACACCCCGATCAGGATATCGCGCAGCACGACGCCCCGGGAAAGACGGTAAAAAGCCAACAAGATCAGCGGAAAAAAAATAAAGGCTGTCGCCTCTCCCACTGCAGCGCGCATATAAATATCTAACGCATGATAGGGCGCAAAAAGATACGCGACCGAAGACAACAACCCTCCCTGTCTGCCCCATAGCTCCCGGGCAAAGAAATACATCGAAACGCCTGAAAGGAAAAGGCAGACAAAGATCGCAACGTGGAAACCCAGAACCAAAGGAAAAAAGAACATGCAGCTTGCCGCAATGTAGAAAAAAAGAGGCGAGTAGAAATTGAGGTTGGGGTAGCCGTACCCCTGGTTGATATGGGGGGACCAGCGTGCCAGGAAATCGCCCTCTCGCCAGGACTGATGGACGGCGACAGCTTTTGAATAATAAGCGATCGAATCGTGAGCATCGAGGAGGCTATTGCTAAACAACGGCCACGCCATGAGGACCGCGGCACCCAAGATCAACGAAAGAAACAGCAGGTCCTCAGGGACAGGCTTAAGTTTGAACACGGGTTTCTCCATGAGGCATGACAAAAAAGATTTGTTTGGAATTCACCGGGAAAGCCCTTCAGAAAGCATCCTAAAACACGGGTTGACACCCGGGGCCATGCTCGCCGCCGGGTGTCAAACGCAAGATCCGGATCTAGTTTTTCTCCATCTCGGGTTCCTCGCCTTCAGATCCCCCTTGATGCCTGCCCTTCCCGTCTTGCATCTTGTCCATCCGAGCCTTGTGCTGCGCCTGCATTTTCGCGAACTGCTCGGGCGTCAAAACCTCTTTCATCGCGAAAATACCGTCGATCTTCTGGGCGAACATCTGCCCCTTGATCGCGTTCACCTCGCCGACAAGCCCGTTCACATCTGCGCGTTTCGTCGCCGGCTTGGAGATGGCTTCGTGAAGCGCCTGCATTTTCGTCTTCATCTGCTCGCGCAGTGCCTTACGCTCATCTTTTTTCCCTTCGCGCTGGGCCTTCAACTTTTCCTTCTGCTCCGCGGTCAGATTCAATTCCTTGAAAAAATCCGGGCTCTGCCCCTTACCGTGTCCCCAGCTTTTTCCACTCGTCTGACCTTCTCCCTCGGATCCGGCATAGGCCAAAGGCCCCGTCGCCATCAACCCAAGAACTGCTAAAACCGCTATGAGCTTCGTGAGTTTGTTTTCCATTTTGATTCCCTCCCTTTTACTTGGTTAGACCCCAGATTAAATTCAAAAGTTCCTTTAACGGCCTATTTCTTCATAAGTAGTCTCGTAATCCTTCAGCTCTCCGTTCATGAGCTCGGTATTGCCGGCACCCAATTCGTTCATGAACGTCATCTGCTCTTCCACGTAGGCATAAGCCGGATGTATAGACCCGGACGGCCACCTCGCGAGCACCACAGTCACCAGAACAAGCGCTGTAACGAAAGCCACACGCATCATGGGAACGGGTAACGGAAAGCGGGATACTAAAAGATCCACAAGTCCCCAAAATCCACCCGAAGCATGCGCACTTTCCGCCGCAATCTGTTCTTGGATGCGGCGCCAAACGATCTCATCCGGTTGGATCTCTGGAACCCCTTTAAACGGCGCAACAGCACTCTCTTGAAGATTCCGAAAGAACCCCCGGCACGCCGAGCATCCGGCCAGGTGTCCGTCCACACTCGCGCGCTCAATCGCTCCAAGCTCCTTGTCGAGATAATCCGTCAAAAGACGGTCCTTCAATTTTTTACAGTCCATGACTCACTACCTCCTTTTGTCCTGGCTTCTCTCTTCTTTTCACTGAAGGTTGCCAGGGCTGACCCAATTGACCTTCATTTTTTTCGATGGAGAATTGGGTCTGCCCGAGGGCCATCAAGGTCTCGCGGGCTCTTTTGAGCCTCGAACGGACCGTATTGATGTTGATCCCAAGACTTCGGGCAATCCCCTGATAATCCATCCCTTCGATCTCCCGCGAAACAATGCAAGCCCTTTGGTCGGGATTCAGCTGATCAAGCAGAGCCTTCAATTGCACCCCCGTATCATCCGCTTCGAGACCTTTCCTGGCATCGGCTTGGGTCACGGTAGCCGGATCCTCAAACACTTCTTCGACTTCGCGTTGCGTCACGCGACTTCTTTTCTTCGCGTGATTCAGCGCCGTATTGAGCGTAATCCGGTAAAGCCAGGTTTTGAACGCTGCCTCAAACTTGAAAGAACCAAGACTCCGGTGTATCTTCAGGAACACATCTTGCGTCACTTCCTCCGCGTCAGGCTTGGTATTCACGACCCGGTACGCCAAGGTGTAGACATACCCAGCCGCCCGCCGGTAAATCTCCCGGAATGCTCCCGCGTCCCCCTCCCCCGCCCTGACGATCAGTTCCCGCTCGATCTCTTGCATGGATATTCTCCCGATCTTGAAAACTTAGACCTCAACATCTCTCAAAAAGTTCCGCGCCCATGGATTCTACCCCATCGAGAGGTTTATTCTGAAAAAATTGTTTTCCCCCGCGGATCTTTGCCTCATGATAAAATTCGAATCTCTCAACATAGGGAAACGGACTTTCATGGCCCAAAAACACCCAAAAAAAATAATCTGTCTTTGGATTGTCGCAAGCCTCCTATTGAATGTTCCCACCGGATGGGCCGCCCCCTCCAAGGATACAACCCTGGACGTACCTCCGGAGATCCCCTTGCCCAAGCCCTCAACACAGGAAGCCCCCGGAGCGCCATCTGAGAAAAAACCAGCGCCCCTCTATTACAAACCCGGCTCCCTCGTGCTGCGAGGCCCCTTACCGCCCAATATGATCCGGGGCCCGCAAGAGGTCTTGACGGGAGAGCCCGATTATATTGTCTCGGAGCCAGACTTTTACACCCTTAGCCAGACCCAGCCGCTTTCCGATGTCGCGCGTCTTTTTCTGGAAGAAACACTGATCCCCTCCGAGGCCGCTTACTTTCAGGCGGGTATCGGCATGGACTCTCATACCGGGATGCCTTATGACCATATCCGGATACGGCTTAAGGAGAACCTGCTCAGCGAGGTCGGCAATTATACCGCTGCCTCAAAGCTTTCTCTCATGATCCCTTTTCTTATGAAGATCATTCAGAAAAATCCCTATCTTCGCCAGGTAAAGATCACCCCCGAAGAAGCTACCGTCAAGTTGAGACAGACCCTCAGAACTCTTTTGAACTATTCCGAAAAATATCCCGACTACGGCGGATTTCTCCCTTGGGTCGACATCCGTCCGAACGGAACGATTGCGCCGGCCTCCACCAAAGTCCCTTCGCTTGATAACGGCCAAATGACCTGGGCGCTGGCCGCCGTCGTCGCCGCTTTTGAGGACTCAAGTGACCCGGAGCTCCGCAAGATCGCGAGCATGGCCCAAAAGTTCCTTCACGGGCAAAGCTACAAAAAATTCTACGATCCAAAGCTCAAGCTACTTCACGGCACCATTCAATATGACACCGAAGCGCGCGAATGGAGCGGGGATAAGACTTACTACCTAAACGACATGTTCGAGGGAACCCTCGCCGTGCTGTGGGGTGTGCTTCACGGCCAAATCCCGGAAGAGGCCTGGGACAACTTGGAAATCCCCACGATCGAATACATCACCGAATCGGGGGAAAAGATCACGACCCTCGCGGGATTCCGGGCCTCCTTCCATGAGCACTGGGCCCTCGCTTACCTTCCTTTCATGGAATCGGCCCTTGCACCGCTTTATCAAAATTATCTCTACGCCCAAGCGGACCACGCCCACAGAAACCACCTCCCGGGTTTCATCAGCACGGCTTATGACCCCAAAGGGATCTATCGACAGATGGGGATCGACTCGATCGCGTATGAAAAAGTGGACAGGACCGACGTGGCCGTGCTTTTCGCGACCGCCATGGCAATGCTGATCTCCCCTTCCGTGGGTGCGTCCTGGCTGATCAAGTTCTACGCTTTTAAAAATTTCCTCACGCCGTACGGCGGTTATGAATCCGTGGGCCGGGACGGCTATGCGGACATTTTCACCGCCGACGCCAAGGGCATGACCCTCCTGGCCTCCAGCGGAGGCGTGGTCGACGAGATCAATAAATACCTCCGCGAACGCACCGTTCCCGGAACCGGGATCCCCATGAACGTCAAGCTGATCGATCTCATGCACGCGAAGTACAAGCAAATGATGGCGACGCGCGATAATCGGCCGATTTTTTTCCCCTCCAAGCCATTTCCCGCGCCTCCCGAAGAGGTGATCCAGGTCAATTTCCAGAAACCACCCGATGCTGGCGAGATCTATGATGTGATCGCCCATCTTCAGCCGGGACATTTGCACGGAAAAAATGTCCGCTCCGTCGGCCAGAAAACGCTCGAGCAGGATATCCAGCCGGGCCAACCCTTTCAATTCGAATTCGAGATCCCGGCTTATTACGCCTACTTTGACCAGTGGGCTTTCCGGGGAACCTATGTGGACAAGGCCGTTCGCATCGCGGACATGCGCTATGTGATGCTCACTCTGCCGCTTCTCAATCCCCCTGGCATCTACGAGCTTGAGATCAAAAGTGACGACATCACCCTTGCCACCGTGGTCGTGAATACCGCCAAACCGGGACGAATCTCTCAGGATGGAAAATGGAAGACTTTCGTAGAGAGAATCACGCCAATCCCGGAATCGGATGACAAGCCTTTCAACTATATTTCGGTGGCGATCCATGATCCGCGCTACCTGTTGGGTGAAATGAGCCGGGGCGGCCGCGAAGGGACGATCGTTCTCAAAGAGATCGCCCTCTATAAAAAATTCCCGTTCACGGACGTTCCGGAACCGCCCTACAAGAATAATCCCCAGGATGACACGGAACTGGAATTGATCCGGTACTGGCGCTTAAGCCACGGCGACCTTCCCTTCCAGAGGGACGCGCTGCGTGGGACCTACCGCTTTTCGGGCGGCTCGGGATGGCGCGGCGGGTATATTCCTTACACGAATCTTTCGAAATTCCGGTATATCTATATCAAAGTCCGCAACGCCACGGACAATGCCTGCCAATGCTTCCATATCGAACTAAAACATGAATCCGACCAACTCCTCGGGGAAAAGATCCCGCTCGTTATCCCCCCGGACCGGGAGTGGCATATCTACGAGATCCCCATCCCTCCCTATATCCGCTACACCTTCAACTATATCGCTGTCTCTGACCCTTACGCGGACTTCGAGCTGGGGTCGCTCCTTCTAGCGCCCGCGCAAGTCACGGATCTCAAGGGCCCCATTGAAAAAACCGGCGACCCGATGACTGAGAGAAAAAATCCGAGTTGCAAATAGCACTTCCGCCTGACAGGCGCCGCTCACAAAAATGGCCCGGTCTTTTGGACCAGGCCATTTTTAAGGACTTATCGGAGACGAGATCCTCGGCTTTAGAACCCGAGCTTCTTTTTCATGCCATTGCCGGCTTTTCCAGCGGCCTTCATGGCCTTATCCGCTTCCCGCTTGGTACAGGCGATGACGCGATCGCCTTTGCGCGCGGACAGGACCTGATCCTTCTCGATCCCCTTCTTGCCGAGCGTCGCGAACCAATCCCCCGCCTGATCGACCGGGTTATCTTTCGTACAATCAACGGCGGCATAGGCCATCGTACTGCCCGCCATAAGCGTTAAAGAAAAAAACGCGATCACAAGTTTACGCATGATATTTTCCTTTCGTGGATGAATGTGGTTTTGAATCCGCGCGCATTATAACCCCATCCCCTCCACCAATCAATTCCGGGAATTCAATTCCCGGAATTGGCGGGGTGCACCGGAGAAGCGGAGGATTTCGGATTGGAAGGCCTTGAGTTCGCCGGTGGCAAGAGCCCCGGGCGCGAGTAACGTCCTGGGGGACGCTTGCCATGGGGCTGGCAGCCGCTCTGGGCGCTCTCTGTTTGGGACCATCGTTTGAGGGTGCTTATAAATCAACTCTGTGCGACGCTGCGCAGAACTTCCCCGACGGAGTTCTGTTAATTCACGCTCGGCTGTTAGGGAATGAGCGTGGGGCTCTGCACAGCTTCTTTCAATACACTCATAAAAAACGATGCAGCTTGTTTATATCCGGATTTTACGGCTTGACAGGCTTCGACAACGGTGACGACAGGTCCGGCCACTACTCTGAGGGGCAGTTTGTAAAACTCTTCCCGGCCCGCACGCCTTTGTTCCGGGGTAAGAGGATTACGCATCCCAAACGGAAGTCTCGAATGTTTTGGCACTGAGTCATCCACGGGATCCCAAAAGCCGCCCGCGACGTGTATTTCGGTGGAAATCGTACATATAGCGCAGGTTGACACAGGCACATTTCCGGAATAATCCTGGGAAATTGTGCCAGGGGAAGGGACAGTCGCGGGCCTTGCTTCGAAAGTCATATCCGTAGGTAACGAGTAAATTATCTCATTATAGTTCACTTCGGATGACGCATCACTTCGCCTTCGCATTTCCATGACCTCCCGATCAACACGTCCCTGGGCATCTCGAAAAGTCAGCAGGATACCGATCATTTCCGGATCCGTTCCGCTGGCGTGGCCCGTGATCTCGTAAGACTCTCCGGCCATGACACCCGACCCTTCGATCTGGTAGCCTTCTCCCGAGGGGTCCGGAACGATCTGGAGGTTCTCCTGATCGGGAAGTGTCGGGGGGGGCAGCGCGATGTCTCCGGAACTTACCAACAATATGGATCCGGATACATTCCGGCCTGTGATCGAATCCACATACTTATACGCGCCCAATGGGAGAACTTGGCCTTCCAGGACGCTGTTTGTGTACAAGTACCAATAATATTCCTCCGTCTCTACCGTCTGGACCACCTCACCCCTCCTAAACATATAAACATGATCACTTTCAAGGGAAGCTGAATAAAGTGTCGCATCCCAGAGAGAAACCAGACTGTACACGCCGTCCACATTCTCGAAATCAAAGAAAATTTCGCGCGCGGGTACATCACCAGTGACGGGGATGGAGAGAAAGACCGATCTAGTGACCGGATCAAAGATCCCTGCGTAGGTGTTGCCGTCCAGGACTACGGTTGCGTTCCCATCCCCGCCGACATTCACCCAAAGATTGGCCGCTCCTCCGAGCTTGGTGGATGCCGAAATCCCGAAAACCGGGTATTCGTAAAGCGTAATCTCGCCGGCATTATCAAATTGAATCTTGTAATTCTTGCCGTTCACCGTTGTGTCCGCGGAGATCGTCACAAAACCTTCGGAATCCTCCACTATGGACGGCGAACTCAGGAGATAGTCTTGCCGCGCACCGCTTGCCAGGGTCACGGAGACCTTCGACCCGTCGAAATAAAGGTAATTGGCCGGCGAAGTTGCATTCGATCCGTAAATAGAGGCGCGGGCTGCGACTCCATTCACATAGGTAATCTCCTGAATAAACGGATACGTGAAAACACCGCCCGGATAGGAATAAGGATAGATGCTCTTGTTCCTCACGACGAGACCGTTGGGCCCCATGACGTAAGTCGATTGCACGCTTACCAAACTGCTATATCTGGAACTCCAGACACTTTCTGTCTTAAAATAACTTGGGGAGTAAGAGGTTTCGACCCACTGTCCTTGAGGGGAGAGCGAATAACTTTGCGTGACGTACACATCCCCGATCCCTGTGAAATTGACGACGGTCATTTCATCGATGGTGCTGCTCGGTGTGCTTGTTGAGAGCTGTTGGACCGTGACCCTGGTTCCATCCACGGTTTTGAATGCCAAGGTGTAATAAGTTCCGTAAGAAGAATTACTGACGGAAGGCGTATAGTCCCCGCGATCGATCTGATATTGTTTGATCACCACGCCATTCGTGTCCCTGATCTTCGCGAAATAAGAAACATTGTTGCTTGGGAAATCGGTGATCTTGACGATCGCCACTGCCCCGTCCCCAAAAGGCATCGTGGCAACATCCACACTACTCTCGGGCGGAGCGGGAGGCGGCTCTGGATTTCCAGTGGGCTGATCAGAGATTTTCGGGGTAACCGGAGTCTGCACCGCTTCAAGCTTCACCTGCTCATTCGCATCTCGGAAAATTTTGTAATATTTTCCAGTCAGAGAAAAAGAGATCGCGTCACCAACCACCGCGATGACACTGACTGCCGCCATCCGGGCCAGGACACGGACCTCCGCACCCTCCGGGGTTCCTGTTTCTTCCATAAGCTTCATCCCTTCATAAAGCAGCTGTCCGTCGACCACTTGCTTGATGCCGTAATAGGAAGCATCGAGCGAAGCGGGGATGAGCTTGCCCGTCACGTCAACGTTGAAACTCATTTTCTCAAAACCACTTGTTGGCGTGATCAAGTGAGAAATGTCGTCGCTGACGGTTACGAGATAAGTCCCGTCAGCCTGCAATGCCGGTTCCGTGATATTGAAGCTCTTTGCACCGGCCGGGTTCAGCAGTGTATTCAGCTGGGCCGAAAACACCCGGACCGCGAGAGGCGGAAGGGCCTCCAGCTTTTCTTTTAACAGCTTCCCTTCCTCGACGAGCGCATTCAGAGCAAGTCGCGGGTCCTCCACCGGAGGAGGCATCACTGTTTTGGGCATCCGCGCCCTCCGGGCGGGCAGGTCTGTCAGCAACGCTAATTCCTCGGTTGTTTTTGCGGCCGAGACCTTCCCCTCGTGATTCTGGAGAGCCGCAAGATAGGCCTTCGCGTTGTCTATCGCGAGCCCGGTCGTCCGGGCCCCCGTCTTCAAAAAGGCCGCGTACTGTTCTTCAGCGGCATTAAGCCCGTCAAGCAAGCTTCCGCTCCTTGTCAGATATCCCTGAATCTCATTTTTCAGAGCATCGCTGACGCCTGCCTGATCCAGATAGCTCGTGACCGCCCCGCTGATTGCGTCCGCGTTCCCCCGCCCCGCCGCAAGATCCGCTTTCAGTTGGGTGACATTCTTTTCCCATTCCGCAAGCTGAAGCGCAAGCTTTGCCTCATGATCCGCGAGCTCGGCCATGACCTTTACGATCTCCGCCGTGGTGCTTGCCATAATCTGGGCGCGTAAAGCCTCCACTTCATCAATCACGATCACTTTCCCGGCCGCGTCGCGGTAGGTCTTGTAATACTTTCCGTCTGTGGTTGTGAAATGGACCGTGTAGATCGGGCTTGTCTCGACCTTTGTAACGCTGATCGTCGTCAGTGTCTTCAGAAGGTCGATCGGACTCGTCGCCACCATCTTGCATATCTGTCCCTCGGGGCAGACGCCCATCGCCTCGTAAAGCAGCGGGCCGACGACTTTCGCGTCATCCTGGATTCCGTAATACGCAGCCGAAACGGATTTCGAGTCCACGATTCCGTCGCCTCTGAGGATATAGCTCATCGCATAAAGTGGCCCTACCGGGGCAACATAGTACGCCTTGTTATCCGAGACATCGACCTGGTACTGCGGCGGATGAGTCCCCGGGATGTAAGCCGCGGTCACGGTATAACCGGTCGCAGCATTCTGAAGCGAGGTAATATGATTCGTCACGGCGAGGGGCATCATCGGAGTGACCGTCGTGACCTTTTTGTCCTTGCTCTGCTGGATCGTGTATTGATAGCCCTGGTAAGTCACCATCATGCCCGAGGTTGTGCTATTGGATACTTTGACCTGAAGCATGGTGAACGCGGGCTGGGCCGATATTTGCCGGAGGCCCTCATAGAGAAGCTCGCCATTCACCTGGGTGTCTCCGCCTTTGGCGCTGTAGCAAGTCACGGTGATCTTTTCCGTAAGGACCTGCAGAGTCCCTGTGCTGTCGGCAAACAGAGTGATGCTGGCGCTTTTCACGTTCCCCACCGGCGTGACGGCATAGTTTTTCGTATCAGTCATCTTGACGATATATTGCGGAGGTTGAGTTTTAGCGATCGCGCTTACCTCTACCTTGAATCCTAAGGCCTGAACTTTCGTGACATAATCCCGGATCGTAGCCGGGATCCTGCTCGACAGATTCGTGGCAACGGTGGCAGCCGTCGGGATCGTCGTTGGGGTCGCCTTAGTAATCCCTCCTGTGTGCATCAAAAAATTGGCGGGAATCACGGCCGGTGTCGTCACCTGTGTTTTGGCCAGTGGATCAACGGAACCGGACACACCCGTCTGGGCAGTCAAATCGCTGGGATTAGTCTTCCCCGCGGCAAGTCCGGCAGGGACGATCTGGAAAAATGCCAGACTGAGCGCGACCGTGATCGCGATGACTTTATTTGCCTGGATGGTCTTCATTTTTTTCGAGCCCCCTTTGAGAATTTGAATTGCCCCGAAACGGCGGATGCGTTTGCGGGGCTCCAGCTAAGAGATGAGTTCGTCAGATATTTTTTCGCGGCGTCCCCTGAGCGGCAAGGAAACATTTCCGGGTTGTAGCTTCCATTGCTTGCTTCGATCTGCGTTTTTCTGTTTTTCATAATTTTCTGTTCCATTATTAATTTCGTTCTGCCGTCCACTAAAACGCCTAACATTCTTATCAAGCATTTACAAGAGCCTTAGGCCAGAAAAAATATAGCAATCTTTGTCATTTATATTTTCCGTCAACTTCTTTGAACACATGTACCCATCCATGAACTTTTATGCCCCTCTGAGATACTAAAAAGCTGAAGAAACTTTTCTCCCTATACAAATTATGAGCGCGCCCGAAAATCACTAAAAAAATCTTTCGCCTTTTGCGCGCGAAAACTGGCGCCCAACATTGCTTTACGCGTGCGATCCCGCAAAAGATCCGACGAGATTTCTAGCTTTCAGCGGTCGTTAACGCACAAGAGAAGGACTTTCACGGAGGGAAGTTATCGTATAGAATGCCGCACACTTCATTCAAACCATGGCACCCCTATCCGGAAAGGAAGGTTATGGCGCAGATCTCGGCCAACGAACTGGAAAAGAAACTTTACATTGAAGTCGACGGACAGCCTTTTTACGTCATCGATGTCACCTTCGCGACACCCTCGGCGCGGGGAGCCTCCACCATGTGCAAGGCCAAGGTCCGGAATCTGCTGAATGGCGCAGTGCTCGACAAAACCTTCAAGACGAGCGAAAAATTCAATGTGCCCGACGTGGAGAAAGTCCCGGCCGTATTCCAATACATCACCGGGAATGAATATCACTTCATGGACAACGTCGCCTACGAGGAGTTCATGCTAACGGCGGAGAAACTCGGGGAACAAAAGCTCTATCTGAAAGAAAATCAGGAAATGCTGGCGCTGAAACTTAACGGGACCGTCGTTTCCCTGGAACTTCCAGTCTATGTGGAGCTTGCCATCACGGAAACCGATCCTTCGCTCAAAGGAGCTTCGATCTCAGGCCGCTCGACCAAAAAGGCAACTCTCGAGACCGGAATGGAAGTCAACGCACCTCTTTATGCCGACATCGGAACAGTGCTGCGCGTCAACACTGAAACCGGAGAAGTTGACGGCCGCGCTTAAAAAAAAGGGGACAAGCAGTCACTTAATGCCTGTCCCCCTTTTTTTGTCCCTTGTAATTAAATTCTACCGAACGGCCATTCCGGCATCGACGGGCGAATCCGACATCGGAACCTCCTCCGGAGCCCGTTCCCCAGGGGTTGCTCCTGAATCGCCTTCAAAAGCCGAAGGATCTGCTTCCCCCGTATCGTCCTGATCGACCACCACTCCCGCAGGGCTTGAAGATCCAACCACCGGTGCCTGGGTCAAGCGTAGGTCCCGATCCCTCTTCGGAGATCAAGGAATCATCTCCTTTGGCAAAAAGCACCGGCGTCCCGACCAAAACCAAAACGAAAAGAACCAAGAAAAAATAAATCATCTTTTTTTTCACAAATTTCTCCTTTTTAAAAATGACTAACGATACTTATTGAAAGAGCTCATCTCTTCTGTGGATCGCCTCTGTTTGGGCACGATCTTATCCTCCGCGGGGTAGCCCAGCGAGATTACGATATCGATCTTTTTATTCTTGGGAATTTTGAGCTCCTTTTTTAAAGCCCCTTCATCAAACCAGCCGATCCAGCAGCTGCCGATTCCAAGCTCTTGAGCTTGCAGGATGAAATGCTCGCAGGCGATACCGATATCCACGAGGCAATAACTCGTGTCCCGGACCTGCCCTCCGAACGAAGCAAGAAAATTCTCTTTTTCCGAGACCACCGCAACGAGCACCGGCGCTTCTCCAGCGAATTTATTCATCGAATAAAGACCGGAAAAGATCCGTTCCGAGATACGGTCTTTAAGCGCCGGTTCATCGATCACGATAAAATGCCACGGCTGGGAATTGCACGCCGACGGGGCAAGCCGCGCCGCTTCCAGGCATTTCAGAACATCTTCGCGCGATACCGGCCGGGCCGAATATCTCCGAACGCTCCGCCTTCTCTGCATAAGTTCAATGAGTGCCATGGGGTTCTCCGAGAGGTCTATTCAGTTCGCAATGTCGATCAGGCGCTGGATAACTTCCTCAACCACCCGGTTCGGCGTGGACGCCCCGGCGGTGACGCCGACCCTGAGTGGGTCCATCCCCTTTTTCTGAAGCCAACTCACGGTCTCGAGAATATCCTGCGCCCCCGTCTTCTTGTGCCGGATCTTGTCACTTGAAATGAGCGAGGATGCGTCTTCAACATGAAAGGCAGGGCAGAACTCGGAGGCAAGCTCGACCAGATGCCCGGTATTGCTCGACCGGTAACCGCCGATCACAAGGATCACATCCATATGCTTCTCGCCGAGTTCGCGAATGGCGTCCTGCCGGTCCTGCGTTGCCGAGCAGATCGTATCAAAATGGCGAAAACGAGACTCAAGCCCGGTCTCGCCGTAGCGGGCCCGGAGCGCGGCGCGAAGAAGATCCGAGATCTCGATCGATTCGCGCGAAAGCATCGTCGTCTGATTCGCGAAACCGATCTTTCCGAGATCCTTGTCCGGATCAAAATCCGGCGAGCAGGCATCTTTGAAGCTTTCAAGGAATGAGCCCCGAGCGACGAGCCCCTTGATCGTTTGGCAAACTAACTCCGCCTGCGCTTTATCCTTCACCACCACATATTTCGCCGCCCGCGAACAAGTCGCCCGCGTCTCCTCGTGATCGTATTTCCCGTGAATGACAGAGGTGAAACCGTCACCGCTGTAGGCCTCCACCCGGCGCCAGACGCTCATCACCGACCCGCAGGTGGTGTCCACGATGACGCAGTTCTTTTTCTGGAATTCCCGCAGCGCCTCGACCGTAACGCCAAAGGCCGGCATGATCACCACATCCTTTTCCGTGATCCCGGCATGGGAGGCGTCATCCTTTAGGATCTGGACGCCCATTCCCTGAAGCTCTGCGTTCACACGGGGGTTGTGGATGATCTCATTGGTGAGAAAGATACGGCGATCAGGAAAACGCGCCCGCGTTTCGTAGGCATACTGCACCGCGCGTTCCACGCCGTAACAAAATCCGAATTCCTTCGCGAGATGGATCTCAAGGCGGCCCATCTTCATCGAAAATCCTTCAGCGCGGATCTTGTCGATGAGAGGGCTGTGATAGCTCTGATCGAGTTGGTGCTGAACGATGCCCTTGAGCCCGAAACTTGCGCGAACGATCTTTTCGGGAAGGGTCATGGGGGTTCCTGTCAGGAGGAAGGGATCTTGCGGACCGTCACACTGGCCTGCTCAAGCAGTTTGAGAGAAAGCTCCAGGAAGGGGTAATTCCCCTGGTAAACCAATTCGGCAATCCCGGCATTGATGATCATCTTGGTGCACATGAGACAGGGTGAAAAAGTCGTATAAAGCGTGGCGCCCTTGAGACTCACACCGTGATAGGCCGCCTGCACGATCGCGTTCTCCTCCCCATGCGAGCAAAGGCATTCTCCGAGATCCTTGCCGGACGCGTCGATCGCGTTGCAGCGCGGACAGCCGCCGTCGCTGCAGTTCTTGATCCCGCGGGGCGTTCCGTTGTAGCCGGTCGAGATGATGCGCTTGTCCTTCACGATCACCGCCGCAATACGCCGCTTCATGCAATTGGAGCGCATCGCCACGACCTTCGCGATATTCATGAAATATTCGTCCCAACCCGGCCGCGGCGCCTTTTGGGAAAGCTCCAGGAGGATCTTCTTTACTTTCTCATGGATATCTTTCAGAGGACCGTTGTTATCGATCTGAATGTCGGCGAGCGCGATCGCCTGATCGAGTTGCTGGTCGGTTTTACTTTCGCTTTTGGCTTCCTTGGCCTCAAGCGCCAGAAAATCTTCCCACACCTTGGGGTCGTTCTCGCGGCCGCGCTGCTTGAGACGCTCAAAGCGCAACCTTTCGGGAGCATAGACGCGAAAGAGCGTGAAATCATTACGGCGACGAAAAGCCTGGATCTCGGAAGGATGGCGGATGGAATCGATCACATAGTGTTTTTCAGGATCCAATTTCGCGAAGATGCGCTCGGCCAGGGAGCCCGGTCCTTCTTTTTCACGGAGCTCGTTGCCCAGAGCGATGAGCACATCGCGCGTGATCTCCAGCCCGCGTTTCTTGGCCTCATCTCGTATCGCGTCGGAGAGCGAGTAATAGTGAAAACCGCGATCTTTCAGAAAAGCCGCGACCTCCCCTTTTCCGGATCCATTCTTCCCTGTCAGTCCGATGATCATGATGTACCCCTTGAAACCTTAAGCGTTGATCCAAAAATCCGGCGCGTAAAAACGCGAATCGCCGGCGTGCCGTTCGACCAAAACAAGATAACTTGCGGGACGGGCGTCCTTCATATTGGGAACTGTGGCGATCTCACGAAGAATGTCCCCGTGTTTCCCGGCCGGAGGCCTTAAAAAAGCCACCGCCTGCTTCTCTAGATGGAACGCCGCATCTTCGATATCGTCCACCCGAATGGCCATCACATAGGGGGTTTTATCCCCGAAATGGGACACCCAATCTAATCCAGCCTTTTCACGGGGATGTTCAACCAGGATCGCCGGCGCGCATCCTCGCCGAAGGACCTCGACGCCGTGTCCCCGATGCTCAAGAACTTTGGCCGTAAGATCCCTCTCATACCCCAACTCCATAAATTCACGCGCTCTTTCCTTGAGGTGAACAGTGCGGAAGATCAGGTGGTCCAAGACAGGGCGAATGCCGATTCCGACCAAAGACAAGCCTCGCATCACGACCCGGATGGCGGAGTTCTCGGCGGCAAGATCTGCGGCATATTCCTTGAGAGCCTGTTCCAGGATGGTGGGATCTTTGCAGCCGGAAGCGGAGGACATCTCGAGTTCCTTATCGATAACGGTGATGAACCTTCAAAGACAAGCTTGCCTCCCCCGGGTCCCGGGGGAGGCAAGCAAGGAATACTCCAACGTATTTTTTTATTTCAGCGTATTTCCGGCTTTCTTGGGGGCCTCATCCTTCGAGCGAGGCGTCACCTTGGGATTGGACCGGAACTTGTCAGCAAGTTCGGCGTTGATCTTGGCGTAGGCCGCATCCATATCTTCAGACTCAACGATCGAGCCCACGGGACATTCCGCCGCGCACGCGCCGCAGGAAATACAAAGCGCCGGATCGATCACCATGAAATCTTTCCCCTGATAAGTCCCCGGGAAGATCGCTTCGACGGGGCAAACCCCGGCGCAAAGACCGTAACGTTCGCCGTGGCATTTCTCTGTAATAACATAAGCCATTTTTATTTCTCCTTAATGGGTGATGGTTTTAAAAGCGGCCGTATTTTAACCGCTCCCCCCCTTACCGTCAATGCTTTCAGCTCCCGCTTCGCTGCCACCCCCAACTCTCCGAATATATGCTATAGTTTTTTCAAGTGAATGACGAAGCAATATCAGGTGTTACTGTATCATCCCGAATAAGGAGAGGAACTGTGAAAAATCAAAAAAAGGGCTTCACCCTCGTTGAGGTTCTGATCGTGGTCGTTATTATCGCCATCCTCGCCTCGCTTATCGTCCCGCGCATGCTCATGCAGACCGAAAAAGCAAAAGCCGCCGAGGCTATCCAGATGATCGGCGCCATCAAGCGCGCCGCGGAAAGATACTACGACTTTCACGGAAGTTATGACGCTCCCAGCGGAACTTATATTCAGTCGGACCCTTGGGGGACTCCTCTGGGCGATTGGGCGGATCTGGGGCTTACGGGTATTGAGAAATCAAAAGCGTGGAAATATGTGTACTATGGTTTTCATAGCTACCTCTCAGTCCAAGCGTACGACGAGACCGCTACCAATTGGCTAGCTTACGTGGATGCCAACGGCTCCGGGATCTGGATTTGCTTTGAAGTATTCAAAGCCGTTGAGCCCGACAGCGATCCTAACATGTCCACAAAAGGCTGCACGATTTAAAACTGATATCGGAGAACGGGTGACGATAAATAATTTGTTTCCCGCCCGGCGTTCCACGTTGGCTGTTTCCCCTTCCCCAGCGCCCTTCATCCCCCTTGAGAGACTCGGGCGCTCTACAATGAGGTGGGACCCTAGCTCACCGTCCTGCCGCACCCGCTTCGAGTTGTCTTAGGAAGTCGTCCTTTACAGCAGCTCCAAGCACCTTGGCTTTTTGAGCGTCCTCGAGCGCCTTCCGGTACTCCCCCTTAGCCTCATAGGCCTTCGCGCGCTTGAAATAAGCCAGGGTGTTATTGACATTATTCTCCAGAGCCTTGGTGTACTCAGCAATGGCCTTGTCTCTTTGTCCCTTACTGTCGTAGATAGTGCCGCGACCGTAATAAGGATCACTGTAATCGGGCTTAAGCTCAATGATCTTGTTATAATCCGCGAGCGCGGCATCCAGATTCCCTTGCTTTTGATAGAGCATCGCCCGGTAATAATAAGCGTTCGTGTTGTCGGGACTCAACTCGGCCGCTCGGTTGTATTCGGCCATGGCCGCGGCAAGCTTTCCATTTTTCTCAAGAACCGCTCCATCCTCCAGGGCCTTCTCGGAAGCAACCTGCCCGCAACCGCTGGCCAGAACCACACCCCCCAAAAGGAGCAAAATTCCCGTAAGCTTCAAAAACTTGTTGGTGGGTATCATTTATTTTTCCCTCTGAGAAAATGGAACATAAAAGAACAGGAGTGCATTTGACGCCAAAAACGAGATCTGAGAAGCGGGTATTCTCCACGGTCTTTTATTTCTGTCAAGTATAGACGTGACCCCCGAAGATTTTAAAGTGACAGTCCCTCAAGGCGGGCCATGCGCTCTTCCAAGGGAGGATGCGTATTGAAAAGAGAGGCCCATCGTTTACGGGGAAGCGGAGTCAGAATAAAAAGATGCGCCGTGGCGGGCGAAACATCGCGCAAAGGAAATCGAGAAGAGAAGGCTTCCATTTTTCTCAGCGCACTCGCAAGATAAAGCGGATTTCCGCAGAGCCGCGCTCCGCACTCGTCGGCTTGGTATTCTCGCGCACGCGAGATCGCAAGCCGGATCAAGATCGCGACGAAAGGCATGACAACTGCGAAGAAAAGAAGCGGCAACGGGTTATCATGGTCTCTCTCGTCCCTCTCCCCACCCCAGGAAAAAGAACCCCGAAACATCGAGGCGATCAGACTAAGCGCGCCGGCCAGAGTCGCCACAACGGAAGCCAGCAGGCTGTCCCGGTTCAGAATATGGGACAGTTCATGTCCCAGAACACCGGACAATTCTTCCCTGTTGAGGAGGCCCACAAGTCCGTGCGTCACCGCGATGACAGAATGCTTGGCATCGCGCCCTGTCGCAAAAACATTCGCGGAAGCGGACGGCAACAGAAAAAGGCGCGGTCCCAGAATACCCGCCTTCGCAGAAAGCTGTTTGACGATCTCAAAAACCTCCGGTGCCTCATCCTCCGTCAAGGGCAGCGCCCGGTGCATCGCCAACACGATCCTGCCGCTCGCGCAGAAGAGGCTCAGATTCATCAGACACGCCAGACCAAGGCCCACAAGGATCCCACTGTTTCCACCTAAAGCGTAGCCTATGACCACCACAAGAACGATCAGAATCGTCAGAAGCAGTGCGGTCCTCAACAGGTTTGCCATTTGGATTCCCTGCAGCTAAGGGTGAAAACCAATGGGCCCCTTGGGCTTCTCGTCGATCGCGAGGATGCGTTCCACAAAATCAAACAGAGAGCGGATATCTTTTCCGTGCCGCTCGACATGGCGCTCCAGCCTTTCCATGTGTAGTGCCAGATCTTTATTTTCAATCAGCACCTGCCGGATCCGCGCGAACACCCTCATGATCGCGATATTGACCTGAATGGCCTTCTGGCTACTCAAGACGCTGGAGAGCATCAGAATCCCATGCTCCGTGAAGGCATAAGGAAGATACTTGCTGTATTGACCACGCCCAGGACTGTCTAAGGTGCCAATTTGGCACCTTAGAGCCGCCACTTCTTTTTTAGTCAAGCGATACAAAAAATCTGGAGGAAATCTCTCCAGATTCCGCTTCACCTGCCTTTTAAGATATTTCGTCTCTACACCGTAGAGGACCGCCAGGTCGGAATCCAACATAACTTTGCATCCCCGGATCAGATAAATCGAGGCGGCTATTTTCTGGGTTGTCAGCGGCTGTCTCTCCATTTCGAAAGAATACCACAAAATTCATTTATAATCAATATTATTATCATTATATTTTATATTCTGATCGAAACCTTTCCCTATCAAAGAAGAGAGAGATTAAAAACGTATGCCGAGCTTGCGAAGGGACTTGAGGAGGGCCAGACGGCCCTTGAAGCGGATGGCGTGCATGCCAACCTTGCGGGCGCCGAGGATAAAGCTTTTCATGTCGTCGATAAAAACGGTTTCTTCGGGGCGGAGACCGATTTTTTTGAGGACACGTCGGTAGATCCGAAGATCGGGCTTGCGCGCACCGACTTCATGCGATGGGAATTTCCGGTCGAAATGGCGGAGCAGTTTAAAATGCTTCTTGATGTGGTTATAGTGAAGAGCGTTCGTATTTGAGATCAGATAAAGCGGGTAATGCTTCTTGATCCGGACGAGCAGCCTCTCCATCCCCGGATTCTCCCAGAAGATATCGTTCCAGTAATGGCTGAAGACCTTCAGCGGAATGGAAACGCCGAGCGTTTCGCAGGCGCTCCGATGGAACTCGCGGGTCGAAATATCGCCACGCGTAAAGGCCTGCTCGAACCGGGAAAGGAAGAAACGCTTCCATATCTCACGAGTCGAAAGCCCGGACGCGGCCGAAAACCGCTTCGCCGCCTTTTCGACGTCGTAATTCACAAGCACGTTGCCGAGGTCGAAAATCACGGCTTTGATTGCGGGATGTTTTTTCTTCATAAGGAGCGGGATTGT
The DNA here is from genome assembly GCA_903884815.1 of Candidatus Omnitrophota bacterium. GTDB lineage: Bacteria > Omnitrophota > Omnitrophia > Omnitrophales > Aquincolibacteriaceae > Aquincolibacterium > Aquincolibacterium aerophilum. The sequence continues at coordinate 61,559 of CAISGE010000015.1, read as the reverse complement.
AGCACAATCGAAACGAAGGGTGAACGGGAAACGGGAAATGCGGAATAACCCCCTTCGCAATACCCCGTCTTCCGAAGAAGTTCCAGTGCCAGGGACTCCGGAGAGTGTCCGGTACTGGAAGGATCGAGGCCCGGGGGAGCCGAATAACCCCCTTGATTCCGTTACCCGCCTCCCCCCCCATTCTCCGGATATGTGCTATAGTTATTGCGGGTGGTTGACGATGATGATCGGAAGAGCAGTCTGGTCTTCTTTTGAAAGGAGAAGTGCTATGAAAAACATGAAGAAGGGTTTCACGCTTGTGGAGGTATTGGTCGTGCTCGTCATCATTGCCATTCTCGCCGCAGCGATCGTGCCGCGCATGACCGGCCAAATCGCAAAGGCCAAACTCGCGGAACCCACACAGCTATTCGGCATCATGAAACGCAACCTTGAAACCTATTACACGGCGCATGGGTACTATCCGACTTCCGGCTCCGCGTCTTATTCTGCGGCGTACACGGATTCGGGCGGGACTTATCATGGCAGCTCCAGCTCGGGCAACTTTCTAGTCCTGGGGGTTTCCAACAACGACATGCAGAAAATCAACGATTTTAACTTTTCTTTTTCCAGTTCCTCCACATCCAGCTGGCTCTCCTTCTATTCCGTAGCCCCGTGGGGTGATCCAGCATACGCTTACATGGGCGTCTCAACTTGGTTTAACCCCATTACCAGTAGCATGAACACTTCCGCTATGTGTAGCGGGCTTTTTACTTACGCCAAAAATGATTCTTCTCGCTGCGAGATTATCTAAACAGGAGACGGCGGTCAAGCCTGAGAACTTTGAGGGAGTTTTCGTGAAAAAATGGGTAATCCTGGGTGTCTGCGTTTGCACGCTGGTCTTCGCGCCTATGCCGCAGTTCACCACGTAGCAAACCGATCAAGCAATGCTTCGGCTGATAGGAATGGGGGCATCAAAGCGCCGATCCTCCGTCTTAATTTAAGGAGAGCCGACGCCCCCAATTCCGCGGATATGTGTTACAGTTTTAATGGGAGCACGACGATGATTTGAGAAGGCGGAAAGCCTTTTTTGAAAAGGGAGAAAGACATGAGAGACATGAAAAAGGGTTTCACTCTGGTGGAGGTATTGATCGTGATCGTCATCATTTCCACTCTCGCAGCGATGATCGTACCGCACATGACCAGCCAAATCGCAAGGGCCAAACTCGCGCAACCCATGCAGCTATTCGGGATCATGAGACGCAACCTTGCAAACTATGCCAGCACGCATGGGTACTATCCACCTTCCGGCGCCGCGACTTGGTTTCCGGCATACACGGATTCGGGCGGGATTGATCATGCCAGCTCCAGCTCGGGCAACTTTCTAGTCCTGGGGGTGTCGAACTACGACGTTCAGCAAATCAAAAATTTTAACTTTAATTTTTCGTCTACCACCTCAAGCAGTTCGATCTCCTTCTCCACCGCGGGCTCATACGACCCTTCAACGTATGCTTCCGTGGGCGCCGGGTCGGTTTTTTCGAGCGGCAATATCGTTACCACCTATATGTGTAGCGGGCTTGTTACTTACTCGAGCTCTGCAAATCCATGCGACCTCAGCTAAACAGGAGACGACGGTCATGACTGAGAACTTTGAGGGAGTTTCCGTAAAAAAATGGGTGATCCTGGGTGTCTGCGTTTGCGCGCTGCTCTTCGCGCTTATGCCGCATTTCACGGCGAAGCACCGGGACCCGAGAACGCGCGAGGAGATCGCGAAAGGCCTGCCGCCCCTTCCTCCGGATTTTGAAAAATTGCCTCAGGAGATGAAGGAAATGCTCCTGAAAGAGAGACAGCGCCTGGCGAGGTGATCAAGCCGTGCTTCAAATCGTGGGTATTGGAACATTAAAGCGCCGATTCCCCGTCTTGATTTAAGGACAGTCGCCGCCCCCAATTCCGCGGATATGTGTTACAGTTCTAGTGGGACCACGGCGATGATTTGAGCGGGCCGAGAGACTTCTTTTGAAAAGGGAGAGAGACATGAGAGACATGAAAAAGGGTTTCACTCTGGTGGAGATATTGATCGTGCTCGTCATCATTACCACTCTCGCCGTGGTGATCGTGCCGCGCATGACCAGCCAAATTGGAAGGGCCAAAATCGGGGCCGCCTTCCAAATGATCGGCCTCATGAGACGAACCCTGGACGGTAAATATGACAGAACAGGCCAGTTTCCGACCGCCAGCGCGTGGTATTTTCCGCCGTTCATAAGTTATAGTTCGAACAGTGCTGGTCAAATCTCCGGTGACTTCCAGCCCGCCGGAATCTCTAACAGTGACATGCAACAATCGAGAGATTTTTACTATTCTCTCACTTCTACGTCGACCGCCTATACCCTCGTATTCATGTCATATCCGAGCAGCGACCCTTTAACGTATGCTTACATGTCTTTGAGTGTTGTCGGTTCTAATGCCCCCTCCTATTCTTGTTTAGGGCTTCTTGCAACCGACAATGCTTCAAATCCCTGCCGGGTTGATTAATAAGCAGACGGCCGACATTTCTATGAACTCTTGTGGAGTTTTCGTTTCCTTCGGATTTTAAAGAAAACTCCGGGGCGTTGTTTTAGAGGACCGCATCCCGATAGCTCCCAGGTCTCATACCGGGGCCTCTCATTCAGCCACGCGTTCCTTCCCTCTCGTTCAGACAGTGGCCTTGCAAAAATTTAACCTTCCAAGTACCGGTTGTCATCTTGAAGCGTATTTTGCGGAAGAATCTCAAGCCAGCCCCCCCGTTGCGCCCAGATGACGCACCTGACCCATATCCACGAAAGTCCCGCTCCTTAAACCACTTTAAAATGCGTATATCTCAGCTATACCCCCCCAAAAAAATCACATCGAGGCCTTGCAATAAACCGTTCCATGGGTTAGCCTTGACTTAAGATATTCTTTATAAGATATAAGTAAAAGGAGTTTCGAATGAAAAAAATCGTTTTTTTGGCTGTGATAATGACGGCAATGCTCTCGACGAGCCTCAGCCTTACCGGCTGGGCGGCGGATACATCACCCGCACCCGCGAAGGGAGATTCAATGCTCCGAGCCGTTCCGGCTGCGGAAAAGAAGGCGGGGCCGTCTACATCCAATTATGATACCCAGGAATCCCCTCTTTCACCTTCCACAATAGAAGGCACGGAGATGGTCAGACCTGAGCAGGCTGAAACCCCAAGCATTGGGATGGAATATGCCGTAAAGTCGACCCCCACGGTCGGGCCAAAAGGAATTGAAACCCTTTCTCCTCATACTGTCATCGATATCCACGACGACATCCAGAGCGCTCTCGACAAGCTCCCTGCGAACGGCATTTTAGAGATCAAGGGACAAGGCGTCCTGGCTTCTGATACCCTACGCATCCCCGAAGGGGTCACGATCAACATCAGCGAGAATGTATCCCTGGTTCTGGGAGATCTTACAGCGGGTGATCTTCCGGCAGGCGTCGGCTCATCGATGACTTCCGCCTCCACCGCGGTGATCACGGAAGGCGGAACGATCTCCATGACCGTAAGCAGCCTCAAAAGGGATATCCTCCAGCTTCAGACAGATCTGAAAGCCGCCAAAGATCCTCAGGAGCGCAGAGAGAAACAGGCCGCGCTCAAAAAAGCTCAGAAGAACGTGAGGGAAATCCAGCAAAGGAACCGGCAGGCGATACACAAGATAATCGCGGAAGCGGTTCACACGAAATCGAAGAAGAAATAAAAAACGAAGGGCAACGGCAAACTGTGAACAATATCTAAAACGTTTGGCGTTCCCCGTTCCCCCTTGCCCGCGGTTTCATCCAACCCACTTGCAAAGCCAACTTGTCACAAGCCCCAGATACGTTCCCATCACATTCCCGAGTATCCCCAGAAGCAATCCGACCGGCGCGAGCGCGGGCACATAAGCCGCAGCGACGATCGGCGCTGAGGCGGGGCCCCCGATATTCGCTTGGCTCGCGGTCGCGGCGAGGCAAAGCGGGATACGCGCGACACGAGAAACGATAAAGAGGAATGACGCGTGAATGAGAACCAGCACCACCCCAGCCAGGATCAGTACCGGAGCAGACCAAATCCCCGAGAGACTCGCCCGCGCACCGATTGAGGTCAGAACCAGGAAAAGGAATAAATAACCGATCCGTGAAGCCCCGTGGCGTTCGAGTTTCCTTAAGCGTGTGAACGAAAGAAGGATTCCAATCGTCGAGGCCAGAATGATCGTCCACGCAAAAGACCCATCCCCGAGAATCCCCGCGAGAGCGTTTGAGATCCACGCTCCGCCGAACGCCACGGCCACAATAAGCGGCAGGTATCGCGCGTCAGATTTCTGGGAACCCGCTTCCGCCAGCGCGGTTTTCCGGGCAAGTTCTTCCACCATGCCGCAGTCCGAACGGTTCCATGTATCATATTTCTTCTGAAAACCTTCCAGCAGGATCAAAACGCCCATCCACGAATAAGCCACCACGGTATCCACCACGATCATCGGGAAAAAGACGGCGTCAGGCGTGTGGATCGCTTCTCTCACCGCCACCATGTTCGCGCTGCCGCCAATCCAGGAGGCCGAGAGTGCCCCGAATCCCGACCACGCGTCCGCGGGCAGCCAGGGTTTGAAAAACGCCACCACGAGCGGCGCGCCGATCATGATCCCCGCCGATCCCGTGAACATCATGAGAAGCGCCGGCCGCCCGAGCTTCAGAATCGCCTTAAAGTCGGTCGCGATCAAAAGTAGGATGAGTCCCGCGGGAAGGACGGCGGCGGTGATCTTCGGATAAATGGCGTGCTGCTGAGGGATAAGACCAAGACTCGAAACAATCATCGGCAGGAAATAGATCCAGAAAAGCGGCGGCGGGAACTTGAAGAACTTTTTCGTCCGGGTACCCTCGGAAAGGAAAAGGATAAGCCCCTCGATCAGGATCAGAACCAGGAGAATGGCCCAAGGATTCTGAATCATGTCTTGCTCGCCCCTTGTACACACCGGGTGTGTCCCACGATGCACACACCCGGTGTGTACAGAGGAGTAACACCGATCCCGGCTTTGACCTTGCCAAGATCATAAACGCCCGAGCGCGTGACGAAATGACCACGTGTCACGGCCTCGGCCATAAAGAATGGCGCATCGAGATCGATAAAATCGAAACCCCCGAGGCCCGCCGCCAGATGCGCCGCCGCCGTGACCGCGAGCGGCGTTTCCATCATCGTCCCGATCATCAACTTGATCCCGTGGCGTTTCGCGAGATGCGCGATCTCATAGGCCTCAAGCAGGCCCGTCTTCGTAAATTTGATATTGATAGCTCCGGCAGCCTTCTCCAGGATAATCCGCTTCGCATCCTCGAGGGAACCCGCACTTTCATCGGCGCAAACCAGCACTCCGCCTTCTCGCGTCACCTTCTTGAGACCGTCCCAATCGCCCTTCGGCACCGGCTGTTCAATCAAAGCCGGCTGGATCTTGAGCTTCGTGAGTTCTTTCAGGAATTTCAGCGTCTGAACCGCCGTGAACCCCTGATTCGCATCGAGATAAATCGGGAAGCGTTTTGCGATCGTCGTGATCGCGACAACCCTCTTGAGGTCCAAATCAAAATCCCGGCCGATCTTGACTTTAAACGACCGTATCCCCCGGCGCAAAATATCCTGAACGGCTGCCTCCGCTTCCGGAACAGAACCGAGCACCACCGTCATATCGGTGCGAAGCGTTCTGAGCCGACTCCCGAAAACCCGCCAAAGCGGCATCTTTTTGACTCGAGCCGCCGCGTCAAGAAGCGCCATCTCCAGCGCCGCTAGCGCGCATTTGTTTTTCCCGAACTTCTCCCGGAACGCTTCAGCGATCTCCGGAAATCCCGTGAGACTCCGCCCCGGCATTGCACGGGCAGCTTCCTTTAAATTCCGGAGCGTTTCCGGAACGGTTTCCCCGGTGATATGCGTCGCGACCGCGGCCTCACCGTATCCCCGGACGCCATCCGAAAGTTCGATCGAGAAAAGGACGTTCTCAAGCAGGTCATGCTGACCCTTGGCCGTGCGGAAAGGCGCCGTGAGCTTTGCCCGCCATATCTTCGCGTCCGATTTTCGGATCACGCTCGTTTTCATCATCTACTCCCAAAGGTTTATCCTAGTCTTCGATTTTGCTTCGGGTTATACTAACCAAATCTTATGATAAATCCATCTCTTAAAGGAAAAGCGGTCGTTGCTCAATCGGGAGGATGTACGGCGGTCATCAATCAGAGCCTCGCCGGCGTCGTGGAAACGGCCCGTGCCTGTCCCCAGATCACGGGCATCCTCGGCTCCCGGAACGGCATCGAAGGAATCCTGAGCGGCTCGTTCATTGACCTCAAAGCCAAATCCTCAAAGTTCATGAAGGCCGTTGCGAATTCTCCCTCTGCCGCGCTCGGCTCCTCCCGCTACAAAATGAAACCGGGCGATGAAAAGCGCGTGCTCCTGGCGCTCAAAAAAAACAATGTCCGCTATCTGTTTCTGATCGGCGGGAATGACACGGCCAACACCAGCCTCCAGATCGCGAACGCAGCGGAAAAGGACCACTATCCGCTTCGCGTGATCCATATCCCGAAGACCATCGACAATGACTTAATGGAAACCGACCACTGCCCCGGCTTCGGCTCGGTGGCTCGATTCGCGGCGATCAGCACGCAGGAAGCGGCCCTGGACACCAAGGCCATGAAAAACGTGGACCCCGTCAAGATCATCGAGCTTATGGGCCGAAACTCCGGATGGATCGTCGCGGCCTCCGCGCTCCTTAAAAAATCCCCCGAGGACGCGCCGCATATCCTGCTAATCCCGGAAGTACCTTTCAACGAGACCGCCTTCCTCAAAAGGACCGAGGCTGTCCTGCAATCCGTCGGCTACTGCATTATCGTCATTTCGGAAACCATACGCGACCACGGCGGGAACAGGATCGGACGGAAAGTCGGAGGCATCACCACCGACCCCTTCGGCCACAAATACGTGGAAGGGACAGCCGCGCGCCTCGCCGCGATCCTGGAAAAACATCTCGGCGTTCGCGCCCGCTTTGACAAACCCGGCACCATCCAGCGCATGTCCATGGGCTATATTTCAAAAACGGATCAGCAAGAAGCCTATCAGGCGGGAGCTTACGCGGTGAAGTGGGCGCTTGAGGGAATGTCCCGAGTCATGGTGGGATTTAAAAGAAAACCGGGAAAGAAGTACGCGATCACCTACGCACCGGTGCCGCTTGAAAAGATTCCCAACCGGGAACGTTATCTCACCGAAGAATATTTCGACGCGGCCAAGACCATGATCCGCCCCGCCTTCGCCGAATACGCCCTTCCCCTTCTCGGAAAGAACCTGCCGGAATTCGCTTCCCTTTAAAGCACCCGACTCATTCCGGGAATTGAATTCCCGGAATTGTTGCGGGTTAGGAGCGCTGCTGATTCTCGCGGAGAAAGCGGATATTGCTTTTCCACCCGGGGATCGGCTTGCACCAAAGCTCGAGGAAAACCTTTTTTCCCAGGAATCTCTCGATATCGATGCGCGCGGCCGTGCCGATCTGCTTGATCTTCTCGCCGCCCGCGCCGATCACGATCGCTTTCTGGGAATCGCGCTCAACGACGATCGTCGCGTGAATGCGGGTGATCTTCGCCTCTTCGTTGAATTCATCGATGCGCACCGCTCCGTCGTAAGGCAATTCCTCGCCTAGGAAATGATAAAGTTTTTCGCGGATCAACTCCTGGACATGAAAGCGGATATTTTGGTCGGAGAGCTGGTCCTCCGGATAAATGAACTCCCCCGCGGGAAGATACTGAAGCGTCTGCTGGACCAACACCTTGACATTCTCGCCGGTCTTCGCGCTGATCGGGATATATTCCTTAAAGGCATAGGCTTGCTGGAAGGAATCCAGCGCCCGGAGAAGATCGTCCTTGGGGAAACGATCAATCTGATTGATCACACAGAAGACGGGGATGGAAAGATCCTTGACCCATTCCAGGATCGCCCGTTCCACGTCCCCCAGGGGCTTCGGGTACGCCATCCAGTAAAGAAGCTCGGCGTCGGAAAGCGACTGATGGACTTCGCGCACCATCCCCTCGCCCAGAGCGTCCTTCGGCCGGTGAACACCGGGGGTATCGAGAAAGATGATCTGCCCCGCGTAAGGGCTTTGGTACGCGCTACCGTCGGGAACAGTGAGGATCCCGCGGATCACGTCGCGTGTGGTCTGCGGCTTGGCGGAAGTCCCGGCCAGTTTCTCTCCCACCAGATAATTCAAGAGTGTGGATTTCCCGACATTGGGCCTTCCGATAATCGCAACATGACCCACTTTAGTTTCAACCATTGGATTTCCCTCCGGCGGCAGGAACGGCCGCCTTATCTTTGCGTGTGAACGGCTCCGCCAGGATCGAACCGATCTTCGTCAGACCGTTCGCGACCTGGAAAGGCGTGTCTGTGGCGATCTTGACCGTGCCCTTAACCCCCGCCTTGGCTTTGGCAAGCAGGGCCTTTTGGAATGCCTTTGTGAAAGCGCGGCCCATGCGGAATTTGGGATCCCCGATATAACCATCGACACGAATATCCAGCTCCACCGCCTTTTGCTCCTCCAAGAAAAGCTGCAGTGCTCCAAAGGGATACTTCAAGAGCTTCTGGGTCGTAGTCGGGGACGCCAGTTTCATATCCTTGAGCGTCAGCCGATGCTCGGACTTCAGATCGCTTTCCACAACAAGAAGATGCGATTTGAGATCAAAAGTCCCGCGGGTCACTTCGCCGGGGATCCCCGCCATCAGAAACTCGTATTCCGAGATGGAACCGCCGGTGATCGCGACATCAACATTAAAATTGTCCCCGTCCGCAAATTGACAAGGACCTCCTCCGGTGAAACGGGCCGGAGGATTGGACCCGAACGTACCTTCCAACTGGATGGTCTCAGTGAAGGTCGGACTGGTGTAGTCCGAAAGAAAATCAAAGCCGGTCCAGTAACCGCGGAGATGCTCAAAGATCCATTGCTGCTCTTCAGGCTCGCGTCGGTCATCAAAAATGACCGTTCCGTTATCCATATCCAGACGGTTGATCTGAACGCGCCAGGAATCCTCGCCCACATTATCAGGATGCGGCATCGCGCGTGGGGGGATCGGCGGATCGTCCTTGTCCAGACCCATGTGATGATACCAGAGCCAAACATTGTTCCGGGAGCCCTTCGGGGTCATGTAGCTTTCGATCGCGAACACGATTTCTTTGAAATGGGCCTTGCGGATCCGGATTAATTTGTTCTTGAGTACCGAGAGATCCAACAAAAGAGTGATCCCTCTGGCAGTGAACTGATCCTTGCGACGGAATCCCGCGGGATTCAAAAATTCGATCTTCGAAATTTTCACGATACCGGTCAAAGGATAGATCCGCATGCCATCGACATCCACCGGCATGTCAAAAGCATCGGTCATGAGCTTTTCCAGAAAAGGTTCCGCGGCCATTCCGAGAAGACGGCCATACGTGAGGGCCAGGACGCCGATAAAAATAAGGAAAATAAAAAGGATACGAAATTTTTTCATTTCGGGTTCATACCTTGCCGGAAGATCTGCTCCTGCGCGTAAAGGGTCTCCAAACGGTCGATATCCTCCCGTTCAAGCTCCGGAGCGAGCGAAGCCGCGGCGTTCGCAAGAACCTGAGTCCGTGTTTTCGCGCCGGGGATCGCCGAAGAGACCACATCGAATGAGAGAATAAACTCCAGCGCCGCCTGCGTGAGCGGGATCTTTTTGTCTTTCAGAGCATTCTGAAGACACTTAACCTTCTGCCAATCCGCTTCTCTCTTGGCTGGAAGCCAGCGACGGCGATGATCATCTTTAGGAAACTCATGGGAAGGCAAATAGTCCCCGCTCAGCATCCCCGAAGCAAGCGGCTCACGGACGATGATCCCCGCATTCTGCTTGTCGGCCTCTGGAAAAACACGCTCCACCATGCGCTGGTCCATAAGATTGAAAATGATCTGGATCGCGGAGACCCGGGGGTCTTGCAGCGCCGCAAAGGCCTCGACTTCTGTGTGGACCGACATCCCGATATAGCGGATCTTGCCTTCTTTTTTCAGCAATGAAAGCACGTTCACGATCTCTTTTTTGCGGATCATTTCCAGCGAGGGATTATGCAGCTGATAGAGATCGATCGTCTCGACCCCGAGGCGTTTCAGACTATTTTCGCAAGCGTTCCGGAGATGCTCCGGAGTGAAATTCTTGACGTGGGCGCCGTGGTAAAAGTCCCAGCCGCCCTTGGTGGCGATCACGGCCTGTTCGCGGCGTTTGGTCTTGAGGAACGTCCCGAGAAGTTCTTCGCTGTGGCCTTCGCCGTACACGTCCGCCGTATCGAAAAAATTAATCCCGGAATCCCAAGCCGCGTCGAGGGCATCAAGGGAAGCGGCATCATCGACCGGGCCGTAACTGCCGCCGCCGATGGGCCAGCCGCCAAAGCCAATCTCCGAAACGCGCAGGTTTGTTTTTCCGATGCGGCGTTCTTTCATAAAGGGGAGGAGATTCTCATCTGAAATGACTTTCAAATAAAAAAAAGGGGACAGGCATTAAGTGACTGCCTGTCCCCCTTTTAGTGACCGTCACCTTATTTCGGGAAAAGCTCGTCGATGGCCTTCTGGATCTTGTCTTGGGCCTGGTAGCCTACCAGTTGCTTCGCGACTTCCCCACCTTTGAAGAAAATCACCGTGGGGATGCCCTGCACCCCGTACTTCTGCGGCGTGGCCGGATTCTCATCCACGTTCATTTTTCCGACAACGATGCGCCCGGCGTTCGCGGCGGCGATCTTTTCAATCACGGGACCGAGCATCCGGCAGGGACCGCACCACTCCGCCCAGAAATCAAGAAGGACGGGCAGTGGGGACTCAAGTACTTCTTTCTGGAAGTTTGCGTCGGTCAGAACTTTTTCTTTGCTCATGAAATGGCTCCTTCTGGAAGATGGCGGTGAAAATCGTGTCGCAACGGAGCTGTAATATACACTGAACACAGGCCTGTGTCCATAAGGCCGGGAAAGGAAAAAAGAGGGATATCGGCGATCAATAGAATCTGTGTGCCGAAGGACAAAAAGGGTGTCGCCCTTTTGTTATTGAGGGCCAAGGATCTGGTCGATAGCCTGAAAAACCTGATCGACGAAAGGTTTGCGTATCACTCGCGCGGCACCGGCTGATTTGGCGAGAACGTCAAGCTGGGCGTCCTGCATCGCGGTAAAGAGGATCACCGGGATGTCTGCTGTCGCGTTCATTTCTTTGAGGGAGCGGCAGATCTCATAGCCATCCAAACCCGGCATGGCAATATCCAATAAAATAAGGTCGGGTTGCCACGTTTTGGCCTTGGCCAAACCAGTCGCGCCGTCCGCCGCGGTCTCGACTAGAAAATCCCTCGACACGAGACGGTTCTTCATCAGCGTCAGCACCACCGGCTCGTCGTCTATGAACAGGATCTTTTTCTGGGCCATATTTTTTTCTCCCTCAAAAATAAAATGTGCAGTCATGATAGCCTAAGTCGCCAGGAATGAAAAGCGCAATAGAAGCTCACGCTTTTCTTTTCCGAAGCGCTCCTCTCTTGTGGTCTCCTACAGATTTTCGGAACCTCGAGCACTTTCCTTTAGGTTTTTCCGTCCACTTTTTTTGCTGAAGGACACAATTTCCGGATCTCGCACTTTATACAATCGGGGCGCCGGGCGACACAGCAGGCGCGGCCATGGTGGATAATGCGATGCGAGTAAACGGTCCAGTCCTTGCGAGGCACAAGCTCCATCAGATTCCGCTCGATCTTTACGGGATCCTTGTGAAGCGTCAGGCCCAAGAGCCGGTTGATACGGATCATATGTGTGTCCACCGGGATCCCGGGAATGCCATACGCGTTCCCCAAGATCACATTGGCCGTCTTCCGGCCGACGCCCGGGATCGTCACCAGATCCTCCATGCGGGACGGCACTTCCCCACCGAATCGCGCGAGCACCGCCCGTGCCGCTCCTAAGATGTTCTTGGTCTTGTTCCTGTAAAAACCCGTACTGCGAACGATCTCCTCGACTCCGAAGAGATCGGCGGCCACGAAGGCACGGATGTCGGGATATCTCTTGAAAAGCGCCGGCGTCACCTGATTCACTCGCTTGTCCGTACACTGGGCGGAAAGAATCGTCGCGACGAGGAGTTCCCACGGCGTCTTAAAATAAAGGGCACATTGAGAGTCCGGATAGGTCTTTCCCAGGATTCTAAAAATGGCGCGCACGCGTTTCTTTTTCGAACGTAATGTCTCTCGCATAGCGTGGATTATAACAGCCCCGCGCCCGACATTGTAAGCCTTCTCGCTTTCCGCTATAATCCGATCCAATAAGTAATTTATGATTTTTTTGAAAACCCTAGGGAAGGTTTAAACCTGCCCTACAGATCCAATCAGGTGACCTCTCATGGCAAAAATGAAAGCGGTCATTTTTAAAAAACACGGCACGACGGCAGAGCTTGAAGAAGCTTATGTCCCGATCCCGGAGCTTGGGAAAAAAGATGTTCTGGTCAAGGTCAAGGCCTGCGCGCTGAATCATTTGGACCTTTGGGTACTCGGGGGCATGCCCGGCATCAAGATCAGCATGCCCCATATACTCGGCTGTGATATCGCGGGCGAAGTCGTCGAAAAAGGCAAGAAAGCTCACGGCATCCCGCTCCACCAGCCTGTCATCGTTGCACCCGGTATTTCATGCGGGACATGCGCCTACTGCGAATCGGGATGGGACAGCCTCTGCGCAAAGTATGAGATCATCGGGTTCCAGAATAACGGCGGCTTCGCTGAATACGTCAAAGTCCCGGCACGGAACATTATCCCCGTCCCCGGAAAACTCGGCATGGAATCCTGGGCCGCGGTACCGCTTGTCTTCCTCACGGCCTGGCATATCCTCGTCACGCACGCGGCGCTCCAGAAAAAGGAAACCGTCCTGATCCATGCCGCCGGAAGTGGCATCGGAAGCGCGGCGATCCAGATCGCAAAGCTTCTCGGCGCCCACGTCATCACCACCGTGGGAAGCGAGGAAAAAGTCCAGCGCGCCAAAGCCCTCGGCGCGGATCACGTGATCAACTATCGGCTGAAGGATTTCCACAGTGAGGTCATGCGCTTCACGAAAAGCCAGGGAGTCGACGTCCTCTTTGAGCATATCGGCGGGGAGACCTTCACCAAAAGCGTTCTGTGCCTTAAAAAACGGGGACGGATCGTGACCTGCGGCGCCACCGCCGGGCGTACCGTCAGCTTTGACCTGCGTTATCTTTACACCCATCAGATCTCGATCACGGGTTCCTACATGGGCGGCATCGACGAACTCAAGCGGGTTGTCCGCCGCATCCAGGACGGCCGTCTGAAACCCGTGCTCGATCAAGTGTTCCCTCTCCGGGAAGCGCGCAAGGCCCTTAACCGCATGGCCGCTCGCGAAAATTTCGGCAAAATCATTCTAAAAACCTAGGTCAACGTACGATGTTCAACGGACAACGAAAAAGCTTCGGCTTTAACGTTGCACGTTGCCCGTTTCTCGTTGTACGAAAAAAATGAAACGCTCTAAACTTTATCTCTCCGGCATCCGGCTCATGACCCAGAGCGCGCTCTGCTTTTCCGGGATGGCGCTTTGCGTCAAATATGCCAGCGCGTCCATCTCCCCTTTCCAGATCGTTTTCTTCCGGAGCTTCTTCGGCCTTCTGATGGTGCTTCCCGTCATATGGAATAAAAAAGTGTCCCTTTGGGGCTCCGAGCGCTTCAAGCTGACGGCGCGAGGCCTCTGCGGCTTCGCGGCCCTGATCCTGCATTTCTATACGATCTCGAAACTCGACCTCGGCCTCGCGATCATGCTCAACTACACAGCCCCGATCTTCACCGTGATCTTCTCGATCTTCATCCTGAAGGAACGTCCGAGCCTCTCGCTTTGTTTTTTGATCCTGCTGTCTTTCGCGGGAGTGGTGCTGCTAAACGCGCACTCCAACGTGGCGTGGAGCCCCGCCATGTGGCTGGCGCTCCTCTCCTCCATTTTCGCGGCCTTCGCGTACCTTTCGATCCGCACCATCCGCCACCGAGAATCGCCCTACACGGTGATCTTTTATTTTACGCTGATCTCGACCGCGGGATCGCTTTTCTTTCTCCAAGGATGGAAGTGGCCGGATCTTGGGACCTGGGGGCTTGTGGCAGGCGTGGTGATCTTTTCCTTTTTCGGACAGATCTGGATGACCACGGCCCTGCGACGGGCGCCCGCCTATCTCGTCACGCCGTTCTCGTATCTTCATCCGGTGCTATCGTTCTTTTACGGATGGATGCTCTGGGGGGATGCCATCACCTGGGTCACGGCGACCGGCATTGTCCTGATCGTGGGAAGCGGCTCGCTCATTTCCTACTTCGAAACCCGGCGCGAAATAAAACTCCCCGCCACCCTTGCCAGCGAATCCAGCTTGTAGTACAGCATTGCCACACCCGGTGTGTATAGGGAGAACGTCCCTGGCGTCCTCGCCTTCCGGCCCCCACCCTCCGAACATATGCTATAGTTTTCTTGGGTAAATGACGAATCTCTAGATAGTAATTTTGCGTCATTCCCAAGGAGGAAGCTTATGAAAAACAGGCAAAGAGGATTCACGCTTGTCGAGGTATTGATCGTGGTCGTGATCATCGCTATCCTGGCATCGCTTATCGTGCCGCGCATGCTGATGCAAACCGAAAAAGCCAAAGCCGCCGAAGCATTTCAAATGGTGGGCGCCATGAAGCGCGCAGCGGAAAGATACTACGACTTCCATGGAACCTATCTGCTTCCCAATATACTTCAAGATGGAGCAACAATAATTGTTTCGCATCCCACGGATGATTCTCAAGACTCTAATGAGGCTAGTTGGGCCGATCTTGGGCTTACCGGCATAGAAAAGACAATAAGTTTGGACGTATCGGTATGCGGCCTTTAACGACGAAACGTTCAAAGTTACCGCAAAAATCGACACAGACCCCTCGCCTTATCCTTATCTGCAATACTACTCAGGGGATGACCTTTGGCAATGTTGGAACACATTTAAGCCCATACCCCCTGTTATAGATGGAGACAAATCTGCGACAGGTTGCACGATTTGAAAAACGGTAGGTAGTACGGGGTAGGTAGTCTGTTGAAATAATAAAAGAGGACAGGCATCAAATAACTGCCTGTCCCCTTTTATTTTGTTTAAATGACTTCGGGCTTTGAATCCGTGATCTTGAAGGCGAAGTACATATAGAGGAGCGTCACAAGAACATTCAAGCCAAATGTCCCGGGGAAAGCCGGCACAGGGATCAGGACTTTGAGCCAGGTCAGCGTGAACGATGCCGTCATCGCGAAGCAGGTGAGATTAAAGATCGCCCCGTAGCCAAGCTTGTCCTTGCGCATCTTGTTGAAAAGAAGTCCCGCCAAGGAGTAAAAGAGATTCATGACGAGGAAAAACACGAGCGACAAAATCAGGATCATGAACGGCAGCGCGAACGCCAGCGCCTTCTTAAGATTCTGATAAAGCTTCTCCGCGATCCCTCCGTCAATACGAACCTTGGGCGGAAGCGACTGATTTGAACGCATACCGGCGCCCGTAATGTCCCGCTCCTCGACCTGCCCCGGTGCCTTCCGGATATAAACTTTTTGCGACGTCACGAGGAGATAGGCTTTTCCCATGTCCGCTTCCGTCGCCGAGGTCTTCGTCATATCAAAAAGTGCGATCATGCCGTACTTGGGGTGTTGGAGCTCGGCGGTGGTCTTACCATTCTCGAGGCTGAGTCCCGCAGGTGTCCAGAGAAGAGCCGGCATACTTGTTTTGATCCAACCCGCGAACGCGTCCGCCTGGGGCATGATCTTCACCGAAACCACCATCATGACGAGAACACACGAAAGGCCTGCGAGATAAAGCGAATAAAGCACGCCGCGCGCCGGAGAACTCTTGGCGGCATCCCGGTAAACGGACGGAGAAAAAAGAGCGGTGATGGGCGCGGTAAAGAACGTCAGCATTTTATTCATAGTTTATCTCCATGATTTTGAGTTGGATTTTACCGACAGGAACCTGAATCTCAGCAACCTCGTTCAGAGACTTCCCAAGAAGTCCACGGCCAATGGGTGAGGTGACCGAGATCTTGCCCTCGTCAAAATTCGCCTCGTCCTGAGAAACAAGGATGTAATCAAAGGTATCGCCGCTTTTCAGATTCTTCACCTTGACCTTCGCCGTCAGATAAACCTTGTCCTGCGCGATATCCCCTTTTGCGACGATCTGCGCGCTCGCGAGCCGATGCTCCAACTGGCCGATACGGATTTCCAGTTGATGCTTCGTCTCTTTGGCGGTCTCCCAGTCGGCGTTTTCGCTGAGGTCCCCGTGAGCCCGCGCCTTCTCAAGCTGGTCCGCGACCTCGCGGCGCTTCTTCGTCTTGAGGAACATCAGATCCTCATAAAGTTTGTCGTAGCCTTCTTGCGTCAAGATCACTTTGTCGGACATGGTTGTAAGGTCCTTTGTTTATGCGATTGAATAAGAACTATCGACCCGGCAAGGCGTGTACCCCGCGTCACGGATACACCGAACAAGGTCCGCCGCGCCTAATCCCTCCGGCGAACGGCTCCCCGCTTCATGCATCACCCGCTCCTGAAGATTGGTGCCTCCCATGTCATCCGCGCCGAACGAAAGTGCGGCTTGGATAAATTTGAGATTGGTCGCCGATCCGTGGGCCTTGATATGAGGGATATTATCAAGAAGAAGCCTCGAAATGGAAATCATTTTTAGATCCAGAAAACCGGTTGTCTCCCGGGCCCCTTTGAGCGCATTGTTTTGAGGATGGTAGGCAAGCGGCACAAAGGCGCTAAACCCACCGGTCTCGTCCTGGAGATCCCGTAACTTCAAAAGATGGGCCACACGATGTACGGCAGTTTCGATATGCCCGTAAAGCAGAGTCGCGTTGGTTTTGATCCCCAACCCGTGTGCGGTCCGGTGCACGCCCAGCCACTCTTCACCGGAGATCTTCCCGGGGCACAGCTTCGCGCGCACTTCGGGATCAAAAATTTCCGCTCCACCGCCCGGCATTCCGCTCAATCCAGCGCCCTTAAGTTGCGTCAGAACTTCCTCCCATGAAATTCCCGCGCGCTTTGCCATATCATCGATCTCCGGCGCGCTGAAGGCTTTGATGAAGATCTTTGAGTCGATACGCCTTAGCCGGCGCAACATCTCCAGATAGTAGTCAAACCCGAGCGCGGGGTTGTGACCGCCGACGATATGGACCTCGTTGATCTGGAATTGTTCGACCGCCGTCCGGACTTTCTTTTCGATCTCGTCCAGCGTCAAGGCGTAAGCATCCAGCGCACCGGCATCGCGGGAAAAGGCGCAGAATTCGCAGCGGGTGGAACAAATGTTCGTGGGATTCAGATGAAGGTTCACAGCATAAAACGCGCGACGTCCGTGCAGACGCTCCCGTACGTCCTGCGCCATCCGGCCGATCGTGAGGATATCCGTGCTTTCAAAAAGCGCGCGCCCGTCCTCAAGAGACAGACGCTCTCCGGCTTTTAATTTTTGCTGGATATCCTGGAGGGTAACCATTTGAGCATTCCTATCGTGGAAGGACGAAAGGCCATTCCGGGTTTTGCATTCCCCGTTACCCGTTGCCCTGTCTTTTCTCGATCTCTTTAAACAATTCATCAACAAGATGCGCTTCGTCGACCACGCGTTCTTGTTTCCCGGCGACGTAGATCATGCCCTTTTTCTGGCCGCCGGTGATCGCGAAATCCGCACCCTGGGCTTCGCCGGGACCATTGACCGCGCATCCCATCACGGCGATCGTAAGCGGCCCTTTGAGCCGCATGGCGCGAGCCTCCACTTCCTGAGCCAGCTTCGCGGTATCGATCTCGGTGCGCCCACAAGTCGGACAGGAGATGACGCGCACGCCTTCGCGAAGGTCGAGTGACTCCAGAATCATCCGCGCAACCCTCACTTCTTCGACCGGATCCGCCGTGAGTGACACGCGGATCGTATCACCGATCCCCTCTTGCAAAAGCGTCCCCACACCGATCGCGTTATAGATACTGCCCCGCATCAGAGTCCCGGCTTCGGTGACGCCAAGATGAAGAGGATAATCAAATTTTTGGCTCGCGAGACGATAGGCCTCGATCATGGTCGGAACATCGGTCGCCTTGAGCGAGATCACGGTGTCATGGAAATCCAGCGCCTCAAGGATCGCAACATGCCGCCGCGCGCTCTCGACTAAGGCTTCGGGCGTGGGCCCGTATTTTTCCATCAGATCTTTTTCAAGCGAGCCGGAATTGACCCCGATCCGGATCGGGATGTGGTGACGCTTTGCTTTTTCCACGACTTCGGCCACGCGATCCTTGTCGCCGATATTGCCGGGATTGAGGCGGAGTTTATCCACACCTTCATCGATCGCCATCAGGGCGAACCGGTAATTGAAATGAATGTCCGCCACGAGAGGGATCTTGATTTTCGCCTTGATCTTCCCCAGCGCCTTGACGTCTTCTTCGCCGGGGCACGCGCAGCGCACGATCTCGCAACCCGCTTGCTCCAGCCGCGCGATCTGCTCCAAAACCGCGCGAATGTCCTTGGTGTGGACTTTGGTCATGGACTGGATACGAATGGGGTGACCCTCCCCCAAGATCAATTTTCCGACCTTGACCGCCCGCGTTTTTTTCCTGAGGATCGTATTTTGTTTTTTCATTTTCCGATCATCCCTTGTCCACACCCGGTGTGTCCGGGGTTATTTTTTCTTCAGAGCCTGTTTCTTTTTCCCGGCATCGGTCAGGCATTGCGAAAGATTCATGGCGCAAAAGCCCTCACCGCACATAGAACAGTATTCGGCATTCCTTGCCTCGCCCTCGGGAAGCGCTTCGTCGTGCCTTTTTTTCGCATTCTCCGGATCAAGCGTCAAAGCAAACTGTTTTTCCCAATCAAAGGCGAACCGAGCCCGGGCCATTTCGTCATCCCGGTCGCGCGCGCCGGGACGGTGCCGCGCAATATCCGCTGCGTGCGCTGCGATCTTGTAGGCAATCACGCCTTGCTTCACATCATCGAGATTCGGCAAACACAGATGCTCGCACGGCGTCACGTAACACAGCATCGCCGCACCGGCCTGAGCAGCGATCGCAGCACCGATCGCGGAAGTAATGTGATCGTAGCCGGCTCCAATATCAGTCACAAGAGGCCCGAGCACATAAAAAGGCGCTCCGTGGCAGACCTTGATCTGGCGCTCTATATTCATCGGGATCTGGTCCATCGGCACATGCCCCGGACCTTCCACCATCACCTGCACGTCCTGCTCCCAGGCCTTTAGCGTCAGCACCCCAAGCGCATCAAGCTCCGCGAACTGAGCCTTGTCGCTCGCGTCCGCGAGGCAACCCGGCCGCATCCCGTCCCCGAGGCTGATCGTAACGTCGTATTTTTTGCAGATCTCAAGCAAACGATCGTAATGGCTGAAAAGAAAATTTTGCTTCTGATGGAATTTGCACCACCTCGCGAGGATTGCCCCGCCCCGGCTCACGACGCCCGTCACCCGGGTTTCGATCATCGGCAAATGTTCCAGGAGCACCCCAGCGTGGATTGTCATGAAATCCACACCCTGTTTTGCCTGATGCTCGATTACTTCGAACATGATCTCGGGGGTCAAAGCCTCCGGCTTTCCGTTCACGCGCTCCAGCGCTTCATAGATCGGCACCGTCCCCACCGGCACAATGGTCGCGCGAATGATCGCTTCGCGGGTCTCATCCAGCTGTTTCCCGGTCGAAAGATCCATGACTGTATCCGCACCGAACCGGACCGCGAGCCCGACCTTCTCGACTTCCGCCTGAATGTCCGAACCCAGCGCCGAATTCCCAAGATTCGCGTTGATCTTGCAGCGAACGCCAATCCCGATCCCCATGGGCCGGAGATCACGGTGATTCACGTTCGCGCAAATCACGAGCCTCCCCGCCGCAACCTCGGAGCGGATAAATTCCGGTGAGAGCTTCTCGTCGGCCGCCACAAAAGCCATCTCTTCCGTCACGATCCCCCGCCGGGCATAATGCATCTGCGAACGGTTCGTGTCTTTTTCTCGTTTTGCTAACCACTCGTCTCGAAAAGCCATGATACTCCTTAAAGCAGGCTCAACGCACGACGCACAACGCACAACGATTAAAAAAATGTTTCACGTTGAGCGTTGACCGTTGCGCTCAGTTAAATGCGGTCTCATTTATATGCCGGTTTTGCTGCCACCACGCGTCCAATTCTTTCGGAAAGTATTTCATCCCGGTTTTCTTAAGCTCCCGGGTCGTCACCATCACCCGGTGCGGCCATTTCCCGATCCGGTCCTGCATGCGTCTTGTGATCAATTCAAGGGCCTCGGGTGTTTCAGCCCGGATCGTCGTATAAAGCGAGTACGGGAATTCCGGATAGGCCGGCCGACGGTCCGCGTAAATCACCTCGCGGAATGCGGCGATCTCGGGCCCGCTTCGCTCCAGTTTTTCCTCGGGGATCTGCCAGACCACCAGGTTCCCGGCTCCCGGGACTTTCACTGAAGGCCAATCCTTCAGCACGGCTTCGGCAGGAGCTTGATGCTCCTGTCCGATCCGCCCAACAGGTTTCAAGAAACTTCCAATCCTCTTGAGACATTTTTTCGCGACAAGAGACTTCATCTGCTCAATCGCCTGAAACTCCGTGATCCCGAGATCCGCAGCGATCTTTTGATAAGGTTCATCCGTGAGCGGAAACGGCTCTTGAAGCCGCCGTATCATATCGATGTCCTCGGTCGTCAACTCCGCCCCATGACCCGGCTGACGTTTTTCGAAGCGCTCGTCCATCTCAGAAAATGTTTCGGGGCCCAGAGAACTGAGAAGATCCGTTCCTTTGTACACACGCCGCACGGGCAGGAACAGAACTTTCTCCGCACCGGAGATCTTTGCAAGGCAACGGACATGAAGCTCAAGATCATGATTCTCGGGAGCCGAAATAAAGAGCCAGACGTTGAACTCGTGCTCCCTCTCGCAGCCGTAGGTCACCCCCGGATGCTGCCAAAGGACTTCTGTGCGGCTCGCGAGATCTTCTGTGCCAAACCGTAGCGCAACCCAAGCGCTTTGGTAATGGAAGATGCGCGCGTCGAGAACCGCCTTCACCCCCCCCAAAGTCCCTTCTTTTTTAAGGCGCTGAATGCGCACCAGCAGGTCGGCGCTGTCTGTCCCGAGCTTCGCCGCCCAAGTGGCAAAAGGCCGGGGCGTTAGCGGGAGCCCGCTCTGAAGATGGGTCAATAAAAGACGATCTTTCTCATCCATAGTCCCAATTCCTATTAATTTCCGCAAAGCGGAAATTGGGGCAATCCTTGTCACCCTCCAGAAACAAATCAAAGACAAGGATAGTCCCAATACCTATCAATTTTAACGAAATTGGAATTGGGGCAGTCCCAATTCCAATCAATCAAGGTGAAGCTGTGATTGGGGCTGTCCTGATTACCATTATGAAAAATAAAATATAAATCAGGACCGTCCCAACTACCCCTTATCTTTTAAAATGCAAAGTTGGGATAGGACAAGGAACTCTCCGGAAGGCGCACAATTAAAACACGAAGTCATGATAACCGAGGGCGCGGGATTTGTCTATCCGCGTAAGGAGTGCGGTGTAAGGTGTACGGCGAAAATCCCGTGAGCCGTAGTGCCGTACTCCGTACGCCTCTCGCCCTACACTTTCAAACACTCATGGATCTTGCCAAGCAGGGTATCGATATGGAAAGGCTTCCTGAGATTGCCGGCAATGCCGCCAAGTTCTGTAATGCGGGCAGGCATCTTGTCATTCACGCTGGCGATAAGAACCGGGATGGATTTCCACTTGGACTGTTCGCGGAGGCGTACATAAAAGGTTTCTCCATCCATCACGGGCATAATAAGGTCCAGGATGATCAGATCGGGCGTTTCCTTTTCAAGGGCCTCCAGACCCTCCTGACCGTTACCTGCCGTCAGCACCTGATAGGACTCCCCCCGGAGAAAGAGAGAATAGATATCCTGAAAATCACTGTCATCCTCGACGATTAAAATTTTCTTGCTCATGCTGCCTCCCCTATAAAAAAGACAATCCTCGTTATTTGCCGGACATCGGATACGAGGGAAAAATAACCCTGAAAATACTCCCCTGGCCCGCACCGCCGCTTTCGGCCCAGATCTCCCCTTCATGCAACGCCACGATCTCCTTGGAGATCGTCAGCCCGACCCCTATGCCCAGGGTCGAAGGCGTTTTTTGGAAAAACGCTTCGAAGATCTTTTGCAGGTTCTCCGGTTCAATCCCGATCCCCGTATCCGTCACTTCCGCGCAAAGATCATTTCCGCGGAGCGAGGACGTCACGGTGATGCTCCCGTCCGGGGTGAACTTCGCGGCATTCGTGATCAGATTGACAAAAACCCGGTAAAGCATATCCGGATCACCGAGCATCTTCAGCGGCCCGGAACTCAACCGGGTCTCGAGCTTCAGATGATGCTGTTCGATCAAAGGCCTCATATCATCGACCACAAGCCGTAACACTTCGTTGAGATCGATCTCCTGCTTTCGGATATCCGACATGCCGGACTCGACTTTGGACAGGTCCATGATGCTTGAAATGGTCCTCATAAGACGGTCGGCGTTCTCGCTGAGCATTTTGATGATCGGCATGAATTTCTCTTTTTCGGAATTGTTTTCCATTTGCTTTTCAAGCCACGGAAGCGTCATGATAAATTTCGCGGTGGGGGTTTTGAGCTCATGGGCCACATCGCGGACCAGGGTTTCTTTCATCATTTCCACATGCCGCAGGTCCGTGACGTCGCGCATGACGCCCTGGATCAAGCGCAGGCTCCCTTCATAATCCACGACCGGCGTGAGATTGGTCTGGTAATAGATCTCGGCGTGGTGAAGTCGGTGGAACTGCTGGGTGCTCAAATGCTCCACGGGTTTCTTGGTCCGCATGATCGTCTCGAGGGCGTCCTGGAATTTCTGCGCCTCGCCAGGGGCATGCATGGAAAAAAAGAGGGGGAGGCCTTCTGCGAGGATCTCTTCGCGCGAATACCCGGAGAACCCGCGATTCAAGATCAAAAGCTCACCTTCCGGAGTGATCGAAAAAATGATATCGCTCACGTTATTGACGATCGAACGGTATTTCTCCTCGGATTCCTCAAGGGCCTGCGTGCGCGCCCGCAAATGTTCAAAGCTTTGCACAAGGCGGCTGACCACTTTATTGAACGCCTCGCCGAGCTCCTGAATCTCATCCGCGGAATGGATATCGGCGCGCGCCTCAAGATCCCCGGCCAAAATATTACGTGCCGTTTTTTGAAGGGCCGTGAGCGGTTTCATCGCCAGCCAGGTAAAGCCAGCGATGGCGAACGCCACCAGCGTCACCAAAAGGAAAGAGATGAAGAATTTCTCGATAAAAAGTTCCCGGAGCTCCCGTTCGAAATCGCCTCGCGAAAAAACAATGATGAGCTGCCCGAGGATCTCTTTCTCACTCAGAATGGGGACCACCGATGCGTAAACGCCTTCTCCGACTTTTTTGACTCCGAAGAAATCCTGAGCGTAAGAGATGTCGGAGAAGTGGGTTGTCCCGGAACGGCCGGCGCTGATCTTCTCTCCGTCCGCACGCCGGAGGCAAACCTCGTCGGCCCCGGTCTGCTCGGCCAACAGCTGGATATAAGCCCGGAGAGAGGACTGGTCCTCCACGGCCATCGGAATCTTGAGGGTCTCCGCGAAGATCTCGGCGACCGCCTGGAGACGCGCCTCCTTGTATTTCACCGTCATCTCATGAAAAACAGAGAAGGTGGTAAAAAGAACAAAGATAACAACCCCGAGCATCAGCACAAGCGTCGGAAGCGCTAGTTTGTAGCGAAGCGGCAGGCGCCAGGCGTGCCTCCTGAGCGACACCCCTGAACTTTTTGGATCTTTCACCATTTTGCTTAGCGGCATTTTTCTCCGGGACTCAGTTTTCACTTGATATCGAACGCGTTTCTTTTCAGATCTCCAGTCCCTCAGCGCAAGAGACTTCCCTATTATCGGCCCATTTCCGCCGTTTTGAAATACTCTTCCCAGTGAAGGATCAGATCCTCCACGACTTCCAGATCCCCGGGAAGGAAAGTATAACTTCGGATCTCCTCCGGACCCACCCAGCGGAAATCCTTGCAATCGATCGCCCGTGGCGCCCCGTTCTCCCATTTACAGAAAAAAAAGAAGAGCGAGATCCTGCGGTCCTCATTCCCATGCTCTCTCCGGCACAGCAAGCGCTCGGGATAAACTCCCACGCCCAATTCCTCCTGGGCTTCACGGGACAAACACGCCTCGATCGTTTCGCCCTCTTCCCGCTTGCCTCCCGGGAATTCCCAGAGGCCTCCGAAACTATCCTGTAAATGTCTCTGCGCGATCAAAATCCGTCCGTTCTTGTGAATGATCGCACAACCGACTTCGACCACCCTCATTTTCCCTCCGGCTTGACCGCAGAACCCGGCGGAAGAGGTTTTCGGATCACGATGCTGGACAAGCCATCTTGATACACTTCCTGCCACTCGCCGGTCATTTTCAAGGCATTGCGCAGCGGGCTTCGTGCATTGAGAAGGCAATACTCAATCCCCCAACGGTCCAACTGTCCCCGAACCTTGGGTGAGAACTCCCTTGAACCCATCGTGTCCAAATAATCCTTGAAAAATTGCGCGCCATAGACCTCCGTGCGCCCGTCAATAAAAACAGGAAAACCGTTCCAGATCAAATACCCGCCCCAGGCATATTCGTTGAGGACCCTTTTTGGGGAGTACCCTCTCCCCTTGAGCAACTCCACCGCCTTCACGGGAAAATACTGCGAGATCGAGCGATGATATCCCGCGATCTTGTGCTGGCTCCAGACAAAGGAACCGACGAAGATCAAACCCGCGAGAAGCGAAAAGACCCCATAGCGCACCCCTCTTGGGAAATTCCAACTGAATTCAAGAGAGAGAAATGCCCGCCACCGGGCGGAAGTGATCCCGCTTGAGATCATCTGGATCATCACGGGAGTCGCAACCACGGAAAAGAAAGGCGAATGACGGCGCGACATGAGCGCTCCGGCCATGGAGCCGGCATACAGAAACGCGGTGGCCAGGTCCAACCTCTTCGGAAATAACATGAGGCTCATCGCACCGGCCACGAGCATCACCAGGAATCCCCACGCGAACGGATTGTGAAAATCATGGGACTGCCATTCCATGATAAAAGACTGTATCTCTTTAGTGCTTAGGGTCTGAAGAGGAAAAACGAAGATCTTATACCCCACCGGATTGCAAAGAGATGCCAGCACGGAGAGAGAAAAAACGACGGCAAAATGTTTGATTTCGACGCCCCGGAGGATACCTTCAGCCCGCGAATGAAGCACTCCCCCCTGGAAAGCATCGCAGGCAAGCACCAGAGCCATCACCACGATCCCCATCAAGTTCCCGCTGTGCATATTGACCCAAAAAAGCGACAAGACCGGAAGCACGTAAAGCCATCTCCAGGATCTTTTCCGGTCCCGAACGCCTTGAAGGAGCCAGAGCAACGCGGCGAGCATGAGAATATTGAAGATCTGCGGCCGGGCTTGCCATAGAAATTTGGAGGAATAACACGCGAGGATCGTCATCGGGATCCCCACTAGCGGGAGACCGGCCCGTGTGAAATAGACGCATCCAAACGTGATCACCGAAAGAAACGCGAAAGAGATCATCAGCCCCGGCATTCCGGCCCAGGCGTTCATCAAATAAAGGAGCACTTCAGACAACCACTCCTGATCAATGAAACGCTGCCCCACCGCCGTAAATGAAAAAATATCCACGCGAGGGATCCCGTGGGTAAAAACGGATTCACCCACCTTCAAATGCCACCAAAGGTCCGAATCCACCGTCTCCACCAACCCCAGGCAGAAGAGAACCGTCACGAAAAACAGGAATAAGATCGATCGCTTCGTCATAGATTTAATGGGATCTCATGAATGAGGGCGCCTCGGCCCCTCAAGATTATTACTTTTCAGCGGCGAATAGAAACGCTCCGGACTCTGGGTCACGGGAGGTACGGAAAAAGGCACCTTGCGAAGAAATAAAACGGCGGTGGAATCCCGGTAGGCAAGCCGCCATTCCGGATTCGAGAGAAAAGCATTCCCCAAAATTCCTCCCGGAGGAACGAGGATCCCGTCGACACCATAGCTGTCGAGATAGCGCGTAATGCCTACCGCCCCTCCCCGCAGATCATGCGCGAAAAGGTAATCGAAAAAGAATTTACCCCCGTAAAGGTCCGCGCGCCCATCCATGAAAACCGGGAAACCGTTCCAGATCAGGTACCCACCCCAGACGTACTCATTATAGATCCTGAGCCGGGCAATAGCCCCATTGCCCTTGATAAATTGGAACGCCTTGACCGGAAATGATTTTTCCATCGCGGATGGATTATGATTCAAGCGATACCCCGTCCAGGAAAAGACACCCACCAAAATGACCATCGCAAAAAACACGTTCAAAAGATAGCGGAACGTTCTTGCGGTCTGCGTCAGAGCAACATCACTCCCCCGGTTCACCCAGGCAGGAACGGGAAACCCCTCGCTCACGGCCAGCGCGATCATCGGGATCGCAGCGACCGCGAAAAAAGGGATGTGCCTGCGGGCGAAAAGCCCCATAGCCATGGATCCCGCGTAGATCAGAAAATTGGCGATATTGCGTTTGGGCGGAAAAAGTAAAAATGCGGCTGCCCCAAGCGACATCACGCCGAGAAAAGGCCAGTAGTTCCAATGCTGAAAGATCGGCGACTGCCACTCCAAAATGGTCGTTTGCATGATCTTGCTGGAAAGGGTCTCGAAAGGATAGAGAAGGATCTTATAGCCCGTAGGGTTCATCCCCACTGCGGCCAGACACAAAATTAAAATTCCCGAAAAATGCGCCAAACCTTTTTCTCCCAAGGTCCCTTCTTCTGAATGGAGTACAAAGATCTGGAAGAGGTCTCCCGTCAAAAAAGCGACCATCACCACAAGCCCAAGCAGGTACCCGCTGTGAAGGTTTACCCAGATCATGACGAGCAAAGGAAGCGTGTAGAGGAACTTCCAGTGGAAACGACGCATTCTCACGCCCTGGATCAGCAGAAGAAAGGCGGCCATCATCAGGACATTGAAGATCTGCGGGCGGGCACCCCAGAGAAAACGGGACGTCAGAAGGGCGAAAAAAGCAAGGGCCCCGGCAATGTACGGCCTCCGGGGACAGGTCCAGTAGACAAGGCCAAAGACCAGCACACCCACAAGAGCGAAAGAGATCATCATCGCCGGATATCCCCCCAAACCATACAGGCGACGCATGATCACCTCGGAAAGCCATTCGTGAGCAGTCCAAAAATGGCCGGCCACGGTGAAGGAAAAAGGATCCGTCCTCGGAAACCCGTGTTGGAGAATCCACTCCCCGGTCCCCAAATGCCACCCCATGTCCGGGTCGAGAGTCGGGGTGAGACCGAAGGCGTAAACCAGAGCAGCCATTAAAGATAAAAACAAATGTCGGGTTTTCACAAGAGCCTTTCGTGACCTTAAGAAAAAGAAAATCGCGGGTATTGTACTCAAGAGCTTCCGCGGGGGGAATACTTTTATAAAAAAAGGGGAACGGTTAACGGAGGCATCACCCGCTTCTTTCAATCGTTCAACGTTCACCCTTCCACGTTTCCCGCCCGTCTCCCCCCTTTCTGAATTCGTGCTACAGTTTTAGCAGGTGGATGACGAATCACCAGACAGGGGTTTCGCGTCATTCCTCAGGAGAAATCTTGTGAAAAATCCGAAGAGAGGTTTTACGCTCGTTGAAGTATTGATCGTGGTCGTCATTATTGCCATTTTGGCGTCACTCATCGTACCCCGCATGCTCATGCAGACTGAAAAAGCCAAAGCCGCCGAAGCCCTTCAAATGGTCGGCGCCATTAAACGCGCCGCAGAAAGATACTACGACTTCCAAGGAACTTACATACTCCCGGGAGATGTCTTCGAGGTTTGTTCGGATCCTTGGGACGAGGGTTTTGACAAAAACGAGTCGAGTTGGCAGGATCTTGGGCTCACGGGCATTGATAAATCAAAAAATTGGAAGTACCGGTACTATGCGAGCGTGTCTGGCTCTACCTTCCAGGTCGAGGGAAGAAACGATCACACCGGGGATTATGTTAGCTATGATTCCGGCGGATTTGATGGTTCCGTTGATATAAATTGGCAATGCCAAATGGTCTTCAAACCGATAGAACCCGCCAACCCTGGCGATATAACCTCCTCGAAAGGCTGCACAATTTAAATTAAAACCGGGGAACGGGTAACGACAAACGGAAAACAAATCAACAAAGTAAAACGGGGACAGTCCCCTTTTCCGTCCTTTTAAACGTTCAACGTTCCCGGTTCCACGTTTCCCGCTTGGCCAGGCACCGCCTCTTTGCTGGACACCCGACCTGGATTTGCCTATAATCCCGCCCTATGTCGAGTGCCTCCTATTCCTATCAGTACCTATTTGTGGGCCTTTTTTTCATTTTTGCCCTGATCTTCGCCGTTGCGCCTCTGGCATTGGCCTGGCTTATGGCCCCAAAGAAGCCCTCGTCCGACAAACAGGCGACTTATGAGTGCGGTCTGGCCTCCAAAGGTGATCCCTGGATGCAGTATCACGTCCAGTATTACCTTTACGCCCTGATCTTCGTCATTTTTGACATTGAAACAATCTTTATCTATCCCTGGGCCGTGGCCTTCAAACGCCTGGGGCTCTTTGCTTTCGTGGAAATGGCCCTTTTTATAGCCATCCTCGCGTTCGGCCTGATCTACGCCTGGAAAAAGAAAATGCTCGAGTGGGATTAATGAACCTCGTACGGCGTAAGGCGACCGGCGGTCCGCGCAACGAAAAAACGCCGTACTCCGTACTCAAGACTCCTTACTAAAAATGGCCTTCACAGAAAATAAGACCGAAGTCGATGAAACGCTGCGCGCCGAACTCGCCTCAAAAGGCGTGATCTGGACGTCGCTCGATTTCCTCTACAATTGGGGACGCCGATCGTCCGTATGGCCCATGCAGTTCGGGCTGGCCTGCTGTGCGTTCGAGATGATCGCGGCGGCCTGCGCCCGTTACGATATTGCCCGCTTCGGCGCCGAGCTCTTCCGTGCCTCACCCCGCCAGGCCGACCTCATGATCATTTCCGGAACCGTCACCAAAAAGATGGCTCCTCAGGTCGTCCGCCTCTTCAATCAGATGCCCGAACCAAAATATGTTCTTACCATGGGCGCCTGCGCGATTTCCGGCGGTCCTTTTATTGACGGTTACAATGTCCTTCGCGGGATCGACCGCTACATCCCCGTCGACGTTCATTTGCCCGGGTGTCCCCCGCGGCCCGAGGCGCTGCTTCACGGACTCATGGAACTTCAAAAAAAGATCGCATCCCAGGAGATTCTGAAAGCAGAATGGTATCAAAAGGGCCTCAAGCGGGAATTTCCGATCCCTGAGCTTGGACCTCATGGGCTCGTTCCGAAATTCAATCCCGAGGTGTGGCAGCCTGCAAAGAAGGACCCACGCCGGGAGCATTACGGTGCCACGATACTCATCGGGAAGAAACTGAAAGCCCCGGACCTTGAACATGCGGCCGCCGTCAAGCCCGCCGCTCCGGGAGCCGTCTAACATGCCTCTCTTTATGGAAGAAGTTCAAAAAGAACTCCATGCGGGACTGCCGGACGTGAAACTCCGCCGCGTCCTGAATTCCCTTCTGCTCGAGAACCCGAAGGATCTGCCGCGCGTCGCCCTTTTCCTGAAGCAAAGTCCGAAATTCCGGCTGGACTATCTTTCCTCGGTGACCGGCGCGGATTATCTGGACTCTCTGGAATCGGTTTATCACCTTTATTCAATGGCCCTGAAGCGTGGGCCCCTCACGCTGCGCGTCCGCGTTCCCAAGAATCACCCGGAGATCCCGTCGCTTGTACCAATTTACCGTAGCGCGAACCTCCAGGAACGCGAAGCCTTTGACACCTTCGGCATCATTTATAAAGGTCATCCCGACCCACGCCGCCTGTTCATGTGGGAAGGATTCGAAGGCTACCCTTTGCGCAAAGATTATCAGCAGGAGGATGTGGACGTCCTGGAAGCTGCGGACATCACATGGCTAGCCTCCAGGGGGATCGCGATCCCGGAGGACATGAAGGCAAAAGCGGCAGAACTCGCCGCTGCAGGAAAACGGGCTTTGGTTGGAAAGCCGGAAAAACCAAGAAACTAGCACAACGCACTACGCGCAACGCACAACGTACTTAATTTGAGTCCTGACGTTGAACGTTGACCGTTGCGCGTTGTGCCCAAGGAAGCGTTAATTTCTTAGATAAATTATGCCAAATATCATCGAAACAAAAAAATTAGACGGCTCGGATATCCTCGAGATCAATTTCGGGCCACAGCATCCGTCTACCCACGGCGTGTTCCGCATGATCGTGCAGACCGAGGGCGAAAAGATCCGGGGCCTGAGGCCGATCTTCGGGTACCTTCACCGCAATCACGAACAGATCGCGGAGAATCTCCCCTATGCGGCGATCATGCCCTATACGGACCGGCTGGATTACGTGAACGCCCTAGCCAATAACTTTGGCTACGCGCTCACGGTCGAAAAGCTCGCCAGCCTCGAAGTCCCGGAACGGGCGGAATATCTCCGCGTCATCATGGCGGAACTCGCCCGTATCGTGAACCACATCACCGTGATCGGGTTTATGTTGAATGACCTCGGCGCTTTTTTCACGCCGCTTCTTTATGCATTCCGCGAGCGGGAAAGGATCCTCGACCTTTTTGAAGAGGTCACCGGCTCGCGCCTCATGAATAATTATTTCCGCTTCGGCGGCGTGAAGCGCGATCTTACGGCGCTCCACCTCGCGACGATCCATCAGATCGTCGCGAAATTCCCGGCCTTCCTCGAAGAATTCGAGACCCTACTCTCGAAAAATGAGATCCTCTGCATGCGCTGCCAGAATGTCGGCGTGCTTTCCCCCGAAACCGCGACCAATGCCGGCATCACGGGCCCGGTGCTTCGCGCCTCCGGCGTCAATTACGACATTCGCAAAGTGGACGGCTACAGCATTTACCACCGTTTTGATTTCAAGATCCCGCTCGGGAAAAAGGGCGATGTCTACGACCGGTATTATGTCCGCATCCTCGAGATTCGCGAAAGTCTGAAGATCCTTGAACAGGCCCTGGCCAAGATCCCTCAGGGCGAGATCCTGAACAAAAAGACAGTCCCTTTCATCAAAATGCCGCGCAATTTCAAGCCGCCGGTGGGCGAGGCCTATGGCCGCGTGGAATCCCCCAAAGGCGAGCTCGGGTTTTATGTCGTCAGCGACGGCACGCCGCAACCCTGGCGCTATCACGTGCGCGCCCCGTCCCTCATCAACCTGACCGTTTTGGAAGAGATGTGCCTCGGCCAAAAGATCGCCGATGCCATCATCATCCTGGGGAGCATTGACATTGTGCTCGGGGAGACGGACCGATGATTTTCGGCGCAGGCGTTTTCAAAGGCATGATGGTCACGCTCAAGAATTTCCTGACTTCTTATTACCGCGACCGGGACAATGGCGGCATCTTCACCGTCCAGTATCCCGAAGAGCGCGAAAAGCTAGCCGAGAATTACCGCAACCTCCCCTTTCTTGTCTATGACGGCGCGCCGGACCAGATCCGCTGTGTGGCCTGCGGGATCTGTGAGCGGGAATGCCCGCCCAAGTGCATTCATATTGAAATGGCCACCGACGCGGCCGGAAAGCCCGCGCGAAAGCCCGCCGTCTTTGACATCGATTACAGTCTCTGCATGAATTGCGGGATCTGCGAAGAGGTCTGTCCCTTCGATTCGATCTATATGGACCATACCTTTGAGATCACTTCGCAGGCGGGACCCCGGAGCCTGATCCGCGGCAAAGAGGCCCTGGCGCGCTCCAACGATTATTTCAGAAAGATCCGTCCGGCAATGGCCGCGGCCGTGGATCAAAAACGGAAAACCGCGGAAGACAAGAAAAAGGCAGCTGCCACACCGCCCCCGCCCCAGGAAATAAAATAATGGAAAACATCGGATCGTTCATCGATATGATCTTCGTGACCGCGAAGGCCTGGATCCTTGCCCTTTTGGGGCAATTCCTGCCGGTCTGGATCGTCGTGCTCGCGTCTATCGTGATCAGCGGCGTCGCGATCCTCTGCCTCGGTCCGGTGATCATGATGTATCTGACGCTTCTCGAACGCAAAGTGATCGGCCGCATCCAGAACCGCTACGGCCCGAACCGCGTCGGGATATGGGGTCTTCTCCAGCCGATCGCCGACGGCATCAAGATGTTCACGAAAGAAGATATCGTGCCCGCGAACGCGGATAAGCTCATCCATCTCCTCGCCCCGATCATGACCGTGGTCCCGGCCCTTATGATCTTTGTCGTCGTCCCCTTCGGCCGCCAGATGACGGCCGCCGATCTCAATATTGGTTTTCTTTATTTTATTGCCGTTTCTTCGATCACCATTCTGCCTATCTTTATGGCCAGCTGGTCCTCGCGAAACAAGTATTCCCTATTGGGCGGCATGCGCACCGCCGCGCAGTTGATCTCCTACGAAGTCCCCATGACCCTGGCCGCCGTTCCGGCGATCATGATGAGCCAGAGCCTTTCGACCAACACGATCGTCCTGACCCAGGCCGGAAGTTTCGGCCTCAACTGGTTTATCTTCACGCCGTGGGGTATCGTGGGATTCATTGTCTTTTTCCTTTGCGCCACCGCTGAGTGCAATCGCCCGCCCTTCGACCTCCCGGAAGCGGAATCCGAACTCGTCGCGGGTTTTCACACGGAATACAGCGGCATGAAATTCGCGCTCTTTTATATGGCCGAATACATGAACGCGTTCACCCTTTGCGGGATCGCCGCGACCCTTTTTCTAGGCGGCTGGCAAGGTCCCTTCCTTCCGTCATGGGTCTGGTTCTTCGGCAAGACGCTTGCGCTCATCTGTATCATGATCTGGTTCCGGGGCACGTTCCCCCGCTTTCGCGTGGACCACTTGATGGCCTTCGCCTGGAAATTCCTTTTGCCGCTGACGCTGGTCAATATTCTGCTGACAGCGCTCTGGCAGTTCACTTCGGCTTCCGCGGCATGGCTTTTTTCGATCATGATCCTGGCCGCGATGCTTTATATGCTGGTCAAGCTCAATCGTGTCTTTGTCCCAGAAAAACGTAATTACGTATTAGCCGATTAGTATTACCGTCATCCCCGCCGCTTGAAACGGGGATAACTCCAGAAAGAAATGCTATGGAACTATTACAACTTGGCGCAAAATTCGGGATTTATGCCGTGATGGCAGCAATCCTTGTCTTCGCCCTGGGAGTTGTCACGTTCCGGAACTTGTTCCACTGCGCGCTTTGTCTCGCGGCGGCGCTGATCGGGACGGCCGGCATTTACATCGCACTTCAGGCGGAATTCCTCGCCGGGGTGCAGATCCTGCTCTATGTCGGCGGTGTGATCACTCTGGTGGTCTTCGCGATCATGCTCACCGAACATCTCGCGGGCAAGACCGTCCGCCAGAACAATGCTCAAAGCCTTCCGGCGATCGTGGGCCTCGCGGGATTTGTGACGGCACTCATCGCCCTGATCCTGAAGACGCCCTGGCCGGTAACCGAGGCAGCTCTCAAGGCCAAAACTTCGGCAATGGGCCTCGGCGAAGCCTTGATGGGAACATATGTGTTCCCGTTTGAGGTCATTTCGATTGTTCTCCTCGCGGCGCTGATCGGCACCGTGGTCATCGCGAAAAAAGATGCTCCGGAGGAACGGCCATGATCGCGATCCCCTTGCAACACATTCTGATCTTTTCCTTGCTCCTTTTCGCGATCGGTCTCTATGGGGCACTCGTGCGCCGCAACATCATCGGCATTCTGATCTCGATCGAGCTCATGGTGAACGCCTCCAATATCAACCTGATCGCCTTTTCCAAATACACGTCTCTCTCGCCGGAAACGGGGCAAATCTTCGCTCTTTTTGTGATCGCCCTTGCCGCGACCGCGGCGGCCGTGGGCCTCGCGATCGTCCTGGCCCTTTACCGGATCCGCAAAACTGTTCAAGCCGATGAGGTTCATTTACTGAAATGGTAACCGCCAATCATCTTATCTGGGTTCCGGTGCTTCCCTTCATCGCATTTGTGGTGAATATCTTCTTCGGCGCCCGTTTCTTAAAAGAGCGCGCGGCGTGGCTCTCGGTGGCCACGAGTACCGTGGCCTGCGTGATCGCGCTTCCCATCTGTTGGGCGGTGTTCCGCGGCGCGCATTTCGCCAATGATTTTACCTGGCTCATGCTCGGCACCACACCTCTCAAGTTCGGTTACCTGATGGATCCTCTGTCCGCGACGCTTCTTTTCATGGTCACGATCGTCGGCACCCTGATCCAGGTTTACGCCACCGGCTATATGCACGGCGACCCGCGCTTCAGCCGGTTCTTTGCTTACGTCTCGCTTTTCATGTCCGCCATGCTCACGCTTGTGATCTCGAATAACTACCTGCTCTTTTTCATGGCGTGGGAGATCATGGGGCTTTGCTCGTATCTTTTGATCGGGTTCTATTTCGAGAAGGATTCCGCCGCGAACGCCTCCAAGAAAGCATTTCTCACCACGCGCGTCGGTGACATCGGCTTTCTTCTCGGCTTCCTTACCCTTTTCACGGCGATCGGCACGCTCGACTTCGCTCAAATGAACACGCTGCTCGCGGGACACGTCGGCCATACGGCCTTAAACACCGGGCTACTCTCGATGGCGGCACTTTTCATTTTCTGCGGCACTATCGGCAAGTCGGCGCAATTCCCGCTTCACGTGTGGCTTCCCGACGCCATGGAAGGTCCGACGCCTGTCAGTGCGCTCATCCATGCCGCGACCATGGTGGCGGCCGGCGTTTTCCTCGTGGCACGTTCCTTCTCTCTTTTTATGCTGGTCCCGAACGTACTGCCCATCGTCACCGCGATCGGCACGATCACGGCATTCATGGCGGCTTTTATCGCGCTGACCCAAAACGACATCAAGCGCGTCCTCGCCTACTCGACGATCTCCCAACTCGGTTACATGGTGACCGCCATGGGGCTTTCAGGCCTCGGCGCCGGCACCTTCCATTTGATCACGCACGCTTTCTTTAAGGCCCTGCTCTTCCTTGGCGCGGGCAGCGTGATCCACGGCACGCACGTTCAAGATATCCGCGAGATGGGCGGCCTTTTCAAGAAGATGCCCCACACCGCCGTCACGTTCATCATCGCGAGCCTCGCCCTGGCAGGTATCCCGCCGCTTTCCGGCTTCTGGTCCAAAGATGAGATCCTGCTCTCGGCGTTCGGCTCCGGCAATTATCTGGTCTTCGGGGTCCTGCTTCTCACCGCTTTCATGACCGCGTTCTATATGTTCCGTCTGATTTTCCTGACCTTCTTCGGCCAGGCGCGCAATCACGACGTCCACGCCCACGAATCTCCGGCCCTGATGACCTTGCCCCTTTGGTGCCTGGCCGTCGGCTCGGTGGTGATCGGCATCCCCGGCTCTCCTTTCATGCATCACTGGTTCCAGAAATTCATGGCAGAGATGGTCCATTATCCGGAATATGAACCTTCCGCCGTGGTCATGGCCTGCTCGATCGCCGTCGCGGTGCTCGGAATCACGCTCGCCTTTGTCATGTATCTGAAAAAAACGACCTGGGCGCCGGCTGTCGCGAAGAAATTCCCCTCCTTTTACCGTCTTTCATTTAACAAATTCTATTTTGACGAGTTCTACGTAACGTATCTCATCAAGCCTTTCCACGCGCTCGGACGCCTGCTCTTCGGCTTTGACGCGAATGTGGTCGACGGCGGCGTGAACGGCACGGCCAGCGTCACGATGTTCCTGAGCGGCGTCAAACAGTGGATCGACACTTATATCGTGGACGGCTTCATGAATTTTCTCGGGACCGCGGTCTACTTCCTGAATTCGGTCACAAAGCGCTTCCAGACAGGAGTGGTGCAGAATTATCTTCTGCTCGCGTTCCTGGGTTTTCTTGTTTTTATCATTTTGGAATTGAAACTGACCTGAAATAGCGAGTTTGTTATTTCAGGTCATCCTGAGCCCTTTAGGGCGAAGGATCTCGCTATGAGATTCTTCGGCCTGATGCTTTCTTGCGAGAGCAAGAATCAGGCCTCAGAATGACACATGGCACTCAAAAGGAGAATTAAATGACTTCTCATATCCTGTCCTGGATCATCTTTACGCCGCTCATCGGCGCGTTCACGATTCTTTTCGTGCCGAAAAGCTCCGCTCCGCTCATTAAGTGGATCGCCCTCGCGACCACCGCGGTCGTCCTGGGCCTCGTTTGTCACGCCCTGACGCTCTTCCAACCGGGACTCTCCGGATTCCAGATGATGGAACGGACCTCCTGGATCCCCCAATTCAACGTCCAGTACCTTCTCGGCACGGACGGGATCAGTTTTCCCATGGTCGGCCTCACCGCGATCATTTCACTCCTCGCGTGCCTCGCTTCCGGCAGTATCAAGGAACGCCACAAGGAATATTTTTTCCTTTACCTCTTGCTTGAGACCGGCATGATGGCAAGCTTCCTGGCACTCGACCTCTTTCTCTTTTACGTG
This sequence comes from Candidatus Omnitrophota bacterium, assembly GCA_903884815.1. Classification (GTDB taxonomy): domain Bacteria; phylum Omnitrophota; class Omnitrophia; order Omnitrophales; family Aquincolibacteriaceae; genus Aquincolibacterium; species Aquincolibacterium aerophilum. The sequence goes on along the minus strand of CAISGE010000015.1, from coordinate 25,057 downwards.
GTATGGGAAGTGGTGCTCGTTCCCATGTATTTTCTGATCGGTATCTGGGGCGGCCCGAGACGCGAATATGCCGCGATCAAGTTCTTCCTTTTCACGCTCGCGGGCGGTCTTTTCATGCTGCTCGGCATCCTTAGCGTTTATTTTGCCGCCACCCCGCACACCTTCGACATCACCCAGCTCGTGGGCATGCCCCGGAGCCTGATCTTCCAACAGGTCGTTTTCATGGCGTTTTTCCTTGGCTTCGCCGTCAAAGTCCCGATCTTCCCGTTCCACACGTGGCTTCCCGACGCCCACGTCGAAGCCCCGACCCCGATCAGTGTGATCCTGGCCGGCATCCTTCTTAAAATGGGTACCTACGGGTTCTTCCGGTTCAGCTATCCGTTGTTCCCTGAAGCCACGCATTGGTTCCAACCGACCATGGCAACTCTGGCCATCATCGGCATCGTCTACGGCGGATTCGTCGCTCTCGCCCAAACAGATTTCAAAAAGATGGTCGCCTACTCCAGCGTCAGCCACATGGGATTTGTCCTGCTGGGGCTCGCCGCCCTGAATGCGAATGGCTTTCGCGGCGCCATGCTCCAGATGTTCACGCACGGCACTATCACCGGAGGCCTCTTTTTGCTGGTCGGCGTCCTTTATGACCGCTCTCACAGCCGCGACATGAACGGCTTCGGCGGCCTCGGCGCCAAGATGCCGGGTTACGCGGGCATCCTGACCTTTTTCGCACTCGCTTCGCTAGGCCTTCCCGCGTTAAGCGGATTCGTGAGCGAATTTCTGGTCCTGCTCGGCTCTTACCAATACTCAAAACTGGCGACCGGTCTCTCAACCCTGGGGATCATCCTCGCGGCGGCCTATCTTCTTTACATGGTCCAGCGCGTCCTGCTCGGGAAACTAAACCCAAAATGGGCCTCGCTTACCGATATCAAGTTCGTCGAAATCCTAACGCTCGCGCCTCTGATGGTGCTCATCGTGGTAATCGGCGTTTACCCGAGCATGATCCTGAACTACATGATCCCGACGCTTGATGCGCTTCTTAAAACCCTGAAAGTTTAAAACGAATGAACGCTATCGAAAGCTTGAAACATTTTATCCCCGAACTGGTTTTGCTGGGCGGCGCGTTCGCGGCGCTGACTCTGGATTTCTTCGTCAAACAGAAGAAACTGGTCGGTGAATTCTGCCTTCTGGTCCTCGTGCTCGCGCTGTGTCTGGCCAAGATCCCGGCCAAACCCATGTCCCTTTTCTTTGGCATGTTCGAACTGGACACCTTCACCTATTTTTTCCGGTGCATCGCGCTAACCGCAACGGGCATCACGCTTCTCCTCGCGATGGGTTACACCCCGCTCCGGAACCGCTATGAAGGCGAATTCTACGGCATGTTCCTTTTTATGGCGTTCGCGCTGATTACCGTCGCGGCCGCCAACAACCTCCTTATGATCTTTCTGGGCGTGGAGTTCGTCTCCCTGCTTTCGTATCTGCTTGTGGGCTTCCTGAAGAATGACCCGAAGTCCAAGGAAGCGGCGATCAAGTATCTACTTTTCGGGAGCGTCTGCTCTGCCATCATGCTTTACGGCATGTCGCTACTCTTCGGAGCGACGGGATCCCTGGAACTCAAGGTCATCGGAGACGCCCTTTTTACGGCGTCACTCAAGCCGCTTGCGGCTACGGCCGTTCTTTTCTTTTTTGTCGGTCTGGGTTTCAAGATCTCCATGGCCCCGTTCCATATGTGGGCTCCGGATGTTTATGAAGGCGCCCCCACGCCCGTCACGGCTTTCCTCACCGTCGCGCCCAAGGCGCTCGGCTTCGCGGTCCTGACACGCGTTCTGGACCTGGCGTTCTGGCACTTTCAGGGTGTCTGGAGTCCCGTCCTTGTGATTCTTTCCATCCTGACCATGACGATCGGCAATATCACCGCTGTCTCCCAGACCAACATCAAGCGCTTCCTTGCTTATTCCAGCATCGCTCAGGCCGGCTATATCCTGATGGGCCTGGCCGTCTTCTCGGTTCTCGGAAGAGACGCGGTCTTGATCTACCTGCTGGCTTATCTCTTCTCGAATCTCGGTGCCTTCGCGGTCGTCACATTCGTGGGAGAACAGACCGGAAGCGACTCGCTTGACGCCTACACGGGTCTTGCTTCCCGATCCCCGGCCGCCGCGGCACTTCTCATGGTATTCCTGCTCTCGCTCGCCGGTATTCCGCCGCTCGCGGGCTTCCTCGGGAAATATTATGTCTTCGCAGCTGCCATCAAAGCTCACTTCATCACCCTGGCGATCGTAGGCACCATCAACAGCGTGATCGCGGCCTATTATTATTTCAGGATCATCCGCATTATGTATCTTGCTCCGGCCACGGCTCCCGCGCTTGGCGCGCCTTCCCGAACACTGACCCTCGCTCTTTGGGCTATGCTCGCAGGTGTTCTGGCGCTCGGCATGTTCCCCTCGTTTTTCATTACGCGCATCCTGGGCTGACGAGTGCGGATCTTCCCGGTCACAGAAAAGATCCTGCTTCAAGACTTCCTCTTCGCGACCCTCAAAGATCACAAGAAAACCAAGATCAAGCAGATCCTGAAATTCGGCTCCGTTCACGTGAACGGGCGCGAAGTCACCTGGTACCAACATCCCTTGAAGCCCGGCGACAAAGTCGAGATCCTGAGCAAAGAGCGCGCCGCCACAGAGCGTTCGAAGACCGATCTCGGGCTCAAGATCCATTTTGAAGATAAAGAGCTCCTCGTCGTCGACAAGCCGGCAGGACTTCTCACGATGGGCACTGAGCGGGAAAAAGAGCTGACGCTTTATTTTATGCTCACGGAATATGTCAGGTCTCAAAGTGATGATGAAAGCGGCCGCGTTTTTATCGTACATCGCCTCGACCGGGATGCCTCAGGACTGATCGTTTTCGCCAAAAATGACGCTACGAAACGGGCACTGCAAGGCCATTGGGAGCTCGCGACCAAGAAGTATTACGCGATCACGGAAGGAACGCCGAAAGAGACGGAAGGCACCATTGAGAATTTCCTGAGAGAAGATAAATTCAGACGGGTCTTCTCAACTTCCAAAGACCATCCCGATGCCATGCACGCCGTCACCCATTACCGGGTACTTCGGGAGAACGGGGGCTACGCGCTCCTGGAAGTCACGCTTGAGACCGGCCGCAAGAACCAGATCCGCGTCCATCTCTTAAGTCTCGGCCACCCCATCATGGGCGACGCGAAATACAGCGCCAAGTCTGACCCCTTCCGCCGCCTCGCTCTCCACGCGTGTTTTCTCTCATTCCCCCACCCGGCCACCGGAGCGATCCAAACCTTCCATTCCCCGCTCCCCGGCCCCTTTAAGAAGATCTTTCCGGACATTAAAGATTAAACGCTCTCTGATACCTCCTAAATAGAAACGCTTTCCTGGTCGATAAACCTGCACGGCGAGAGTAATACCTTTTCAAAAATCGACAGAAAAAGGTGGCGTCCCCAATGCTTTCTAAAAAGATCCTGCTCATTGACGATGATGCCGACCTTGTCGCGGCACTCAAAGCACGACTGATCGCAACCGGTTATCAAGTCGCCACCGCCGGAGACGGCAAGGAAGGCTTTTCCCAAGTCATTATTTTTGACCCCGACCTTATCATCCTGGACTCTCTCATGCCGGTTATGAACGGCCTGCAGTTCATGGAAAAATACAGGGATAACAAAAGTCTCCACAAGATCCCTGTGATCGTCATCTCCGCAAGAGCGGGCGTGCGGGATTTCTTCAGCGACATGCCCATCAAAGATTTCATCGTGAAGCCTCTGAACATGGATACCTTTTTGGGCCAGATCGCAAAAGCTCTTGGGGTCAGTGTCGCGGCAGGAGGTCCCCCCGCCGCTACGAAAAGACTCCTGCTTGTGGGCGTCGATAAATTTGTCGCGCATAAGGTCAGTGAGTTTTTTAAAGCGGAAAAGTGGGAAGTCTTAGAAGCCAAAAATGATGCGGAAGCTTATGCGTCCGCACAGTCTTTTGCCCCCGACGCGATCCTATGCCAATACTGGAATCCGGCTTGGGAAGGGAGCGAGCTTAATACGAAGGCCTTAGCGCAGCGCCTGGCTCAGGACCATGCCCTCTCGAGGATCCACTTCGAGGTCTATTGCACTCACGGTCCTCTTTTAGAAGCCATGCAGCTATTTCCGGAATCCCAGCTGATCAAATACAATGAATCAGGCGACCTGCTTAAAGAGCTGGAAAAACGCTTCGGGATTTATCACCGGTAGACACCCGCCTCAAGCCTTAACCTCGACACACTCCATGCCCTCGGGAATCGCCTTGTCCCAACCGGGCGATGCACTTCGCCTTCAATCAAACGAGACGTTTTCTGGAAGAAGCGTGATGGAGATAGATGTCGGGAAGAATGCCGGAGCGGACCTCTTTTTCTTTTTCAAGCCAGGCGCGCACCCTTTCCTGCTGGAGCTCGTGGGCGGGGTCCCAAAGAGGCTGGAGGCTTAGGTCATGGACGAGATAAATAGCCCGGGGTTCCTGGCCACTGTCCTTCAGCAATTTCTTGAGAAACAGGTCCAGCTGATCGCCCGCTGACTTTTTATTCTTCGACCCGGAGCCCTTTAGCGCGGCCATAACACTGGCTTCATTCACTTCCCCTGTGGCGGATGCCTGGCTAAAAAATTCCACGTGGGTTTTGACTTCGATCTTCCCCCAATCGGCTGGCGCACGGTAGTGGAGAAGTGTGAAAAGCTGCCCATAACGAATGAGCACCTTCCCGTCCGGCCCGAGCGTCTTGGAATGGTTGACGATCATGCGCGCGAAATCGGCCGGATTAAAATGCTGAAGCCCCGCGCGAATATCCACGGAGAGCACATCCAGGCCGAAAAACCCACGCAAGCCCGCTTGAGCGATGACCATCGTATGATCCATGACATCAAGAAAGGATTGCCACGCCATCTTCTCCCCTTTGGAGAGAAGTGATGCAAGGTAAAGGGGGCGGTTCTCCTCGCCATCAAGAACCTCAAAGCGAAGAACTTTGGGGGTTACTTCCCCGCGATATTCAATCGACTTCCAGGAGGGGAAACCGGAGAAGAGGGCGGCCTGCAGAAGGTCATTCACGATCTAGGCTCCTGCGATGAATTCAAGCACGGCATCGGCCTGTTTGGCCGCGGCAACGCTGACCCGGGGCGCCAGAGCCGGAGCCTTGTCGATATCGGACGAAAGATCCCCGATCAAGATGAGATTGGACTTCAATCGCCGCGTTTGGATCGCATCGCTTGAGCCATAACCGCCAAGACCGGACGCCGAAACAATGAGTTTCGCGGAAGCCAGAAGTCCCGAAACCAGCATCGTCTTCGCCTCAGCCCGGTCCAGGCACTCCACAACAACATCGCAACCCCGAAATGTTTCGACCATGTTCGCGGGATCCAGCTTCAGGGACAACATCTGAAGTTCCAAACCGGCATTGATACGCAAGAGATTCGTCCGGAGCGCTTCGACTTTCTTCATCCCGACCTGATCTTCAAAATAAAATTGCCGATCCAGATTCGTGGCATCCACGACGTCAAAATCCACGATCGTAAAATTCCTGAAACCGACTCTTACAAGGCACGCCGCGCAATTCGAGCCCAGGCCGCCCGCGCCCGCGATCCCGATCCGGGCCTTCTCGATCTTTGCGAGACGGTCCGCCCCGAGTTTTTTTATGAGATCCTGCCGGAACGCGCCCATCATAATTGCATCCAATCTTTCATGACAGGTTGATAGCCTTTGGAGACGAGCATCGCCTTGATCTCTTCGACATTCCGCGGATCCGAGATCTCGAACTGAGAAACGTCCTCCCCTTCCGGGTCGCCCAGGGTATGTCCTCCCACGCTTGTCGTAGAACCCGCGGACATACGCGTGATCCCGAGCGGCAAGAGATTCTCTCGAAGCGTCGCGCTTTCCCTTGTGGAAAGTGTGATCCCCAGCCGTGGAAGAAAAAGCCTGAGGGCCATAATGATCTGGGTGATGTTTCGATCGGTAGTCGTGATCACTTCCTTAAAATCCCCGGCATGCGGTCGGAGGCGCGGCAAAGACACCCCGATCTCCACATCGCCGTAACGATCTTGCAAGTACCGCGCCTGAAGACCCAAAAAAAACACTTCCCGGCGCCAATCGCTCAGGCCCAAAAGCGCCCCGACATTCACGGCTCGCATCCCCGCCCTCGCGGCACGTTCGGGCGCATCGAGACGGTCGCGATAATCTTTCTTGGGACCGGACTTGTGAACGCGGTCGTAAACTTGTTCGTCATAGGTTTCCTGGTAAAGCGTCAATCCGTCGACCCCCGAGCGTGCAAGGTCCGCGTATTCCTCCTCCGTCAGGGCGTAGATCTCAGCGGAGACCGAACTGAAATGTTTTTTAAGGATCTCCACACAATCCTTGATGTAGGAAATCGGGCTCCGCGCCCTGGAATCGCCCGTCAGGATGAGAAGATGTTCGATCCCTGTCGACGCGATGAAGGCGGCTTCCTTTTCGACTTCGGACATTGTCAGGGTCTTGCGAGGCATGGGGTTCCGCGCGTTGAACCCGCAATAAGAGCATTCGTTCTCACAAAAGTTTGAAAGGTACATGGGCGTATACAGCTGGATCGTCTTTCCGAAATGCTGCTGGGTCAAGGCATGCGCCTTTTGAGCCATCGGCTCCAAAAGTCCCTCCGCCGCTGGGGAGAGAAGTGCCAGAAGCCGCGCGGGATCATCCCCTTCGCGATGGATCGCTTGCTCAACATCCTGTGGCGAAAAGCTCTGGAAGTGCTTCTCAGAAGAAAGGGTTTTGTGTTTTAGGAGAATATCGTAATAGCTCATAGGAGAATCTTAGCGCGCTTCGTCGCGGAGAAAACCGGTCAGAGGTGAGGACGCACTGGCCTCGTTTGCCGCAGAGGCAAGCCCCGCCAGGTAGGCCCTGCGGCCCGCGATCACGGCCTCGCCGAAGGCTTGGGCCATTCCGACAGGATCGCACGCGATCGCGATGGCTGTGTTGACCAGCACCGCTGCGCATCCCATTTCCATACATTCACAAGCATCGGAAGGACTTCCAAGCCCCGCATCAACGATCACCGGCACCCGGATCTCGCGGATCAGGATCTCCACGAGCTCCCGTGTCTTGAGACCGCGATTACTGCCGATCGGCGCGCCCAGAGGCATCACCGCGGCCGCGCCCGCCTCTTCCATCCGCTTGGCCATGGAAAGATCCGGACTCATATAAGGAAGCACAATAAAGCCTTCTTTGACGAGGATTTCAACAGCTTTGAGCGTCTCGAGATTGTCCGGTAAAAGATATTTATTATCGCGAACCACCTCGATCTTGATCCAGTTGCCCTGCCCGCCTGCTTTCGCGAGCCTCGCGATCCGCACGGCTTCGTCCGCGGTCCTCGCACCCGAAGTATTGGCCATCAGAATGCAAGGCTTGGGAATATATTCCAGAATGTTGTCCGTCTGAGTGCTCATGTCGACGCGACGGAGAGCCACGGTCACAATATCTGAAGCGGCAGCTTCCAGAGCCTTTTGCATCACGGGATAAGAGGAGAACTTCCCGGTCCCGAGCAAAAGGCGGCTCTTCACCTGCCGTCCTCCAAGATTCAAAAGATCTTCCATGCTTATCCGCCTCCCACAAAACTAATGATCTCGATCATGTCCCGGTCCTTCACAGTGATTTTGGGCCAATCCTCACGCGCAATGATGCAAAGATTGTGCTCCACCACGATCTTCTCCGGGCAAAGGCCTTTAGCCGCGACGAGCGCGTCCAGACTTACGGGTTTTTCAACCGGCACTTGTTTTCCATTGATCGTTAGGATCATAAATTCTCTTTTTTTTCGGCTCCAAAGACGGCTTTCACGAAGCGCCACAAAAGCCGTATCAGAAGAAAGCCCAGGACCAACAACCCCGTGATTATAACGCAGGTCAGCACCGGATGTCTGATGAAAAACCAGTAAAGAAAAATGACAAGTCCCTGCTCGGCCGTACTCGCCCCGATGTTGGAAAAAGGTTCCGGCGAGGTATTGATCGCCAACCGACCGGCCGCCTTGGCCGTATGGGCATTCAGCGTCAAAGTCCCCGCAAGCATCGCGTACATGGCCTGGATCGCCGGACCGTGTTCCGAACCCGCCATATAGCCGATCGCGATCCCTCCAGCTGGACGGATAAAGGTGTGGACCGAATCCCAAACGGAATCAACATAAGGCACCTTGTCCGCGATAAATTCGATCGAAAATACGATAAAGGCCATTGAAAAAACAAGCGGGTTGGAAAAGATCCCAAGCTCCCCGGGCATGTGGATCCAGCCAAAATGCCCGCAAAGCCCCAGCAACCCCACCGTAAGATACAAACTGATACCGGAGGACCAACCCGCCAGAATAAGAAGCAAGACCTCTTGGGAAGGATTGGCGAGAAATTTTTGAGCGGCGGCTTGCAGGCCTTCGATATTCATGGGAATCATGAGCCGTATCTTAAATGAAAAAGTATAACGTTTCTAGCGCGACGCTCTTAACTGTCGCAGATGACCGCGAGCTGCCTCAATGCAAAAAAACATTTCGCGCAGCAAAGTACGTCGGAAGCGGCATTATGCTGGTCTTCAAAGTCTTCTCCGAAAAGCTTGATGTGAAGCTCGGAGAGTTTTGGCCATTTGTTCCCGTACGGCCCGGGAATCTTGCAATAGTCCGTGGCTCTTTTCATGGTGCAAATTTTAGGGACCGTTTGCAGCGGATCGGGCAGCGCAAGACGCAAGCTCTCAACGCGCACCATTTTTTCATCAAAATCAAGATTATGCGCGATGAGTTGAGCGGAATCCGCGACCGCCGCCGTGAACTCCTTGAGCACCGTCGCCATCGGAACGCCTTGCGCCAGCGCCTTTTCGGTGCTGATGCCATGGATCGCCGTAGCGCTTTCAGGGATCACAAAGCCCTCCGGCTTGATGATGTAATCCTTAAAGACAAACTTCGTGCCATCGGCATCAAATTGCGCCCACGCGATCTGGACAATATGCGGCCAGTTCTGCGTGTTTGTCACCGGCTCTTTCCAGCTCTTCGGCAGACCCGTCGTCTCCGTATCAAAAAAGAGATATGCTTTTTTTTCCGCAGTACTCATGGGCTCCTTTGGACTTCGCTTGAAACAAATGGGATAAAATCAGGATACGACCGCGCCATTATAGAGTCTTCCCGGAAGATGTAAACTGAATGGTACCTTTCGAATAGGATTTCTGGAATTCATCGTTTTCAAGCGTATAATGGCCCCAAAGGATTTGAAACATGGCAGACACATCCCAACCTACCGACGATCAAGCGCGTGATCTTAAAAATGCCTCGCTGAGCGGCATCAAAATCGCATTCTTTGACGCGAAACCTTACGACATCGAGTCCTTTGACGAAGCCAATCGAAATCTCGGGTTTAAGATCACCTATCTCAAGAACCACTTGACGCTTGAGACCGCAGCCCTAACACATAACTTCCAGGCGATTTGCGTCTTTGTGAATGACGCCGTTTCCAAAGAGGTAATCGAGATCCTGACCCAAAATGGGATCCGCCTGATCGCGATCCGTGCGGCCGGATACAACAACGTCGACTTGAAAGCTCTCTTCAAAAAGATCCACGCTGTCCGGGTTCCCGCCTACTCCCCTCACGCCGTAGCCGAACACGCAGTCGCATTGATGCTGGCCCTCAACCGCAAGACCCACCGCGCCTACTATCGGACGCGCGACAACAATTTCACTCTCAACGGACTGATGGGTTTTGATATGAGGGGAAAGACCGTCGGAATCATCGGTACGGGCAAGATCGGCAAGGCCGCGATCGACATCCTGAAGGGTTTCGGGATGCGCATCCTCGCCCACGACGCATTTCCGGACAAACCTTTTCAGGAGAAAACCGGCATCGACTATGTGGATCTCCCCACCCTTTACAAGGAATCCGATATTATTTCACTCCACTGCCCGCTCAGCAAAGAGACCTATCATCTGATCAATGAGGCTTCGATCGCGGCGATGAAGCCCGGCGTCATGATTATCAACACCGGCCGGGGCATGCTGATCGACTCCAAAGCGCTCATCGGCGGCCTCAAAACCGGCCGGATCGGCTACGCCGGCCTGGATGTCTATGAGGAGGAGAGCGAATATTTCTTTGAGGACTTCTCCAACAAGGTGCTCACGGATGATGTCCTGGCCCGTCTTCTTTCGTTCAACAACGTCGTCATCACTTCGCACCAGGGGTTTTTTACGCGAGAGGCTCTTCAGCAGATCGCTGCCACCACACTTGAAAATATCCGTGAGTTTTTTACCGATCACAAACTTCCCAATGAGATCTGCTACCAGTGTAACCCGGCGGATTGCCCGCGCAAGACCACGGGAAAATGCTTTTAAAATAAGGAGTTCTTATGGCGCAAACCTCCAAGCCTCAAAATTTTATCGGGACATCGCTCGCCTACAAAGACCTGGTGGCCTATCAGAAACATTCGGTCGTCAGCAAACAGATCCTGAACAAGAAGGCCGGCACGCTCACCCTCTTCGCCTTTGACAAGGGCGAAGGCTTAAGCGAGCACACGGCGCCTTATGACGCCACGGTCATGATCCTCGACGGCCAAGCCGAGATCCGAATAGGGGGAAAGCCCCGCACCCTCAAAAAAGGCGAAATGATCATCATGCCCTCCGGGATCCCGCATTCGCTCAAAGCCGTGCAACGTTTCAAGATGCTCCTCATCATGATTCGATCCGCGGAATAAAAAAAAGGCGGCCGTCTCACGTGAGACGTGCCGCCCTTTTTATTTCGTTCCAGCCTTTTTTATTGAGGAAGCGCTGTCCTTCCCACCTTCCGGTCCGTGCGAAGATCCTGACGGGCTTTGTTGACATCCTTACGACCTGTTTTCCTCTCGGTCATGTTCGCCTGATGCAGGGTCTTCAGCTGGGCCTCAAGAGTCTGTACCTTTGCCTTATCTCCCGCAGTCCGCGCCTCCCGGATCTGCTTATGGAGCGCTTGCTCCTCGGTTCTGCCCTGCTGGGCCTTTTGCTGCAGCGCCTGCTTCTGTTCGGTGATCTTCTGTTTATCCGCATTTAACGCGGTTTGTTCCACCGCGTGAACGGGGAAAGCCCCGCACAAAAGAAAACAAAGTGCTAAACCTAAAATCCGCTTCATGGTCAACCTCCTTTAAAGGGTGAATGGGTCGTGAGAAAGACGCTTTATGCTAACCCCCGAGCGGGATTCTGGCAAGTCCCCTCTCCGTGTTGTTTTGGCCTCCAAAAGCGCCCCTTGCGTGTCTTTTCACCGTGATCTTTATGCCTGCAGATTCCTCCGTTGTGGGGCATAATAGAGATATGGGACCTGCACCCACGACAAGATTTTGGCACAAGCTCGAGCAAGGAAAAATTCAATGCGATCTCTGCCCCCGCCACTGCAAGATCGAAGAAGGACGGTCTGGTTACTGCATGTTCCGGAAATGCGTCGCCGGCGAATTGGAGCTTTTGACCTACGGGTATTCGAGCGGCTTCTGCATTGACCCCATCGAAAAAAAACCCCTTTTCCATTTTCTTCCCGGCATACCCGTACTCTCTTTTGGCACGGTGGGATGTAATCTGGGCTGCAAATTCTGCCAAAACTGGGACCTGAGCCGCCAAACGATTAAGAACGCCGACCTGGTCCATGCCCCGCCCAACAGGATCGCACGCGCGGCGCAGATCATGGGGTGTGTCGGCGTGGCCTTCACATACAATGATCCCGTTATTTTCCATGAGCTTGCCATCGACACCGCCCGTGAGTGCCGTGCCCTCGGCCTTAAAACCGTCGCTGTCACGGCGGGTTACGTTTCCCCGGAGCCCCGGGAGGAATTCTACGCCTGGATGGACGCGGCGAATGTGGACCTAAAGGGATTTACGGAAGAATTTTACAAAAAATACACCGACAGTTCCCTGCAGCCTGTCCTGGAAACCCTGGAATACATCAAGAAGAAAACACGGACTTGGCTTGAGATCACGACGCTATTGATCCCCGGGGTCAATGATTCCGATCAGGAGCTTCGGGCCATGACCGAGTGGATCGTCAAAACACTCGGACGGGATGTGCCGCTCCACTTGACGGCCTTTTACCCTGCGTACAAAATGAAGGATCATCCTTATATGCCGCCCGAGCGGGTGATCCACGCCCGCAAGATCGCTTTAGAGAGCGGACTCCGTTATGTCTACACGGGCAATATTGAAGACCCGCACGGCCAAAATACCTACTGCCATGCGTGCGGGAAAGAATTGATCACAAGGAACGGGTTCGACATCACGGGATGGAATTTGAAAGACGCCGGGAACTGCAATTTTTGCGGGGCGGTGTGCCCCGGCGTGTTGGGTTCAAGACACGGCATGTGGGGCTCAAAACGGCTTCAAATCCAGCTGAGACCGGACAAGGACTTTCTTCCGTTCGCGGTGGAATGAACGAATCCCTGTAGATGGTACGTAGTAAGTAGTACGTAGAAATTAAGAGGGATTTGTATTTTTTACCCACTACCTACCACCTACTACGTACGCTTTAGTTTAAGCAACTGATCGCTATACGAATCCGCGACAAGGTCCCGCGCACGGATTCCCAGAAGCTTCTGATAGAACTCGCATTGCTTCCGGAGCTTTCCGGGGGCCGCATGACCCTTCCCGCCGAAAACCTCGATCTCCACAAAACTCCCGAGCTTCTTGACCCGGTCGATGTGGAACTTGGCGTTTCTGATGTAATAAATCTCACGTTCCTTATCGACAATGACAAGGATCCCCAGCGCGACGGCCAGAACTTTTTTTAGAACCAAGCCCTCGGGACATTCGTAAAGAGCCGAATCGCAGCGTTTGGAGTTCCTTTGATTTTTGCGATGGTAATAAATGAGAGCGTTCTCGATATTCCCCACGCGAAGCTTGAGCCGCCCCCGGGGAACACGGAAATAGGTATCCACCTGATGGTCGAGGCCTTTGAACGCGGCTCGTTGGGCTTTTAGGATGGCGCGGATGCGGGCGGGGTTGGGGCAACGGGCTTTGATCTCCATGCTGATCGAGACCGTCATGAGAGTATTATCAAACGGATTTCAAAGGAAGCGTGAAGGTGAACGTCGAACCTTTTCCGGGCTGGCTCTCGACCCCGATCTTCCCGCCATGTGCCTCCACAATGCGTTTGGCGATCGCAAGGCCAAGGCCTGTGCTTTTTTCTCCCGCGGTCGGACGCACCTTGGTCCTTCCGAAATACCGGAACATCTTGGAGATCTCTTCCGGCGGAATACCCTGGCCCTGGTCCGTGACCGAAATGGCGACAGCCCCTTTAAGGATCCCGGCTCGCAAGATGATGCGGGTCTTGGGATTCGAAAACTTGATCGCATTCGTGATGAGATTATTGATCACCTGATCGATCCTTTGAGAATCCATGGAAATCCGGGGAAGCGTCGCCGGAACATCCAAGGTGAGCTCAATGGATTTAGATCGGGCCAAAAGAGCATGATGATGGTGCGCTTCCTTCAGGTAATCCTCCAGAAACACCTCACCGGCGACCATCGTCAAGTGACCCGCCTCGATCGCGCTAACGTCCAAAAGATCATTGATCAGGGTGAGCATCTTGTCACAGTGCTCGGCCATGGCCGCAACCGGTTTTTTCTGGGCATCCCCCAGGGGCCCCATCAAACCATCCTTCAGAATATCGGCGTAACCTTTAATGACCGCGATCGGCGAGCGAAGATCATGCGCCGCCATCCCGAGAAACTTGTTCTTGAGATCGTTGAAGCGAATCTGTTCCTCATAGAGCCGGCTCTTTTCCAGCGCCACGGCGATCTGTCCCGCAATGATACGAAAAAGCTCGCTATGCACTTCCCGGTACTCTCCCACTTTCATACTAGAGAAAAAAAGAAAGCCCACCGGCTTTCCCATGGCAACCAGGGGACAGGTCAAGCTCGAGCGCATTCCCTCCTCCACGACCCTCCTCGTGGAATCCGAATGGGGATGCTCCTTGAGGTGAGCCTCCAAGTCGTTCAGGATACGCGGAACCCCGGTCAGAAAAACCTTCTCGAGGCTACTCCCCGACATTTTTGCGGAATAATCTTTCCCGAGACAGATCACGGGCGATTCGGACCTCGCCCAATAAGCCCGTAAAACGGTATCATTCTCTTCGAGCAGGGCAAAGCCGATCCTGTCATAGGGGATGATCTCGCGGAGAGATTCATAGGCGCAATCCAGCACCTCTTCGACGAGTTTTCCCGAGTTAATCTTCTCGGTGATCCGAAGCAGCGCTTCAAGCTCGGTGGAACGAACTGACATGAAAGCCTCTCTTTTAAAAACTGCCGGAATTCTCAGCTACCGAACGGATTCTTCAACTTGTTTTTGAGCCCGCTCACCGCGCCGCCCAAGCTTTTCGCGGTCTCTCCTGAAATGCCGGCCTTACTTGCTAATGTATTCAACCCCTTTTCCGCGGCATCGGTCGCAAGTTTTGAGGAATTACTGAAAGCCCCCGTCAGGGTCCCTTCAAGGCCCCCGATATCAAAATTCACGAGATTCGACATCCCGGAACTCATCATGGCCTTCAGGATGATCAAACGCGACACGCTGTTCAGGTCCGTAATGTTCTGAAAACTTTGATCGAAATTAATCTTAAATTCCTTGGTCACGGCCTGCCCACTGGAGTAATCCACATAAACAACTTTCCCGATCTTCAGGCGCATCATATCGATCTGGATCGGAATGGGCTTTGCGGGCGTCTGGGGTCCCGGTTTCGGCGTCTGTGCCTGCGCCTTTTGAGTCCCCTGGAGCGCTCTCAGACGATCCAGATTCAGCTCGCCTTTTTCATTTTTCACGACCGTGAACTGCTTCAAATCGAGCTCTATATTTTTCAGATGCGCCTTCCCTTTTAAAAGACCGAAGAGTTCATAGTCCACGCGGATCTTCGGGACATCCAGCAACACGGTACCATGAAAGCCGGAGGGATTTTTCAACGTCAAGGCCTCGAGATCTACGAATGACGGACTAAGACCGATATCAAGCTTGCCCAAAGACAAGGGAAGCCCCGTCACAGCGGGAACCGCCGTCTCAAGCGCAACTTTCACGACGGTGTTCCGCGCAAGCACAAGACCCGTGACGGCCAGAACGATCACCAGAGCAAGAAACAGGAATGTTTTCAGCAGGAACTTCATAACGCCCTCCTATTTTTTGATCAGCGGCTGCGTTTTCTGTTCGGTTTTCTGTTCGGTTTGCTGTTCGGATATCTTTTTCACTGTCAAGGCGACCTCTTGTGCCACTTCGGGACGGCCTCGAGTCGTGCTCCAGAACTCCAGCGTTTCAAGCATGGCGGAGTGACGGATAGCGTCATAACCATACATCATCATTTCTTTAAAAATATCGGAGAACGCCCAATTCGTATTAGCGATCCGGTAGGCGGCAACGATCATCCCGGACCGGTCCCGTCCGCCGGTGCAATGGACCAACACCGGCTGGCGCGCGGGATCCGACAGGATCGAAAGCACGGCATCCACCGTTTTTGACGGCACAACTTTGTCCGTTGAAAGAGGGAAATGAAAACACTGGACCCCCAGTTTCTTTGCGTAGGTATCCTCCCAGGGTTCCGTCTCTCCATCAAGCCGCAGGTTCACGATCGTTTTGAGCCCGTACGTTTTCATAAGCGTCAGGGATTCGGGATTCACCTTGGCGGAACGCCATATGCCAGGGGCGACGATGTGGAAATTGGGCTGAACGCGCACGACCGAGGTCGCCGGACCGTCCGAAAAAGCGTGGATTTTCCTTGTCATTTGGAGGCACTTCCCCGGCCGGTCATGATGAACCCCTTGGGAGCGATAGTCGTTCGCGAGGAGCAAGCCGACCGAAAGAATCAGGGCCAGAACGAGCCATTCGATCCTTTCACCGAGCAGTAACCCTTTTATTTTTTTTGTCATTTTAAGCCTCCTTTATTTTATGTTATGTCAGCGCGCGATTCATGCGCTTGAAAATAGCTTCCTCGATCGCAAGCTCTTTGCGCGAGCGAATACGGTTCAGATGATATTCGACACGATCGCGAGGAACATTTAATTGTCCAAGGACGAGACGGTTGAGCTCATGGCTCGCCTCCCACTCTTCGGTCACGACAAGATCCGCCCCCAGTTCATAAAGACGCGGCATTTGGCCCCCATAGCGCGTCCGCACCGCAAGGGTCACGTCCGGATTGAGGGCCTGTACCACGCGAATGATCTGTGCCATACCGAGGGCATCGGGAAAGCTCACAATGACCGAACGGGCACGCATAATGCCCGCGCGCTTAAGAACCTCCTGGTTCGAGGCATCCCCGTAAAGAGCCTTCATATGCATCTTCTTCGCCTCGCGGATCCTCACCGGATTCATCTCCACGATCACGAACGGGATCTTCTCTTCCTGAAAAGCCGTGGCCAAATCCTGTCCCGTCGGCCCCAAGCCGCACAGAATCACATGCTCCTGAAGCGCCGTCAGAGTCCGATCCTCCCGATTCCAATCCCGGGGCGGAATGCCAAAGATCACATACCGGCTGAGGAGTTTCAGAATAAACGGGATTGCAGCAAAAAGCAAAGGCGTCATGAGCATGGTCATGAACGCCGTCGAAAGCAGAATCTGATACAACTCCTGGGTGATATTCCCTGAGCGGCGCGCCATTTCAATCAGAAGAAAGGAGAATTCCCCGATCTGCGAAAGGATGAGACCCGTGATCACGGCCACGCGCGGCGGGAAACCGAACGCCATGATCAGGATCGTCATGATGAAAAAGTTGATAAAAAGCACCAGGCTGACCACCGAGAGAACAAGCACGATGTGGCTCAGAAAAAAGTGGACGTCAAAAAGAAGCCCAATCGAAACAAAGAAAATGCTGACAAAAAGGTGACGGAACGGGATGATGTCGCCGATCAGCTGATGCGAAAAGCCGGTATTCGCGAACATAAAGCCGGCCAGGAGCGCGCCGATGGCCATCGAAAGCCCAAGCGCGCCGCTCCCCCAGGCCATCCCGAGACAAACCACGACGGAAAAGAGAAAAAAGATCTCGCGATTGCGGATCGCGGCCACGCGATGAAGGAGCTGGGGCAAAAGAAACCGCGAGAAGGCGAACGCGCCTGACAAAAGCAGCGCCGTCTTAAGAAAAGCGACCCCCAACGCCGCGCCCATCGAATGCGCAGACTGCCCGAAGGCCGAAAGGAAGATCATTAGAGGAACCACCGCGAGATCCTGGAAGATAAGGATCGAGATCGCGATGCGGCCATGCGGCGAATCGATCTCGCCGCGGTCCATAAGATATTTTAAAACGATCGCGGTCGAGCTCAGAGCGATCACCGATCCTAAGAAAAACCCCTCATAAAAGGTCCATCCTCTCCACCAAGCGAAGGCCAGGGATAAAGCGATCGAAACCAGGATCTGGAGAGAGCCGCCGATCACCGCGATATGCTGCATCCCGCGCAAACGCTCAACCGAAAATTCGAGGCCGATCGTAAGCATCAGGAGCACCACGCCAAGTTCCGCGAGCATCCGAATGTGTTCACTGTCGGAGAGAATACGAAGTCCGTGGGGACCGATGATCACGCCCGTCAAGAGGAATCCGAGGATTGCGGGAAGCCGGAACCTCGCGAAGATCACGGCCACCACCGTGGCCATCGCAAGAACGAGGAGAATTTCGCTTAAGAAAGAAGAATTTTCCATGGGCTCCCGTTTAGAACGCCGTTTGCAACCTGGCTAAGTATACAAAATCCCGTGGCAAACAATCCAGCACTATGCGCTGGTGATCATCACCCGGCACACACCGGGCGAAAATTGGTTGAATAATTTCGCCTTCGGTCGTTAATGATACATGGTGGAACATTGCTATGTCTTTATCCGCGGTTCGGAAAAACGGGTCCCACTTTTCGGGACTCTCGAAATACTATATATTGATCTACAAAAGACTTCTTAAATCATTAATGATCGTTTTTGCTATCTTGTAAATGTTGTGTAACCTTCCTGATTCGCCTATACTTATAAGTAGGAACACGAAGCGACACAACTGGAAGGAGAAACCGTGAGAAAAAAACGAGAGAAAGCGAAGACGATACACCGCAATAAACAAGCTGGTTTTTCGCTTTTAGAAGTCATGGCTTCCCTTTCAATATTCCTGGTGCTTTTCTTAGGGACATCAACCGCCATCATCGGCAGCACATACCTCAGCTCCTTCACGAAACACAAAGTTCAGGCCATGTATTGGGCCCAAAGATACATTGAGGAACAACGCCGACTGCCCTTTGCAAGTCTCGTGACTCTCCCCTCCGCTTCCGCCTCTATTGACACAAAAAGCACTTTCACAGCATCCGCGGATGATTTTAAGGGAAATAGGGTCGTCACGATCATACCTTACGCTAACGATGCCAATAGAAAAAGAATCCAGATCGAAATGAACTGGGCAGAGAAAATCATGGGGGGACAAATCACACTACGGGAATATTACTCCACCGATATCGCGAATGAGTCACAACTCAACTGATGAAGGCATAACGCCATGGCGAAAATGGGGCACTTATTAAAACGTGCAACGAGGATCTCTCCGGGGGAGAAGGGTTTTACTCTCGCGGAGCTTGTTGTCGCCATCGGCCTGTCCGCCCTGTTCACGGGATTGATCCTTGCGGCTCTGGCATCGTCGAGACAGGTCTGCACCTCCGTCACCGCGGATCAAGACCTTCAGCAGACCGCCAACGTCATTATGGACAAGATCATCAAAGGAAGTGCGGAGTCTGGTATTACTTATCGCCTGTCGGAAGCAACCACTTATTCGATCGTAGCTATCGACGAGTTGGATTTTAAAGACATCGGCGATAGCTCTTGGCGGGCCTACTTTTTAACTCAAAGTAGTACAGGCACGGAACTTTGGTATCGCCGCCCTATTGCAGGTGTCGCTGGAGCTGTGCTTATTTACAAAGCTCCTATCGGCACAACATTGACGCTGCGCTTCTGGCCACTTGGAGGGCCCGCATATACCAATATCACGGTCGGGATCGATGTCGGTCTTTCCAAAACTGTGAATGGGAGAACCGTCACAGGTTCCGCGACGACCATGATCAACATAAGGAATCATGCCACATGAGAATTCCTTTAAAGAATAAGAAGAACCAGGGATTTTTGTTGATCACGACAATACTTACCACCTTTTTGATCACGGCATTCTTGGCAGCCTTTTTAGTCATCGTAACAAGCGGCCTCAGACAAGCAAACAGAGCGGTTGAAGGCATGCGCGCCTATTACACCGCAGATGCGGGCCTCGCGGATGCATTTATACAGTTAAGGGCCGCGGCATCTTTTCCCTCAGCGTTTACTGTGAGCAATACGAGTTACTTGGTCGGCCCTAATAATCTCAATGGAAGTTACACCGTCAATGTCACAACCAATGGCGCCACATGGCCCACTTACACATTGGCCTCTACAGGTGTGTTTGGGAGCGCCTCAAAAACCTTGACCCTTCGCGTCAAAGCTACCTCTTATTCAAGGTGGAACTACCTGAGCCAGACTGAGATCTCTCCCGCCTGGGGAACTTTGTGGTGGGTGACAGGCATGTACGCAGAAGGTCCGATTCACTCAAATGGACAATTCAACATTTGGGGCTCCCCCATTTATAACGGTCCGGTTAGCCAATCTTCCTCTGCGATCAATTATGGACAGGGCGGCCCCCCCACAGACAATCCCAATTTCCAGAACGGCTTGACCCTTAGTGCCCCTTCCATTCCTTTCCCCACCGTTGATTTGTTGAACAGCGTCAAAAACGGCGCGGCACAAGCCAGCGGGATTTCATTGACGGGCGCCACAACCATAGTCATGGTATCGGATGGCACGATGAAAGTTACAAATTCAGCCAAGAACTGGAACGCCAAAAGCATGGCGATCCCGACAAACGGTGCGCTTTATGTCAACAATGGAGATGTCACTGTCCAGGGGACGCTGAAAGGGCAGCTCACGATCGCGACCAATCAAGCAGTCTGGATCAGCGATCATATCCGATACAACACAGATCCAAGAACAACTCCTGAAAGCACGGATATGCTGGGGTTGGTCGCAAGCTCGGATGTTACCGTCAAACAAAGCGCTCCAAACAACCTCGAGATTGATGCGTATGTTGTCGCCTTAAACGGCGCCTTTCAGCTGGAGAACTTTTCGACAGGCGGTTTTCAAGGCGACATGGTTCAATTTGGCGGCCTAATGAACAAATATTGCGGGCCTACAGGCGTCATGAATGCTAGCGGCGTCATTATTGACGGCTACAACCAGCTTCAGTATTACGATACGCGATTCAAGAATGCAGCACCGCCTTTTTTTACTCCTGTGAAAGATTCTTCTAATAGGATTGTTTATTCTAAGGTTGATCTAAAAGAAACATAAAAATTCTCGAGGCCACAATGAATCATGAGAACAAAATATTGATCGCGATAAGCGCCATTTTAATTATTCTGGCTTTTTTTGCATGGCATTCGATATCCCTGCTTTCAAAAAATAAAGCAACAATTGACGCGGCTCTTTTACCGTCTCCAACTCAAACTGCCGCTGACCCGGTCGTAACAGAGGTCGCGCCCCTTTCAACGGGCAGCCATCCGGTGGACTACCTACCTACCACTGAAGAAATACAGCTCAGCATTGAGGATCACACGCAGAAGCAGGCAGCCATGAAAAAACTGATGGCGACACGAGATGAAAAAGCGGAAAAAGTCATCGCTCAGGCCAGAGCCGCGTCAGCTTCAGACGCTTCTCAAGAAGCGGTCACTAAGGACGCGCCGAAGTTTTCGCCAGAGGAAAGAACCGAGCACAACAAAGAGCTCCGTGACGGCATCAAAGCCCACATCTACTTTCCGCGCTAGGGATAGTGTTTTATTCTGTTTCTGGAAGGAAATGAACAGCCTCGCCTGGGACACCGGAGTTTAAGAGGTATAGGGTTGACGCAGAAAGAAGCACGGGGCTCAGGACGAGGGCTTCGGTCGCTTCTCTTCTGCAAACCCTAAGCCCTGAAGATCTATCCTTTATGGTTCTCTTCCCACGCGCAAACTTTGGGGACTTGCAGAAATGCGTTGTATTGCATAAAGGAAACGCCGAGATAAATTTTCCCGGTGGCGTTCTCGCGAAAGCGGAACACTCCCGCCGTCAGTTCTTCCTGTTTGGTATACCCTTGCCCGGTCTGGATCTTTCCCATAGGGATGGCAGGATTGCCGTGACCATCAAGGCAAACTTTGTCGGAAAGCATGCCCTGCTGCGCGGATTGGTAGAATTTCTGGGCGGGATGGTCTTTCGGGATATTCGGGATCTCCGGCGCCGGGACGGTGCAACCGGAGAGAAAAAAGAAAAACGTTAAGAAAACATGGGGAAATCTTTTCATATTCGCATCCCCGCTAAAATTTAAATTTCAAATCCGAAACAAATTCAAAACTCGAACACTCCGAAACTTCAACCCGTGTTTTGATTTAGAAAATTAGAACTTGTTTCGAAATTCGAACTTCTGAATTCGGATTTAAAGCGCGCCACGCGCTTGGGTTATCACCACTTCCCCGTCTTCCGGGTGGAAGGTTTCGGATGATGCTGGATCGTCGACACAGCCTCATGCAGAAGCGAATCCGGAAGGGCATATTCCTTAAGCTCTCCATTCAGGAATTTATCATAACCTGCCAGATCCATGAGTCCGTGGCCGCTGTAGCAAAAAAGGATCGCCTTTTCTTTTCCTTCTTCGCGCGCCTGAATGGCCTCGTCGATCGCGCAGGCGATCGCGTGGCTGGTTTCCGGAGCGCAGATGGTTCCTTCCGTCCTGGCCCAGAGCATTGCTGCCTCGTAACATTTGATCTGATCGATCGCGCGCGGTTCAAGAAGCCCTTCCACCACACCCTGGCTTACAAGCGGTGCCATCCCGTGATACCGCAGTCCTCCGGCATGGATCGGCTCAGGGATAAAACTGTGGCCGAGCGTGTGCATCGGAAGAAGCGGCGTCATTTTGGCCACGTCGCCGTGATCGTAACTGAAAGGCCCGCGCGTCAGGGTCGGACAAGCCGTCGGCTCCACCGGTATGATCTTGATCTTCGCACCGTGGATCTTGTCACAGACGAACGGAAAAGAGATCCCGGCGAAATTACTGCCGCCGCCCGCGCATCCGATCACAATGTCCGGCTGTTTTTCTCCGACCATGGCGAGCTGCTTTTTCGCCTCGAGGCCGATGATGGTCTGATGAAGCATCACGTGATTCAGCACGCTGCCGAGACAGTAGCGCGTCTTCCCGCTCGGATCGCCCACGGCTTCTTCAATCGCCTCGCTGATTGCAATACCCAGGCTTCCCGGCGTCTTAGGATCTTTTTTCAGGATCTCCCGGCCAGCATGTGTTTCATGGCTCGGGCTCGCGACACAATTCGCGCCCCAAACGCGCATCAGACTTTTACGGAACGGCTTCTGGTCAAAGCTGATACGGACCATGAACACCTTGCATTCGAGTCCCAGGAGCTTTGAGGCAAAAGCGATGGCGCTGCCCCACTGCCCGGCGCCGGTCTCGGTCGTGAGCTTTTTGATCCCAAACTGTTTGTTGTACCAGGCCTGCGCCACCGCGGTATTTGGCTTATGACTGCCAGCGGGACTGACACTCTCATCCTTGTAATAAATGCGGGCCGGTGTCTTCAGATATTTTTCAAGATAGACCGCACGCTTGAGCGGTGCCGGACGCCACCGGTAAAGCATCTCCAGGATCTCTTCCGGGATATCGATCCAGCGCTCCGTGCTCATTTCCTGCTCGATCAGGTTCATGGGAAAAACTTTTTCAAGCATGTCCGGCGAGATCGGATTCCCGTCCGGCCCGAGCGGCGGCTGCATCGGCGTCGGCAAATCCGCTGCCAGGTTGTACCACTGCTTGGGCATTTCTTTTTCAGTAAGCGCGATCTTAATGTCTTTCAATGTGAGTTCCTTTCTTATGGATGATGGATCATGGCCTTTTAATAATTTAGCGCATCCTGAGATAGCGGCGCGTCAGAGCAATCAGAAAAAGCGGTGTGACAAAGATCCCCGAAAGGGCTTCAAACGCCGCGACGCCGCGCACCCATCCCATCGGAAGATAATCGCCGTACCCGACCGTCGTGTAGGTAATAATGCTCATATAGAGAGATTCGAACAGATCGATCTTCTGAACGAAGCCCCCCGTAAGCACTGTTCCCGAAACATGATAACAGAGAGCGCTCAAACCGATGATCGCACCGGCGACCCCGAGGGTGCGGAACGGCAGCTCCCCGTATCCCCAGATCAAACAGCTAAGAGAACTGAAAAACCAGCTCATCATAGCGGACAAGCGATCTTTCCACGGCATCGCCTGAAGGCCGATCGCCCCTGTGCCTGGCTCCTGACTCCGGGTGAAGGTCTTCCATAAGCGCACGAGACGGGCGTCCTTCGACCGTCGATAACAATAGGAAACTTTTGTGAAATCCCCCTCTTTTTCATAAAGAAGGGCGGCTTCGCTGAAAAGAGATTCCGCATAAGCATAGTCTTTGGCGGCGATCGCCTGGAGCGCGGCAGATTCGTTGCGCGTCGCGGCATTGCGGAGGGGCTGCCATCCGGTATGAATATTCCAACAGGTCGCCGCGGAAGAAAAACAAACGGCGGCCTTGAGGGGTTCTTTCGCTTCCTGGAAAAGTTTGGCGGCTTGATCAAAAGTCTGGAACGCCTGATCGATCTTATGTTCGCCGCGAAGACGATGGGCCTCACGCTCCAGCGCGATGGCTTGTTCGATCTTCGTCTTTGATGCGCTCGGCGCGGTATTGAAGTGCGGTGTCTTTGGATCCATGGCGGGTATTCTACCTCATTTGTGAAAACTTGCCACTACGCGAGATCTCTCCGGCCACGCCTTGAGCCCTGCGAATGCAATCCGTAATCCCGAAACCTTCAAAACCATTCCCCGTAAGATAAAGGCCAGGGTGTTTCCGGAGCTCCCGCTCGATTTCGGCCACACGGTCGCGATGATCCGGCCCATATTGCGCAAGCTCCTGCGGGTAACGCTCCACGCCGGTCCAGAGAGGTGCCGGAAGTTTCCATTCGTTTTTCAAATTCGCCAGAACCCGTTCGAGGATCGCCTCATCGGAAAGATCAAAAATCGCCCGGTGGAGAACTCCAGAAATAAAGACTTTCGCGCGCACCCAGGAACTTTCTCTGGCGGCCCCCACCCACTTCAAGCTCGAAAACGGAGATTTGTCTCCAACGCCGGGCACGATGAATCCGGGACGCCTTCCCTCCGGTGGAACATCCCTCCGGTTGAATATAAGATTGATCACCGCGACGGGATCATAGCGAATCGCTGAAAGAGCCACGGCAAGTTCCGGGGCTGCCTCACGGATCAAGGCGGCCGACCGGCAGGCCGGCATAGAAAGACATACGTCAGCTGCTCCCAGGATCTCTCCATTTTCAAGGGCCACCTTCCACGGGCCCGTTCCTGCGATGGCGCGAACAGGTGAATGAAGGCGCAACACCGTGCCTCTTTGCAGTTGGTTCACCAAAGCGGTTACAAAACGGTCCATACCGCCTCGGAGCATCCACGCCTGGCTGGCAGGCTTGCTTTCGTTTTTATGAACCGGAAAATATTCACGGGCGCTCAGCTCGGCCGGTTCTGCCATGATGACACCTCGGATCAGCGGTCCCCCGACCTGTTCCACAAAGCCGGCCCCAAACCGCCGTCGCAAAAAAGCCCCAAGGCTTTCGTCCTTTTCGCCAATTTCCCGAGAGATCCAGGGCGCCAGTAGCATCCGCGCCTTGGCTGGAAGATCGAGAGCGCCGCTTGTTAGGATCCTCGCAGAAAAGGGAATGGAAAAAATCTGGGAGCCGCTTCGGATCGAAAGATTCTTGAGGGAAGGTTCGCTCCCGATGAGTTCGGCTGTAAGGCCAAGGCTTCGACATAATTCGAGGGCTTCCGGCCGGCTTCCGTCGAAAGTGTCTGCCGCGGCCTCGATCGAGAAATCTTTGTGCCGAAGAGTTCTGAGAACACCGCCCCAGCCATCGGAAGCTTCCAGAACAGTAACGCGCAGGGACGGATCCTGGGAAAGATAAAAGGCCGTGGCAAGGCCCGAAATGCCGCCGCCCACAATGACGACATGTCGGTCCTTCATAAGAT